>JANRIO010000052.1:0-76329 GCA_033764875.1 Hyphomicrobiaceae bacterium | reverse complement strand
GCGGCGTTGTTGCCGTGAATGTGGGCTGCGACCTGGGTCAGCGCCTCACACTGCGTCGGGTTGACCTTGCCGGGCATGATGGACGAGCCGGGCTCGTTCTCGGGAAGCGCAAGCTCGCCGAGGCCGGCACGCGGGCCCGAGCCCAGGAAGCGGATGTCGTTGGCGATCTTGAAGCAGCTCATGGCGACGGTCGCGATGGCGCCGTGCGTCATCACCATCGCGTCGTGAGCGGCAAGCGCCTCGAACTTGTTCGGCGCCGACGTGAACGGCAGCTTGGTGACGTGGGCGATCTGCTGAGCGACTTTCTCGGCAAAGCCCTTGGGCGACGCGAGCCCGGTGCCGACGGCGGTGCCACCCTGTGCAAGCTCCATGAGCGCCGGGAGCGTCATCTCGATGCGCTTGATGCCGTTCTCGATCTGCTGGGCATAGCCGGAAAACTCCTGGCCGAGCGTCAACGGCGTGGCATCCTGCGTGTGCGTGCGGCCGATCTTGATGATGTCCTGCCAGGCCTTCGCCTTCTCGGCCAGCGCGCCATGTAGCTTCTTCAGAGCCGGAACCAACCGGTGCACGACCTCCTCGGCGCAAGCAATGTGCATGGCGGTCGGGAACGTATCGTTCGATGACTGGCTCATGTTGACGTGGTCGTTCGGATGCACGGGCTTCTTCGAGCCCATGACGCCGCCCAGCATCTCGATGGCGCGGTTCGAGATCACCTCGTTGGCGTTCATGTTCGACTGCGTGCCCGAGCCCGTCTGCCACACCGACAGCGGGAAGTGCGCATCGAGCTTGCCATCGATCACCTCCTGCGCGGCGGCGACGATGGCCTTGCTGATCTCGGGCGGCAGCCTGCCGAGCGCCAGATTGGCCTCGGCTGCGGCCCGCTTCACGATGCCGAGCGCGCGCACCACCGCCTTGGGCTGCTTCTCCCATCCGATCTTGAAGTTGCCGAGCGACCTCTGCGCCTGCGCCCCCCAGTACCTGTCAGCCGGCACCTCGATGGGCCCGAACGTGTCGGTTTCGATCCTGACTTTGGATGCCTCTGTCCCCGTCATCGTGTCGAACCTTTTGAGCGCTGCGCAAGGGCTCCCCCTAGCATGCTCGTTGCCGGCCCTCCAGCCCCGCTGGGCGCAATGTCCTGGTCGTGTTGCCCAAGCTAGCAGAGCTTTTGCTCACCCCTGAAGTGAACTCTTCGTAACCTGTCTCAACTTCAAGGGCTTGCTGTGCCTGCGGACGGTCGAGAAGGGCTCGCGAGAAAGGCTGCTTGTCGCGCTCCCGCATCGCCGGAACGGCCGCCTCGTGAGATGCTGCGAACGGCCGCGCGATGCCGGGGCACCGGGCCCATCCGGCCCCGGGCGCTGCCTGCTCTAAAGGATAACGGCCGATGAAGATTGCATCCGTCGAGACGCTGGCCTGCGACGCCGGCTGGCGCAACTACCACTTCGTCAAGCTCTCGACCGACACCGGCCTCGTCGGCTGGAGCGAGTTCGACGAGGGCTTCGGCTCGCCCGGCGTCGGCGCCATCATCGGCCGCCTCGCCGCCCGCGTCGTCGGCCAGGACCCCCGCCGCCACGAGCGCATCTTCGCCGAGCTCACCGCGGCGACCCGCCCGGGCTCCGGCGGCGTCGTGGCCCAGGCGCTCGGCGCCCTCGAGAACGCCATGCTCGACGTCAAGGCCAAGGCGCTGGGCGTGCCCTGCTACGACCTGCTCGGCGGCAAGGTCCGGGACCGCGTGCGCGTCTACTGGTCCCACTGCGCCACCTGGCGCATCAACCATCCGACCTGGTATCCGCCGGCCATCACCGACATCGGCGGCGTCCGGGCCATCGGCCGCGAGGTGCGCGACAAGGGCTTCACCGCCTTGAAGACCAACATCTTCCTCAACGAGGACGGCAAGCCGTCAGGCTGGCGCCCGGGCTTCGGCTCCCCCTTCGCGCCGGAGATCAACGTCGACCGCAAGGTCCTGCGCAACCTGCGCCATCACCTGGAGGCCATCCGCGAGGGGGCGGGCCCGGATGTGGACATCCTGCTCGACCTCAACTTCAACGCCAAGACCGAAGGCTACCTCAAGATCCTGCGCGCGATCGCCGATCTCGACATGTTCTGGATCGAGATCGACACCTTCAGCCCCGAGGCGCTGGGCTACATCCGCCGCCAGAGCCCGCACCCCATCTCGTCCTGCGAGACGCTGCTGGGCCTGCGCGAGTTCCTGCCCTACTTCCGCGAGCAGGCCATGGATGTCGCCATCATCGACACGCCCTGGAACGGGGTCTGGCAGTCCATGAAGATCGCCGCCGCCGCCGAGGCCCACGAGGTCAACGTGGCACCGCACAATTTCTACGGCCACCTGTGCACCATGATGAACGCCCACTTCTGCGCCGCCGTGCCCAACCTGCGCATCATGGAGACGGATATCGACCGCCTCGCCTGGGACCACGAGCTGTTCACCCACGTGCCGGCCTTCGAGGACGGCCACCTGATCGTGCCCGACCGCCCCGGCTGGGGCACCGAGCCCAATGAGGCCGCCATCCGCGCCCGGCCGCCCAGGGGCGATGCCGGGTTGCTCAACTACGGGCGCAAGGGGTAGGGCCGGGCGGCCGGAGGCGTTGGGCGCGCGGTCAGGCAACCCCATGCACCGCGGCAGTGGGAAAGCCGGCGTTGCCATCGCGCGATGGAGCAACAGGAGCCCAGAGGACGGCGCTCCGGCCGCATTGACCCACGGCCGTCTGGTCGGGCTATGCGGAGCGTCGCGGCTCGCTGCAGGCTTGCGTGGATGCCCGCCTTCGCGGGCATGACGGGGTGTGGCGAGCCCGCTTGCCACCCCACCGACGTCGCCCCCGCGCAGGCGGGGGTCCACGCCAGCTCGCGATCGCGCCGCTACAGCGGAGCCGGCCACGCCCGCAATTCACTCTTCATTCAAGGCTGTGGCCTGCTCGGCCGCAACTGCGGCGATTTTCGAACCGGACGGCCGTGGGCTGGTCCCGAGGATCCAACGCCCGGGAGGCGCCAGTCCCTCGGCGGAGGTGCCGGGTCCTCAGCCGACGGTCTGGCTCACGCCGGGTCCATGACGGCCGAGACCGGGCGGCGCAGTGAGTATGGCAGCGTCGGGCCGCGGCCGAACCGCACGATCAGATTGAGCCGCCGGTCGCCGCGCCCGAGGTAGGCTGCAATCTTCGGCCGCAGCGACGGCACCTCGACGGGTTGATTGAGGAACGCGTGGCGGATGTCGAGCGCCGTGGCCTGCAGGGCAAAGCGCTCATAGGCGCGCCCCGCCGCCACCCAGCCCGCCTTGTCGTTGCTGGGCGCGATGAGCACCGCGAGCCCCGCGGACGAGCGAACCTGCTTGGCATACTTGTCGTTCTCGCCCGTCTCGGTGAGAACGAACGGCAGCAGCCGCCGCGCCAGCCAGGGCGGCATCGTCGGGTTGCCGGTGCTGCGGGCGGACAGGCCGTCCATGTGCGCGATGGCGGTGGCGTCGTTGAAGCGGATCCAGGAGGTGAGCTCGGCCATGAACGCCGGATCGCGCATCTGCGCCGTGTTTCCCTGCACGATGTACTCGAGGATGCCTTCGATCCGCGCCGTCTCGGTGACGATCAGGCACTCGACGCCATCCAGGGAGCCGGCCGCCTGCATCATGCGCAGATCCTCGGTGCTGACCGGCCGGCCGTCGTAGGCAGCCCGCGTGCATTGCCGCTGGATGATGGCCTCGCCCAACGCGCTGCGCACCGGCGCGCCGCGCTCGATGTCGATGACGACGGCATCCGCCGCGCCGTCGAATCGGGGGGTGGCCCGGAGCCCGAGCAGGCCGGCGGCCTGCACCACGTTCTCGGCCGCGCAGCCGAGGGTTGCGAACAGGTGATGATCGTCGGGGTCCACGGCCGGGCAGCGTCGCGCTGGGTCTGGATGGATGCCGATGCGATCGGCGGCCACCTTGAAGCGCCACGGCTGCGTGTTGTGGCTGTTGGCGGCGAGGGTCGCTGCGCGCACCAGCTCGCCGAGGCCCCCGGCCGGATCGAGCGGCCTCCAGACCAGCCGCACGGCCGCTTCGTAGGTCGAGGGGGTGGGAGGCTCTGCCCGTGAGGCTTGGGGGACGGTCATGGCAGCGATCCCGATAAGCAGGTCCCGGCGGTTCATCATGCGCTCCTGCTGCAACTGCGCCGCGCAGCCGCCTGACTGGGCCCGATGGCCGGCATCGGCATTGTCCTAGCGCAATGTTCTAGAGCAATCCGTGCGACGCCCGCCGCGGGGGGATGCCGGGCTGCCGAGCCCCGGGCGCAAGCAGGAGGCGGGCGTTGCGGGCGCGGTCCAAGCCGCCGCAGCAGCTCGAAGGCCCCGCGACGCGATGCACGTCCAGCACACGTCGCCGCATCCGAGCCTGGGCCGTCACGCCGCTACCAGAATTTCCACCATGGCTTCTTGGGTCGGATGAGGCGATGCAGCTCCTGCATCGCGCTGTCCATCTCGCGCCGGGCTTGCGCCACCTCGGGGTCGTGCATCGCCTCGCCCAGCGCCTTCTGGATCTCGGCGGCGATCTCTCCTTCCGAGATGGTCTTGGGGAAGTCGGGGTGCGCGCGTACCTCCCGGCTGAGCATGGCGGCCCGCGCCAGCTCGGTCGACGCGGCAGGGTCCATCTTGCCCGTGACCAGGCTTTCGATCATGCGGCCCATGGCATTGGACGCGGCCCTTGCCGCCGCGCTCTCGTCGGCAAAGTGCGGCGCCGCATCCTCGTGGTGCAGGTAGGGAATGTTGATCCGGCCGAAGTAGTCGTAGCCCCGCTCGAGCGGCACCAGGTGCTCCGGCAGGGTGCGCCACGCGCGCGCCTGCGCGACCGGCACCACCAGCAGCCCGTGCGTGTCGGACTCGAGCGAGGGCTTCAGCACGAAGAAGCGGTAGTCGTCCTCGAGAAGCTCGGCCAGCGACGAGATGGCGACGTAGCGGTCGTGCCGCGAGATGGTCAGCGGGATGCGATACTCCGCGCCGCCGTAGCTGACGAGCAGATCCTCGCCGCTGTCGCGCGCCGCGAGCGCATGCGCCGGGGCGAGGCGCGCCGCCACCTGCTCGACGATGCCGGCCTCCTCGTCCCGGTGATCGACGAAGATGTAGGCGTCCTCGTCATCCGGGTGCGGCGGCTCGGCAAGCTCCATGGGCAATTCCTCCTTGCACGGCGGCGGCTCGCTCGGTCGCCCCGTGCAACGATTGCAGATCGTCTCCCCGCGGGACAACGATCGTAGCCCTCGTCCGGCCTCGTCGCAAGCGCACCGGCTCCGGCCGGCACCGCCGGCCCTGCCCTCCCGTGCGGGCTCAGCCGCGGGTCATGACTTGACGATCATGACCGGCACGGTCGCCTTGCCCAGCACCTTTTGTGCGACGCTGCCGATCAGCGCGCCGCGGAGGCCGCCATGCCCGTGACTTCCCATCACGATCAGATCGCACTGGCTGCGCGCCGCCGCCTTGAGGATCTCGTCCTCGGGGAAGTCGCTCGTGGCACTGAGGCCCGCATAGTCGACGCCGGCGTCCTTGCACGCCGCCTCGACGTCGCCGAGGGCCTTGGCCGTGGCGGCGTCGATCAGCCTCTGGTGCTCCTCCGGCTGCACGTATCCGACCGGAAGGCTGTGCCGGTAGACGATCGGCGTCGCGGGCGGCGCGGCGAAGAACGCGGTGATCTTGGCGCCGACGGCCTTGGCGAGCGCCACGCCCTTCAAGGCCGCCTTCTGCGACACCTCCGACCCGTCGGTCGGCACCAGAATGTTCTTGAACATGGCGCGTGGCTCCTCTGCCGGCTTCAATCCGTCGTCGGTTCCGGCCCGCTCGACCCCTATGTCCGGTGGGCCGAGCTGGCTTTGATCGAGCGCAAGCGGCTCAGTTTGCGTAGGGCAGCACCCACACCAGCATCGCGATCACGTAGCAGATGCCCGAGCTGACGAGGCAGAACGGCAGACTCCAGGAGAGGAATTCCCTGAGCGAGACCTTGCGGTCCTCCTCCTTCTCCGCGAGCCGCAGCGCGACGTAGAGCGCAGGCGCGCCCGCCACCGTCAGGTTCGAGCCGAGGGTGCCCGACCACAGCACCATCCACCACAGCGGCCAGTCGGGGATGCCGTCCCTGCCGAGCTCCTTGATCATGTTGAGGAAGGTGAGGATGTAGGCGTCATGCTCGACGATGCCGACGACGGGGATCGTCACCCAGTACAGGACCGTGGCGCCGAGCGCGAAGTTGTCCTTGAAGAACGGCTTCATCCAAGTCGCGAACATGTCGAGGATGTGCGTCTTCTCCAGGCCGCCGACGAGGGCGAACAGTGCCACGTAGAAGAGGATCGCGCGCCAGTCGAGCTCCTGCACGATGTGCTCGAACGTCGGCGCGTCCTTGAATTGCTTGTGGAACACCTCGACGATCAGCACCGTGATGATGGCCCCGGTGACGGCGATGAAGCCGAGCATCACGCCGAGCTTCTCGCGGAATGCCATCGCCACCACGGTCAGCAGGAACATGCCGCAGACGATGGTGGCGAATGCCGGGTCGGGAATCTCGGCCTTGATGCTTGCGATGCCTTCGGCCGTCGGCTTGCCGATCCTGCGGAAGCCGTAGACCCACATGAAGGCCAGCGACAGCACGAACGTCAGCAGCAGGATAGGGAACGACGACGGCCGGCCGTGCTGCCAGATGAAGTCGAAGAACTCGGCGCCGGCGACGCTGTGCAGCATCTGCGGCGGCAGGTCTCCGAGCAGCAGCGCGGTGCCCATGAAATTGGCGGCAAAGCCGATCATGAGCACGAGCGGCGTGGCCGGGATGCCCATCGCCCGGGCCAGCGGCAGCGCCACCGGCGCCATCATCAGGATGCACACGACGTTGTCGATGAACATCGACAGCAGGCCGGTCAGCATCGACAGGATCATCACCAGCAGGCCCGGTCGGCCGCCCGACAACTGCAGCGACTTGACGGACAGCCAGCTGGGAACTCCCGATTTTCCGAAGTAGCCGGCGATGATCCAGATCCCGATCAGGATCGCCATCACGTTCCAGTCGACCAGCTGGGCGGCCTCGACATCCGTCATGGTTCCCATCCAGACCATGATGGCCACGCCGAGTAGCGCCGCGACCGTGGCATCGAGCTTGTTGACGATGATGGTGACGATGGTGGCCGCGAAGACGGCGATGGTCATCCATTGCACCAATGACAGGCCCATCGCGGTGGTGGCTGCTGTCATGGTGTTTCCCCTTGGCGAATCGCGTTGCAGGTTTGCCGGCTGATCGGGCAAGGCGGTCGGCCTGCCGATGGCGGTCGTGCGCGCATCGCATCCGTCCGTGCCGGGAAGGTGTGGCTGCGGGCGCGCGGCTCACGCCGCGCACGGTTCACCGGGCACGATTGGACACTTCTGCGCGTGTCCAGTCCGACATCGCAGCTCGACGCTGCCAGAGGGGCCCGGTCTGGAGGACAACGACCAAGCCATGCCTAGCGGAGCTTTTCGGCGCGGTGAACCCGAGTGGATCGGGTGGTAGAAATACGGAGGGCGCGAGGCGCGCCGGGAGTGCGGCGGCTGCGGGGCGCGCGGGGGATGTTGATTTGCGCGGATCCCTGCGCGCGGGGCCGCCTTACGCGGTCGGCCGGCTCATGGTTTCAGCCGCCCGAGGCGGACGGCCTGCTGCACCAGCACGGCAATGCTCTCCGCCTGCATCTTCTCCATGATCTGCACACGGTAGCTTTCCACGGTGCGCGAGCTGATCTCCAGGCGCGAGGCGATGGCATGACTGGTGCAGCCCTCGACGACGAGATCGAGGACCTCGCGCTCGCGCGGCGTCAGCAGGCTGAAGCGACGCTCCAGGTCCTCGACCGACTTGCGGTTGGACAGCCGCTCGAACACCTGGGCGAGGCAGCGGTTGATGGCCGAGACGAGCTGCGCGTCGTTGATCGGCTTCTCGATGATGTCCTCGGCCCCGGCCTTGATCGCCGCAACCGCCATCGGCACGTCGGCGTGCCCCGAGATCAGCACGACGGGCAATCGGATGGAGCGCCGCGCCATCTCGTGCATCAGCTCCAGTCCGTCCATGCCGGGCATCCGCACGTCGGCCACCAGGCAGCCGGGCCGGTCGCCGTCCACCGCCTTCAGGAACTGCTGCGCGGAGCTGAACGTCGCGACGTCGTAGCCCAGCACGCTCAGCATCTCGCGCAGCGCGTTGCAGACGGCTGGATAGTCGTCGACGACGTAGACGGTCGGCTTGGCCATGGCTCCGAGGGCACCTGCAAGCTCGCTCGCCAAGATGGCGGATCCTCGACAGGTGTATAGCTCAGTCGCTGGGCCGCCGACTACTGATGCCGTGGGCGAGCGTCAACCGCGGCCTGCGGGGTCTTGCCCGGGCGCCGTTCAATGTTCCCAGGGTGCCGACAGCAGGCGCAAGGCCTCGGTCTTGTCGCAGATGATGGCCGTGGCGAAGCCGAACAGCACGAGCACCCCGGCCATGTCGCGCATCCGCTCGCGCGCGCCTCCCGGGGACCGCTCCAGCACCGGCGCGCAGGCACCCAGCGCCAGACCGGACACGATCAACACGCCGCTCAGCGCCGGCAGGACGAGCCCGGGCGGCAGCACCAGTGTCAACGCGCTGAGGACCAGCGCCACGAGCAGCGAGGCGCCCAGCCAATCGTTCTCGTGGTCCGGGCGCGTCCGCGGGTGACGGCTGGCGACGGGCGGCTTCTTGGGTAGCGTTGTCGGCATGACGGGCACCTGCGCATCCGGGCGCGCGTCATGGTGAACACTTGGCTTGCGCAATGTAATTCGTACGAGTCGGGGCGTATTTATACGGTTACGGCACCGCTTCCGGTTATTCGGCCGGCGTCGTCCCCGACCCCGCGCGGCCGGCGGGCAGCGCGAACCTGAACTCGGTCTCCCCGGGAGCTGAGGAGCTCAGCCAGATCCGTCCGCCGTGCGCATGCAGGATGGTCTTGCAGATCGACAGCCCCAGTCCGATGCCATCGGGCCGCGAGGTGCTCAGCGGCACGAACAAGGCGTCCACCTCCGCAGCCGCGATCCCCGGGCCATTGTCCCTGACGGCGACCTCGACCCACTTGCCGTCCTCCGTGGCGCGCGCCGAAACGTCGATGCGCCCCGCGGCGTCCTCGGGAATGGCGTCGATCGAGTTCTTGATCAGGTTGATGGCCACCTGCCCGATCTGAACGCGGTCTCCGTGCACCGCGGGCAGCCCGGCCGGCACCAGCAGGCGAAGCTGCACCTTGCGCGATCTCACCATCGGCTCCATCAGGGCCACGGCCTCGGCCAGCACGGTCTTGATGTCGAGCGTGCTGATGTGCGGCTCCCCCCGGCGCAGGAACTCCCGCATCCGTTTGACCACCTCGCCGGCGTGATCGATCTGCTCGATCATCGACGCCAGGTTGCGCTCCATGCGATCGGGATCGCGATCTGGCGCGCGCATCAGCTCCTGCACCGATCTGGACAGGGCGCGCGCCGCGGTCATGGGCTGGTTGATCTCGTGGGCGAGCGCGGCCGCCATGCCGCTCGCCATGTTGAGGCGCGCCGTTCGCGCCGACTGCGCCTCCAGCTCGCGCATCCGCAGTCGCGACGCCTCCGCCTCGATCTGGGCGGCGTGCCGCTCGCTGACCAGGCCGCCGACGATGAGGCCCGTGAGCGTCAGGACGAGCATGAGAGCCTGGTACTCGGTGAACCGCGCCAGCTCCAATCCGTGCCAGTGGAGAAACGCGACGAGCCCGAGCTGCGTGACGGCGAGCGCGGTGCATGCCCCGTCGATGCCGTGCCGCACGGCGGCGATCACCACCGGCACGAACAGGAGATAGAACAGGCTTTGGCCCTCGGGCCCCGGCGGCCGCACGACCACGTACAGAACCAGCATCACCGCGATCAGGAGCAGCAGCAGCTCGCCGAGCACCGCCCTGGCCATCTTGGGCGGATGCGGCAGCCACGCCACGATGCGCAGCATCAGCGGGGTGACGACGGCGATGCCGATGACGTCGCCGATGATCAGCGGAAGCGACGTGCTGCCGATGTCTGCAAGATGGAAGTGGCGGGTGGCGATCAGCAACAGCCACAGCTGCGTCGCCTCCGCCAGCGCGCCGACGAGCCCCGCCACCACCAGGATGAGGATGTCGCGGGTGCGCAGCAGTTGCGGCGCGAGATCGAGCTGGCGTCCCGCCATGGCGGCGACGGCGGTGTAGGACAGCGCGATCGCCGCGCTCATGGCGAGCAGCACGCCCCAGGGAAGCTCGCTGCGCACCACGATCACCTGACCCAGGAATGCGCCGGCGAACAGCACGAGGCCCATCCGGTGGCCGCGCAGGATGATCATCGCGAACATCACGCCGAGCCCCGGGTTCCAGGGCGTCACCGGCAGATCGTTGTGCTCGTGCAGGAAGCTCAGCCGCTCGAGCCCGACATAGACGGCCAGCAGGGCGAGCGTGGTCAACGCGGGCGGCAGCTCGCTGCGCTTGGCGGCAACCTGATGTGAGACGTCGGCTCGGGCGTCGGACATCTCGCGTTCCTGCTGCGTCGGCTGAGCTTGATCGGCCCGGCCTTGATAGCACCAAACGCCGCTATCCGTCGGCGCCGGCGGGAGAGGTGCGGGGCGCGCCTCCGGCGCCCCTCGCCCCCATGGCTCAGCCGTGCCGCTCGCCCCAGGCGAACAGCGCGCGGATCACCGGGCGCAGCGCCTCGCCCTTCTCGGTGAGGGCATAGTCGTAGCGCGGCGGATGCGCCTCGCCCAGGCGGGCCTCGATCACGCCGGCGGCCTGCAGCGCCTTCAGCCGTGCCGACAGCGTGTTCGGCGCGATGCCGGGCAGCCCCGCCTCGATGGCCTGGAAGCGCAGCGGCCCCTTGCGGGCGAGGTCGCGCAGGATCAGCAGCGACCAGCGCTCCCCGACCACGTCGAGGGCGCGCGCCACCGGGCATTTCTGCCCGTAGCTCTTGCGGTCCGTCTCCTGCGCCATGCGCATGTCTTAGCAAGCCAGCTATGCGCGAGCAAGTGACTATAGATTGCGAAGCCACTTCGATGGTGATAGCCCTGGCCTCTGGAGCCGAGCCGGGTCTGCCGGAGCCACGCGGGTCCCCAGCCCCGCGCCCTCGCACCCGATCGGGAGGATGACGATGACCGACGCCCTGGCGCCCCCCGCATCGCGCGATGCGGGCGCCCTGCCTCCCGCGCCTGCCGGGCCACCGCGCCCGCCGTCCAACCCGCTCGTGACCGGGCCGATCCTGCCGACACTCCTGCGCCTGACGCTGCCGAACCTGCTCGCCATGCTGGTGACGGCGCTGGTCGCCATCTGCGAGACCGCCTACGTCGGCCTGCTCGGCACCGCCGAGCTCGCCGCCATCGCCCTCGTCTTCCCGATGGTGATGCTGATGCAGATGCTGTCCTCCGGCGCCATGGGCGGCGGCGTCTCCTCCGCCGTCAGCCGCGCGCTCGGCGCCGGCGACGTCCCCCGCGCCGCGGCGCTTGCCGTGCACGCCGTGTCGATCGGGCTCCTCGCCGGCGTCTTCTTCTCGCTGCTCTTCACGCTGTTCGGGGACGGCATCTTCCGCCTGCTCGGCGGCCGCGGCCCCGTGCTCGAGAAGGCGCTGACCTACGCCCACGTCGCGCTTTCGGCGGCCGCCCTGATCTGGCTGGTCAACACGCTGGCCTCCGTCGTGCGCGGCACCGGCAACATGCAGGTGCCCTCGTTTGCCCTGCTCGCGGCCTCGCTCCTGCAGATCGCGGTCGGCGGCGCCGCGGGGCTTGGGTTTGGCCCCATCCCGCGCTTCGGCCTGGCGGGCGTCGCCTTCGGCCTGGTGTTCGGCTTTGGCTGTGCGGCCGTGTTCCTGCTCTGGTTCCTGATGTCCGGCCGCGCGCGGATCACGCTGCGCTTTGCCGGCGTCGCCCTCAACCGCGAGATGTTCCTCGACATCCTGCGGGTCGGCGCCGTCGCCGCCCTGTCGCCGCTGCAGTCGGTGCTCACCGTCCTGATCGTGACGCGGCTGGTGTCGGCCTACGGCACCGAGGCGCTGGCCGGCTACGGCATCGGCGCCCGGCTCGAGTTCCTGCTCGTGCCCATCGCCTTCGCCGTCGGCGTCGCCACCGTGCCCATGGTCGGCATGGCCATCGGCGCCCGCGATGTCGCCCGCGCCCGCGCCGTCGCCTGGACCGGGGGCATTGTCTCGGCTGCCGCGCTCGGCGTCATCGGGGTGCTCGTGGGGCTGTTCCCCGGGCTGTGGGCGGCGATCTTCACCGACGCCCCGGACGTGCGCGCCGTCGCCGACGTGTACCTGCGCTTCGCCGGCCCCACCTTCGGCCTGTTCGGCTTCGGGCTGTGCCTCTACTTCGCCTCGCAAGGGGCCGGCAAGGTGCTGCAGCCGGTGCTGGCGGGCACGCTGCGCCTCCTGGTGGTCATCCTCGGCGGCTGGCTGCTGACGGCGAGTGCCGCGCCGCTGTGGGGCCTGTTCGCCCTCGTCGCCGCCTCGCTCGCCCTCTACGGCGCCGCCACCGGGCTCGGCATCTACGTCACGCCCTGGGGGCCGCCGTCTGCGGCCAAGGCCGATCGCGCCTGAGCGGCCGGAGGCAAGGGATCGAGGGAGCATCGCGCTGCTGCGTTGCCGCAGCAACGGAGCCGGCGAAGGCCTCAGGAGGTCTGTGGCGGCCCGACCGGCACGGCGACCACCTCGCCGTTCTCGACGCGCAGGGCGAGCTCGCCCCGCTTCATCTGCGCCACCAGCGCCCCGAACAGGTCGAAGCGCCAGCCGCGCATGGCCGGGATGTCGGGATTGTCCTCGACGGCGAGGCGCTCCAGGTCGTCGCCGTCGGCGACCAGCCGCGGCGCCACCTTGTTGCGCGCCGCGCAGCTCTTGAGCAGCACGCGCAGCAGGTCGACCAGCGCCACCTTCTCGGCCGGCAGCGGCACGCCCGAGCGCAACGGCGGCACCGTGCGCGGATCGCGCGCCAGGCCCTTCTGCACCGCCTCGATGATCTCGCGCGCCCGCGCCGAGCGCGAGAAGCCCTCGCTCAGCGTCCTCAGCTCCGACAGCTTCTCCGGCGTCGTCGGCGCGTGGCTGACGATGTCGTAGAGGGCCTCGTCCCTGAGGATGCGGTTGCGCGGCACGTCCTGCGCCTGCGCCGCCCGCTCGCGCCAGGCGGCGATCTCCATCAGCACGGCGAGCGCCTTGCGGTTCTTGACGCGCAGCTTCAGGCGCTGCCAGGCGTGCTCGGGATCGGCGCGGTAGGTGGCGGGATCGATCAGGTCCGCCATCTCCTCGTCGAGCCAGTTGCTGCGCCCCGTCGCCTCCAGCTCCGCCTTGATCTTGGGGTACAGGTCGCGCAGGTGCGTGACGTCGCCCAGCGCGTAGGTGAGCTGGCTCTGCGACAGGGGCCGCCGCGACCAGTCGGTGAAGCGCGAGGTCTTGTCGAGGTCGCGCCCCAGCACCTGCTTGACCAGGTTGACGTAGCTGACCGATTCGCCGAACCCGCACACCATCGCCGCCACCTGCGTGTCGAACATCGGCGTCGGGATCGTCTGCGCCTGGTTCCAGACGATCTCCACGTCCTGCCGCGCCGCGTGGAACACCTTGGCCACGCGCGTGTCCGCCATCAGCTCGTAGAACGGCTTGAGGTCGATGCCCGGCGCCAGCGGATCGACCAGCGCCTCCGTGTCGGGCCCGGCCATCTGGATCAGGCAGAGCCTCGGCCAGAACGTCTGCTCGCGAATGAACTCCGTGTCCACAGCGACGAAGTCGTTGCGGGCAAGGTCGGAGCAGGCTCGGGCGAGGTCTTGTGTGTTTGTGATCAGGCGCATGCGCGCCGCGTTATAGCCTGATTTCCCGTCCGTTGTCGCCCCTCACGGCGTTGCCCGGACGTCACAAGTGTCGCACGCTTGCATCGGGCAATCCGGGCGCCCGGCCGGGCCCGGTGGTCGCTGCCTGCCCCTTGTGCAGCTTCGGCGTTGGACCGCGCCGGCTCGCGTTGCCGCTGCCGCCGCATCAGCGCGTCGCCGGCCGCCTCCATAAGGCTTTGATGTCAAAACGCTCGGCCGGGTCCGCCCGGCCTCCGCGCCGGGGCGGAAGCGGCCGCCGGGCCTGCCCGCGCCCCGGCCGGCGATCCTTGACAACGGGGGCCCACCGTGTGCTCTACGGCCCGCAATTCCCGGCAGGATGAAAAGCATCACCACCATGGCAGAGACGAGCAGATCCGCCGGCGCGACCGGCGCCGGACCGCAGGCAGCGCCGACCGCGATGCACCGCTACCGCACCCATACCTGCGGCGGCCTGCGCAAGTCCGACGCCGGCAGCACCGTGCGCCTGTCCGGCTGGGTGCATCGCGTGCGCGACCACGGCGGCGTCCTGTTCATCGACCTGCGCGACCACTACGGCCTGACCCAGGTGGTGGCCGATCCCGATTCGGCCGCCTTCAAGATGGCCGAGAAGGTGCGCTCCGAGTGGGTCATCCGCGTCGACGGCCGCGTCCGCGTGCGCCCCGAGGGCACCACCAACCCGGAGATGCCGACGGGCGAGGTGGAGCTGTACGCCACCGAGATCGAGGTGCTGTCGGAGGCCAAGGAGCTTCCCGTGCCGGTGTTCGGCGAGCCCGACTACCCCGAGGACCTGCGCCTGCAGTACCGCTTCCTCGACCTGCGCCGCGAGACGCTGCACAAGAACATCATGACCAAGCTCGCCGTCATCCGGTCGATCCGCCGGCGCATGGAGGCGGCGGGCTTCAACGAGTTCGACACCCCCATCATGACCGCGTCCTCGCCCGAGGGCGCGCGCGACTTCCTGGTGCCCTCCCGCATCCATCCGGGCAAGTTCTACGCCCTGCCGCAGGCCCCCCAGCAGTACAAGCAGCTGCTCATGGTCTCGGGCTTCGACCGCTATTTCCAGATCGCGCCCTGCTTCCGCGACGAGGACCCGCGCGCCGACCGCACCACCGAGTTCTACCAGCTCGACGTCGAGATGAGCTTCGTCGAGCAGGAGGACGTGTTCCAGACCATGGAGCCGATCCTCACCGGCATTTTCGAGGAGTTCGCCAACGGCAAGACGGTGACCAAGGGCTGGCCGCGCATTCCCTTCGACGAGGCCATAGCCAAGTACGGCACCGACAAGCCCGACCTGCGCAACCCCATCGAGATGGCCGACGTCACCGAGCATTTCCGCGGCTCGGGCTTCAAGGTCTTCGCCGGGATGATCGAGAAGGACCCCAAGGTCCGCGTCTGGGCGATCCCCGCCAAGGGCGGCGGCTCCCGCGCCTTCTGCGACCGCATGAACGGCTGGGCCCAGCGCGAGGGCCAGCCGGGGCTGGGCTACATCTTCTGGCGCGAGGAGGAAGGCGCGGCCGGCGCCGGCCCCATCGCCAAGAACGTCGGGCCCGAGCGCGCCGCGGCGATCCAGAAGCAGATGGGCCTGAAGACGGGCGACGCCTGCTTCTTCACGGCGGGCGATCCCGCCCGCTTCTACAAGTTCGCCGGCCTTGCCCGCGACGAGATCGGCCGCGAGCTCAAGCTCGTCGACGAGAGCGCCTTCGCGCTGTGCTGGATCGTCGACTTCCCCTTCTACGAGTGGAACGAGGAGGAGAAGAAGATCGACTTCGCCCACAACCCGTTCTCCATGCCCAAGGGCGGCGAGGCAGCGCTGCGCGCGGCCACCACCGATGCCGAGCGCCTGGCGCTCAAGGCCAACCAGTACGACATCGTCTGCAACGGCTACGAGATCACGTCGGGCTCCATCCGCAACCATCGCCCCGAGACCATGGTGGCGGCCTTCGAGGCGACGGGCCTGACGCGCCAGGACGTGGAGGATCGCTTCGGCGGCCTCTACCGCGCCTTCCAGTACGGCGCCCCGCCGCACGGCGGCCTGGCGGCGGGCATCGACCGCATCGTGATGCTGCTGACCGGCACCAAGAATCTGCGCGAGGTCAACATCTTCCCCATGAACCAGCAGAACAACGACCTGCTCATGGGCGCGCCGAGCGACGTGACGCCCAAGCAGCTGCGCGAGCTGTCGCTGCGCGTCATGGCCCCGGAGAGGAAGGGCTGATCGTACCCGCCCCGCCCCGCCGCGCGCCGCACGCGCCCGGTAGCCAGGCGCGCCCACAAGACCCATGCGACCGAATCCCCTCTTCCCGCAGGCGGGGAGAGAGGGAAGAGGGCGGCGCATTTCCGCTGGCGCGCAACGGTGATGGCCGATCCATGGCCCGAGGCACATGCGCCCGGTCCCCTCTCCCCATCCTTCATGGGGAGAGGTCTAGGGTGAGGGGCAGGAGCTTGCTCCGAAACCGGAATGTCTTTCCGGCATCGCCCTCGCGCCGTGTGTGCGGCTGCCCCTCACCCCGGCCCTCTCCCCGCGAGCGGGGAGAGGGAGAAGAGGCGGCGCATTCCCTATCCCCGCTCCCGCGGACGGTGAGACAATGGCGCCCATCGCCGCCCACGAGGGAGTGCTCTCGCGAGGCATTTCGATTGGACGGGCGGCGGGACCTCGGACGGAGGGCCCTTCTCGCCGTGGCGGCTGATCGCCCACCGCCTGCCCGGGAAAGAACGTGAGCCGGAGCCGGCTCGCCTGGTACCCGTGCCCGGGCGCCGTCGCGAGGTCGCGGGGCGTGGACGCCCTCTTTTGCACATGAGCCTGGCCGAAGCGCCCCGCTCCCTCATCTTGCATCCCCCGGACGCGCGCGCGTGCCGGGCAACACGACATGCGTCGCACGCCTCATACATCGCACTCCGTCAGCGCCAGTCCGGGGTCTTGCCGCGTGGAGCTCTTGCCGCGGCCGGGCAAGATCCCGGCTCGTCGCGCTCGCGCGCGACGTCCGGGACCGCAAAGCACATCGTGCACTGCTTGAAAGGCTTGCGCGTGCCGGGGCCAATCGGCCCTCTGGTTCTGCGTCCCCGGAAAGCGCGCGCAAGCGCGCTTGTCCGGGGTCTTGCCGCGGAGAGAGCCTGGCGACGGGCAAGTTCAAATGCAAACGTAAGGTGGAGAGTGTCTTGTCGGGCGCTCTCGTTGGGAGTGCGACGCGCTCACCCCCGCTCCAGATACGCCCGCACCGCCGCCGCGTAGGCGTCGGCCCGCGTCGCGCTGCTGGCGAGCTCGGCCGTCGCGAGCCCAGTGAGCGCATCGGGCGGGGTGCCCGCGCGCAGCGCCTTCAGCGTCGCGTGCACGGCCGCGATCGCCGCCTGGAAGGGCTGGTGCCCGGTGAGGCACACGCGCACGCCGCGTTCCGCGAGCATGGCCGTGTCGAGCAGCGCCTTCGGCACGCCGCCGAGGATGACGGGAATGCGCACGGCCGCGCACAGCGCGTCGAGCTCGGCCTGCGTCCTCACGCCGACGAAGAACATTGCATCCGCGCCGGCCGCCTCGTAGGCCTTCGCCCGCGCGATGGCATCGTCGAGCCCAGAGATCGCCACCGCGCTCGTCCGCCCCGCAATGACGAGGTCGGCGTCCGCCCGCGCCGCCCGCGCCGCCTTGATCTTGCCGACGCCCTCCTCGACCGGGATCAGCGCCGGCCTGCCGCCGCTGCCGAAGGGATGCGGCAGCACCGTGTCCTCGATCGACAATCCGGCCACGCCCGCCGCCTCCAGCTCCTCCACGGTCCGCATCACGTTGAGCGCGTTGCCGTAGCCGTGGTCGGCGTCGACCAGCAGCGGCAGGTCGGCACCGCGGCTCACCCGGTGGGCTTGCTCGGCGAGCTCGCTGAGCGTGATCAGGATCATGTCCGGCGCGCCGAGCACCGTGAGCGCGGCGACCGAGCCCGCCAGCATGCCCATCTCGAAGCCGAGGTCGGCCGCGATCCTGGCCGAGATGGCGTCGTGCACCGAGGCCGGGAGCACGCATTGCCCCCCGCCGAGAATGCCGCGCAGCCGCGCCCGCCGCCCGCTCCACCGTGATGCCATGCCGCCTCCCTGCCCGCCGGCTCCCGCGGGGCCGCGCGGCGCCTCCAAAGCACCTGATCGCGCCGCGACCCTTCACCTCGCCGCGAACGAGCTTATGTTGTTCCCCGCCACAGGGGAATGTATGCCATGCGCGAAGACCAGCAATACGCCGTCCTCCACGAGTTCGTCGGGCCCGCCAAGGCCAATCTGTCGGCCGCCACCTGGGACTACATCGTCGGCGGCGCCGAGACCGAGACCACGCTGGAGCGCAATCGCCGCGCCTTCGATGCGCTGGCCTTCCGCCCGCGCGTGCTGCGCGACGTCGAGACGGTCGACACCTCCGGCCGCATCATGGGGCACAAGGTGAGGCTGCCGGTGATCCTCGCCCCCGTCGGCTCGCTGCAGGATATGACGCCCGAAGGCGGCGCGGCCCCGACGCGGGCGGCGGCCGAATTCGGCGCCATGCACATGCTGAGCTCGGTGTGCGCGCCCGGCATCGAGGCTGTCGCCGAGGCCGCGCCGGGATACCCGAAGATCTTCCAGCTCTACATCCGCGGCGACCAGGCCTACGTCGACGACCACATCGAGCGCGCCGTCAAGGCCGGCTACGTCGCCCTGTGCCTCACCGTCGATCTCGACTACTACGGCCGCCGCGAGCGCGACCTCGCCAAGCGCCACATCACCACCTCGCGCCGCAACAACGCGCTCGAGCACTACCAGGCGCGGTTCACCTGGGCCGACGTCGCCAAGCTCAGGAGGCGCTACAAGCTGCCCTTCATCATCAAGGGCATCGCCACCGCCGAGGACGCCCGCATCTGCGTCGAGGAAGGCATTGCGGGCGTCTACGTGTCCAACCACGGCGGCCGCCAGCTCGACCACGGCCTCGGCAGTCTCGACGTGCTGCCCGAGGTCGTCGCCGCCGTCGGCGGCAAGGCCGAGGTGTACGTCGACGGCGGCGTGCTGCGCGGCACCGACATCGTCAAGGCCATGGCGCTGGGCGCCACCGCCGTCGGCATCGGCCGGCTGCAGGCGCTGGCCCTGGCCTCGGGCGGCGCCGCGGCCGTCCGGCGCATGCTCGAGCTGCTGCAGGACGAGGCGATGCGCGCGCTCGGCATGCTGGGCGTCACGTCCTTCGCCGGGCTCGATGCCAGCTATCTGCGCGCCGTCGAGCCGCTGGGCCGCCCCTGGCTCGACAGCGCCTTCCCGCTGCTGAAGGAAGGCTACTGATCCGCGGAGCTACGCCGCCCGGCGCGTGCGGGCCTCGGCCTCGAGCTTGAAGCCGCCGGCTAGTCCGGCCAGGCTGGACGCCTCCTCCGACAGCTTGCGGCTCGCCGCCGTCGATTCCTCGACCATGGCGGCGTGCTGCTGCGTGACCTTGTCCATCTCCCCGATGGCGGCGTTGACCTGCGCCAGGCCGTTGGCCTGCTCGCTGGCGCCGGCCGCGATCTTGCCGATGATGTCGTTGATGCTGTCGACCTGGGCCAGGATGTCGGCCAGCGCCACCCCCGTCTTGGACACGAACGTCACGCCATCCGCCACCTGCGCGGTGGAGGTGCCGATCAGCCCCTTGATCTCCTTGGCCGCCTCCGCCGAGCGCTGGGCCAGCGCCCGCACCTCCGAGGCGACGACGGCGAAGCCGCGCCCGGCCTCGCCCGCCCGCGCCGCCTCGACGCCGGCGTTGAGCGCGAGCAGGTTGGTCTGGAACGCGATCTCGTCGATGACGCTGATGATGTGCGTGATCTGCTGCGACGATTTCTCGATGCCGGCCATGGAGCGCGTCGTCATGTCGACGATCTGCCCGGCCGTCTCGGCGCTGAGCTTGGCGGTCGAGACGACCTCCTTTGCGTGCTGGGCGCTCTCCGCCGTCCGCCGCACGGTGGCGACGATCTCGCCGAGCGAGGCGGCCGTCTCCTCGATGCTCGCCGCGTTCTGCTCCGTCCGCCGCGACAGGTCGGCTGCGGCGGCGGAGATCTCACTCGTGCCGGCCTCCATGTTGCGGCACGAGGCGGCCACCGCCCGCATCGTGTCGCGCAGTCGCGTCACGGCGGCATTGAAGTTGCCGCGCAGCGCGTCGAGACGGGCATGGAAGGGCTCGCGGATCTCGCACGCAAGGTCGCCGCGCGACAGGCGGTCGAGGGCGATGCTGAGCGCCGACACCATCTCCTTGGCATGCGCCTCCTCCGCGCGCCGCTCGGCCTCGCGCGCCTCGCGCGCGGCCTCGGCTGCGGCGCGGTGCTGCTCGCTCTCCGCCTCGGCCCGCTGCTTGGCCCGGCCGGCCTCCTGGAAGATCACGACCGATTGCGCCATGGCGCCGATCTCGTCGGCGCGCGCCGCCTCCGCCGCGACCGAGACCTCCTCGCCGCGCGTGATGCGGCCCATGGCGGCGGCGAGGCTGTGCAGGGGCCGCACGATGCCACGCGAGATGACCAGCGCCACGCCGCCCAGAACGATGGCCAGCAGCAGGCTGAGCATCCCGGCCTGCACCATGGCGCTGTTGCGCTCTGCCACCAGGTCGTCCATGTACACGCCGGTGCCGACGGAAAGCTGCCACGGCATGTAGCCCTTGAGGTAGGAGGTCTTCATGGCGAGCTCCAGGCCGCCGGGCTTCTCGACGATGTACCTGATGTAGCCCGATCCCAGGCTCTCGACGATCCCGCCCATCACCTTGCCCCACGCATAGCCGCGCGAATCGACGGCATCGACGCGGCTGGTGCCGACGACGGCCGGATTGCCCGGATTGACCAGCGTGATGTTCTTCGTGTCCTTGACGAAGAAATAGTCGCTGCCGTTGAAGCGCATGTTGCTGATGACGGCATATGCCTTCCGGCGCGCCTCGGCCTCGCTCATCGATCCGCCGTCGACCATCTTCTTGTGCGCGTCGAGCACGGCGATGGCGACGTCGACGAGCTGCTGAAGCGCCTTTTCGCGCGAGGCTTGCGCACGCTCGTTGGCAAGCCAGATGAGCGCCGCCGACAGGGCGCCGCAGCCGAGCACGAACAGCACGACGAGCAGATAAAGCCGAGACGAGATTTTGCGCATGGGAGCCGCCAAGGTTGGGGGTTGCTGCATTTTTTGAGTATTTCAGGTGGATGGTAAAAAGATGTTTATGGGGGAGGAATTGGGCGAAGAATGCGCAATGAAATCGGCGAAAAAGCGCAATTAATTTGATATTTGAATATGGCGTCGACGGAGCGTCCGCAAATGCTGGGCTGCCGCCGCCTCGCGCGCCGGCGGCTTTGCCTCACTCTTTCGCGGTGGCAATCCAGATGCCGGCGAGCACGGCGACGAGGCCGATCACGAGGCTCGGGGTGATTGCCTCGCCAACAAGCTGCGTGGCGAGCAGGCCCGCCGCGAGCGGGTTGACCGTCATCGTGTTTGCGACGCGCGTCGGCGAGGCCCTCTGCAGCGCCAGCACCCACAGGACGAACGCGAGCGCGCCGCCGCCGATGCCGAGGTAGAGCCCGGCAATCCATTGCGGGGCGCCGAAGGTTGCCAGCGCCCAGATGCGTCCGCTCGCGGCTCCCAGGATCAGCAGCACCGCGGCCCCGGCACCCATGCCCACCGTCAGGTATCCGAGCGGGCTCGACCTCAGCACATAGGGTCGCGACCAGACATTGTAGAACGCCATGCACAGCACGGCGCCCGTCATGAGCAACTCTCCCCGCCATGCGCCCTCCGGCGCCGCACCCAGCCCCGACGCGAGCGCCGCGAAGACCCCGAGCATGGCGATGGCGACGCCGGCCGTCTTGCGAGCCGTCATCGGCTCGATGCCAAGCAGCGCGCCGACCACCATGGTCTGAAGGGGGAGCGTCGACAGGGCCAGGCTGGCGCGTGCAGCCGTCGTGAGGCCCATCGCGATATTGTAGAGGATGAAGAAGACTCCGAAATAGCAGACGCCCAGCCCGACGACCCCGGCCCAATCGGCCCGTTGCGGGAAGCGCACGCGCAGGAGCAGCGCGATCGGCAGAATGCAGAGGAACCCGATCCCCCATCGCAGGATGGCGAGCGTAACGGGATCCGCGTCACCGACCAGGTAGCGGGTGACGGCCGCGGCCGTCCCTCCAAGGCAGCTCGAAAGGATGGCGAGCATCACGCCGGTCGTCTCCGCCATCACGCTCTCCAGTGGCCGACAGTCGATTGGACGTGCGATGTTGTCTTGGATAGCCGCATCGGCAACTACTTCGCAGGTACTCATGCAGCGTCCCGCGACCTTTGCCGCAAGACTTCGCTGGTGGCGCGAGCGCCGGCGGCTCTCGCAATTGGAGCTGGCCGGCCGTGCCGATATTTCGCAGCGCCACTTGAGCTTCCTCGAGTTGGGTCGCGCGTCGCCCAGCCGCGAGATGGTGCTGCGCCTGGCCGAGGCACTCGATGTGCCGTTGCGCCAGCACAATGCCTTGCTGTTGGCCGCCGGCTTCGCCCCGGCCTGGCGCGAGGCCACGCTTGCCGCCCCGGAGCTCGCCCAGGTCGCGCGCGCGGTCGACTACATGCTGGCCCAGCAGCAGCCGTTTCCGGCGGTCGCCGTCGACCGGCACTGGAACCTGCTCAAGGCCAACCCTGCAGCCGTATGCCTCGTCGAGTTCCTCGTCGGGCCGCTGCCGGCGGGGGAGCCGGTGAACCTGGCCGATGCCCTGGTCGCGCCTCACCTGTTGCGCCCGTTCCTCGAGAACTGGCCGCAGGTCGCGCGCTATTTCATACGCAGCGTGGAGCTCGACGCCTCCAGCGATGGCAGCGACGCGACGAGCGCCCTGCTCGAGAGGCTTCTTGCCTACGACGGTGTGCGCGAGCTGGTGAAAGGCCCCGCGCTCGACGGCTCCGCCCCCGTGCTGCCGATGCACTTCAGGAAAGGGGAGACCGTCCTCAGCCTCTTCACCACGATCGCGACGCTCGGTACGCCGTCCAGTGTGACGGCGCAGGAGCTGAGGGTCGAGAGCTTCTTCCCCGCGGACGATGCGTCCGCGGAGGTTCTACGCCGATGGGCTCGCCGGTAGCCCGCTCAGCAGCGCGCGCAGTCGGCCTCGAACACGTGGCCGGACAGCCGCCGTCCGTGGCTTGAGGCGAGGTAGAGCGCCAGCATCGCGACGCTTGCCTCTCCATTGAGGCCCGGCTCGATCGCCAGCGTCGACGTCTGCGGCGCAATCGCGTTGAAGCGGATGCCCTTGCCGGCCCATTCCTCGGCCTGCGCGCGGGTCATGCCGGAGAGCGCCGCCTTCACCATCGAGGCGAACGCCCATTTCGTCTGGCCCTTGGCCTGCACCGCGGCGACGTTGAGGACCATGCCCTCGGTCATCATCATGGCCATGCGGTTGGCCGCGATCTGCGACAGGTGCAGCGGCAACCGCAGCCGCTCGGCGACGAGCCGCTCCAGATCCTCGACCTGCGCCCCGGCCCCGGCCGCCGGCGCCGCCAGCGGGATGACGTTGATCACCGCGTCGAGCCCGCCGAAGGCCTGCACGGCGGTGCGGGCGAAGGCGACGGCCGCCTCGCTCGAGCACGCGACGGGCCCGAAGGACTGGATCTCGAGCGCCGACTGCGCCGCGATCTCGGCCACCGCGTCCATGTCCTCGCAGGCCTCGGCGAACTGCAGGATCAGCCGCGCCCGGTGCTCGGCGAATGCGCGCGCCAGGTCCACGCCCGCGCTGCGCGACAGGCCCGTGATGAGCACCCGCTTGCCCGCCAGCTCCGGGTGCCGTTGCACCGACTGGGCTTCCTCGACGACGCTCATCAACATGGGCACTCCTCCTCAACACAACCGAACGGGTTGGGCGTTTGCTCGGGTCAAGGCAGAGCATTCGATCCGAATCGCCTAACAACCGCTAAATGCCCGGGCGATTCGGGTCCTCGTGGGCCGGAATCGGGACCGATACCGGTCAACCTTGTGGCGGTCCGGCGGCGCCGGATCGCGGTGCCTGACGGGCATTTTGCCCGAGGTCCGCGACACTGGAATGCAGCCTATGCGCCGCCTGCGGCTTGGAGGCCTCCGCAGGGCCTGCTAGAAACCGTCGGGAATATCAACGTCAAACCTGCGAGATGCGACCATGGCCCCCCTCGATATGAAGCCCAACGAGCTCGAGTCCTACTGGGTGCCGTTCACCCCCAACCGGGCCTTCAAGAAGAAGCCGCGGCTGTTCTCCGGCGCCAAGGACCGGCACTATTTCAAGCCGGACGGCACCAAGGTGCTGGACGCCACCTCGGGCCTCTTCTGCGTCAACGCGGGCCACTGCCGCGAGCCGATCGTCAAGGCAATTCAAGAGACTGCGGCCAAACTCGACTACTCCCCGGCGTTCCAGTACGGCCACCCGAAGGTGTTCGAGCTGGCCTCCCGCCTGGCGCTGCTCGCCCCCGGCAGCCTCGACTACGCCTTCTTCTCCAACTCGGGCTCCGAGGCCGTCGACACGGCGCTGAAGATCGCCCTTGCCTACCACAAGGCCCGCGGCGAGGGCGCCCGCACCCGCTTCATCGGCCGCGAGCGCGGCTACCACGGCATCGGCTTCGGCGGCATCTCGGTCGGCGGCATGGTCGCCAACCGCAAGCAGTTCGGCAACATGCTCACGGGCGTCGATCATCTGCCGTCGACCTATGACCGCTCCAAGCAGGCCTTCACCAAGGGCGAGCCGGAGTGGGGCGCGCACCTGGCGGACGAGCTCACCCGTCTCATCAACCTGCACGACGCCTCGACCATCGCCGCCGTCATCGTCGAGCCGGTGGCCGGCTCCACGGGCTGCCTGCCGCCGCCCAAGGGCTACCTCAAGAAGCTGCGCGAGATCACGGCCCAGCACGGCATCCTTCTGATCTTCGACGAGGTCATCACCGGCTTCGGCCGTCTCGGCACCTGCTTTGCGTCCGAGCGCT
The DNA here is from genome assembly GCA_033764875.1 of Hyphomicrobiaceae bacterium. Classification (GTDB taxonomy): domain Bacteria; phylum Pseudomonadota; class Alphaproteobacteria; order Rhizobiales; family Hyphomicrobiaceae; genus AWTP1-13. The sequence goes on along the minus strand of JANRIO010000052.1, from coordinate 51,646 downwards.
ACGACGTCGAGCCCGACATGATCACCTTCGCCAAGGGCGTCACCAACGCGGCCGTGCCGATGGCCGGCGTGATGGCCTCCAAGGGCATCTACGACGCCTTCATGACCGGCGCCGAGCACATGATCGAGCTGTTCCACGGCTACACCTACTCGGGCCATCCCCTGGCCGCCGCGGCGGGCCTCGCCACGCTCGACATCTACAAGGACGAGGGTCTGTTCGAGCGCGCCCTGAAGCTCGAGCCGGTGTTCGCCGACGCCATGATGAGCCTCAAGGGCCAGCCCAACGTCGCCGACATCCGCACCGTCGGCCTCATGGCCGGCATCGACCTCGATCCGCTGCCCGGCAAGCCCGGCGTGCGCGGCTACGAGGCCATCGAGCGCATGTATCACGACTTCAACATCTACGTGCGCGTGACCATGGACACCCTGATCGTGGCCCCGCCGCTGGTCTGCACGGAGAGCGACATCGGCGAGATCCGCGACGGCATCGCCAAGATCCTGAACGCGGTGGGCTGAACCGGCGTCTCCCTCTCCCCGCTCGCGGGGAGAGGGCCGGGGTGAGGGGCAGCAGCACACTCCAACCTCAGAGCAAGATCCTGCCCCTGACCCTCTCCCCACTCCGCTTCGCTGCATGGGGAGAGGGGGTCCCGGCGCACGCGCCCCGCATGGATGGCGTGAAGATGCTCGCCGCATCGAAGGAATGGGGCGCAGCATTCCGGCCGCCCTTTTCGCGTCCGCGTCGCCCCGCGGCGGGCAGCATTTCGCGGCGCGGCTGTCGATAACCGTCGTTGCTGGTGGAAAACCGCCCGCCGGCTGCCATCGCGGGTTGCGCATGCAGCAGCGCTCGCGAATGCTTTATCAGGTCGAATCGACGAAGATTGCGGAGGCGGTGCATGGCACGTCAAAAGGGCACGGTGGCGTCGTCGGCAGGCGCGCGCCTTGCCGATGCGTTCGTGATCTTCTCGGTCACCGTCGTGACGCTCGCCGTGAGCGTGTTCGTGTTCCAGCGCCTGAGCCTGCCGTTGCTGAACGGGCTGGCGACGGCGCTCGCCATCTACGCCGTGCTGCTCGCGTCGCACCTCGTCATGCGCCGCGCGTTCCGCGCGGAGGCCCGCTCCGCCCGGCCGGCGCCGCCGCCCGCCGCGGAGGAGACCTTCGATCCGTGGGCGCACGAGAAGGGCCTCGAGCCGCAGCTCGGCATCGAGTTCGGCCGCCGCGCCGCGCCGCCCCCCATTGCGCCCGAGCCCGAGCTGGCACCGCCGCGCGAGGCCGATCCGTTCGCGCTTCGCCCGGCCGATGTGCCGAGCCTCGCCGGCTACGACGCGCCCCCGCCCGAGCTGCCCAGGTCCCAGGCCCCGCCGCCGCCACCCGTTTCCGACGTGAGCAAGGTGGCGCATGGCCCGCCGGATCTGACCGTCGAGATGATCGAGAGCCTCGTCAAGAAGCTCGCCGACGAGCTCAACACGACCCCGTCGAAGCCGCCCAAGGTGCGCGGCAAGCTGGTGCCGCAGCAGCCCGACGGCGAGGCCATCATCGACCGCTCGATCGCGGCGCTTGAGGCCGCCGCGCAAACCATGCGCGCCACGCCCCAGGGCCAGCGCCAGCCCGCCACCAAGGCACCGCCACCGCCGCCCCCTCCGCCGCCGGCCGTCGAGCCGCTGCCCAGGGCCGCGCCGGCCGCGGCGTCCTCCGCCCCCCAGTCGGTGGCCGCGGCGCGCCCCCGGGAGGCGCAGGCCGTCAGCGCGCAATTGATCCGCGTCGCCGAGGCGCTGGCCGCCGAGCGCATGGAGGTGCTGCTCGAGCCGATCCAGTCCCTGACCGAGGGCCGCACCCGCCATTTCGAGGTCTCGACGCGCCTGCTGATGGCCGACGGCTCCGCCATGGCCCAGGATGAGGTCACCCGCGTCGCCCTCGGCTCCGGCCTGATGCCGCGCATCGATGTTGCGCGCATCATTCGCGCCGCCCGCGTCGCCCGCAAGCTCGGTGCCGGCGGCCGCTCCGGCTCCGTGCTGACGGCCATTGCGGGCGAATCGCTGACCGATCACCGCTTCCTCTCGACCGCCTCCGCCGAGCCGACCGCCGGCCCCATGAGCCTCGTCATCTCCTTCCAGCAGGCGGAGGTGCGCATCTTCTCGCCGGGCCACGTGCAGACGCTGTCGGCGCTCGCCGCCGCCGGCTTCCGCTTCGCCCTCGACGGCGTCACCGATCTCGACATGGATTTCGACGAGCTCAAGCGCATGGGCTTCGAGTTCGTCAATCTCGACGCGCCGGTGTTCCTCGAGGGCCTGCCGGCGCCGTCCGGCCTGGTTCCGGCGTCGGACATCATCCGCATGCTCACGCAAGCCGGCCTCGGGCTCATCGTCGGCCACATCGACGACGACTGGCAGCTTGCGCGCATTCTGGGCTTCGGCGTGCTTCTGGGTCGCGGCTCGCTGTTCGGGGCGCCGCGTCTCGTCAAGCAGGAGGTCGTGGCCTCGCCGCCCAACGCGGTCGCCTGATCCCCGCTTGATCCCGCGCCCGCGGGCGGCTACTGACGGCCCATGAGCACCTCGAGCAAGGCCCGGCCGCGGATCCCGATCCTTTCGGGCATCTCCGCCCTGTCCGGCGACGCGGACGCCTGGATCGTCGACATCTGGGGCGTCATGCACAACGGCGTCGCCGCCTTTCCCGGCGCCGTCGAGGCGTGCCGGCGCTTCCGCGCCGGCGGCGGCAGCGTGCTGCTGCTGTCCAACGCCCCGCGGCCCTTCCCCGACGTCGTGCGCCAGCTGCGCGCTCTCGGTGTGCCCGACGATGCCTACGACGGCGGCGTCACCTCCGGCGACGTCACGCGCGGCCTCATCGCCGCGGTGCCCGGCCGCGCCTTCCTGCACATCGGGCCCGACCGCGACAAGGGCCTGCTCGAGGGTCTCGACGTCCGCGTCGTGCGGGCCCGCGATGCCGAGGCGATCCTGTGCTCGGGCCTGTGGGACGACACCCGCGAGACGCCTGAGGACTATGACGAGCTGTTCACGCCGCTCATCGGGCGCGGCCTGCCCATGATCTGCGCCAACCCGGACCTCAAGGTCGAGCGCGGCGACCGGCTCGTCTACTGCGCCGGCGCGCTGGCCGCACGCTACGCGGCCCTTGGCGGCGCCGTCGCCTACGCCGGCAAGCCCTACGCTCCCGCCTACGAGCGCGCCTTCGCCGAGATCGCGCGGCTGCGCGGCGCGCCGGTTCCGGTCTCGGCCATGCTCGCCATCGGCGACGGCGTCGAGACCGACATCCGCGGCGGCTGCGAGGCGGGCCTCAGGACGGTGATGATCGCCAGCGCCGTGCATCTCCAAGACGGCCTGAGCGAGGCGACGCTGGCTGCCCTGTTCGCGCCGCGCGCCTTCGCGCCCATCGCCGCCCTCAACGCGCTGGCGTGGTGAGCCGTCTGCGCGCCCGGCCGCAGCCGGCATCGCGCGTCTCCATCAGCGCGGCCCCGCTGCAGGCCGGGACCCAGGGGCCGCGCACGCAAGCGCCGGGACCCGGGGGGCGGCGGCCGAGGCGCCAGCGAGTGGGCGCCTCGCGCCTCAGGCCTGCGCCGCGATGAACGCGCGCCAGCCGCCGTAGGACGAGATGTGTCGCGCCCCGCGCACGGCCTCCGCCTCGCACAGGAAGCCCTTCGGCCGCGTGCCGTCGCCAAGCTGCAGCGTGCCGATGCCGAGCGGCGCCGGGATGCCGGCGACGAAGCGGCCGAAGCCGTCGGCCGGCATCGCCCACACCTCGGTGGCGATGGCATGCCCGGTGCCGGCCGCGACCCGGATCAGCCCCGGCCGCTTCGGCGGCCCGCCGGGCAGCGCGTAGAGCTCGTAGCAGGCCTCCGTCTCCGCCGCGCGCACGAACACGCCGCCGAGATTGCGCACCTCGTGGTTGAGCGCCATGCCCGACAGGTGCGCACCCACCACCGCGATCTCGATCATGCCGGGCGGCGCGGCGGCGGGCAGCGCCCGCGGCGCCGGCAGCGGCCGTCCCGTCGCCCCCATGCTCTTGGCCGCCTTGTGGTGGAAGGCGCGTCCGATCGAGGCGAGCGCCGCGTCGCGCCCGCGCGCGCCCAGCAGCGTGATGCCGGCCGGCAGCCCGTCTTTGCGCATCGGCCCCGGCACGGCGATGCCGCACATGTCGAGCAGGTTGACGAAGTTCGTGTAGGTGCCGAGCCGCATGTTGGGCCCGATCGGGTCGGCCGCGAGCTCCGCCACCGTCGGGATGATGGGCGCCGTCGGCACCATCAGCCCGTCGAGCCCGGCCATCATCCGCTCCGCCGTGCGCTTGAGCTCCTCCAGCCGGTAGCGGCCGGCGAAGGCGTCTGCCGCCGAGAAGCTCTTGGCCTTCTCGATCACGGCCCGCGTCACCGGGTGCAGGTCGCCGGCGCGCGTCTCCATGATCTCGCGCAGCGCCTGGTAGCGCTCGGCCACCCACGGGCCGTCGTAGAGCAGGCTCGCAGTCTCGAACAGCGGCTTGAAGTCGACCTCGACGAGCTCCGCGCCCATCTCCGCCACGATCGCCGCGCACGCCTTCCAGTGCGCCTTCGCCGCCGCGTCGCCGAAGAACAGGAGGTCCCGGCCCCGTGGCACGCCGAGCCGCATCCGCGGCGCCGGCGCACTGGGCGCGCCGAGCGTGATGGGCCGCGAGAACGCATCCTCCGCGTCGGGGCCGGCGATCACCTCGTACACGGCCCATGCGTCGTCGACCGTGAGCGCGAACACCGAGATGCAGTCGAGCGTGCGGCAGGCCGGCAGCATGCCGAGGCTCGACACGGCGCCGACCGAGGGCTTCAGGCCGACGATGTTGTTGAGGCCGGCCGGCACCCGCCCCGAGCCGGCCGTATCGGTGCCGAGCGCGAAGGCCGCCATGCCGCGCGCCACCGCGACCGCCGAGCCCGAGCTCGAGCCGCCGGGCACGATCGCGCCGTCGAACGGGTTCTTCGGCACCGGCAGCGGCGTCCTCACGCCGACGAGCCCCGTGGCGAACTGGTCGAGGTTGGTCTTGCCGATCAGGATGGCGCCGGCGTCGATCAGCTTCTGCACCGCCGTGGCATTGCGCTTGGGCCGGTAGGCGAAGGCCGGTGCGGCGGCCGACGTCGCCAGCCCCGCGACGTCGATGTTGTCCTTGACCACGAACGGCATGCCCCACAGCGCCAGGCTGTCGCGGTCCGCCTTGCGCAGGGCCTGCGCCGCCTTCAGCGCCTTCCTCTTGTCGAGGAGGGTGATGAAGATGCCGGGATCGCTGACCTTGGCGATGGTGTCGTAGATGTCCTCGATCACGGCCGCCGGCGACAGCCCGCGCGCGTAGGCGCGCTTCAGGCCGGCAATGTCGATCGGGATCTCGCGCTTGGACATCAGGTGCAGGCTTCCCGTCTGGTTAGCGTTTGGGCTCGTCGATGACGCTCACGTGCGCCGCCACCACGCGCCAGCCCTTGGGCGTGCGCATCCAGGTCTGCATCTGCCGGCCGACCTTGCCGGGCATGTGGTCGCGGTAGAACAGCGTCGAGGCCGTGGCGAAGTCCCGCCCGTAGGTGGTGATCTGCGTGCGCGCGATGCGCCGCATCAGGTTGACGGACGGGCGCGCGGCGCGGAACGCGGCGATCTCGGCAAAGCCGTAGAGGTTCTCGCCGATGCCGTACCGGATCGTGTTGGGGTCGTCGTGGAAGATGGCGTCGAGCGTGGCGACGTCGTTCGTCGTCAGCGCCGTCTCGTAGCGGTTGAACTCCGCCGTCACCTCGGCGACGACCTCGGGAATGTTGATCTCCACCTGCTGCCTCCTCAAAGCGTGGGCCTGGGCGCCGCCGCAACGCCCGTGGCCTCCAGCGCGTGCGCGATCCTGAGCGCGATGTCCTCGCGCCACGGCGCCGCGATGATCTGCACGCCGATCGGCATCGGCGCCAGCGGGATGGGCACGGCGACCACCGGCAGCCCGATGAACGAGATCGGCTGCGTGAAGATGCCGATGTTGGGCCTGAGCGGCACCTGCACGCCGTCCAGGTCCAGCGTCTTCTGCCCGATCAGCGGCGCCACCGTCGGCGTCGCCGGCGCGATGATGGCGTCGACGTCGGCAAACAGCGCCAGCACCTGCTCGCGGTACCAGCGGCGCAGCTTCTGCGCTTTGACCACGACGCTCGCCGGGATCATGGCGCCCGCGATCAGGCGGTCGCGCACGTCCGGATCGAAGTCTTGCGCTTGGCGGCGGATGCGGTCGAGGTGCAGCGCGGCGCCCTCGCTGGCCGAGATGATGTAGGCCGCCGCCCTTGCCCGCCCCGCCGCCGGAACCACGATCTCGCGGGCGATCCCCAGGGCCTTGGCCACGCGCTCGACGGCCTCGATGGCCTCCGCGTGCGCGCCCTTTCTGAAGTAGTCGCCGGCCACCGCGATGCGCAGGCCGTCCGCCCCGCGCCGCACGATCTCGGCCACCGGCTCGATGCCGCGCCTCGTGCACACGGGATCCTCCGCGTCCGGTCCCTGCATGGCGTCGTAGCTGACCGCGAGGTCGGCGACCGAGCGCGCCAGCGGCCCCAGGTGGTCGAGGCTTGCCACGAACGGGAACGACCGCGCCCGCGTGAGCCGCCCGTACGTCGGCTTCAGGCCGAACAGCCCGCAGAACGAGGACGGCACCCGGATCGAGCCGTTGGTGTCGGAGCCGAGCGCGATCGGCACCAGGCCGCCCGCCACCGCCCCGCCCGAGCCGCCGGACGAGCCGCCCGTCATGCGCTTGGTGTCGTGCGGGTTGCGCGAGGGGCCATCGTGCGCGTTCTCGCCGGTGAAGTCGTAGGCGTACTCGCCCATGTTGAGCGCGCCGACCAGCACCGCGCCGGCCGCCTCCAGCCGCTCGATCAGCGGCGAGTCGGCCTTGGCCGGGGGATGCGCGCGGTTGATCTTGGATCCGGCCAGCGTCGCGATGCCCTTCACGTCGAGCAGGTTCTTGACCGCGAACGGCACGCCCGCCAGCGGCCCGAGGCCGTGGCCCTTGCCCCGCGCCGCATCGATCTCGCGCGCACGCGCCAGCGCCCGCTCCGCCGTCGTCGCCGTGAACGCGTTGAGGACCGGGTTGAGCCGGCCGATGCGGGCAAGGGCCGCCTCGATCACCGCCGTCGCGCTTCGGGTGCCCGCGTGCACGTCGGCCGCGATCTCCGTTGCCGTCGCGAAGGCACCGCTGTCGTCCGTCGTCGCCATCGCTCAGGCCTCGTACACCGGAGCCGGCTCGCTCTCGTCGGCAAGCTCGACCTCCTCCACGACGCCGGCGAGGCGGTAGGAGACGGCAAGGTGCGCGCGGACGGAGGCCATCCACTCGGGCTCGATCGCCAGGCCCAGGGCCTTCGCGTGCGCCTCGATCAGGGCGTTGAGCGTGTCGTCGTCGGGCTGCATCAGAGCTCCTCGTGGCGGTCGCGTCAGGCCGGCGGATGCGGGATGGCTGCCAGCAGCTCGCGTGTGTACTCAGCCTGCGGCTGGAACAGCACGTGCGCCGTGGGCCCTTCCTCGACGATCTGGCCGGCGCGCATCACGATCACCCGGTCGCACAGCAGGCGCACGACGTTGAGATCGTGCGACACGAACAGGTAGCTCATGCCGAGCTTCTCCTTGAGGTCCTGGAGAAGGTTGAGCACCACCGCCTGCACGGACACGTCCAGCGCCGCCGTCGGCTCGTCGAGAATAACGAGATCGGGGTTGAGCGCAATCGCCCGAGCGATGCCGACGCGCGCCTTCTGCCCGCCCGAGAGCTGGTGCGGGAAGCGGTCGAGGAGCTCGACGGGGAGGCCGACGAGCCCTGCCAGATCCTCGCACTTGGCCCGCACCGCATCGCGGCCCTTGATGTCGCCGAGCTGCAGGATCGGATCGGCGATGGCGCGCACGGCGGTGAACCGCGGGTTCAGGCTGTCCGTCGGGTCCTGGAACACCATCTGGATGCGCTTGCGCAGCGGCAGCCGGGCGAACTTGCGCGCGGGTATCGCGCCGATGTCGGTGCCGTCGAACATGATCCGGCCGGCCGTGCGGTCGATGAGCCGCATCACCATCATCGACGTCGTGGATTTGCCGCAGCCCGATTCGCCGACAAGCCCGACGCTCTCGCGGCGATTGACCTTGAACGAGATGCCGTCGACGGCGCGGAAGATGCCGTCGGCCTGCGGCTTGCTGCCGCCGAGCAGCCTGGCCAGGCCGCTCCCGCCGGCGCCCTTGCGCGGGTACGCCTTGACGAGGCCCTCGACCTCGAGCAGCGGTGCACCCGCCGTCGCGTCGGCGGGACTGGCCGGCCGGGCCGCAGGCGTTGCCCCGTCGTCGGCGTCGGGCAGCAGGCCGCGCAGCGTCGAGCCCGGCCGCGGCGTCGCCTTCATCAGCTTGCGCGTGTAGGGATGCTCCGGCGCCTGGAAGATCTTGGCCGCCGGCGCCGTCTCGACGACGCGTCCCTTCTCCATGACCACCACGCGGTCGCAGTAGGTCGCCGCCAGCCCCAGGTCGTGCGTGATCAGGATGGTCGACATGCCGCGCTCGCGGGTGAGCTCGACGATCAGCTCCATCACCGTCTTCTGCGTCGTCACGTCGAGGCCGGTGGTCGGCTCGTCGGCGATGAGCAGCTGCGGCCGGCAGGCGAGCGCCAGCGCGATGACGACGCGCTGGCACATGCCGCCCGACATCTCGAACGGATAGGCGTGGTAGCGCTCGTCGGGCCGCGCGATGCGCACCTGGTCGAGGATGTCGATGGCCTTCGCCTTGATGTCGTCGGAGCCCGCTTGCACGTGCTGGCGCAGCACGTCCTCGATCTGCCGGCCGACCTTGCGGATGGGGTTCAGCGCCGCCCGCGGGTTCTGGAAGATCATCGACATCTCGCGCCCGCGCAGGTCGCGCATCTGCTCGTCGCTCGCCAGGCGCATGTCGACGCCGGAGAACATCACCGAGCCCTCCGCGATGCGCCCGGCGCGGTCGAGGATGCGCATCACCGCGTACGACGTGACCGACTTGCCCGAGCCCGATTCGCCCACGATCGCCAGCGTCTCGCCCTTGGCCACCGCGATGCTGACGTTGCGCACCGCCGTGACGACGCCGCGCCGCGTCTGGAACGCGACGGTGAGATCCTTCACGTCGAGCAGCGGCACCCCGGGGGGCTGGTTGCTCAGGCGCACGTGCTCGTTCACGGGGGCCTCCCTCATGTCCGCCGTTGCGGGTCGACGAGGTCGCGCAACCCGTCGCCGAGCAGGTTGAAGCAGAACACCGCGATCATCAGCGCCGCGCCGGGGAACAGCGCCACCCACCATTCGCCGGAGATGATGTTGGCCGCCCCTTCCGCGACCATGATCCCCCACTCCGGCGTCGGCGGCTTCACCCCGAGGCCGATGAAGGACAGGCCCGCGGCATTGAGGATGGCGTAGCCCATGGTGAGCGAGATCTGCACCATCATGATCGGCATGATGTTGGGCAGGATCTGCGTCAGCAGGATGCGCAGATCGCCGTTGCCCGACAGCCGCGCCGCCTGCACGAAGCCGGCGTCGCGGCGCACGTTGGCCTCCGCCCGGGCCACCCGCGCATAGAGCGGGAAGTTGATGATCGCGGTCGCGATCACGATGTTGGTCACCGTGTTGCCGAGCGCCGCCACGATGCCCATGGCGAGAACGAACAGGGGAAACGCCATGATCGTGTCGGCGAGCCGGCTGACGAGGCGGTCCGTCCAGCCGCCCCAGAAGCCGGCCGCGATGCCGGCGAACCCGCCCATCACGAACACCAGCGCCACCGAGGCGAGCGCGATGATGAAGTCGAGCCGCGTCGCCACGATCACGCGGCTGAAGATGTCGCGTCCGAGCTGGTCGGTGCCGAACCAGTGCTTGAGCGACGGCGGCTTCAGGCTCGCGGTGGTGTCGCTGGCCAGAGGATCGTGCGGCACCACGTACGGCCCGATCAGCGCGGTGAGCGCGATCAGGACGAACAGGCCGAAGGCGAGCCCCGTGACGGGGTTGTCCGAGATCACGTAGCGCGCATGCGCCAGCAGCGTGCTGTTGGGCTTCGCCGTCTCGGCGGAGGATGTGGAGCCTGCCAGCGCGTCCGTCATCCGTCGAGCCTCACGCGTGGGTCGATGATGCCGTACAGCACGTCGATCAGCAGGTTGAGCGCCACGTACAGCACCGCCATCGTCAGCACGAAGCCCTGCACCGGCGCGAAGTCCGACTGCAGCAGCGCCTCCACCGCGTAGGAGCCGATGCCGGGCCAGGCGAACACCTTCTCCACCAGCACGTTGGCCCCGAGCAGGAACGAGAACACCATGCCGAGCGTCGTCACCACCGGCAGCATGGCGTTGCGGAAGGCGTAGGTGATGATGATGGTGCGCGAGTTGAGCCCGCTGGCGCGCGCCGTGCGCACGAACTCCGAGGCGAGCACGGCCAGCATCGAGGCCCGCGTCATGCGCGCGATCGGCGCCAGCGAGAAGATGCTGAGCGTGGCGGCGGGCAGCACCAGCTGACCGAGCGCGCCGCGGAAGGTCTCGAGATCGCCGGCCGCCAGCGTGTCGATCAGGTAGAAGCCCGTGTAGGCCGGCGGCGCCGTGGCGAAGGCGTCGAGGCGCCCGATCGGCGCCGGCGACCAGCCGAGGATGAAATAGAACACGTAGACGAGCAGCAGGCCGGTGAAGAACACCGGCAGCGACACGCCGGCCGTGGCCACGATCCGGCACAGGTGGTCGATCCAGGAGCCCTGCTTCACCGCCGCGAGGATGCCGAGCGGGATGGCGATGGCCAGCGACAGCACCAGCCCAGCCAGCGTCAGCTCGGCCGAGGCCGGCAGCCGGCTCGAGATCTCGGCGGCCACCGGGCGCCCGGTCGAGAGTGAGTTTCCGAAGTTGCCGCGCGCCAGGTCGGCGACGTAGCGGGCGAACTGCTCCGCCAGCGGCCGGTCGAGGCCCAGCGTCTTGCGCACCTCGGCAATCGAGTCCGGCGTCGCCGCGGGCCCGGCGAAGTACACCGCCGGGTCGCCGGGCAGCACGCGCGTGAGCAGGAACGTGACGATGACGACGCCGATCAGCGTCGGGATCACCGTCACGAGGCGTTTGCCGAACGTCGCGAGCATCGCTCACCCTTCCCTCGTTGCATCCGCGACGCTGCCTGGAGCGTCGCGGCGCAACCGTCCGCTACCCCTTCACGATCGAGCGGTAGTCCACCTGGCGGTGGAACCAGTAGCTGTAGCCGGAGATGTTCTTCTGCGTGGCGACGTTGAGGTAGGGCTGGAACAGCGGCACGCGCGGCACGTCGTGGTAGGCCTTGGAGATGAAGCCCTTCACGTCCTTCTCGTACTTGGCGGTATTGCCGGTCGCCGCCGCCGCGTAGGCGCCGTCGATCAGCGCGTCCATGTCCTTGTTGACGTAGCTCGGCGTGTTGAAGATGGCGTTCTGCCCGGCGTAGCACCAGAAGAAGAAGTACTCGGGATAGTCGAGCCAGCCGGAGAAGAAGTTGACCATCATCGGCATCGACTTCTTGGCCATCTCGCTGCGCCAGTTGGCGCCCGGCACCTTGTTGATCGCCGCCTTGATGCCGATCTGCGCCAGGCTCTCCTGGATCAGCACGGCCATCGGCTCGGAGTTGACGCCGTCGCCGAGGTCGAAGGAGATCGTCGTCTCGATCTCGCCGGCACCCGCTGCCGCCATCAGCTCCTTCGCCTTGGCGATGTCGGTCTTGTAGCCGGTCGGCTGCGGCCACTCGGTACCCGCGACGTCGTTGGAGGGCCCCCCGAACAGCGGCCGCGCGTGGCCGAACATGGCCGCGTCGATGATCTTCTGGTAGGGGATGGCGTAGGCGACGGCCTGGCGCACCTTGACGTTGTCGAAGGGCGGCTTCGTCACGTTGAGCTCGAGGCTGTACATGCCGTTGCCGATCGGATTGGAGATCAGCTTCAGCTTGCCGTCCTTCTTCATCTCGGTGAAGTCCTTCGCCGGCAGGTCGAAGGAGATGTCGGCGTCGCCCCGCTCCATCAGCGCCCGGCGGTTGCCGGCGGAGGGGATCGTGCGCCAGATCACGCGCTTGATTTGCGGCAGCGGCCCGCCGACCCAGGCGTCGTTGCGCTGATAGACGGTCTCGACGCCGGGCTTCCAGCTGGTGACCTTGTAGGCGCCTGTGCCCGCGGTGTTGCTCTTGGTGTACTCTAGCGCCCACGGATCCTTCTCCGTGGCTTGCTTCTTCAGAAGCTCGGAATGGTAGACCCCCGGCACGATCACCGCCATGTCGGGCACCGTGAGGCGGTTCTTCTTCAGGAGGTCGACGCGGAAGGTGTGGTCGTCGACGACGACGAACTGCTCCGGCTTCTCCAGCGAGCCGGCCTTCATCTGCACGGTCGGAAAGCCGCCGACCTTGACGGCGCGCTCGTACGACCATTTCACGTCCTTCGCCGTCACCGGCGTGCCGTCCTGGAACTTCGCGTTCTTCTTCAGCTTGAACGTCACCGACATGTCGCCGACGTTCATGTCCTCGGCGAGCTCCGGCTTGAACTTGTCGCGGTCGTAGGAGACCGAGCCGTCCGCGAGCGTCTTCTTCTCGTGCGTGACGAGGCGGTCGTAGCAGTTCCACGACGCCTCGTAGCCCGGGCGGTTGGTGCCGACGCCGTGGATGTCGAGGTTGTTGGGCCCGTTCTCCGTGACGATGAGAAGGGTCTCCTTGCGGTCCTGGGCGCGTGCCGGCGACCACACCGCCGGCGCGGCCACGGCGCCCACGGCGGCGGCCGAGGCGGTCTTGAGAAAATCACGGCGTTTCATGGAGTTGTCGTGCATGGCGGCCCTAGACGTGAAACTGGTTGTCATCGCTGCATGCGGGGCCCGAACGGCGCTGCGCCCGGCCCCTTGCCGCCATAAGACCGGATGCGAGTGACGCTGTCTCCTGCTAGATATGCACCAATCCGCTGCAAAAAATGCACCAGTCCGGGGATCGAGCCGTGCGCCATCTGCTGCCGCTGCGCTACATCGATGCCGTCGTCCGCGCCGGCTCGATCCGGCGCGCGGCGGAGGCTCTCGCCATCACCTCGACCGCGCTCAACCGGCGCATCCTGGCCATCGAGGACGAGCTCGGCGTGCCGATCTTCGAGCGGCTGCCGCGCGGCGTCCGGCTGTCGACGGCGGGCGAGATCCTGATCCAGCACGTGCGCACCCAGCTCTCCGACATGGAGCGCGTCAGGTCGCAGATCGCCGATCTTTCGGGCGTCCGGCGCGGCCACATCTCGATCGCCTGCTCCCAGGCCGTGATGCCGGTGTTCCTGCCGGAGCAGATCGCCCTCTATCGCCGCGAGCATCCGGCGGTGACCTTCCACGTGCAGCGCCGCGACCGCGAGGCGGCGGAGGAGGCGCTCGCCGATCACTCCGCCGATCTCGCCCTCGTCTTCGAGCCGGTGCGGCTTGCCGAGTTCGAGACGCTGCTTGCCGTCGAGCAGCCGGTGCACGCGCTGATGTCGCGCCGCCATCCGCTGGCGGCCAACGGCACCGTCCGCCTGCGCGACTGCCTGCGCTATCCCATCGCGATGCCCACCCACTCCTACGGTGTGCGCGCCGTGCTGGAGACGGCCGTGCTGCGCTCGTCGATCAAGCTGCACCCGGTGATCGAGTCCGACAGCTTCGAGTTCCTGCGCCACTACGCGCGCCAGGAGAACGCCATCAGCTTTCAGATCCCCATCGGCATCTCGCAGGGCGCCGGGTCGAGCGGCGACGTCAGCCGCCCCGTCGATGCGCGCGACGTGAAGCCCGGCATCCTCTATCTCGGCCAGTTGCGCGGCCGCGCCCTGCCGGTGGCGGTGAGCCGGTTCGCGAGCCAGATCGCGGCAGCGCTCGCGGCCCGCTTCGACGAGGCCCGCGCCCGCTAGACCCGCTTGTCATGGTCGCGCTCGACGCGCCGCTGTCCGGCTCGAAAATCGTCGCGGTTGCGGCGGCACAGGCCGCAGCCCTGAATCTCGCCTGCGCGGGGGGGCGACGTCGATCGGCGCGGCAAGCGACCGCAAAATTCACGTCATGCCCGACGGCGGGCATCCACGCACGCCTGCCTTGGAACGCGACGGCTCGCAGGGCTCGACCGGACGCTCGTGGGCTCGTCCCGAGACATCCAGCCAAGGCAGTCGGATCCGCCTCGTCTGCGGGTGCCCGCGTCGCGCCCCACGCCCAAGCCCGCGCGGCGCGGCCCGCGCGCCCCGTCACGATTGTTTTGCCGTCGCGGGCCCTGGCCTTGCACCACCCGTTTGCGGCCTTGTGCAGGAGGCCTTGTCGAAGGGAGGATGACGTGAGCGAAGAGATCCGCATCGAGTTTACGCGCTTTTCCGCCTTCTACTCGCCGCTGCTTGCGGCCATCGCCGGCGGCTTCCTCAAGGAGGAGGGGCTGGTAGCGCGCCATTCGGTGTCCCCGCCGGGCACGTCCGCCATCGCCGGCCTCGTCGCCGGCAGGCTCGACGTCGCCCAGTCGGCGCCGAGCCAGGGCTTCACGCCGCTCGAGAAGGGCGAGCGGCCGGTGACCGCCCATTTCGCCCAGATCAACGAGAAGGACGGCTTCTTCCTCCTCGGCCGCACGCCCGATCCGGGCTTCGCCTGGAGCGCGCTCAAGGGCCGCCGCGTCCTCGTCGATCACGGCGCCCAGCCGCTTGCCATGTTCAAGTACGCCTGTCACAGGCGCGGCCTCGACTTCAAGGACATTGCCGCCGTCGACGCCGGCAGCACCGAGGCCATGATCGCCGCCTTCCGCAAGGGCGAGGGCGACTTCATCCACCTGCAGGGGCCCGCCCCGCAGCAGCTCGCGCACGAGGGCGTCGGCGTCATCGTGACCTCGCTCGCCGATGCCATCGGCCCGTGCGCGTTCTCGAGCCTCGCCGCCCGCCGCGACTGGCTCGGCACCGACATGTCCCGCGCTTTCACGCGCGCCTACCGCAAGGCGCGTGCCTGGCTCATCGCCACGCCGGCGGCAGAAGTTGCGCGCATCGAGGCGCCCTACTTCGGCGACGTCGACGTCGGCGTGCTCGCCGACACCATCGCCACCTACCAGGGCCTCGGCAACTGGACCCCGCACGTCGAGATCACGCGGCCCGCCTTCGAGGCGACCCTCGACATCTTCCAGCACGCCGGCCTGATCACGCGGCGCCACGCCTACGAGGACGTCATCGCCCCGCCGCCGGCGTGACGCGAAGCCGGCTCCGCGGCGGTGCATCGCGCATCGCCGCGACCGCCGCCGCGCGCGGCGGCCTCACCGCCCCTGATACGATGGCGTGCGCACCGCGAGCCCGTCGAGAGCCTCCGTCACCCTGATCTGGCAGGCAAGGCGCGAGGTCTCGCGCACGTCGAACGCGAGGTCGAGCTGCGCCTCCTCCTCCTCGGTCCGGCGGCCCGTCCGCGCCGTCCATTCCGGCTCCACGTGCACGAGGCACGTCGCGCACGTGCAGGCGCCGCCGCATTCGCCGACGATCCCGGCTACACCGCCCTTCAACGCTGTCTCCATGAGGGTGTCGCCGATCGCGGCGTCGACGTGGTGCACGGTGCCGTCGTGCTCGATGAAGGTGATCGTGGGCATGGCTCTCCGCGTGGCGTGGCTGTGATCTGCTGGCGCCGCACGATACCGGCTCGCGACCGCGAAGGGGAGATCCCGCCCGCGTCCGCCCGCCGCAAAGCGATCAGTAAGCAGATAATACGGTGACTGCAGAATATGGCGCCGGAATAAGCAAGTCGCTGCTCGAATATCGAGCCGGTGCGGATACTCGAATAGTGCCGGCAAGTTTTCAGAAAATTTATGATTATAGTGGATTGCTGTATAGGTATTCGGATTGTCAGGAGCCTAGCGAGCATGCGGCACATGAATTTCGGCATCGGCCGCCGGATCTATCTGGGCTTCGGCCTCCTCGTCGCCGTCATCGCCGGCCTGATCCTGTTCACGTACAGGCAGAACGGGCTGATCATCGCCGATGTTCTGCGCTCTGATCGTCTCGCGCGGCAGACCTCCATCGCCATGGCCATGGCGGCGCAGGCGCAGGAGTTCGCGCGCAGCGCGGCGCAGTATGTCTGGGATACGGACGAGACGACCTACCGCCGCGGCGCCGAGGCCCTCGAGCGCGCCGTGGCCCTGGTCGACTCCGCCCTTGCGATCACCAAGGACAACAGCCGCGCGGCCGGCTACCGCGAGGTGAAGGAGCGGCTCGAGGCCCTCAGGCCGCTCGTCAAGAGCCTGGGCGAGGCCGGCGCCAGCGCCCGCCGCGCCAGGGGCACGCTCCTCGCCACCGGCGATGTGATGGCCGTCAAGGCGGATCAGATCGCGTCGCTGCTGGGAACGAAGAGCGCCGACTACGCGGCCGCTGCCTCGCGTCTGCAGGCGTCGGTGCTCCACATCCGCATCGCCAACTGGCGCTTCCTCGCGCTTCCCGATGCCGCCGGCATCGCGGCCTTCGGCAAGCGCTATCAGGACTACGAGAGCGCCAGCGCAAGCCTCGAGAATCTCGACCTTGCGGCCTTCGAGCGCAAGCTCCTGGGCGACCTCAAGTCCTACGCCGGCAACTACAGTCGCGCCTTCGCCGCGGTGGCGCCGGCGACCCTGCAGATGGTCTCGGCCTATCGCGATCGCGTGCTGCCTGCAACCGCCGCCATGCTGGAGAAGCTGTCCGTGACCTCCGAGCGCATCACGGCGACCAACGACGCCATGTATGCCGAGTTGAAGGAGATTGCCGGGAACGCCCAGTCGGCGGGCCTCTGGACCGGCCTCGTCGCCATCGCCGGCGGCCTCGCCCTCGCCGTGCTCATTGCGCGCTCGATCACCCGTCCGCTCCTGGCCATGGTCGCGGCCATGCGCCGGCTCGCATCGGGCGAGCTGACGACCGAGGTCCCGGCCGTCGGCCGTCGCGACGAGCTCGGCGCGATGGCCGATGCCGTCGCCGTATTCAAGGCCGGCAGCCTGGAGAGCGTCCGGCTCGAGAGGGTGGCGGAGGAGGAGAGCGCGCGCGCCGACGCCGAGCGCCGCGCCGCCGACCTCGCACGCGCCGAGGCCGCCCGCGAGCAGGCCATCGTGGTCGAGGGCTTGGCGGGCGGGCTCGCCCGCCTGTCCGAGCGCGACCTGACCAGCAGCGTGTCGGGCTTCCCCGCCGCCTACAGGAAGCTCGAGGAGGATTTCAACGCCGCCGCAGCCGCCTTGCGCGAGGCCATGGGCGCGGTCGCGCGCAGCTGCCAGACGATGCTGGCGAGCTCGAGCGAGGTCGCGGGAGCGTCGGAGGACATGTCCCGCCGCGCCGAGCAGCAGGCCGCAAGCCTCGAGGAGACCACGGCCGCCATCGAGGAGATCACGGTGACGGGCAAGCACTCCGCCGACAGCGCCGCGCGCGCCCGCGAGGTGGTGGCAGCCGCCAAGGCCGACGCGGAGCGAACGGGCACGGTCGTGCGTCAGACCGTGGAGGCCATGGGCGGCATCGAGGAGGGCGCCCTGCAGATCAACCAGATCATCGGCGTGATCGACGAGATCGCCTTCCAGACCAACCTGCTCGCGCTCAACGCCGGCGTCGAGGCGGCGCGGGCGGGCGACGCCGGTCGCGGCTTCGCGGTGGTCGCCTCCGAGGTGCGCGCGCTCGCCCAGCGCTCGGCCGAGGCGGCCAGGGAGATCAAGGCGCTGATCCAGTCCTCGACCAACCAGGTGGCCGACGGCGTGGAGCTGGTCGCCCAGACCGGCAAGGCCTTGCAGCGTATCGTCAAGCAGGTGGGCGAGATCAACGACGCCATCGTCGACATCGCGTCCGGCGCCGAGCAGCAGTCGACGGGCCTGCAGCAGGTCAGCTCGGCCATCGGCCACATGGACCAGGCGACCCAGCAGAATGCCGCCGTCGTCGAGCAGGCCACCGTCGCCGGCCGCGCCCTCGCCCAGGAGGCGCAGGAGCTGGTCGACCTCGTGGCCGGCTTCCGCCTGCACGACGGGCAAGGCGCATCGGGCCGCAGGGTCGCGGCCTGACGGGGTGGTGCCCGCCGCGGGCACGAGCCCGAGGGCGGGCCACCTCTGTCGGTGCCGGGTCGCTATCCCGCCAGCGCCTGCCCGAGGTCGGCCGTGATGTCGGCGGCGTCCTCCAGCCCGATCGACAGCCGCACCACGTCCTCGCCCGCACCCGCAGCCGTCCGCTGCGCGTCCGTGAGCTGCCGGTGCGTCGTCGACGCCGGATGGATGATCAGGCTGCGCGTGTCGCCGATGTTGGCAAGGTGCGACAGCATCTTGACCTTCGAGACCAGGTCGACGCCCGCCTGGTAGCCGCCCTTGACGCCGAACGTGAACACGGCGCCCGCCCCCTTCGGGCAGATCCGCGCTGCCACCGAGTGATAGCGGTTGTCCGTGAGGCCGGCGTAGTTGACCCATGCCACCTTGGGGTGCTGGGCGAGGTACTGGGCGACGGCGAGCGCATTCTCGCAATGCTTGGCCATGCGCAAGGGCAGCGTCTCGATGCCCGTCAGGATCATGAAGGCGTTGAACGGCGAGATGGCGGGCCCCAGGTCCCGCAGCCCCAGCACGCGCGCCGCGATGGCGAAGGCGAAGTTGCCGAACGTCTCGGCCAGCCGCATGCCGTTGTAGCTGGGGTTGGGGTCGACCAGCGTCGGATAGCGCACACGGGCGTTGAGCCAGTCGAAGGTGCCGCAGTCGACGATCACGCCGCCGATGGAGTTGCCGTGCCCGCCCATGAACTTGGTCAGCGAGTGCAGCACGATGTCGGCGCCGTGCTCCTTGGGCCGGCACAGGTAGGGCGTCGCCAGCGTGTTGTCGACGATCAGCGGCACGCCCGCCTTCTTCGCGATCGCCGAGATCGCCGGCAGATCGACCACGACGCCGCCGGGATTGGCGATCGATTCGACGAAGATCGCCCGTGTCTTCGCCGTCACCGCCGCCTCGACGCTGCCGGGGTCCGTCGCGTCCGCCCAGGCCACCCGCCAGTCGAATTTCTTGAACGAGTGGTTGAACTGGTTGATGGAGCCGCCGTAGAGCTGCCGCCCGGCCACGAACTCGTCGCCCGGCTGCAGCAGCGTGTGGAACGCCAGCATTTGCGCCGCGTGTCCCGAGGCCACGGCCAGCGCCGCCGTGCCGCCTTCCAGCGCCGCCACGCGCTGCTCGAGCACGGCCTGCGTCGGGTTGCCGATGCGCGTGTAGATGTTGCCGAACGCCTCCAGGCCGAACAGCGCCGCGGCGTGGTCGGCGTCGTTGAAGACGAAGGACGTGGTCTGGTAGATCGGCGTCGCCCGCGCCCCCGTCGACGGATCGGGCGTGGCGCCGGCATGAATGGCGAGCGTTGCGAAGCCGGGCGTTTCCTGCTGCGACATGTCTGCCTCCTTCGGTCGTTGGTCTTGTGGTGATCGCAGATCCATCCTCACCTTGCGGGGAGGGCGGGTGGAGATTGCGAGGTCTCCAGTCGAGTTCGCGCTTGCGTGGATCCCCGCCTTCGCGGCGATGACGGAGGCTGAGAGCTCACCGGCCCCGTCCAACGTCATGCCCGCGCAGGCGGGCATCCACGCCACGTGCAATGTGGCACCACGTCAGACGGAGGTGCGGCCCCCCACATGGCGCCACCGCCCCGCCCGCCCTCAGTGGCTGTGCGGCTTGGCCTTCTCGAAGGCGGCCTTCTGCTCCGGGCTCGCCTCCTTCTGGTGCTTCGCCCGCCACTCGTCGTAGGGCATGCCGTAGATGATCTCGCGCGCGCCGTCCTTGGTCAGCGTCAGGCCGTGCTCGGCCGCGGCCTCCTGGTACCAGTTGGCGAGGCAGTTGCGGCAGAAGCCGGCGAGGTTCATCAGGTCGATGTTCTGCACGTCGGCCCGCGTGCGCAGGTGCTGCACGAGCTTGCGCAGCGTTGCCGCCTCCAGCTCGGCCTCCAGGCTCTTGTCGATCTTCGTCATGGAGTTGTCTCCTTGAGGGTCGCCGCCGGCAGTCGCGGCGTGGATGCGAGGATGCTTCGTACGATGCGCTCGAGGCGTTCGCCCCAGGCCCGCTGGCCCTCGCGCGTGCGGATCAGGTCCTGCCGCACCTCGATGATGGCGTTGGCGAGGCTGCGCTGGGTGCCGTGCTGCCACAGGCAGTCGCCCTCGAGCTTGCCGCTGTAGGGCTCGTTGTCGCCGACGATGAGATCGCCTTCGGCCTCGAAGTGCTCGATGAGCGGCCGCGCGAGCCGCGGGTCCCTGTCCCACAGCACGCCGACGTGCCAGGGCCGCGGCACTTGTTTCCAGGCTTCCGTGAACGAGTGGATCGACAGCAGCATCGGCTCCGTGCCGGCCGCGAGGCAGGCATCGATCACGCCGTCGATGGCGCGGTGGTAGGGAGCGTAGTACAGCCGTGTGCGCTTTTCCCGCTCCGCCTCGTCGATATGCCGGTTGCCGGGAATCACGGCGCCGTCGGAGAGGCGCATGATCAGCGTCGGGTCGTCGTGCCCGCGGTTGGGATCGATGAGCAGGCGCGAGTAGCGTGTCAGCAGCGCCGGCGCCTCGAGCGCGCGCGACAGGTGCTCCACCAGCGCCTCCGCCCCGATGTCGTAGGCGATGTGGCGCTCGAACTGCTCCGGCGCGAGACCCAGCCGTCCGTACGCGGCCGGCAGCGCGTTCGAGGCGTGGTCGCACAGGAGCACCACGCCCGCGTCCGCCCGGCCGGCGAGAACGCGATAGCTATCATGTGTTTGCGCCGCGATTGCGGCGCGCGCGGAGATCGCCGTCGACATGGCGGGAATATAGAGCCGCCGCACGGCGATTGCCAGGATGCGCGTGCTCTGCCGTGCGCCCGCATTTGTCCGCTTGACGGTGGAGATTGGCGCGGGGCAAATCATTGACGCAACAGGGATGGATCGGGACATGGCCGGCGCAGAGCTGGGATCGCGCGATGTGCTGACGGCGCTGTACGAGGCGGCGGTCGAGGCCGCGCATCCAGCCTTTTGCCTGCCGCCCCATCTGCCGGCGCCGCCCCTGCGCGGCCGCCTCATCGTCCTTGGAGCCGGCAAGGCCGCTGCCGCCATGGCCGCCGCCGCCGAGGCCCACTATCGCGGCACCGGTGCGCTGGACAGGCTCGTGGGCGTCGTCACCGCGCCCTACGGCTACAGCGAGGTCCTCGCCGCCCGGCCCACGGCCATCGAGGTCGCCCCCGCCAGCCATCCGACGCCGGACGCCAACAGCGTCGCCGCCGCCGAGCGCGCGCTGGCGCTGGCGGCCGGCGCGACGCCGGACGATCTGGTCCTCGTGCTCCTCTCCGGCGGCGCCTCGGCCCTATGGGCGGCGCCCGCTGCCGGGCTCGATCTTGCCGCCAAGACGGCGCTCACCCGCGGCCTCCTCAAGTGCGGCGCCGACATCCACGAGATGAACACGGTGCGCCGCCACGTCTCGCGCATCAAGGGCGGGCGTCTGCGCAAGGCGGCCGCGCCAGCGCCGATGCTCACCCTGGCGATCTCCGATGTCCCGGGCGACGATCCGACGGTCATCGGCTCCGGACCCACCGTGCCCGATGCGAGCACGCTGGCGGACGCTCGCGCCGTCCTCGCCCGCCGCCGCCCGCAGATGCAGCGCCTCGGCCTCGCCGTCCCGCCCGCGGTCGACGCGGCGCTCGCCGACCCCGCCAACGAGACCCCCAAGCCGGCAGATCCGGCCTTCGCCGACGCCGCCTACCGCATCATCGCGACGCCGGCGGCCGCGCTCGCCCGCGCCGCCGAGGCAGCGCGCCGGGCGGGCTACGAGGTGATGGCGCTGGGCGACGCCGTCGTCGGCGAGGCGCGCGAGGTCGCGGCCGAGCACGCGCGCCTCGCGCTCGCCGCCAGGCGCGACCGTCGCCGGCTCGCCATCCTCTCCGGCGGCGAGCTCGCCGTCACCGTGCGCAACGCCAGGGGCCGCGGCGGCCGCTGCCAGGAGTACGCGCTCGCGCTTGCCGTGGCGCTCGGCGGCGAGCCCGGCATCTGCGCGCTCGCGGCCGACACCGACGGTATCGACGGCGGCGAGGGCAGGGTGGCCGACGCGGCCGGCGCCATCGTCACGCCCCGGACGCTGTCGGCCGTGCCAAGCCTCGATGCCCGCCATCATCTCGACAACAACGACGCCACGACCTTCTTCGAGAAGGCAGGCGGCCTCCTCGTGCGCGGGCCGACCCAGACCAACGTCAATGACTTTCGGGTTCTTCTGATCGATGCTTGATGCTCCCGGCGCCTCTCGCCAACGCTACGGTGCGCGCCGTCTCCTGGGCGCGGCGACCCTCATGCTCGCGCTCGCGTTCCCCGTCGCGGCGCGGGCCGACCTGAAGCTGTGCAACACCACCTCGAGCCGCATCGGCGTCTCCATCGGCTATCAGGATGCCTCCACCGGCTGGACCACGGAAGGGTGGTGGAATATTGCCGCGCGCACCTGCGAGACGCTGTACAAGGGTCCGCTCGGCAGCCGGTATTTCTACGTGCATGCGATCGACTACGACCGCGGCGGCGAGTGGTCCGGCAAGTCTGTCATGTGCACGGCGGACAAATCGTTCACCATCCGCGGCGACCAGGACTGCAAGCGCCGCGGCTACAAGAGCACCGGCTTCTTCCAGGTCGACGTGCAGGACGCCAAGGACTGGACCATTCAATTGACCGACCCGAGCGAAGGGGGCGCAAAGCCGAGATGAGACGCAGCCGCCGCGTCAAGATTGTCGCAACGCTAGGTCCAGCCTCCAGCTCGCCCGAGATGATCGCGCGCCTGTTCGAGGCCGGCGTCGACGTGTTCCGCATCAACATGAGCCACGCCACGCCGGACGGAGTCAGGACCGTGCACACGGCCCTGCGCGCGGCGGAGGCGGGCTTCGGCCGCCCGATCGGCATCCTGTGCGACCTGCAGGGGCCGAAGTTCCGCATCGGCAACCTCGAGGGCGAGCGCGTCACCCTGGCAAAGGGCACCGTCTTCCGCTTCGACGCGCGCGAGGACGCAGGCGACGCGGGCCGGGTGTTCCTGCCCCACCCGCAGATCTTCGAGGCCGTGGAGCCGGGCCACACGCTGCTGCTCGACGACGGCAAGATCCGCATGCGCGTGCAAGCCAGGTCCGGCGGTCGCATCGAGGCGGAGGTGCTCGTCGGCGGCGTGCTCGCCAGCCGCAAGGGCATCTCCCTTCCCGACACCGTGCTCCCGGTGGGCCCGCTGACGGAGAAGGACAAGAAGGACCTTGACTTCGCCCTGCGCCTCGGCGTCGACTGGGTGGCGCTGTCCTTCGTCCAGCGCGGCGAGGACGTGAGAATGGCGCGCCAGCTCATCGGCCAGGCCGCCGCCATCATGTCCAAGATCGAGAAGCCGTCGGCCATCGCCGACATCGACGAGGTCATTGCCTATTCCGATGGCCTGATGGTGGCGCGCGGCGATCTCGGCGTCGAGATGCCGGTCGAGAAGGTTCCTGGCCTGCAGAAGCAGATCGTCTCCAAGTCGCGCGCGGCCGGCAAGCCGGTCGTCGTCGCCACCCAGATGCTGGAGAGCATGGTCTCCTCGCCCGTGCCGACCCGCGCCGAGGTCTCCGACGTCGCCACTGCCGTGTTCGACGGCGCCGACGCCATCATGCTCTCCGCGGAGTCCGCTGTCGGGCAATTCCCGACGGAGGCCATCAGCATGATGGACCGCATCGCCATCGAGGTGGAGAACGACCCGAGCTACAACGCCCTCGTGCACGCCACGCGGACGCCGCCGCTGGCCACGGCCGCCGACGCCATCGCCGCCGGTGCGCATACGGTTGCCGATACCCTGAAGCTGGCCTGCATCATCTGCTACACGGCGACCGGCTCGACGGCCCTGCGCGTGGCGCGCGAGCGTCCCGGCCTGCCGGTGATCGGCCTGTCGCCCGTGGTCGCGACCGGGCGCAAGCTCGCCCTCGTCTGGGGCGTGCACTGCGTGCTGACCAGCGATCCGGAGAACCAAGCCGCCATGGTGCGCAAGGCCTGCCGCATCGCGCTGGAGGAGGGGTTCGCCAAGCCGGGCGAGGGCATCATCATCGTCGCCGGCGTGCCGCTGGGCTCCCCCGGCACCACCAACATGGTGCGCATCGCCTTCCTGGACGAGGCCGGCAATCCGGTGGCCGAGGGCGCCTGACGGCGTCCCTCGGTGGTCTTCTGCGCAGGAGGTCCGCCGTTAGCCGGTCACGGCCGTCAGCGCGTTCTTCTGGTCGGTCGTCATCGCCGCGATCTGCGTCGTCGTGAAGGCCTTGCCCTGCGTCGACGTCATCGCCGAGATGTCGGTCGTCTCGAGGCCGGAGATCTGGCCGTTCGACAGCGCCTTGATCTGGGTTGCGGTCAGGCCGGGGACTTGCGTCACGGTGAGTGCCGCGATCTCCGTCGACGTGAACCCGCCGACCTGCGTCGCCGTCAGCGCACCGATCTGGGACGACGTGATGGCGTTCAGCTGCTCGGTGGTCAGCGCTGCGATGTCCGCCGATTCCAGGCCCTTGATCTGCGTCGTCGTCAGCAGCGCGATCTCCTCGCTGGTCAGACCGCCGATCTGCGTGCCCGTCATCGCCGTGATCTGCGTTGCCGTGAAGCCGCCGAGCTGCGTTCCCGTCAGTGCCGCGATCTGCGTCGTGGTCAGGCCGGTCACCACCGTGGTGGTGAGCGACTTGATCTGCGTCGAGGTCAGGCCTTCGAGCTGCGCCGTCGTCAGGTTGCCGAGCGCCGTCGAGGTGAGGCCCGCCAGTGCCGAGGTGCCGATCGCCGCGATCTGCGCCGAGCCGAGCGCGTCGAGCTGGGTCTGCGTGAGGGCCGCGATGGCCGTCGACTTGAACCCGCCCATCTGCGTCGAGGTCAGCGCCCCGAGCTGGCTGGTCGAGAAGCCGCCGATCTGCGTGGCCGTCAGACCCGCTACCGCCGTGCTCGTCAGGCCCGCGATCTGATCCGTCGACAGTGCCCCGATGTTGGTCGAGGTGATGACGGCGGTCTGCGTCGTGGTCAGCGCCGCGATCTGCGTCGAGGTCAGCGCCGCCAGCTGGCTGGTGCTGAGCGCGGCGATGTTCGTGGTCGACAGGCCCTTGACCTGCGTCACGGTCAGCGCCGCCATCTCCTCTGTGGTCAGGCTGGCGAACTGCGTCGTCGTCAGTGCGCCGAGCTGGGTTGCCGAGAGGCCGCCGAGCTGCGTCGTCGACAGGCCCGCGATGGCCGTCGTCGACAGGCTCGCCACCTGCGTCGTGGTCAGCGCCTTCACCTGGGTCGAGGTGATCGCGCCGAACTGCGTGGTGGTGAGCGCCTCGAGGCTCGTGGTGCTGAGCGCCGCGATCACGGAGGTGCTGAGCGCCCCCACCTGCGTGGTGTCGAGCCCGCTGAGCTGCGTCGTCGTCATGGCCGCCACGGTGCCGGTCTTGAGCGCTGCCGCCTGCGTCGCCGTCAGTGCACCGAGCTGCGTCGAGGTGAAGCCGGCGAACTGCGTCGAGGTCAGTGCGCCCATCAGCGTTGCGGTGAGGCCGCCGATCTGCGTCGTCGACATCGCCTCGATGTCGGCCGATGCGATCGAGAGCAACTGCGTCGAGCTGAGCGCGGCGATCTGCGTGCTCGTCATCGCCGCGACCTGCGTCGTGTCGAGCGCCACGATCTGGGTTGCGGTCAGGGCCTTCACCTGCGTCGCCGTCAGCGCCGCCACCTCGGTAGTGGTGAGGTAGGGAACCTGCGTCGAGGTGATGCCGGCCACACCGGTCGCCGAGATGGCGGCAATCTGAGTGTCGAGCAGCGCTGCGATCTGCGTCGTCGTCAGGCTGGCGACGAGCGTGGAGGTCAGCGCCTTCATCTGCGTCGCCGTCAGGCCCGCCATCTGCGTGGTGCTGAGCGCGGCGATGTTGGTGGTGCCGATGGCCGCCACTGCCGTGCTCGAGAGCGCCGCCACCTGCGTCGAGTCGAAGGCCTCGATCTGCGTGGTGGTGAAGCCCGCCATCGCGCTGCTCGCGATGCCGCCGATCTGCGTCAGCGTCAGCGCCAGGAGCTGCGTGGTGGTCAGGCCCGACACCTGCGTGCTCTTGAGGCCCGCCATGCCGGTTGCCGTGAAGGCCCCGAGCTGGTCGGAGGTCAGCGCCTCCAGCTGGGTCGACTTGAAGCCGCCGATCTGCGTCGTCGAGAGCGCCGCCACCTGGGTCGCCGTGAAGCCGGCGATCTGAGTGGTGCTGAGGTTGCCGATGCTCGTGGCCGAGAAGCCCTTCACCTGCGCCGTGCTTAGCGCCGCCAGGTTGTCGGAGCTGATCACCGCGATCTGCGCGGAGGTCAGCGCACCGAGCTGGGTCGACGAGATGCCGCCGAGCTGGGTCGATGTCAGCGTCGAGAGCTGCGTCGTCGTCAGTGCCGCCACCTCGAGCGTGGTCAGCGCCTTGACCTGGGTCGACTTGAGCCCCGAGATCTGCGTGGTCGTCAGGCTGGCGATGGCCGTGGTGCCCATGCCGGCGATGGCCGACGTGGAGATGCCGCCGATCTGCACCGTGCCGAGCGCGCCCAGCTGGTCGGTGGTGAGGCCGGCCAGGATCGTCGCCTTCAGGCCGCCCATCTGGGTGGCGGTGAGGGCAGCGAGCTCGGTCGTCGTCAGTCCGGCCGCCTGCGTCGAGGTCAGCGCCGCGGTCGCAGTGCTCGTCAGTCCGGCGAGCTGCTCGGTCGTCAGCGCGCCGAGGTTCGTGGACGTGAAGGCCGAGAACTGCGTCGTCGTCAGTGCGCCGAGCTGGGTGGCCGTGAGGCCGCCGACCTGCGTCGTCGTCAGGGCGCCGAGGTTGGTGGTCGACAGGCCCTTGATCTGCGTGCCGTTGAGCGCGCCGAGCTCGGTGGTCGTCAGGCTGCCGGCCTGCGTCGAGGTCAGCGCCCCGATCTGCGTGGCAGTCAGGCCGCCGATCTGGGTGGTGCTGAGGTTGGCGATGCCGGTGGTCGTCAGGTTGGCCACCTGCGTCGTCGTCAGCGCCTTGACCTGCGTCACGGTGAGGCCGCCGAGTTGCGTGGTGGTCAGCGACGCCAGGTTGGTGGTGCTGAGGCCGACCACGGCCGAGGTCTTGAGCGCGCCGATCTGTGTCGTGTCGAGGCCGCCGAGCTGCGTGGTCGTGAGCGCCCCGAGCACGGTGGAATTGAGCGCTCCCGCCTGTGTCGTCGTCAGGGCGCCGAGCTGGGTCGTGGTCAGGCCGCCGGCCTGCGTCGAGGTCAGCACGCCGATTTGGGTCGCATTGAGCCCGGCGAGCTGGGTCGTCTCCAGGCTGCCGAGATTGGTCGACGTGAGCGCCTTGGCCTGCGTCGTGGACATGCCGGCGATCTGCGTGGCGGTGAGACCGGCGAGCTGGTCAGTGGTCAGCGCCGCGACGCTGGTGCTGCTCAGGCCCTTGATCTGGGTCGCGGTCAGGCCGGCGATCAGCGTCGAGGTGAAGCCGCCGAACTGGTCGCTGGTCAGCGCGCCGATCTGCGTTGCCGTCAGCGCGCCGTACTGCGTGGCGCTGAAGCCCGAGAGCTGCGTCGTCGTCAGGCTCTTGACCAGCGTCGTCGACAGCGCCTTGACCTGCGTCGCCGTGAGCGCGCCGACCTGGGTGGAGGTGAGGCTGCCGAAGTTGGTGCTGGTCAGGCTGGCGATCGCCGAGGTGTTCAGCGCGCCGATCTGCGTCGTGTCGAGGCCGCCGAGCTGCGTCGTCGTGAGGCTCGACAGCACGGTGGACTTGAGAGCCCCGGCCTGGGTGGCGGTCAGGGCGCCGAGCTGGGTGGTGGTGAGACCGCCCGCCTGCGTCGACGTCAGCGCGCTGAGGTTGGTCGCGGTGAGGCCGGCGAGCTGCGTCGTCACCAGGCTGCCGAGGTTGGTCGAGGTCAGCGCCTTGGCCTGCGTCGTGGACAGGCCGGCGAGCTGCGTCGACGTCAGCCCGGCGATCTGGTCGGTGCTGAATGCGGCGATGCTCGTGCTGGTCAGGCCCTTGACCTGCGTCGAGTTCAGGGCGCCGAGCAGGGTCGAGGTGAAGCTGCCGACCTGCGTCGTGGTGAGCGCGCCGACCTGCGAGGAGCTGAGCGCCCCGAGCTGCGTCGACGTCAGCGCCAGCATGTTGGTGGTCGTCAGGGCCTTCATCAAGGTGGTCGTCAGCGCCTTCATCTGGGTCGCCGTGAGCGCCCCGACCTGGGTTGACGTCAGGCTGCCGAAGTTGGTGCTCGTCAGTCCGATCAGCGCCGAGGTGCCGAGCGCAGCCATCTGCGTCGTCTCGAGGCCGCCGAGCTGCGTGGTGGTGAGCCCGGCGAGCGCCGCGGCCTTGATGCCCGCGGCCTGGGTTGCCGTCAGCGCCCCGAGCTGCGTGGTGGTGAGCCCGCTGGCCTGGGTCGAGGTCAGCGTGCCGATCTGGGTCGCGTTGAGTCCGCCGACCTGCGTCGTCGTCAGGTTGCCGATCTGCGTCGAGGTCAGGTAGAGCGTCTGCGTCGTCGCCATGCTGGCGATCTGCGTGGCCGTCAGGCCGCCGAGCTGGTCAGTAGTGAGCGCCGCCACGTTGGTGCTGTTCAGGCCCTTGACCTGGGTGGAGGTCAGGCCGGCGATCAGCGTCGAGGTGAAGCCGCCGAACTGCGTGCTGGTGAGCGCGCCGATCTGCGTCGCCGTCAGCGCGCCGTACTGCGTCGTGCTGAAGCCCGAGAGCTGCGTCGTCGACAGGCTCTTCACCAGCGTGGTGGACAGCGCCTTGATCTGCGTGGCCGTGAGTGCGCCCACCTGGGTGGAGGTGAGGCTGCCGAAGTTGGTGCTCGTCAGGCCGGCGATCGCCGACGTGTTGAGCGCGCCGACCTGCGTCGTGTCGAGGCCGCCCAGCTGTGTGGTCGTCAGGCTCGAGAGCGCCGTCGACTTGATGGCACCGGCCTGCGTCGCCGTGAGCGCGCCCAGCTGCGTCGTCGTCAGGCCGGCGGCCTGCGTGGACGTCAGCGCCGCGATCTCGGCGGTGGTGACGCCTGCGAGCTGTGTGGTCGTCAGCACGCCGATGTCGGTCGAGCTGACCGCGCCGAACTGCTGCGTGCTCAAGGCGCCGATCTGGGTCGCCGTCAGCGCGCTGAACTGGGTCGTGGTCAGCACCGCGATGGCGGACGTGGTGAGGCCCTTGATCTGGGTGCTGGTCATCGCCGCCAGCGCCGTCTCGGTGAACGCGCCGACCTCGGTGGAGGTCATCGCGCCGAGCTGCGTGGCCGTGAGGCCGGCGAGCGCGGTGGTGCCGAGGCCCGCCACCTGCGTGGTCGTGAGCACCTTGATCTGCGTGGTCGTGATCGCCTTGATCTGCGTCGCGTTGAGCGCGTTGAGCTGCGTCGTCGTCAGTGCGCCGACGTTGGTCGTGCTGAGGGCGGCGAGCGCGGAGGTGTTGAGCGCGCCGATCTGCGTCGTGTCGAGGCCGCCGAGCTGGGTGGTGGTCAGGCCCGCCAGCGCCGTGCTCTTGAGCGCGCCGGCCTGCGTGGTCAGGGCGCCGAGCTGCGTCGTGGTGAGGCCGCCCGCCTGCGTCGAGGTCAGGTTGCCGATCTCTGTGGCGGTCAGGCCGCCGAGCTGGGTGGTGGTGAGCGCGCCCAGGTTGGTCGAGGTGAGCGCCAGCATCTGCGTCGTGTTGAGCACGGCGAGCTGGGTGGCCGTCAGGCCGCCGATCTGCGTCGTCGTCAGAACCGCGATGTCGGTGCTGCTGAGGCCCTTGGCCTGCGTCGTCGTCAGCCCCCCGATCATGGTCGTGGTGAAGCCGCCGATCTGGGTGGTCGTGAGAGCCCCCATCTGCGTCGAGGTGAGACCGGCGAGCTGCGTGGTCGACAGGTTGGTGAGCTGCGTCGTCGTCAGGCTCTTGGCCTGCGTGGTCGTCAGCGCCCCGATCTGGGTGGCGCTGAACACGCTCAGCATCGTGGTCGACAGCGCCGCCAGGTTGGCGGTCATCAGCCCGGAGATGGCCGTGGTCGTCAGGGCGCCGAACTGCGTCGTGTCGAAGCCTGCGAGCTGCGTGGTGTCGAGGCTGGAGACCTGGGTGCTCTTCAGGCCCGCCGCCTGCGTGGCGGTGAGTGCGCCGAGCTGCGTCGAGGTCAGGCCGTCGACCTGCGTGGTGGTGAGCACGCCGAGCTGCGTCGAGGTGAGGCCGCCGACCTGCGTCGTCGACAGGGCCCCGACGAGCGTCGAGGTCAGGGACCCGACCTGCGCGCTCGTCAGCGCGCCGAGCTGCGTGGCCGTCATCGAGCCGATGAGCGTCGTCGTCAGCGCGCTGACGCTGGTCGACTTGAGGCCGGCGACCTGCGTCGCGCTGAGCGCGGCGAGCTCGGTCGTGGTCAGGTTCACCAGCTGCGTCGAGCTGAGCGCGCCCGTCTGCGTCGCCGTGAGCGCCCCGAGCTGGGTCGTGGTCAGGTTGGCGAGCTGGGTCGTGGTCAGGTTGCCGATCTGGGTGGTCGTGATCGCGCCGATCTGCGTCGTGGTGAGGCCGCCGATCTGGGTCGTGGTCAGCGCGGCGAGGTTCGTCGTGCTGAGGGTCGCCAGTGCGGTGGTGGTGATGGCGCCGACCTGCGTCGTGCCGAGGCCGCCGAGCTGCGTGGTGGTGAGCGCCGACAGCTGCGTGCCGCGCAGGCCGGCCGTCTGCGTGGTGGTGAGCGCGCCGAGCTGGGTCGAGGTCAGTCCGCCGGCCTGGGTCGTGGACAGTAGCCCGACCGTCGTCGCAGTGAGGCCAGCGATCTGCGTCGTGGACAGCGTGCCGAGGTTGGTCGAGGTGACGGCGCCCATCTGGGTCGAGGTCAGCGCGCCGACCTGCGTCGAGCTGAGGCCCGAGAGCTGCGTCGAGCTGAGCGCGGCGACGTTGGTCGACTTGATGCCGGCGAGCTGCGTCGAGGTCAGTGCGCCGAGGCCGGTCGAGGTGAGCGAGTTGCTCTGCGTGGTGGTGAGGGCGCCGAGCTGCGTCGCCGTCATGCCGCCGAGCTGGGTGGTGGTGAACTCGGTGAGCTGCGTCGTGGTCAGCGTCGGCACCTGCGCCGTCGTGAGCGCGCCGAGCAGCGTCGAGGTGAGGCCGTCAAGCTGGGTCGTGGTCAGCGCGACGAGGTTCGTCGTGCTGAGGCCGGCGAAGGCCGAGGTCGACAGCGCGGCCACCTGCGTCGAGGTCAGCGCGCCGAGCTGCGTGGTCGTCAGCGCCGAGAGCACCGTGCTCTTGAGGCCGCCCACCTGCGTGGTCGTGAGCGCGTCGAGCTGCGTCGTGGTGAGGCCGGCACCTTGCGTGCTGGTCAGCACGCCGATCTCGGTGGCCGTCAGGCCCGCGAGCTGGGTGGTGGTGAGCAGGCCGAGGTTGGTCGAGGTCAGCGTCGGCACCTGCGTCGTGGTCAGGGCTGCAAGCTGCGTCGAGGTGAGACCGCCGACCTGCGTCGAGGTCAGCGCCGCCAGCATCGTGGTCTTGAGGCCTGCGACCTGCGTCGTCGTCAACACGCTGATCTCGGTCGAGGTCAGCGCGGCGCTCTGCGTCGTCGTGAGGGCGCCGAGCTGGGTGACCGTGAGCCCGCCCACCTGCGTGGTGGTGAGGTTGGCCACCTGCGTGGTGGTGAGATTGGCCACCTGGGTGGTGGTGAGCGAGCCCACCTGCGTGGCGTTGAGGCCGCCGAGCTGGGTGGTGGTCAGCGCCGCCAGGTTGGTGGTGTTGATGGTCGACACCGCCGTGGTCGTCAGCGCGCCGAGCTGCGTGGTGGTCAGCGCCCCGAGCTGGGTGGTGGTCAGCACCGACAGCGCCGTGCCCTTGATGCCGCCGATCTGCGTGGTCGAGAGCGCGCCGATCTCGGTCGAGGTCAGCCCCGACACCTGCGTCGTGCTGAGCACGCCGATCTGGGTCGCGGTGAGGCCCGCGAGCTGGGTTGTGGTCAGCGCGCCGAGGTTGGTCGAGGTCAGCGACCCGGCCTGCGTCGTGGTCAGCGCCCCGATCTGCGTCGCGGTGACGGCGTCGAGCTGGGTGGTGGTCAGCGCGGCGATGTTGGCGGTCTTCAGGCCCGCGATCTGCGTGGTGGTGAGCGCACCGATCTCGGTCGAGGTGAAGCTCAGCGTCTGGGTGGACGTGAAGGCGCCGATCTGGGTGGCCGTGAAGCCGGAGAGCTGCGTGGTGGTGAGGTTGGCGACCTGGGTGGTCGTCAGCGTCGGCACCTGCGTGGTGGTGATCACGCCGATCTGGGTCGTCGTCAAGCCGCCGAGCTGGGTGGTGGTCAGTGCCGCCAGGTTGGTGGTGCTCAGGCCCGCGAGCGCCGTGGTGGAGATGCCGGCGATCTGGGTAGTGCCGAGGCCGCCGAGCTGGGTTGTGGTCAGCGCCGACAGGTTGGCGCTCTTGAAGCCGGCCATCTGCGTGGCCGTCAGCGCGCCGAGCTCGGTGGTGG
Organism: Hyphomicrobiaceae bacterium; assembly: GCA_033764875.1. GTDB lineage: Bacteria > Pseudomonadota > Alphaproteobacteria > Rhizobiales > Hyphomicrobiaceae > AWTP1-13. The sequence goes on along the minus strand of JANRIO010000052.1, from coordinate 19,422 downwards.
TGAAGCCGGCCGACTGCGTCGTGCTGAGCGCGCCGATCTCGGTGGCCGTGAGGCCTGCGAGCTGGGTGGTGGTCAGCGCGCCGAGGTTTGTCGAGGTGAGCGCCGCGATCTGGGTGGTTGTCATCGCCTCGATCTGCGTCGAGGTGAGGCCGGGCAGCGCGGTGGTCGTGAGCGACGACACCGAGGTCGTGGAAAGCCCCTTGATCTGCGTCGTCGACAGCGCGCCGAGCTCGGTCGTCGTGAGGTTGTTGACCTGCGTCGAGGTCAGCGCGCCGACCTGCGTCGAGGTGAGCCCGGAGAGCTGGCCGGTCGTCAGGTTGACGAGCTGCGTCGTGGTGAGGTTGGCGATCTGGGTGGTCGTGAGGGCGCCGGCCTGCGTCGAGGTCAGCCCGCTGAGCTGTGTGGTCGTCAGCGTCGCGAGATTGGTCGTCGTGATGCCCGTCAGCGTCGACGTGGCAAGCGCGCCGACGAGCGTCGAGGTCAGGCCTCCGATCTGCGTCGTCGTGAACGTGGCGATATTGGCGCTCTTCAATCCGCCGATCTGCGTGGCGTCGAGCGAGCCGATCTGGGTGGAGGTGAGCGCGTTGCTCTGCGTCGTCGTCAGCGCCCCGATCTGCGTGGTCGTCAGGCCGTCGATTTGGGTGGTGGTCAGCGCATCGATGCTGGTGGTGGTGACGTTGGCGAGCTGGCCGGTGGTGATGGCGCCGACCTGCGCGGACGTGAGCGATCCGAGCGCCGTCGTCGTCAGGCCTGCGATCGCCGTGGTGCTGAAGCCCTTGATCTGCGTCGTCGACAGCGAGCTGATCTCGGTCGACGTCATGTTGTTGATCTGGGTCGACGTCAGCGAGCCGGCCTGCGTGATGGTCAGGGCCGAGAGCTGGGTCGTCGTGAGGTTGGTGACCTGCGTCGTGGTCAGGTTCGCAATCTCGGTGCCCGTGAGGAAGGCGACCTGCGTGGTCGTGAGGCCGGCGAGCTGCCCGGTGGTGATGTTGACGAGCTGCGTCGTCGTCAGGCCGCTGACGGCGGTGGTCGACAGCGCACCGACCTGCGTCGAGGTCAGCGCCCCGAGCTGGGTGGTCGTCATCGCGGACAGCACCGTCGCCTTGAAGCCGACCACCTGCGCGGTATCGAGCGAGGCGATTTGCGTGCTGGTGAGGTCGGCGGCTTGCGTCGTGGTGAGCAGGCCGATCTCGGTCGAGGTGACGCCGTCGAGCTGCGTCGTCGTCAGGGCGGCGAGCAGCGTCGCGGTCAGGGCCGTGACCTGCGTCGCGGTCAGCGCGCCGATCTGGTCGGAGGTGAGGCCGGGCAGCGCCGTCGTGGTGAGGCTGGCGATGACGGTGGAGGTGAGGCCCTTGACCTGCGTCGTCGAGAACGAGCCGAGCTCGGTGGTGGTCAGCGCGTTGACCTGCGTGCTCGTCAGATAGCCGACCTGGGTGGAGGTAAGCCCGCCAACCTGCGTTGCATCGAGGCTGTTGAGCTGGGTCGTGGTCAGCGCCGCGATGCTGGTGGAGTTGAGCTGGCCGGCCTGCGTCGCGGTCAGGCCGTCGATCTGGGTGGTGGTGATCGCGGCGAGGTTGGTGGTGGTGAGCGCGTTGAGCTGGGTCGAGGTGAGCGCGCCGACCTGGTCCGAGCTCAGGTTGCCGAGCGCGGTGGTGGTGAGACCGGTGGCGACGGTTGCCGTCAGCCCCTTGATCTGGGTGGTCGAGAGGAAGCTGATCTCGGTGCTGGTCAGCGCGTTGAATTGCGTGCTGGTCAGGTAGCCGACCTGGGTCGAGGAGAAGCCGTCGACCTGCGTGTCGGTGAGGCTGTTGAGCTGGGTGGTGGTGAGGTTGCTGATCTGCGTCGAGGTGAGGACGCCCACCTGCCCCGACGTGATGCCGTCGAGCTGGTCCGTCGAAAGCGACGCCAGGTTGGTCGTGTTGAGGCTCTGCACCGCAGTGTTGGTCAGCGCCCCGATGTTGGTCGAGGTGAGGGTGCCGATCTGCGTCGTCGTCAGCGCATTGAGCGTCGTGGCGTTGAGCACGGCGACCTGCGTGGTCGTCAGCACGCCGATGTCGGACGTGGTGAGCGACCCCAGCTGGGTCGAGGTCAGGCTGTTGATCACCGTGCCCGTGAGGTAGGGCGTCTGCGTCGTGGTGAGCGTGCCGACCTGGGTCGTGGTCAGGCCGTCGGCCTGCCCGGTGGACAGCGCCGCGATCTCGGTCGTGCTGAGATTGCCGATCTGCGTCGTCGTCAGGTTGCCGATCGCGGTGGAGCTGAGACCGCCGAACTGCGTGGCCGTAAGCGCCGCCAGCGCCGTCGTCGACAGGCCGGAGACCTGCGCCGTGAGGCTGCCGACCTGCGTCGCGGTGAGGCTGGCGATCTGCGTCGCGGCAAGCGCGCCGCCGACGGTGGCCGACATCAGGGACTGCAGGTTCGTCGTGGTGAGGCTTGCGATCTGCGTGGCCGAGAGGCCCGGGACCTGCGAGGCGGCCAGCGCCGCGAGGTTCGTCGTGCTGAACTGCCCGAGCTGGGTGTTCGACAGCGTTCCGACCTGCGTCGTCGTCAGCGCCGAGAGCTGCGTCGTGGTGAACTGGCCGATGTCGGTCGACGTCAGGGCCTGGATTTCCGTCGTCGTCATGCCCTGAATATCGGTCGCCGTCATCGACGAGTTGTAAGTAGCCATGGCGCAGTGCCCCTTTTAAATACTGGACGCAGTTGTCCCGATGTTGCCGCAATGATTACGTTTGCATGCTGAAAAATGGGTAAAGCGGATGGAATAAAAACGGAGAAAGTCGGAGAGAAAGCGTTTTCCAGAGTCGGGAAATAGGGGAGCCAGCCGCATATCTCGCGGCTTTTCGGATATGCAACACCTCTGGAGACTGCGGGGTCATGCTGCGCTTTCGCCTCTGCAACTGGATGCGGATGCGCTTAGCACGGACGAATTAAACGGACCGCCAGCAGCGGCGGATGCATTTTCGGATTATTGCAAAGGGAATCAGGAGGGCTCGAGAAGGCGGGTCGCAAGCGCCGTGCATTTCGCCGGCGTCGCATATGCACGCGTCCCCTGATTGCATGCTCCGCTGCCGCAACCTTGAATCGGCGGAAAATGGAATCGGCAGAATCGCATCGGGTATTCTGGAATCCGCTCGGGATTGTATCGGCCGTCGCTTGTGCGGGCAGGTACGCGCAAGCCACGACGCCTAAGGTGACGCAAACCGTGAAAGCCCACGAGCATTCGGCCGCAACAGCGCCCAGCCTGATAGGAACCTGAGCGAATGACCCAAGATCTGTTTCTCTCCGCCGTGAGGAAGGCTCTCTCGCAGGAGCTGAGCGTGGTCGACCTGTTCGGCGCCACCGAGCAGCTCAAGGCCGCCGGCGAGAACGACCTGGCCCTGCAACTCTACGACATCTGGATCGGCCAGAACGCCACCAACCCGCTGATTCACGCGGTGCGCTTCAACTACGGCGTGGCCCTGTCGGACGCCGGCAAGCTGGAGCGGGCGCGGGACATGTTCCTGGAGGCGATTCGCACCAACCCGGAGTTCATCCCGCCCTACATTAATATAGGCACGCTCTACGAGCGCCTCGGCCAGCTCGACCAGTCGATCGCCCAGTGGACCCAGGCCGCCAACGTGCTGGCCCCCGTGACGCCCGATTCGGTCAACTACAAGCTGACGGCCTTGAAGCAGATCGGCCGTGTGCTTGAGGGTGCCAAGATCGAGGCCAACGCCGAGGCCGTGTTGCATCAGAGCCTCGAGCTCGATCCCTACCAGCGCGACGTCACGCAGCATTGGATCGCGCTGCGCCAGGGCCAGTGCAAGTGGCCGGTTCTGGCCCCCTTCGGCCGCATGACGCGCCGCCGCCTGCTCAAGGGCATCAGCCCGCTCTCGGCCGCCTGCCAGACCGACGACCCGCTGTTCCAGCTCGCCAACGCCTACCACTACAACCAGACCGACGTGCTCAAGGGCACCAGGGTGCCGCCGGCCTGGGCCCCCCCGTCCGCGCCGCGCGGCCGGCGGCTTCGCATCGGCTACGTCTCCTCCGATCTGCGCGAGCACGCCGTCGGCTTCCTGACCGCCGAGATCTTCGGCCTCCACGACCGCTCCAAGGTCGAGGTGTTCGGCTACTACTCGGGCGTGAAGACCAACGACGCCATGCAGGCGCGCATCAAGGCGACCTTCGACCACTGGGCCGACGTCACCGACATCAAGGACGACGCGGCCGCCCAGAAGATTCGCGATGACGGCATCGACGTCCTCGTCGACCTCAACGGCTACAGCAAGGACGCGCGCCTCAACGTCTTCGCCATGCGCCCCGCGCCCATCATCGTCAACTGGCTGGGCTTTCCCGGCACCATGGGCAGCCCCTACCACAACTATGTCATCGCCGACGAGTTCATCGTGCCCAGGGAGCACGAGGTCTACTTCACCGAGAAGGTGATGCGCCTGCCCTGCTACCAGCCCAACGACAGGAAGCGCCTCGTCGCCGACTGCCCGACGCGCGCCGAGGTCGGCCTGCCCGAGAATGCCGTGGTCTACTGCTGCTTCAACGGCACGCAGAAGATCACGGGCCAGACCTTCGACCAGTGGATGCGCATTCTGGCCAGCGTGCCCGACAGCGTGCTCTGGCTGCTCTCCGGCACCGACGAGACCAACGAGCGCCTCAAGGTCGAGGCCGAGAAGCGCGGGATCTCCCGCGACCGCATTGTCATCGCGGGTAAGCTCGCCAACGCCTATCATCTGGCCCGCTACCGCCTTGCCGACCTGTTCCTCGACACCTTCCCCTACGGTGCCCACACCACCGCCTCCGACGCCCTGTGGCTCGGCGTGCCGATCCTCACCTATCCCGGCCGCGGCTTTGCCGCGCGCGTCTGCGGCAGCCTCGTCACCGCCGCCGGGCTGCCCGAGCTGGTCTGCAGCTCCCCCGAGGACTACGTGCGCCGCGCCGTCGAGCTCGGCAACGACCGCTCGCTGCTGAAGGCGCTGCGCGCCAAGCTCGAGTTGGGCCGCGCCACCTGCACGCTGTTCGACATGCCCCGCCTGGTGCGCGGCCTCGAGGGGCTCTACGAGGAGATGTGGAGCGACTACGCCGAAGGCCGCCTGCCGCAGCCCGATCTCTCCAACCTCGAGGTGCTGCACGAGATCGGTTGCGAGGAGGGCCACGACGAGCGCATCGCCAAGGCGGCCGACATCGCCGCCTACCACGGCGTCTACCGCGACAGTCTCGCGGCCCGCTGTGCCTTCTCCACGCTCGCCTACGACCGCCGCCTGCGCGTGCGCAACGCCGGCGACCCGATGGTCGGTGGCTCGGTGCTGCCGCTGCGCGCGGCAGAGTGAGACGGGGACGAGAGGGCGCGCATCGTTATGAGTGACCCGAAAGGCCAAATGCCGCCCTACCACACGGCTGTGCGCAGCGCGTTCCTCGTCGCGTTGCACAACGGCGTGCATCTGCAGCCCGAGCAGCTGGGCGTCGGCGACCACAAGGATTCGCTGACCTCCGTGCAGAAGATCCTGCAGGGCGCCGGGCTCGACTGCCGCATCAGCAAGGGTCGCAAGTGGGAGGACGTGCGCGCGCTGCGCGGCCAGTATCCTCTCATGACCGTGCGCAAGGACAGCCGCTGGGTCATCGTCATCGGCGAGGTGCCGACCGAGGACAACGAGCCGGGCGTGATCGTGCTCGACCCCACCAGCGAGGCGGCGGGCCCCGTCACCATGCGGCTCGACGCGTTCCTCGCCACCTGGAGCGGCATCTACCTGGAGTGCCGGCGCCCGAAGCCCGGCCTCGACGACGAGGGCCAGCCCTTCGGCCTGCGCTGGTTCCTCCCCGAGATCCTGCGCCAGAAGCGCTACCTGCGTGACGTCGCCATCGCCGCCACCATGTGCAATATCATCGGCTTCGCGACGCCGATGCTGTTCCAGGTGATCGTCGACAAGGTCATCCCCCACCACAGCTACCAGACGCTCTACGTGGTGAGCGGCGCCTTCATCGCCATCATCGCCTTCGACGCCATCTTCAGCTACGTGCGCCAGTACCTGATGATGTTCGCCTCCAACAAGATCGACGCGCGGCTCGCCTCGCGCGTCTTCAAGCATCTGCTGTCGCTGCCGATGCAGTTCTTCGAGGCGACGCCGGCCGGCGTCATCGCCCGTCACATGCAGCAGACCGAGAAGGTGCGCCTGTTTCTCACCGGGCGCCTGTTCCACACTCTGCTCGATGCTGCCGTGCTGCCGATCCTGCTGGTGCTGCTGCTCTTCTACAGCGTCAAGCTGACCCTGCTGGTCCTCGCCTTCTCCGCGGCCATCGCTGCCGTCATCGGCGTCCTCATCCCCACCTTCCGCAGCCAGCTCAACCAGCTCTACGGCGCCGAGGGCTCGCGCCAGGCGCATCTGATCGAGACCATCAACGGCATGCGCACCATCAAGTCGCTGGCGCTCGAGCCGTCGAAGAAGGAAGCCTGGGACGGCAAGGTGGTGATGGCCGTCCGCCGCCACATGAGCGTCGGCCAGATCGCCGCCTTCGCCAACGTCACGACCACGGCGCTGGAGAAGGGCATGCAGATCGCCGTGCTCGGGATCGGCGCCCTCGACGTGTTCGCGGGCCAGCTCTCGATCGGCGCGCTGATCGCCTTCAACATGCTCTCCGGGCGCGTCAGCGGCCCCCTGGTCCAGATCGTGGCGCTGATCAACGAGTACCAGGAGACGGCGTTGTCGGTGCAGATGCTTGGCCACGTCATGAACCACCCGCCCGAACGCGGCGAGCGCCACAAGGGCCTGAAGCCGCCGATCCGCGGCGAGCTCACTTTCGAGCAGGTCACCTTCCGCTACCCGGGCGCCACCAACGCGGCGCTCGATCGCATTTCCTTCACCATCAAGAAGGGCATGATGGTCGGCGTCGTCGGCCGCTCGGGCTCGGGCAAGACCACCGTCACGCGCATGATCCAGGGCATCCACGTGCCGCAGGAAGGCGTGATCCGCCTCGACAACGTCGACATGCGCCACATTGATCTGGTGCACCTGCGCCGCAACGTCGGCGTCGTGCTGCAGGAGAGCTTCCTGTTCCGCGGCACCATCCGCGAGAACATCGCCGTATCGAAGCCCCACGCCTCCCTGATCGAGGTCGCCCAGGCCGCCCAGCTCGCCGGCGCGGCCGAGTTCATCGACCGCCTGCCGATGTCCTACGACACCATGCTCGAGGAAGGCGCCACCAACCTGTCGGGCGGCCAGCGCCAGCGCCTGTCCATCGCCCGCTCGCTGCTCACCAAGCCGCAGCTCCTGATCTTCGACGAGGCGACCAGCGCGCTCGATCCCGAGAGCGAGGCGATCGTGCAGGAGAACCTCGCCAGGATCGCCGAGAACCGCACCATGATCGTGGTCTCGCACCGGCTGTCGTCGCTCACCATGGCGGACGCCATCATGGTCCTCGACCGCGGCCAGGTGATCGACTTCGCGCCGCACGAGACGCTGCTCGAGCGCTGCGAGATCTATGCCCATCTGTGGCAACAGCAGACGCAGCACATGACCCCGCGCAAGGATCGCCCGGCGGCATGACCACGGCAGCTCTCGAGCCCGGCCCCATGGCCCGCCTGATGGCCCTCCGCGAGGCCTTCCGCGCGCGCGTGCTCGAGCCCGTGCGCGCGCGTGTGCGCGAGCTCATGCCGCCGGATCAGCCCGAGCGCCGCGGCCCCGAGACCGATCTCGACGAGATGATCGAGGAGCAGCCTCCCAAGGTGCTCCGCAAGTTGAGCTACGTGCTCGCCGGCGCCCTCGCCGCCGGCGTGGTCGGCGCGGCCATCGTGCATATCGACATCATCGTGCAGAGCTCCGGCCAGCTCAACATCGACGTGCCGCCCATCGTCATCCAGCCCATGGAGCGCTCCATCGTCCGCAGCCTCAACGTCAAGGTGGGCGAGACGGTGAGGAAGGGCCAGCAGCTCGCCACCCTCGACGCCACCTTCGCCGAGGCCGACCTCGCGGCCCTGAGGACGCGCCACCGGACGCTGCTCGCCCAGGTGCGCCGCATGGAGGCCGAGTGGTCGGGCGGCACCTTCCAGGTTCGCGATCCGTCCGACGCCGACGAGCGCCTGCAGGCCGTCCTGATGCGCCAGCGCCAGTCGCAGCTCGCCTCCCGCCTCAAGGCCTACGACGAGGAGCTCAACCGCTTCGAGGCCAGCGCCCGCACCATCGACGGCCAGCGCGAGACGCTCGCCGAGCAGCTTGCCGTGGTGCAGGAGATCGAGGGCATGCGCTCGCGCCTGCTGAAGCTCCAGGCCGGCTCGCGCATGCAGCTGCTGCTCGCCCGCGACACCCGCCTGCGCGCCGAGCGCGAGCACCGCGACGCCGTCGACCGCCTCACCGAGCTGCAGTTCGCCACTTCCTCCAAGCGCGCCGAGCGACAGGCCTTCCTCGACGACTGGCGCCGCACGCTGCTCGAGGACCTCGACCGCCAGCGTGCCGAGCTTGCCCGCACCAGGGAGCAGCTGACCAAGGCCGAGCGCATGCACGACCTCATCGCGGTCACGGCGCCGGAGGACGGCGTCGTGCTCGACCTCGCCAAGCGCTCGGTGGGATCGGTGCTGCGCGAGGCCGAGCCCCTCATGAGCATCATGCCGTCCGGCGCCACCCTGATCGCCGAGATCCTGATCAGCTCCGCCGACATCGGCTACGCCAAGATCGGCGACGAGGTGCTGCTCAAGGTCGACGCCTTCCCGTTCCAGAAGCACGGCATGCTCAAGGGCCGTCTCATCTCCATCGGCGAGGAGAGCTTCACGCCCGGCGGAGCGCAGGGCATCGGCGACGGCTCGGCTCCGACGCTGCGCCAGCCGACCGGCGTCTTCCACCGCGCCCGCGTCGAGATCGTCGACCTTCACCTCGACAACCTGCCCAAGGGCGTGCGCCTGCTCGCCGGCATGACCGTCGCGGGCGAGATCAAGGTCGGCACCCGCTCCGTCATGTCCTATTTCCTCTATCCCATCACCCGCGGCCTGCGCGAGAGCATCCGCGAGCCGTAGGCGGCGGTGCGCGACGCCAGTCTTGTCATGCGTCCCCGGATGGCGCGCTGCGCCGGGCGGGGGCCTTGCCGGAGGCGATCGAGACGTGCGGCCGGAGCGCGCTCCCTGCAACCGCGCGCGGCAGGAGTTCCGGCAATTGCGCCCGCGCGATTTCCAGGCAGGCAGCCTCCGCTACCCATGCTGCAGATTGTCATGGTAGGGCCTGTCCCATGGCTGTCCGGCTTGGAATTTGCCGGCCGTAAGTCAACCCAAGTCATGGCCCTGATGGAGGAGGGAATTCAGGTCGGAGCGAACCGAATGGGTGCAGCTCGATCGCGACGTGACGTGGATGCCCGCCTCCGCGGGCATGACGGACGAGATGGGGCGTTCGCTGCCAATTCCTCAACGTCATGCCCGCCTGCGCGGGCATGACGGACGAGATGGGGCGTTCGCTTGCCAATTCCTCACCGTCATGCCCGCGCAGGCGGGCATCCAGACACGCTTGCCCTTGATCGCGACGGGTTGGAAAAGCCAAACCGGACAGCCGTGGGCCTGTCCCGACCATCCAACGACCCGCTTGCTCAGGCACCCGCGCAAAGTTGGATCCTCGGGACAAGCCCGAGGATGACCGCTTGAAGCATTCGAAGCGTCGCGGCTTGCGGCAGGCCGTGCGTGGGTGCTCGCCTTTGGACGCGCCCGAGATTGTCCGCGGGAGCCATCTGTCCGGCAGGGAGCGCTGGCTGGTGCTGGTACGTCCCCACCATGCCCCCGGCGGCTGCTGTGCCGGTCGGGGCGACGCAACCAGGCCCTACCGCGCTCCGTCGAGGAGCGGGGCGGGATCGACCGGCGCGCCGTTGCGGCGCACCTCGAAGTGCAGGTGCGGCTCGGCGGAAAGACCCGTGGTGCCGACCCTGCCGATGGCAGCACCCGCGGCAAGGCATGCGCCCTCCGCCACCTCGATGCGCGCCAGGTGCGCATAGTAGGTCGCAAGCCCGCCGCCGTGCTCCACGACCACCAGATTGCCGTACTCGCCGCTGCGTCCGGCCGAGAGCACGCGGCCCGCTGCCGCCGCCACCACCGGCGCCCCGATGGGCGCCGGGAAGTCGACCCCGAGGTGCATGCGGTCGATCTGCAGGATCGGGTGCTTTCGCAGGCCGAAGCCCGCCGTCATCTCGGCGGCAACCGGCCGCGTCGCCTCGAGGCGTCCCGGCAAGTCGCACGCGCCCGCGCTGGCAGCCGCCCACAGCGGCATCGCCGAGGCGATCGCCCATGTCGCCAGCAGTGTCCGCCCGCCCATGTGCTCCATCCGCGCATCCCTCCCGGTCACAGGCGGCACGAGTCTCGCTACGTCTCTCGGGCGCTTTTGTGGTCTTCGCCGCCCGGCAGCGAAGGGGAGTTGCATGGTTGCCGATTTGCTGGCGCAATGGCGCCACCACGAGGAAGCTTCGGGAGCGCACCATGACGGGCCATATCGATCCGACCAAGGCCACCTTCGCCAGGTTCCGCGACAACGACCGGCCGGGCCCCATTCACATGCTGAATCTCGTGCGATTGCACGCTGAGGCGCGCTATCCCGACGGCCGCAAGGCGACCGGCGCCGAGGCCTACGCCGCCTACGGGCGCGACAGCGGGCCCGTGTTCCAGCGGCTAGGCGGCAGGATCGCCTGGCAGGGCCGCTTCGAGCTGATGCTGATCGGGCCCGAGAGCGAGCGCTGGGACCTCTGCTTCATCGCCGAGTATCCCTCGGTCGCGGCCTTCGTCGAGATGATCCGCGATCCTGTCTACCGCGAGGCCGTCAAGCACCGCCAGGCCGCGGTCGAGGACAGCCGCCTCATCCGTCTGGCGCCGCTCGCCCCCGGCAGCAACTTCGGCGCGCCGCCCCAGGCCTGAGCCATCCGGCCATAGGCAGGCTCTGGCGCCTCCAGGAAGCTGGAAAGGGCCTGCCCGGTTGGATTTGTCCAAGCGTCACGATCCACCGCAAGCTTGCGTGGGTGCCCGCCTTCGCGGGCATGACGCGTGTTGTGGCGAGCCTCGTGCATCCCCACCAACGTCACTCCCATGAAGGCGGGGGGCCACGCCAATTCGGCATCCAGTGCGGGATCTTTCAGCGGCCGTAGGCCGTAGGTCGGGTGGAGCGCGGCGAAACCCGACGCGGGCGCAAATCCCGCAGCCGCCAACTACAGGTCTGTCCGGCCGGGATGACAGGGCCGGGCCGAAGACATGATGCGCAGAGGGCGCTGCGCGCTCTTCCTGTCACCCCGGGCGGCGCGGCAGCGCCGATCCGGGACCCAGGGGCCGAGCGCGGTTCGCCCGAGATCCTCCGGATCCGGATTGATCGTGCTGTGGAAAGCTGCCGCTCGCGCGCGACGCCCGATCCGCCGCCCTCCACCGTCGCGCAAGTGGTGTGCGGGCCGTTCGGGAGCAACGCGCGCTGGGAGCCGCTCGCCGGCGGACCGCAAGCGCGGCCAAACCTACTTCGACCTCTCCACGTCGCGGCCCATGCGCCAGATCTCCTCCTGCAGGCGCATGTCGGCGAGGATGCGGTCGAGCAGCAGGCACGTGCGGTTGAACAGCTCCGTGCCGACGTTGTAGTCGGCTGCCGCGAACACGTCGCAGCGTCCGGCCTTGAACAGGTCGACGCACTTCGCCTTGCTGCCGCGCGGCGGATAGACGGCGACCGCGTGGCCGCCGTTCTTGCGCATCACCGCCATGGACGGCACGTCGGTGTCGCCGTCGCCGAAGTAGATCATGTTGGCGAAGGGGATGGGGCGCGCGTCCTCCGGCATGTGCTGGTTGATGCTGTCGCCCAGATCCTCCACGCCCTTGTTGATGCGGAACAGGTACTGCGTCTTGCCGGTGTCGGTGATGACGCGCTTGGGGTACGGCATCTCGTAGGCCTCGAACCAGTATTCCGAGGCGAACACGTTGTGGAAGCGCGGGTAGATCGGCGTGCCCTCGATGATCTCCGTCAGCCCCGACGAGATCAGGTAGTGCCTCAGCGCCACGTCCTGGTTGTTGGCGTGCGTGCGCACGTAGCTGCCGATGGCATCGAACCAGCCGTCGACCCCGGGGAACAGCTCCACCTGGCGTCCCTGGTCGACGAGGTCCTGGCGGTTGATGACGACGCCCTTGGCCTTCGCCTTCTTGTAGAGCAGGTGCATGTAGGTGATCAGCGGGTCGGCCTTCTCCTCGCGCGCGATGCGGTTGCTCTCGCGCCAGAAGCTCTCGGGCTCGATGCCGATCTTCGGCAGGAAAGCGTACTCCTGCATGGGCCTCGGGCACAGCGTGCCGTCGAAGTCGTAGACGAGTGCGATGGTCTTGCGGTCGAACTTCGCCGCCGGCTGCTTGGCGGAGGTGCGCGTCGCGGCGGAGGGTGCCGCGGCCGCTCGCTCGCCGCCCCGCTCCGGAGCCTGTCCTCGTCCGCGCGAAGCGCCGCGCTCTCCACGATCCACCACGCCAGCCATCCTCTGCGAGCCTGCCCAGGAGCGGATCGAGACCGCGCGAGCGCGCGAATCTGCTCGCTCCACACTTCAAATGGAGCCCCCGGCCGGCGTCTCCCGCCGTCGCCGGCCCCGACCCGGTCGGCCGTTGCGAGACACCCCTCCGGCGCCCGCCGGCACCATCTCGCGATTCGTGTGGCATCTCCAAGGCTCGGCGCGCCGCAAGCTGTCCATAGGCGCGCCGGCGAGGTTTACCGGGCGCTAACCGCCCGCGCAGGTATGCCGGGCGGCTTAACGGCAGGGAAGCCTCGCGGCTGCGATGGTGGCGCCGACCACGAACGAGAGGACTGCCCATGCTGCGTTTCACGAGATGCCTGATGCTGGCTACCTTCCTGGCGACACCGTTCGCGCTCGTGACCGGCGGCTTTGCGCAGGAGAAGCCGGTCGCCGTGCAGTCCGGCGTCTCCTACGAGCTCGTGGGGCGCTGGGACGTGGAGCGTCTCAACCAGATCCTGGAGAAGTCCACGCCCGCGTTCTCCGGCGTCGCGGTCACCTACTCTCCGGCGCGAACGGCGGTGCGGCTCTATCGCGTCACCTATGCATCGGTGATCCCCGAGCGCGGCAACAAGCCGACGCTGGCGAGCGGCCTCTTGGCGCTGCCCGAGATGCCGGCCGGCCCGGCGAGCCTGCCGTTGGTCTCCTACCAGCATGGGACCGTCTACGGCCGCCAGGAGGTGCCCTCCTTCCCCGAGCAGTCGCCCGAGACGCAATTGATGATCGCCCAGTTCGCCGGCCAGGGCTACGCGCTGATCGGCGCCGACTACTTCGGCCTCGGGACCTCCGCCGAGCCGGAGGGCTACATGGTCAAGCGGAGCCACCAGCAGGCCACCTACGACATGCTGATCGCAGGCCGCGCCGTGCTCGCCCGGATGCAGGTGGCGACGCCGAAGCTCTATCTGGCCGGCTGGTCGCAGGGCGGCTTCGTCACCATGGCGATGCTGGAGAAGCTCGAGGCGGCCGGTGTCGAGGTGGCTGCGGCCGCAACCGCCAGCGCCCCGCTCGATGTGTTCGCGGCGCTCAGCGGCTTCCTCGACTTCCCGCGCAAGAACGACGCGACGTGGGTGCCGACGCTGTTCATGCTCTCGGCGTTCTCCTTCGAGAACTACTATGGCGTGCCGGGGCTCGCGCGCTCGGTGCTGTCGGAGGAGTACTATGAGCTTTCGCGCAAGGCCTACGAGCGCGAGCCGATCAACGCGGAGGATGTCCCGACCGATCTGCGCAAGATTGTGCGCGCGGACTACTTCGATCCGCAGTTCTTCGCGAGCTCGGCCTACGGCCGCCTGGTGGCCGAGACGCAGGCCTATCGCTGGATCATCAAGTCGCCCGTGCGCAACTACTACGGCGAGACCGACGAGGCGATCACGCCCGGCATCGGCCGCCTGGCCATGACCTATGCCCAGGCCATCGGCGCGGGCAATCCGAGGGTGGAGGCCGTCTCGACGGGGCCGACCTCCCACCGCGGCACCTTCGCGACGGCGGTGCCGCAGTGGAAGGCGTGGTTCGACGCCGAGTGAGGGGGCACGACGGGCGCAGACAGCTGCGCCCGCGGCGCAGGCCACGGGCGCAATGGGCTCGAGAGCCTGCGGATGGCTACCGGAAGCGCCGCTGCGGACCGCCCGGACGCCGCTTGTCGCCGCCGGGGCCGCCGGCGCCCGGAGGCGGCGTGCGCGTATCCTTGTGCCGGAAGTTGATGCGCCCCTTGTCGAGGTCGTAGGGCGTCATCTCGACGGTCACCTTGTCGCCGGCCAGGATGCGGATGCGGTTCTTCTTCATGCGGCCGGACGTGTAGGCGATGACCTCGTGCCCGTTGTCGAGCTTCACGCGGCAGCGGGCATCGGGAAGCACCTCTTCCACCACGCCCTCGAACTCCAGCATCTCTTCCTTGGCCATGCAATCTCCTGCCCGGACCGCCGGGAGCGGCTCATTGGCCCGCGCGCCGGGCCGTTTGCGCCCGTATATGAGCCGCCAATGGCAGCCGGGCAAGGGGAAAACGGCTCCCGCCACACGTGTTTGGAACGCGAAAGGGCAGCCCTCGCGAGAGGGCCGCCCTGCCGGCATGCGTGGGAAGTGCGGTGTGGCGTCGCCTGCGCCGGTCCGCGCGTTGCGGCCTCAGCAGGGCGACGTCTCCCGGATCAGCGGACCCGGCTCATCGTGTTGTTGGAGCTGAACTTGGCCATGATCTCGCGCTCCATGTCGTCCGTCAGCAGCCCGCCGTGCGAGGCGAGATAGGCCGCGACCGCCCGCTCGGCGCGTGCCTGCTGGCCGTGGATCATGCGGTCATACATCTTGTGCCAGAAGGACTTGGCTGCTTCCTCGCTGCCTGCGGCAGCGGCGCTCGCCTGGCTCGAGACTGCAATCGTGCTCATGAGTGGCCTCCGTCTTTTCGACGCGTTTGAGTAAGCCGCCCCTGGTTGCCGTCTCCACTCCCGTGAGAGTCGGTTGCAGGTCTTGGCGCCCGCTTCCGCATGCGTCCTACATGCTGCAGCTGCTCAAACTTTGGTAGAGGTTTTGCTGCGCCGCAGCAATGCGTCCTGCGCATGCCTCGCCCCGGGGCGGCCGCAATCGAGGGGGCGGACCGCCGGGGCGCGCGTTCAGAGGATGAACTTCGACAGGTCGGCGTTGCGGGCGAGGTCGCCGATGCGCGCCTGCACGTAGGCCGCATCGATCCGGATCGTCTCACCGTTCTTGTCGGCGGCCTCGAACGAGATCTCGTCGAGGACCCGCTCCATCACCGTCTGCAGGCGCCGCGCCCCGATGTTCTCGACCGTCGAGTTCACCTGCACGGCGACGTCGGCCAGCGCATCGATGGCGTCGTCCGTGAAGTCGAGCTTCACGCCCTCCGTCAGCATCAGCGCCACGTACTGCTTGATCAGGCTCGCCTCCGGCTCGGTCAGGATGCGGCGGAAGTCCTCCTTCGTGAGCGGCTTCAGCTCCACCCAGATCGGCAGGCGCCCCTGCAGCTCCGGCAGCAGGTCCGAGGGCTTGGCCATGTGGAAGGCGCCGGACGCGATGAACAGCACGTGGTCGGTCTTCACCGCCCCGTACTTGGTCGTCACCGTGGTGCCCTCGATCAGCGGCAGCAGGTCGCGCTGTACGCCCTCGCGCGACACGTCCGCCCCGATCCGTCCGCCCTCGGAGCGCGCGCACACCTTGTCGATCTCGTCGATGAACACGATGCCGTCGTTCTCCACCGCCCGCAGCGCCTCCTGCACGATGGCGTCCTGGTCGAGCAGCTTGTCGCTCTCCTGTCCGACGAGCACGTCGTAGGCTTGGCCCACCAGCATGCGCCGGGGCTTCGTGCGCTGGCCGAAGGCCTTGCCCAGCATCTCGCCGAGGTTGAGCATGCCGACCTGGCCGCCCGGGATCTCCATCATCGGCATGGCGGGTGCGGCATCGGCCACCTGGATCTCGATCTCCTTGTCGTTGAGCTCGTTGGCGCGCAGCCGCTTGCGGAAGCTCTCCCGCGTCGCCGGCGAGGAGGTGGCCCCGACCAGCGCATCGAGCACGCGCTCCTCCGCGTTCTTCTCGGCCAGCGCCTTCACCTCGCGTCTCTTGGCCTCGCGCACCAGCCCGATGCCGACCTCGACCAGGTCGCGCACGATGCTGTCGACGTCGCGCCCGACGTAGCCGACCTCCGTGAACTTGGTCGCCTCCACCTTGAGGAACGGCGCCCCGGCCAGCCGCGCGAGCCGCCGCGAGATCTCCGTCTTGCCGCAGCCCGTCGGCCCGATCATGAGGATGTTCTTCGGCAGCACCTCCTCCTTCAGCCCCTCCGGCAGCTGCTGCCGCCGCCAGCGGTTGCGCAGCGCGATGGCGACGGCCCGCTTGGCGTCCTTCTGGCCGACGATGAAGCGGTCGAGCTCGGAGACGATCTCGCGCGGAGAAAAGCTGCTCATGTCCGGCTCTCGAGGCTTTCGATGACGACGTTGCTGTTGGTGTAGACGCAGATCTCGGCCGCGATCGCCATCGCCTTGCGCGCGATCTCCTCGGCGCTGACCGGCATGTCGGCCAGCGCCTTGGCGGCCGACAGCGCATAGTTGCCGCCCGAGCCGATGCCCATGATGCCGCCTTCCGGCTCCAGCACGTCGCCCGTGCCGGTCAGCACCAGCGACTTCTCGGCGTCGGCAACGATCATCATGGCCTCGAGCCGGCGCAGGAAGCGGTCCGTGCGCCAGTCCTTGGCAAGCTCCACGCAGGCGCGCAGCAGCTGCCCCGGGTACTGCTCGAGCTTGCCCTCGAGCCGCTCGAACAGCGTGAAGGCGTCGGCCGTGGCGCCCGCGAAGCCGCCGATCACGTCGCCCTTGCCGAGCGAGCGCACCTTGCGCGCGTTGGCCTTGATGACGGTGGCGCCGAGGCTCACCTGCCCGTCGCCGGCCACCACCACCCGGCCCCCCTTGCGCACCGTCAGGATCGTCGTGCCGTGCCACACGTCCTTGGAATAGGCTTGCTCTGACATGAGGTTAGCTCTGGCGTCCAGGTTGCGGTTGACCGCGTTGCGACACGCCGCGTGATGTCGGCATGAAGGAATTCTAAATCAAGGGAGGGCAGGATGGTGAGCCTATGGCGCTGCCACCGGCCAGCTGTTAATGCCTGGGGACCGACCATGCAAGCAAGGCAATCCTCGTGAGCCGCAAAGCCACCATCGACCGCTCCACCAAGGAGACCAGGATCAATGCCACCGTCGACCTCGACGGCACCGGCGCCTATGCCATCAAGACCGGCATCGGCTTCCTTGACCACATGCTGGAGCAGCTGGCGCGCCATTCGCTCATCGACATCGCGCTCGAGGCCGAGGGCGACCTGCACATCGACTTCCACCACACCACGGAGGATGCCGGCATCGTGCTGGGCCAGGCCGTTGCCAAGGCGCTCGGCGACAAGCTCGGCATCGCCCGCTACGCCAGCCTGCACCTGCCCATGGACGAGACGCTGACGCGCGTGGCCCTCGACGTCTCCGGCCGCCCGTACCTGGTGTGGAAGGTGACGTTCACCCGCGACAAGCTGGGCGACATGGACACCGAGCTGTTCCGCGAGTTCTTCCAGGCCTTCGCGCAGAACGCAGGGCTCACGCTGCACATCGAGACCCTCTACGGCGAGAACAACCACCACATCGCCGAGACCTGCTTCAAGGGCGTGGCGCGCGCGCTGCGCCAGGCCGTGACCCTCGACCCCCGGCAGTCCGGCCGCGTCCCCTCCACCAAGGGCTCGCTGTAACAGTGTCATGCTCGGACTTGCTCCGAGCATCCAGCATGCGGCAGGCCGCCGCGAGGCTCTGCGCTGGGTCCTCGGGACAAGCCCGAGGACGGCCAACGGAGAAGCATCGCCTTCCCGTCAGCCTCCGGCCCTTGCCGCCTCCTCCGCATCCGCCACGCTGGGCAGGTATTGCACCTCGGGCGCCCGCAGGCCGGCTTTCAGCAGCACCGCCCGCACGCCCGGCTTGGCGCCGGTGAAGTAGACCGCCGTGCCGGCCCGCGCCAGCTTCGCCACCGTGCTGCGCAGCACCTTCGCCGCCGACGTATCGACCAGCGGCACGTTCTCGAAGTCGAGGACGAAGGCGCTGGGCAGCTTGGAGATGCCGTCGAGCACGGACCCGACCGTCGCCGTCGCGCCGAAGAAGAACGCGCCCGAGATGCGGTAGACGACGATGCCGCCGTTGCCGGCCGAGGGCTCGTAGGTCGTCCGCGTCGCGCCGGCGTCGTCCGCCTGGTCGCGCGGCACCGCCTGCGTGCCGGTGTCGACCTCGATCGACTTGGCCATCCGGTCGAGGAACAGGAAGGCGCCCATGGTCACGCCGGCCGCGATCGCGATCGTCAGATCGGCGAAGATCGTCAGAAGGAACGTCGCCAGCAGCACGGCCGCGTCCCCGCGCCCCGCGCGCAGCAGGCTCGCGAACTCGTGCTTCTCGGACATGTCCCACGCCACCACCGCGAGCACGGCCCCGAGGCTGGCGAGCGGGATGTAGCTGGCGAGCGGCGCCGCCACGGCCATGAACAGCAGCACGTACACCGCGTGCAGCATGCCGGACACGGGGCCGTGCGCGCCCGCGCGCACATTGGTCGCCGTGCGCGCGATGGTGCCGGTGACGCACATGCCGCCGAAGATCACCGCGGCGATGTTGGCGACGCCTTGCGCCACCAGCTCGCAGTTGGAGCGGTGCCGCCGCCCGGTCATGCCGTCGGCGACCACGGCCGAGAGCAGCGATTCGATCGAGCCGAGCAGCGCGATGGCGATGGCGTCGGGCAGCAGCGCCTGCAGGCGGGCGAGGCTCAGCTCCGGCAGCGAGGGGGCGGGCAGGCTGCGCGGCACGCCGCCAAAGCGCGTGCCGATGGTCGCCACGTCGAGGCCGAGCAGGGCCGTGAGCGCTGACGCGACGCCGACCGAGATCAGCAGCGTAGGCCACTTCGGCTTCCAGCGCCGCAGGCCCAGGATGAGCGCGATCGACAGCACCGCCAGGCCGATGGTGGTGGGCTTCGCCGTGCCGATGGCGCCCGCGATGGCGACGATCTTGTGCATCAGCTCCGCCGGCTCGTGCGCCAGGTCGAGGCCGAGCAGCTCTTTGATCTGGCTCGCGAAGATGATGACCGCGATGCCGGCCGTGAACCCCACCGTCACCGGGAAGGGGATGTACTTGATGTAGGTGCCGAGCTGCAGGAAGCCGATCGCCATCATCATGGCGCCGGCCATCAGCGTCGCGATCACGAGCCCGTCGTAGCCTTGCCGGGCCACGATCGAGGAGATCAGCACGATGAAGGCGCCGGCGGGTCCGCCGATCTGGAACCGGCTGCCGCCCAGCGCCGAGATCAGGAAGCCGCCGATGATCGCCGTGAACAGCCCCTTCTCCGGCGTCAGGCCGGAGCCGATGGCGATCGCCATCGACAGCGGCAGCGCCACCACGGCAACCGTCAGCCCGGCGATGGCGTCCGCGCGCAGGTCGCGGGCGCCGTAGCCCTCGCG
>JANRIO010000045.1:0-8530 GCA_033764875.1 Hyphomicrobiaceae bacterium | reverse complement strand
CAAGTCCGCACTCAGCTTCGAAGTCGGCGATGGTTCGGCGGAAATCCAGCGGCAGTTGAGCGAATTGCTTGTAGTATGCACCCTCGTGCAATACGATCTCGTCTCGCCAGGCTTCCGCGGCAACGTCCGCATCCTGCTGAGCCAAAAGCAAAATCCGATTCTCAGTTGGGCTGAATCCGAGTTCGTCGGGCCGAGGGCGCCCTCGTGATGCATCCTGAAAGCCGCAGTCCCGTGCGCGCGTCTGCGCGACATATCGGTCAGCGACTTGCGATGCGGTTCCCAGCATGGCTACTCACTCTTAAATGGCTATTCATTCTTCAAATGGATAAGCGCGGCACCAACTTCGTGATCGAAGATCTGGCGTCCCTGCCCGAACGCCGAGATGTACCGACCTCGAAACCACAGCGTGAACACAGTGACACCGAAGATGACGAGTAGTGGTGCCTGGTTGTCGCCGACCGTCAGGCGGCCCTGCCGCACGCCCATTTCCGACAGCGCCGCAATCCAGCCCGACACACAGAGCAGGAGCAAAATGGCATGGCACCGCGTGCGACCTAAATCATACGCAATCGCCAGTGCGCCGCGCAGAACGAGGCGGAATGCTTGAAACTGTGCATTGGATATAACGAGGTTGCCGAGAGCCGATGCCACGATCGTTGCCGCTTGACCCGAAAACCTCTCTTTAAGGACATTTTGGATGTAGTCGGCGATCTGTGCGTCGAGGAGCTTCGTGGTTTTGTAGGAGAGGTAGAAAAGGGCAAGCGAAACCAACAGAAGAAATGCAGAACATGCCGTGCTTCGGCTTCTCACCTGCACGGCATCGCAGAGCGTCCGCACTATTGGACGCAGAGGCAGAGCGAGCGCTCTCTTTGAATTGCACGTCACCATCTCATCTTTGGGAAGAATACGACGATTTGTTGGATAAAATCACGCGTCCGCGGTGACTGTCAACGCCTATCCCGCTCTCGAGGCCCCGCCGGCACCCACCGCCTCCGATTGACGCACCGCCTCAGGCCGCGTCGTCGATGATCATGGCGGCGGCCTTCTCGGCGATCATCATGGTGGGCGCGTTGGTGTTGCCGGACGTGATGGTGGGCATGATGGAGGCGTCCGCCACGCGCAGACCGGCGAGCCCGTGCACCTTGAGGCGCGGATCGACCACGGCATCGGCATCGGTGCCCATCTTGGTTGTTCCCACCGGATGGAAGATGGTGGTCGAGATGTCGCCGGCCGCGCGCGCCAGATCCTCGTCCGTGGTGATCTGCGGGCCGGGCCGGAACTCCTCGGGGCGGTACCTCTGCAGGGCGGGCATGGACACGATGCGGCGGGTGACGCGGATGGCGTCGGCGGCCACGCGCCGGTCGTCCTCGGTCGAGAGGTAGTTCGGACGGATCTCGGGGTGCGCTGCCGGATCGGCGGAGGTGATGCGCACGTGGCCGCGGCTCGTCGGGCGCAGGTTGGCCACGCTCGCCGTGAAGGCCGGGAACGGGTCGAGCGGCTCGCCGAACTTGGGCAGCGTCAGCGGCTGGATGTGGTACTGGATGTTGGGCGTCTCGCGGCTGGGATCGGAGCGCGCGAAGGCGCCGAGCTGGGAGGGCGCCATGGTCATCGGCCCGCGCCGAAGGAAGAGGTACTGCGCGCCGAACATGGCGCGCTGCGCGAGGCTCTGGTAGCGCTCGTTCATGGTGCGCACGCCCGAGACCTTGTAGGCGCAGCGCACCTGCAGATGGTCCTGCAGGTTGCCGCCGACGGCCTTCATCTCGTGCGCCACGGGAATGCCGAGGCGGGCAAGCACGTCGCCGGGGCCGATGCCGGAGAGCTGCATGATCTGCGGCGAGCCGATGGCGCCGGCGGCAAGGATCACCTCGCGGCGGGCGGCCAGCATCCGCTCCTCGCCGTCCTGGCGCACCACGATCCCGGTCACCTGCTTGCCCTCGAGCACGAGGCGCACGGCCATGCAGTTGACCTCGATGGTCAGGTTGCGGCGGTGCTGGACGGGACGCAGGAAGCCCTTGGCCGTGTTCCAGCGGATGCCGGAGCGCTGGTTGACGTGGAAATAGCCGCAGCCCTCGTTGTCGCCGCGGTTGAAGTCGTCGACCTTGGGGATGCCGGCCTCGGCCGCGGCCTCCTGGAAGGCGTCGAGGATCTCCCAGCGGATGCGCGGGCGCTCGATGCGCCACTCGCCGCCGCGCTCGTGCAGGCTCTCGAAGGCGGACGGCTCCAGCGCCCACTGGTCCTGGTGCTTCTTGAAGTAGGGCAGGACGTCGTCCCAGGCCCAGCCCGGATTGCCGAGCTGGCGCCAGAGGTCGTAGTCGCGCGACTGCCCGCGCATGTAGATCATGCCGTTGATCGAGGAGCAGCCGCCGAGCACGCGCCCGCGCGGGTAGGCGAGGCTGCGGCCGTTGAGGCCCGGCTCCTCCGCCGTCTTGAACCCCCAGTCGGCGCGGGGATTGCCCATCAGGTAGAGATAGCCGACGGGGATGTGGATCCAGTGGTAGTCGTCGCGCCCTCCCGCCTCGAGGACGGCGACGCGCATGCGTGGGTTGGCCGACAGTCGGTTGGCGAGCACGCAACCGGCGCTGCCGGCGCCCACTACGATATAGTCATAGGTATCGGCCTCGGATGCCTTCGCCGTGCTCATTCTCGCTCCCTCCCCAACGCGCAGGCAGGCTAGCTACGCCGATGCGCGGGGCAAGGAAAGATGCCTGTGCGGCGCAGGGGGTGGGCCGCAGCGACCGGCGCAGGCTGGATCCCGCCTTGTCGGCGACCGTGCCGCGCCGTAACGTCGCCGGCGCCCACCATGCACCATTGTACGGAGCCTTCGATGCACAAGGTCGATACTGACGCCGCCCTCTCGCGCCTGATGCGCTTCCTCGCCGTGGAGGGCGTCACGGGCAAGGAGGCGCGCATCGGCAAGGAGCTTGCGCAAGCCTTCCGCGAGGCCGGCGTGCCGGCCAAGGCGATCCGCTTCGACGAGGCGCACAAGCGCATTCCGCTGCCGACCGAGAGCGGAAACCTGATCGTGGACCTGCCGGGGCGGGGCGCACTCAAGAGCGCGCCGAGACGACTGTTCATGACGCACATGGACACCGTGCCGCTGTGCGCGGGGGCGCAGCCGAAGAGGCAGGGCCGCAAGATCGTCAACGCCGCGAAGACGGCGCTCGGAGGCGACAACCGCACCGGCTGCGCCGTGCTCGTCAGCCTCGCCGCGGAGCTGATCTCGGCCAAGCTTGACCACCCGCCGCTGACGCTGCTCGTCACGGTGCGCGAGGAAAGCGGCCTGTGGGGCGCCCGGCACGTGGCGCTCGAGGAGCTCGGCGGGGTCACGATGGGGTTCAACTTCGACGGGCGGCGTGCCGCGGGCATCGTGATCGGCGCTGTCGGAGCCGACCGCTGGGAGGTCGAGATCTTCGGCCGCGCCTCGCACGCCGGCACCGCACCCGAGCGCGGCATCAGCGCCACCATGATCCTAGCCGAGGCGCTCGCGGCTGCCCGCGCCGACGGCTGGTTCGGCAAGGTCGTGAAGGGCGGCAAGGCCGGCACCAGCAACATCGGGCCCGTGGGCGGCGCCGGCGGCCGCACGGCGGGGGACGCCACCAACGTCGTCACCGACTACGTCCACGCAGCGGGCGAGAGCCGCAGCCACGACTTGAAGTTCTTCCGCGAGATCACCGCCGCCTACAAGGACGCCTTCACGAAGGCGGCGGCCAGCGTCACCAACAGCGACGGCAAGCCCGGCAAGGTGAAGTTCACCTCGCGGACCGACTACTTTCCGTTCCTGCTGAAGGAGAGCGCGCCGGTGGTCAAGCACGCCGTCAAGGCGGTGACGGCCGCGGGCCTGACACCGGAGATCCGCACGGCCAACGGCGGCCTCGACGCCAACTGGCTGACCCGCCACGGCGTGCCGACGGTCACCTTCGGCGCTGGCCAGAACGAGGCGCACACCGTCGACGAGTGGATCGACCTCGACGAGTTCGAGGCGGCCTGCCGGCTCGCCGTGGAGCTGGCAACGCTCGCCTGAGGCGGGGCACCGGCCAAGCACACAAGGCGCCGCAAGCCAAGCGCCGGGGGAGGGTCGAGAAGCAGCATGTCGCAATTCCAGCGTCGCGTGGCGGCGGGCATCGTCGGCGTGCTGCTGCTTGCCGCAGCGATCGTGGGCCTGCGCGTCCTGCTTGCCCCGGCCAGGCCGGTCGCGCTCACCATCCTTGCCATCAACGACTTCCACGGCCACCTGAAGCCGCCGCCGTTCGGGGTGGCGATCGCGGACCCGCAGGACAGGAGCAGGCACGTCGTCGTGCGTGCCGGCGGCGCCGAGCATCTCGCCACGGCAATCGCCCGCACGCGCGAGGGCAAGCGCAACAGCATCGTCGTCGGCGCCGGCGACCTGATCGGGGCGAGCCCGCTGCTCTCGGCCGTGTTCAACGACGAGCCCACGATCCGCGCCCTCGGCGACATGGGGCTTGCCATCTCGGCCGTGGGCAATCACGAGTTCGACGACGGCGCCGACGAGCTCGTACGCATCCAGAACGGCGGCTGCCATCCCCAGAACGCCTGCCGGGGCCCCGAGCCCTACACCGGCGCCGGCTTCCGCTACCTAGCCGCCAGCACGGTCGTGGAGGCAACGGGCAAGACGCTGTTCCCGCCCTACGAGATCCGGACCTTCGACGGCATCCCTGTCGCCTTCATCGGTCTGACGCTGAAGGCGACGCCGACCGTGGTGCGGCCCTCGGGCGTCAAGGGGCTCAAGTTCCTCGACGAGGCCGAGACCGTGAACGCCCTGGTGCCGGAGCTGGCGCAGAGGGGCGTGCGGGCGATCGTCGTGCTGATCCACGAGGGCGGCTTTCCCGCCGGCGACTACAACGAGTGCCCCGGCATCTCGGGTCCCATCGTCGGCATCGTGGAAAGGCTCGACAAGGCCGTCGACGTCGTGGTCAGCGGGCACACGCACAAGGCCTACAACTGCCGGATCGACGGCCGCCTCGTGACCAGCGCCGACAAGTTCGGCACGATGCTGACCGAGATCAGCCTGACGCTCGATCCGAGAACCGGCGACGTCGCCGGCAGCACGGCGCAGAACCACATCGTGCGGCCAGAGGTGTTTGCCAAGGAGCCGAGGCAGACGGCGCTGATCGAGACTTACGACCGCCTCGCCCGGCCGCTCGCCTCGCGCATCGTCGGCCACATCACCGAGACGCTGTCACGGGCCGAGAACGGCCACGGCGAGAGCGTGCTGGGCGACCTGATCGCGGACGCGCAGCTTGCCGCCACCGCGGCGCCGGAGGCGGGCGGCGCGCAGATCGCCATCGTCAACACGGGCGGCATCCGCAGCGATGTCCTCAAGCGCGGCGACGACGGGGCGGTGCGCTACGAGGATGTGTTTGCAGCCCAGCCCTTCGGCAACACCCTGGTCACGGTCTCGCTCACGGGCGCGCTGCTCAAGCTGATGCTCGAGCAGCAATGGCTCGAGCAGCCCAAGCCGCGGCTGCTGCAGATCTCGAAGGGTTTCACCTACGTGTGGGACGACCGGCGCGCCAAGGGCGATTTCGTGGCCGCGGAGACGATCTTGCTCAACGGCCAGCCGATCGAGGCGGGAAAGACCTACCGTGTGACGATGAACACCTTCCTCGCGGATGGCGGCGACAACTTCACTGTTCTGAGAGAGGGCAAGGAGCAGACCGGTGGTCCGCCGGAGCTGCAGGCACTGGAAGCCTGGCTGGGATCGAAGAGCCCGTACACGCCGGGCCCGCTCGAGCGCATCCGGCGGGCGTACTGAGGCACATCAGCCCGGCGGCGGCGCGGCCGCGGTGGCGACCTCCTTGATCAGCTTGGAGATCAGGGCCTGGCCGAAGCTCTCGAAATCCTTGGCCTCGACCACGAAGGCGCCGGGACCGCCGACGACGTGGTCCTCGTAGTACCTGGTGAGACCGCCGGGGGGATGGGTGTGCATGGGGTTGAACGACAATGGCACGTCGCTCAGGATGACGAGGCCGTTGACGACAACGCCCTGCTCCACCGCCTGATCGCGCGCCGCGGTCACGTCGCGGCCCGAGTTGTTGGTGCCGTCGCCCGACACGTCGATGATGCGGCGGGGGGCGGCGAACGGGCTGCGCCGCATCTGCTGCAGGGAGAAATCGATGGCGCCGCTGATGGAGGTTCGGCCCATGAACAGACGCGGTGCATCGCGCATGACCAGCGCGGCGCGGTCGGCATCGGCCTGGCCGGCGATCATGGTCCAATCGAGCACCACGGCCTGATCGCCGTCGCCCGACCACTCCAGGAACAGCAGCGCGATGCGGCCCCGTGGCCCCGCGACCATGGCGTTGACGACGCGCGGATCGGAGATGGCGCTGGCGAAGCCGCCGCGCTGCAGGCGGAACTTGCGCTCGTCGACGCTGCGGGAGACGTCGGCGGCGAGCACCAGCAGGAGGTCCACATCCTCCTCCTGCGCCCGCGCCGCGGGGGTGCCGGCAAAAGCCAGCACAAGGACGGCAAGCAGAATGGCGAGCGAGCGTTTCAGGCAACACCTCCGCCGCGGGGCCTACAGTCCTTCAAAATCGAGCAGAGTATGCCCGCTCGGGCAAGAACAATCCGCGCGCGCCGCTCGAGTTCCAGCCGCAGCCGTCACGCTCGCCGCCCGCCTGTCACCCGTCCTGCAAGGTCCTGGCACGGGCCGTCTCGGCGCAGGCGATCTTGAGCCGGACGGCCCTGATCCTCGCAATGAGCCCGAGGCCGGGCGCCCGTATCCGTCGAGTGGCCTCGCAGGCCTAGATGCTGTTGGCGCTGCAGCGGATCTGCTCGGCCTTGAGATAGCCGAGCTCGCTCATCAGCTCGCGCTCGAAGTTGCCCTGGCCCTGCCGGCATTGGGTCTTGATGAAGCGCAGGTCGGGGTCGAAGCCGAACATGCTCTTGACCCGGCGGCGCGTGGCATCCGACAGCTCGCCGCCGACCATGTCGCTGCCCTGCTCGATCAGGGTGCAGACCTGCCCCACCAGCTCAGGTCCCGCCACGCGCATCCGCTCCAGCGCCTTGACCTGCAGGTCGAGGCCGAGGACGTAGTCCTTGCTGCAGGCCGGCTGCTTGCTGAAGTCGCGGGGCCCGCCGAAGACTGTCTCCGGATGGGCCGGCCCGGCGAGGGCAACCAGGGCGGCCGCGGCCAGGATCGTTCGCATGGGTTCGCCTCCGCGCTGCTTGCATCTGGCCCAGAAGACCGCAGATCTGTGACGGCTTCGGGGCAAGGCACTGCTGCCGACAAAGCGGATGACGGGCCCGCGCAACGCCATTAGCCTTGCCCGCAAAGGCCATGCGACGCCATTGGCTCGCCACGGAGGATGCCGCGATGCTCGACAAGCCGCAGAAGCTCAAGGAGTTCCAGACCTACATCGATGGCAAGTGGGTCGACGCGCGCTCCGGCAAGAGATTCGAGACCTACGACCCCTATACGGGCGAGGCCTGGGCGCTGATCCCCGAGTGCGACGCCCAGGATGCCAACCTGGCCGTGGAGGCGGCGCACCGTGCCTTCGAGAGCGGACCGTGGCCCGCCATGACGCAGACGGCGCGCGGCAAGCTGCTGCGGCGCATCGCAGGCCTGATCGAGAAGCACGCCGACTACCTGGCCGAGATCGAGGTGCGCGACAACGGCAAGCTGATCTCGGAGATGGCGGCGCAGACCAAGTACCTGCCCGAGTGGTTCTATTACTACGGCGGCCTCGCCGACAAGATCACCGGGTCTGTAGTGCCGATCGACCGGCCCGACCACTTCAACTACATCCTGCGCGAGCCGGTGGGTGTGTGCGCCTTCATCACGCCGTGGAACTCGCCGCTGATGCTGACCGGCTGGAAGCTGGCGCCGGCGCTGGCGGCCGGCTGCACGGTCGTCATCAAGCCCTCGGAGTTCACCTCCGCCTCGCTCTTGGAGTTCATGCGCCTCGTCATCCAGGAGGCGGAGGTGCCGCCGGGCGTGATCAACGTCGTCACCGGCTACGGCGCAGTGACGGGCGAGCCGCTCGTCACGCACCCGAAGGTGTCGAAGGTGGCCTTCACCGGCGGCACGGCGACGGGCGCGCGCGTCAACGAGCTGGCGGCCAAGACCTTCAAGAAGGTGTCGCTGGAGCTCGGCGGCAAGTCGCCCAACATCGTGTTCGACGACTGCATCCTGGACGATGCGGTGAGCGGCGCCATCTCCGGCATCTTCGCGGCGACGGGGCAGACCTGCATCGCGGGCTCCCGGCTGCTGCTGCAGGAGACGATCCACGACCAGTTCGTCGAGAAGCTGGTCGCCATGGCCAAGCAGGCCAAGCTCGGCGACCCGAGCCTCGCCGAGACCCAGGTCGGGCCGGTGACGACGCCGCCGCAGTACGCCAAGATCCTCTCCTACATCGACATCGCAAAAGGGGAAGGCGCCAGGTGCGTGCTGGGCGGCGGCCCGGCCACCAAGGAGGAGGGCGGCGGCAAGTACTTCGTCAAGCCCACCATCTTCACCGGCGTCAACAACAGGATGCGCATCGCCCAGGAGGAGGTGTTCGGGCCCGTG
>JANRIO010000017.1:0-45964 GCA_033764875.1 Hyphomicrobiaceae bacterium | reverse complement strand
GCCACGGGGAGGCTCACCTGCTCGGGCATGTCGAAGACGCGGCGGTAGCGCTCGATCTCGGCGGCGGGGCCGGAGGCCTTGGCCGGGTTGTCGGAGAGCTTCACGGCCGGGCGGCCGTTGGCGGCGATGACCTTGCAGACGATGGAGAAGGGGTCGAGGCCGTCGCCGGGCCCAAAGCCGCGGAAGTCGTTGGTGAGCAGCGTGCCCCAGCCGTAGCCGATGCGGGCGCGGCCCTTGAAATGCGCGTGGATGTGCTCGATGGACTCGACGTCGAGGCCGTCGGAGAAGATCAGCAGCTTGTTGGCCGGGTCGGCGCCGCGGCGGCGCCACCAGTCGAGCACCAGCTCGCCGCCGGCGATCGGATCGCCGCTGTCGACGCGGGCGCCGGTCCAGCCCGTCACCCAGTCGGGGGCGCGCTCGAGGAAGGCCTTGGTGCCGTAGGTGTCGGGCAGCATGATGCGCAGGTTGCCGTCGTAGTCCTCCTGCCAGTCGGCGAGCACCTTGTAGGGGGCGATGGCGAGGTCGCGGTCGTTGCCGGCCAGCGCCGAGTAGACCATCGGCAGCTCGTGCGCGTTGGTGCCGATCGCCTCCACCTCGCGGCGCATGGCGATGAGGCAGTTGGAGGTGCCGAGGAAGTGCTTGCCCAGGCCCTCGTGCATGGCCTGCACGCACCAGTCCTGCCACAGGAAGCCGTGCCGGCGGCGGGTGCCGAAATCGGCGATGGAAAGGCCGGGGAGCCTCTTCAGGCGGCCGATCTTCTCCCAGACCCGGGTCATGGCGCGGGCGTAGAGCACCTGCAGCTCGAACTTGCCCAGATCCTTGGTCACGGCGCGGCTGTGCAGCTCCATGACGACGGCCAGCGCCGGCACCTCCCACATGGTGGTCTCGATCCAGGGGCCCTCGAAGATCAGCTCGTACTGGTCGCCGCGGCGCTCCAGGTGGTAGGCGGGGAAGCGGAAGCCCTCGAGCCACTGGATGAAGTCGGGCGAGAACATCTGCCGCTTGCCGTAGAACATGTTGCCGCGCAGGAAGGTGCTCTCGCCGCGGCTCAGCGACAGGGTGCGGATGTGGTCGAGCTGCTCCTTCAGGGCGCCGATGTCGATCATCCGCGCAAGCTTGACCGAGGCGCTGCGGTTGAGGATGCCGAAGGTGACGCGCACGTCCCGGTAGCGGCGGAAAATCGTTTGCGCCATCAGTAGCTTATAGAAATCCGTGTCGAGCACCGAGCGCACGATCGGATCGATCTTCCAGGTGTGGTTGTAAACCCGCGTGGCGATGTCGGTCATGCGTTCCGATCCGGTGTCTTCGCGCCCGGCCAGTGCCGGGACTGCAACGGGGTGGAGGTCCCCCGCGCGCCTCGTCGCCGCCCGAATTGCTGCCTAACGGACGTCGGCTCCCATGCCGCCCAACCTATCCGGCGGGCATGGCGGAGCGCAAACCTTCGCCGGGCTCTGCAAGGCGGTTATGCCGGTCGCGCCCGGAAACCTTGCCTGGCACTCGATGCTTGACAGTGCTAACAGGGCTTTCTACATCACCCAGCGCAAGCGAACCGGCCAGGGGCCCCGGGCACGCCGACGTGCTTGCACCCAGGTGCTCAGCCCATTGGCCATCTCGGATCAGACTTTCAGCTTTCAAGAGAGGTATCCCGATGAAGTTTCGCCCCTTGCATGACCGCGTCGTCGTCCGCCGCGTCGAGGAAGAGACCAAGACGAAGGGCGGCATCATCATCCCCGACACCGCCAAGGAAAAGCCGATGCAGGGCGAGGTGATCGCCGTCGGGCCGGGAGCCCGCGACGAGACCGGCAAGCTCGTTGCGCTCGAGGTCAAGACGGGCGACGTGGTGCTGTTCGGCAAGTGGTCGGGCACCGAAGTCAAGATCGACGGCGTCGACCTCCTGATCATGAAGGAGAGCGACATCCTCGGCGTCATCGAGGGCACGGCAAGCGTCCGCGCCGCGGCCTGAGGGCAGTCGGCAATAAACAGTAGGCAGTAGGCAGTAGCCCTACAGACAACCCAAATTTCAGGAGCTTCCACAAATGGCAGCCAAAGACGTCAAGTTCTCCCGCGATGCCCGCGACCGCATGCTGCGCGGCGTCGACATCCTCGCCAACGCCGTGAAGGTGACGCTCGGACCCAAGGGCCGCAATGTCGTGCTCGAGAAGAGCTTCGGGGCGCCCCGCATCACCAAGGACGGCGTGACGGTCGCCAAGGAGATCGAGCTCGAGGACAAGTTCGAGAACATGGGCGCGCAGATGCTGCGCGAGGTGGCCTCGAAGACCAACGACCTGGCCGGCGACGGCACGACCACTGCGACCGTGCTTGCCCAGGCCATCGTGCGCGAAGGTGCCAAGGCGGTGGCCGCCGGCGCCAACCCGATGGACCTCAAGCGCGGTGTCGACCTTGCCGTGACCAAGGTCGTCGACGAGCTCAAGGCGAAGTCGAAGAAGGTCACCTCCAACGAGGAGATCGCCCAGGTCGGCACCATCTCGGCCAACGGCGACAAGGAGATCGGCCGCATCATCGCCGAGGCGATGAAGAAGGTCGGCAACGAGGGCGTGATCACGGTCGAGGAGGCCAAGAGCCTCGAGACCGAGCTCGACGTGGTCGAGGGCATGCAGTTCGACCGCGGCTATCTCTCGCCCTACTTCGTCACCAACGCCGACAAGATGCTGGTCGAGCTGGAGAGCCCCTACATCCTGATCCACGAGAAGAAGCTGTCGGGCCTGCAGGCGATGCTGCCGATGCTGGAAGCCGTGGTGCAGTCGGGCAAGCCGCTGCTGATCATCGCCGAGGACGTCGAGGGCGAGGCGCTCGCAACGCTCGTCGTCAACAAGCTGCGCGGCGGCCTCAAGGTCGCGGCCGTGAAGGCGCCGGGCTTCGGCGATCGCCGCAAGGCGATGCTGGAGGACATCGCGATCCTCACCGGCGGCACGGTGATCAGCGAGGACCTCGGCATCAAGCTCGAGAGCGTCACGCTCAACATGCTGGGCAAGGCGAAGAAGATCTCCATCGACAAGGAGAACACCACGGTCGTCGACGGCGCCGGCAAGAAGACCGACATCGACGCGCGGGTGAAGCAGATCAAGGCGCAGATCGAGGAGACGACCTCGGACTACGACCGCGAGAAGCTGCAGGAGCGCCTGGCGAAGCTCGCCGGCGGCGTGGCCGTGATCAAGGTCGGCGGCGCCACCGAGGCCGAGGTCAAGGAGAAGAAGGACCGCGTCGACGACGCGCTGCATGCAACGCGCGCGGCCGTCGAGGAAGGCATCGTGCCGGGCGGCGGCGTGGCGCTGCTGCGGGCAAGCCAGCTGCTGGAGAGCCTCAAGGTCGAGAACGACGACCAGAAGACCGGCATCAACATCGTGCGCCGGGCGCTGCAGGCGCCGGCCCGCCAGATCGTGCAGAACGCCGGTGTCGACGGCTCGGTCGTGGTCGGAAAGATCCTCGAGACCGCCAAGTACGCGTACGGCTACAACGCGCAGACGGGCGTCTACGGCGACCTCGTCGCCGAGGGCGTGATCGATCCGGCGAAGGTCGTGCGCTGCGCGCTGCAGGATGCGGCGTCCGTCGCGGGTCTGCTCATCACCACGGAGGCCATGGTCGCCGAGTTGCCGAAGGAGGCTGCGCCGGCGATGCCGGGCGGCGGCGGCATGGGCGGCATGGGTGGCATGGGCGGGATGGACTTCTGATCCCGACCAGAGCCGGAGTGGAATCGCGAAGGGCGGGCGCAAGCCTGCCCTTCGTCGTTTGCGGCAGCCCCCGCACATGCAATCGGGGCGGCGGGCGGCCGGCAATGTCTCCTTAACCGATTTTTGCTGACGCGGCGGCACGGCACCGCCGAGGCTCGAGTTCGGTAAGATTTTCCGGAAGCCGCAAAGGCTTTCTTGGCGTCTCGCTGGCAGGGTGCCCGCAACGGCAAGCTCGAGCGGGAGTTTCAGCGCATGCGCCGGGACGCAGGGCTGCTTCTTTCCGACGAGGCAGAAATTGAGGCCGAGGCGCTCGCCGCGGAGCTGACGCGACCGGCGGCGCCGCGCGTTCTGGACGCGCTCGGGGGCGCGCTCGATGCGCTCGCCCGCAGCCTGATCGCGCAGACCGCCGAGGAGGCGCCTGCGCGGACGGATGCGGCCCCGGCGCCGGCAGGCCCGGCCGAATGGACGCCGGCAGCCCTCGTGCAGCACGGGACGGCGGCGCAGGAGGCGGCAACGGCAGCCGGCGGCGCGCCGGCGATGGAGTCCTCCGCCGCGGCCAAGGTGAAGACCGCCGGCTACAGCTCGCAGACCAACACGGCGCAGTGGTACATCGCGGCCATGTTCGGGGGCAGCGCGGCCAAGGCGCAGAGCGTGCTGGCGCAGTTCAACGGCCGCGGCGTCGCGATCGCGGACTATGACGACGGCATCGACAAGACGGTGGTCGCGCTCAAGGCGAACTACGACGCCTCGAAGGAGCTCGTCATCAACGGACGGAAGGCCGATCCCGGCATTCTCTCCGGCGCGGGCAGCGGCGTGCACGGCACCGCCACCGCGGGCATCATCTCGGCGGACGCGGCGTCCAACGGCGGCACGCTGACGGGGCTTGCGTACGGGGCCAAGCTGACGGCCGTGAACATCTTCTCGGGCGTGGCGGCGAGCAACCTCACGACCGCGATCCGCATGATGTCGAACTTCGACGTCACCAACAACAGCTGGGGTTGGAGCACGAAGTGGGCGGACAGCGTCTCGACCTCGTTCGGGGCCGCGTTCGTGTCGGGCATCAAGTACGCGGCCGACAGCGGGCGCGGCGGGCTCGGCACCAACATCGTGCATGCGGCCGGCAACGAATGGTCGACCGACCGGCGCAACGTCAACACCTCGCAGTTCGGCGCCGACCGGCACGTGATCAACGTGGCAGCCGTCAGCTCCAACGGCGACGTCTCGTACTACTCCAACCGCGGCTCGGCGCTGCTCGTCGGCGCCTCGAGCGGCGGCAACACCAACCAGTACATCGCGACCACGGACCGGACCGGCTCGGCCGGCTATGCTGCCGGCGACGTCACCACCTCTTTCAACGGCACCTCCGCGGCGGCCCCGCAGGTCACGGCCATCGTCGCCGACATGCTCAGCGCCAACGCCAGGCTCGGCTGGCGCGACGTGCAGAGGATCCTGGCGCTCACCGCCCGCGACGTGGAGACGACGTCCTTCACCAAGGCGGCGACAGGCCGGATGGCCTACGGATGGGACGTGAACAAGGCCGTCGGCGTCAACGGCGGCGGCTACCACTACTCCAACGATGTCGGCTTCGGGCTCGCCGACGGCTTCGCCGCCGTGCGCATGGCGGAGGTGTGGAGCTACTTCAATCCGACGCCGGCGACCTCCGCCAACGAGCAGCGCGTGTCGGCGTCGGCCTCGGGGCGGGCGATCGCGACGGGCGGCACGGCGATCTCGTTCACCGTCGGGCAGAGCATCTCGATCGAGAACGTGAACCTGACGTTCTCGATCAGCACCAAGAACCTGAACAACCTATCGGTGTCGCTGACGGGCCCGAGCGGCACCAAATCGCTCATGCTCGACACCTCGACGGGCGCCGCCACCGGCGCCAGCAATTTCAGCTGGACCCTCAACTCGCGCGCTTTCCTGGGTGAGCTGTCCGCCGGCACCTGGACGGTCACCTTCAAGGATGCGGTGGCGGCCGACGGGGCCAAGCTCAACAGCGTATCGCTCGACATCTACGGCGCGGCAGCGTCGAGCCAGCGCGTGTTCCACTACACCGACGAAGCGGCGATGATGCAGGCCTACGATGCCTCGCGCATCACGATCAACGATCCCAAGGGCGTCAACGACTGGATCAACCTTGCCGCCACGACGGGCGCCGCCAACGTCAACCTGGCAAGCGGCGCCTCCTCGACGCTCAACGGGCGGGTGTTTGCAAGGATCGGCAGCACGACCAAGATCAACAACGTGGCGCTGGGCGACGGCGTCTCGACGGTCGTCGGCAACAACAACGGCAATACGTTCGTCGCAGGCCACGGGGCGGCGACCATCCTGGGCGGCACCGGCAACGACACGTTCTATACGGGCTGGGCGAGCGACGTGTTCACAGGCGGCGCCGGCAAGGACACCTTCGCCTTCACGCATGCGGGCTTCGGCAACGACAAGATCACGGACTTCCAGAAAGGGCAGGACAAGATCAGCCTGAAGGGCCTCGCAGCGGGCTACGCCCAGCTGTCAATCCTCGACACGGGCTCGCAGATCACGATCTCGAGCGCGGCCTGG
This sequence comes from Hyphomicrobiaceae bacterium, assembly GCA_033764875.1. GTDB lineage: Bacteria > Pseudomonadota > Alphaproteobacteria > Rhizobiales > Hyphomicrobiaceae > AWTP1-13. The sequence goes on along the minus strand of JANRIO010000017.1, from coordinate 39,716 downwards.
GCCGCAACCGACGCCATCATCCTCACCAACACGAAGAGCCAGCGCCTTGCTGCGAGCGACTTCGTGTTCGCCTGACGGCTCCCCTCCCCGCGAGCCGCAGGCCCTTCCCGCCGCAGTCGCCCCCTGCGGCGGGATTTTTGCGTTGGATCGCGTCCGTCAGCGCTTGATGCGCGGCGGCGCGAGATGATCGCGGCTGAAGAACTTGCGCGCGTGGGCGACGATCTCGCCGGAGGACGGATGGTCGAGGGTCTCGACCGCGGCGACGGCCTTGGCCAGTTTCGGCATGTGCGCCTCGATGTGCTTCACCAGCTCCTTCTTGGCGTTGGCGGGGCCGGTAATCAGGATGGCGGCCGCGTCCGATAGCGCCTGGGCGACCTTGTGGAAGTACTCCTTATCCTCCGCGGCGTGGCCGCTGCCGATGCTGCCATGCTTGTGATGCAGGTGATGGGTCGGCTTGTCGGGATGGATGACGAGCTCGTCCACATCGGTCGCATTGAAGTGGAAAACACGGGCCTCTCGGTGGTCGATCCACACAACCGCATGGGTATGCACTGCCATTTCCTGCCTCTTTCTGGTTGAACGGATGCTTGGTCCGTCGGGAGATTCGCGGAGCGCACGGGGCATGGGAACGCGCGGCGCACCCAGCACCTCCAATGCCGGAATGCAGACCCTGGACGAACGGCGGACTGTGGGCATTGACGGCGGTCAAGAACCGCCGCCAAAGGACGCGCAGGAAAAGGCCATGCGGCGCACGGGGCACGGCGAGAGGCAAAGTTCCGGCTGGGCGGGCGCGAGGCTGGCGCCTGTCGCAAAAAGGCCGCATACATCCAACATCTGCGGACGTGGCCCGGCGGGGCCCGCGCACGGCTCAGGCTTCAGCGGCACCAATCAGGAGTGGTCGGTGGCAGGCAAGCGAATGCTGCGGATTTTCGGCGTCGTCCTCGGCGTCTGGGGGGGACTGGCGAGCTCGGTCGCGCAGGCCGGCCCGGCGCTGCTGTTCGATGCGGCGAACGGGCGGATCCTCTACGCGGAGGACCTGGACAACCAGTGGCATCCCGCCTCGCTGACCAAGATCATGACGGCCTATGTCGTGTTCGAGGCCATCAAGGAGGGCAAGATCAGCCTCGAGACCCGGATCAGATGCTCGGAGCTGGCGCACGTGCAGCCGCCGAGCAAGATCGGGCTCAACGTCGGGGCCGAGATGAGCGTGCAGAAGGGCCTCGAGGCGCTGATCATCAAGTCGGCGAACGACGTCGCGGTGATGCTCGCCGAGGCGGTCGCGGGCTCGCAGGAGGCGTTCGTGGAGCGCATGAACGGCGTTGCCCAGCGGCTCGGCATGACGCGGACCAAGTTCGTCAACGCGAACGGGCTGCCGGAGCCCGAGCAGGTGACGACGGCGCGCGACCTGGCGCGGCTCGCCAGCGCCGTGTTCAAGGATTTTCCCGAGTACGCGCACATGTGGGCCATGACCGAGACGCGCGTCGGCAAGGCGCAGCTGCGCACGCACAACGGTCTGCTCAACAACTATGCCGGCGCCGACGGCATGAAGACCGGCTTCATCTGCGACAGCGGCTACAACGTGGTGGCGAGCGCGACCCGGGACGGGCACAAGCTGGTCGCGGTGGTGCTGGGGGAGGTCACGGGCAACGACCGGGCGTTGCGGGCGGCCAGCCTGCTCGAGCACGGCTTCATGACCTACAACTGGAAGCTCGCCTTTCCCGGCCAGACGATCGCGACGATGCCGCTCGAGCCCGACGCCAAGGGGCCGATCACGATCCGCGAGAGCGTGATCTCGTGGGTGTGCGGCAAATCGCAGAAGGCGATGGCCAAGATGCGCAAGCGCCGGGCCGAGAAGATCGCGGAGACCAACGCCTACAAGAAGGTGGTGCCGCGCGCCAAATCGGCGAAGGCTGCCGCCCCCGCCGAGGGCTCGAAGGAGTAGAGGCGGCTGCCGCGCCTCGCGCCCGTGTCGTCAGCGATACCCGGCGCTAGACTCTGAGTTCCAGCGTGTTGGGGACGTAGGGGCAGCCCTCGTCCGTCTCGTCGTCCTCCTCCTCCTCGTCGAAGGCCAAGGGGGGCTGCTCCCTGGGCGGTCCCGAAACGGGAGGGCCGGCGGGCGGTGTGCCAGACTGGGGCGCCTGGGCGCCCGCGGGGGCCAGCATGGCCATGACGACGAGCGCCGCCAGAGCGGTCGCGCGGGCCCGGCCGCGGAACCGGCTGCCGCGAGGCGCTTCACATTCAACAGATTGATTTTCCATGTCAATTCCTGTCACCCTCGAGCGCCCTGGGGCGTTCTTGTGCAGTGCGTCACGGCATCTCTCCGCTCGATCGAGGCCGTTCTAAGACCGTTACCGAACCCTGGCGCGTGAATTGCTGCTGGCTGTCAGCTTCCGGCCGCAGTGCCGGCTCAGGTTTCGAGGTCGAGAGGACACGGGGACATGATCGGGTCGGGTTGGCATTTCAACGGTGACGCGCTGCCATCGCAGGGAGAGGTCGACGCCATGGCCGCGGTGCTGGAAAGCCGGCACGGGATGTGGGCCGAGGAGGTGGCCGAGTTCTTCGCGACGGCGCATACGCTCAAGGGCGACAAGAATCGCGCCTGGGCGTGGAGCGGCGTCGCCGAGACGGTCCGCCGCAAGGCCGAGGAGCGGCTTTGCGAGGCGCACTGACGGATCGTAAACCAGCGGCCGTTACACTGATCCCTCTTCCGAGCGTGCAGGGGGCCAGTCGGCAAGCATGGCCGTATCGTCCATCGTAGCAGCGGCGCCGGCCTCGTACCTGCGCGGCCTCATGCGCCGCCTGTGGGGGAGCCTGTCGGCCATCGTCGCAGCGCGCGACGAGCGCGCGCGCGCCCAGCGCAATGCGGCCTACGCCTTCCTGGTGCGCGTGATCAGCGCCGGTCTGCTCTATCTCTCCCAGGTGGTGCTGGCGCGCTGGATGGGCTCGCACGAGTACGGCATCTACGTGTTCGTGTGGACGTGGGTGATCGTGCTGGGCGGCATCTCGAACCTCGGCATGCCCGTCGTCATGATGCGCCTGATGCCGGAGTACGTGGTGCAGGGCGAGCATGCGCGCATGCGCGGGCTGCTGCGCTTCGGGCAGCGCTCGGCACTGGTCTCGAGCTCGGCCTTCGCGGGCGCCGCCGCGCTCGGCGTATGGGCGCTCGGGAGCCACGCGAACAGCCACTACCTGCTGCCGGCCCTGCTCGCGATGGCGTGCGTGCCGATGTTCGCGCTGTCGGAGATCCTCGACGGCATCGGCCGCAGCCGCGGCTGGATGTCGGTCGGACTGCTGCCGCCCTACGTGCTGCGGCCGAGCCTGCTCCTGGCGTTCATGGCGGTGGGCTACGGCATGGGCTGGCCGATGGACGCGCGCAGCGCCGTGATCTCGGCGATCGCGGCCACCTGGCTCACGGCACTGGCGCAGTGGCTGCTGCTCAACCTCGCCTTCCGCGCCGAGATCGGCAGCGGGCCGGTGCAGAGCGAGGGGCGCACCTGGCTGCTGGCGGGCCTGCCGCTGCTGGTGGTGACGGTGAGCGACCTCGCGCTGCAGACGGGCGACGTGCTGATCCTGTCGGCCTTCCTGCCGCCGAGCGATGTCGGCATGTACTTCGCCGCCGCCAAGACCATGAGCCTGATCAGCTTCGTGCACTATGCGGTCGGCAGCGCCATCGCCAACCGGCTGTCCTCGCTCAGGGCGCAGGGGGACGCCGAGGGCCTGGCGGCGCTGGTGCGCGACGCGGTGGCGTGGACCTTCTGGCCCTCGCTCGCCGGGGCGCTGGCGATCCTGGCCATGGGCAAGCCGCTGCTGTGGCTGTTCAGCCCGGCGTTCACGGAGGCCTATCCGGTGATGGCGGTGCTGGCGATCGGCCTTCTGGCGCGCGCCTCGGTCGGGCCGGCGGAGACGGTGCTCAACCTGCTCGGCCAGCAGCGGATGACGGCGCTGATCCTGATGACGTCGGCGATCACGGGCCTCGGGCTCGGCCTGGTGCTGGTGCCGCTTGTCGGCATGCTGGGGGCGGCGGCGGCGACCAGCACGGCGTGCACGCTGGCGGCGTTGGCGAGCGCCATCGTGGCGCGGCGGCGGCTGGGGCTCGACATCTCGATCGTAGGGGCGCTGCGGGCGGCGCGCTGAGCCTAGAGGGTGTCGCGGGCCGGGGATCTTGCTGCCACGTTCATGGGCAAGGTGGGGCTAGCCCTCGAAGCGGGCTGGCAGCCTTGATCGCGCGACGCAATCAAATGGAGAGGAGCCGGGGCCTCCCTTTGGAAGGGGATGCGCGATCCAGGCACGAGCATGCGAGCCGCAGCGACCAGCGCGTGCCGGCGCGATTGCGATCTCTTGCTAGTTGGCGGAGCCGACGACCAGGGTCCAGAAGGTCTTGAACTCGGTCTTGGGGTCCTGGACGAGGGCGATGCCCATCTGGTCGGCGTCGGCCAGAAGCAGGTTCTTGTTGTGGCCGGGGCTCGTCTGCCAGCCCTTCATGACCTCGTCGATGCTGGTCTGGCCGGTGCCGACGTTCTCGGCCGCGACCTTGGCGCTGAAGCCGGCGCGCTTGACGCGGTCCCAGGGGTTGGAGCCGTCGGAGCCGAAATGCGAGATGCGGTCCCACTTGGCAAGATCGCGCGAGTGGGACTTGGCGGCCTCGGTGAGGGCGGCGTTGAGGCGCAGCGGCTTGAGGCCGTGCTGGCGGCGGTAGGCGTTGATGACGTCGCGCGCCTTCTGCGGATCGAGGGCGGTGTGGGAATAGTCGCGGTCGGCGAGGGCGCCGGTCGGCGCCTTCTCGTAGGTGCCCTTGGGGGCGCGGTCATCGGCCTTGCGGGGCGGCCGGGCGTCGTCGGCGAGGGCGACGCGGCTCGGGGGGACGGCGCTGGATGGCTGTCCGCTGTCTGCGAAGCCCGCCGTCAGGCCGCCGGTGTTGAGGCCGCAACCGGATAGGCTCAGGGCCAAAAGGCCCGGGACGAGAACGCGACGCATGATACTCTCCCGCCGAAGCGTGGCTACACATAACCAGCTTTGCTCCGGACCCGTTAAATCCCCGTTAACGCAAGCAAGACGTTAGCGCGATCGAGACAAATGCACGCCAAGCTCCCCGCCCGAACGCGGCGGACGCCCGATGTGCCAAAGGTTTCCCGCGCGACCCCTCGCGGGGCATCACACCCGCCAATCGTGTCGCCAATTTGGCCACTTCGTGATCGTCGGCCACACGTGCTGTCCAGGCAACAGGAGCCGGATGGCAAAGGTTAACAGGCATCGGGAGGTGTATGAGCAAGCACTTGGCGAGGCAGACGAAACTCTTCAAAGTCGGGCAGACCTTCCGGTGATTCGAGCGTCCGGGAGCGCGTGTGGACGCGCTGTGGAATTTCGGACTTTGCGGGCGTCCCCATCCGCCATGCAGGGAGGATCACGCCATGCAGGCTGCTGCCCTCGATGCTCCGCCGGCCGACGATGTCGGAGGGCTCAATTGCGATCGGCTGCGCCAGCTCATTCTGGCGCGCGTCTGCGCGGCGGGGAAAGGCTTGTCGCGCGCCGTGGTTGCAGAGGATCTATCCGCCTACGTGTCACATAGGCTGTCGCCCGCGCAGTGGCGGGCGGCGATCGACGCGCGGGTCGGCGAGCTTGTCGCATCCGGCCTGCTGCTGGCGACCGCAAGCCGGCTCGAGGCGACGCCGGCCGGCGAGGCGCAGGCGGGCGAGTTCCTCGGCGGCAAGACGCCGCTGCCGGCCGCCTGGCCGCAACTGCGCGACCAGAGGCTGATGGCACGCGTGCTGGGCCTGGAGCGGGAGAGCCCGATGCGGTTGAAGCGGCTCGGCAAGCCGGAAGGCCTGCGCGCCGCGATCCTGCAGAAGGCGTATCCCCTGAAGATAAAGGGCGCGGCGACGCCGTCGCGGCTGCGCGCGGCGCTGGCGAAAGTGGCGCTCGACCGGGCCTTCGGCAACAAGGGCCGCGACGGCGCCGGCGGCAAGCTCGGGCTGTCGGCCAAGGCCGGCCGGGCGCTCGCCGGCCAACTGGCGCAGCAGCCCAGGGACTTCGGCACGGATGCGCGGCTCGTGGCGGCGCTCGCAGCGGAGCAGGCCGGGGCGGTGCAGACCGACATGGGGGCGCTGCAGCAGGCCATCGTGCGCCGGTTCCTCGACGGCAGCGTCGACGTGCTGGCGTCCGCCGCGGTGTCGCAGGCAGGCAAACGCCGCCAGAAGCCGCCGCGCAAGCGGGCCGGCAGGGACGAGCGGCCTGCCGCGGCGAGCGTGGTGGCGGCGCCGCCGGCGGCGGCCACGCAAGCTGCAGCCCCGATCATCGTGGGCGAGCGACCGGATCTGGCGGGTTTCGGCCGCACGGTGAGGCTGCTCGCCGAGAAGGATGCGCAAGGCTGGTCGGGAAACCGGAAGGCCTACATCTCGCACATCTGGCGGCGGTTGAGGCAGGAGCAGCCCGGCTGGGGCCTGTCCGAGATCGAGTTCAAGTGCATGCTGGCGGAGGCGCATCGCGCCGGGCACGTGGCGCTCGCCAACGCCGACCTCAAGGACGCCTCCAGCCTGAAGGACGTGCAGGAGAGCGCCGTCGTCTACAAGAACGCCGTGTTTCATTTCGTGCGGGTCGGGGCCTGAAGCCGCCCGCGTACAGAGCCCAAGAGCAGGTCGAGGTTTTATGGAAGTGGAGGCAGACGTAGCCCCCGAGACGGAGCGCGTGACGGGGGTGTTCGAGCACTCGATCACGTGGGAGGACGACCTCTGGCGCGCCGACCCGGTCGACGTCGAGGCCATCCATCAGCCGGCGCGACGCAAGTTCGGCGAGCTGCTCGAAGCCGTGACCGCCGGCAAGGCCGGCGCGGCGCAGGCGCGCATCCTGCTGTTCCACGGCCAGTCGGGCGCGGGCAAGACGCATCTGATCCGGGCCCTGCGCACGTCGGCGCATCGGGCAGGGCGGGCCTACTTCGGCTACGCGCAGATGACGCCCGACGTCGCCAACTACGCCGACTACTACCTGCGCCGGCTGATCAACTCGCTCGAGAAGCCCTATGACCCGGACGGCGGCGCCGCCAGCGGGCTGGCGCGGCTCGCCAATCGCATCGTGGAGGATGCGAGCGTGCTCGACCCGGCCGAGCTCGAGAAGCTCCGGGAGGAGAAGCTCGAGGACGCGGCGCTGGCCAAGCTCGTCCTGTCGCTCGCCGACGGCATCGTGGCGGCGCCGAAGTTCGCGGGCCAGGAGCTCGACATCAATATCGTGCGGGCGCTGCTCTACCTGCAGCGCTCGGACCCGCGCATCGACCAGCGCGTGCGACAATACCTGTACGGGCGGCCGCTGACGGACCTGTCGCAGCAGGGCGTGGCGGCGCTCGACCCCAACACGGGCGAGGGGCGCGCGTTCGAGATCATCGAGAGCCTCGGCCGGCTGATGTGGACGGCCGACAAGGCGGCGCTCGTGTTCTCGATCGACCAGGTGGAGGACCTGCGCTTCTTCGACGACTATGCGGAGCGCTTCCAGCGTGCGGCGCGCGACCTGATCCAGATCGCCAACAGGGTGCCGACGTCGATCATCATCGTGTCGTGCCTCGGCGACTTCTACGAGAAGGTGCGCGAGGTGCTGGCGCAGTCCTACATCGATCGCCTGGAGAAGGCCGGCCCGGTGCCGCTGATCGAGACGCGGACGGCGGAGGAGGCACGCCAGATCATCGCCAAGCGGCTCGCGGTCGAGCGCGGCAATGCCGATGTCGATCCGGCCGAGATCCTGGGGGCCGGCTTCTTCGAGGAGTTCGGCGGGCTGTCGACGCGACGCATCCTCGAGCTTGCGCAGACGCGCGTGCGCCAGCGGCTGGCCGAAGGCACGTCCGATGCGCCTGCGGCGGCAGCGGGCGAGGCGCCGCCGGCCTCGAGCTTCATCGGCGCGCTCGCGGCAGCGCTGGGCCTCGGCATCGCCGAGCCGGAGCCAGAGGACAGCGCGGCCCCATCCGAGGAGACGCAGGCCGAGTTCCGCGAGCTGTGGGAGCGCTTCCGGGCGCAGCAGGAGGCGGAGATCCCCGCCGACGACGGGGGCTTGCTCGAGGCGCTCACCTCCGCGGTCAACCTGGCGCGCGACGAGTGGGGCGGCGCGGTCAGCGTCACGATCCGCCGCCTCGACATCGAGGACGTGCCGGCGTTCGACCTGTCGCTCAGGCACGAGAAGGGCTTCCAGAGCGAGGCGCGGGTGTTCCTGTGCAATCGCCCGACGCAGGGCGGCGGCTTCAAGCGGCAGCTCGACCGCGTGCTGCCCGCGGCCCGGGACGGTGCCGTCTCGTTCATGCTGCGGGCAAGCGACTTCCCGCCCAGCTCCAAGAACCAGACGGGGCAGGCCTTCCGCAAGTTCCGGGAGGCCGGCGGCAAGTCGCTGCTGGTGCCGATCGCGGATTGGGAGCGGATGCTGGTGGTGCGCGAGTTCCAGGCGCAGCACCGGCGCGACCCGGGGTTTGCCGACTGGGCGAAGCGGGCGCGGCTGATGTCGGAGATCCCGGTGCTCGTGCAGCTGCTGCGGCTCGACCTGTTCCGGCCCGCGCCCAAGGTGGAGCCGAAGGCGCAGCCGGTGCAGGACACCGCCTCGCCCGCCCCCGCCCCCGCCTCGGTGCCGGCCAAGGAGCCCGAGAAGGAGGTGCCGCTCGCGGTGCTCCTCGACGAGGCGGGCAACAAGGCGGACAGCATCATCGCGGGCCGGCAGCAGGCCTCCAACAAGCTGATCACGCTCAACAAGAGCGTGCTGAAGCGGCACACGGCGGTGCTCGGCGGCTCGGGCTCGGGCAAGACCACGCTGGCGCTGTGCATCATCGAGCAGCTGCTGCTCAAGGGTACGCCCGTTGTGCTGCTCGACCGCAAGGGCGACCTGTGCTCGTACGCCAACCCGGACGTGTGGCGCTCGCTCGACGGGGAGGGTGAGCGGCGCGGGCAGCGCGAGAAGCTCGCCGACAGCATCGACGTCGCTGTCTACACGCCCGGGCGCGCCTCGGGCCGGCCGATATCGATCACGCTCTTGCCCAACGGCATCAACGAGCTCCCCGAGCAGGAGCAGCAGCTCCTCGCCAACCTGTCGGCGGCAGCGCTCGGCGACATGCTGCACTTCAAGAACTCGGCGACGCACCAGAAGCAGTCCGGCACGCTGTCGGTGGCGCTGAGGCTGCTGGGCGCCCGCTTCAGCAAGGAGGTGATGCTCGCCGACCTCATCCACCTGCTGGAGGAGGAGGACCCGGAGCTGACCGAGCTGACGCAGCGCATGGACCCCTCGGGGCGCATCCGGCGCGATCTGGTCGCCCAGCTCGACAGCCTCCGGCACCGCAACGCGTCGCTGTTCGAGGGCGGCGGCGAGCCGTTGCGCATGGACAACCTGCTCGGCCGCGGCCGGCATACGCGCTCCGACAACCGCACGCGGCTGTCGATCATCTACACGGGGTTCCTCGGCGACAACGAGAACATCCTGTTCTGGGTGGCGCAGTTCCTGTCGGAGGCGCTGCGCTTCTGCCAGCGCAACCCGAACGACGAGCTGCAGGCCGTGGTGATGTTCGACGAGGCGGACCTCTACATCCCCGCCAATGCCAAGCCGGCGACGGCGGAGCCCCTGCAGAGCCTGCTGAAGCGCGCGCGCTCGGCGGGTCTCGGCATCATGCTCGCGACGCAGTCGCCGGGCGACCTCGACTACAAGAGCCGCGACCAGATCACGAGCTGGTTCATCGGCCGGGTGCGCGAGGACACGGCGCTGCGCAAGCTCAAGGCGGCGTTCCAGAGCGAGAGCGGGCTCGACGCGGCGACCGTGCTGCCGGGGCAGACCGTCGGCGAGTTCCACCTGGTGCAGGAAGGGCTGGTCAGACCCATGCGGGCGCAGCGCTCGCTGATCAACGCCGAGCAGGTGCCGTTCGACCGGATCGAGCAGCTGGCGCGGGAAACGAAGGGGCAGGATGAGAAGCAGCTACGGCTTTTCAAATGAGATCAGCGCGGTGGCGCCGCGCATTTGGAATCGAGCTGAGACAAGCGCGCGATGCAACGACGTGCGCACGCATACTGATGAAAAATGCGGTGCAAAGCCGCAGCAATTGGGCTATCATAATTCCGCCGCGAGACCATGAGGGTGGGCACGCGGGTGCGTCAAGAGTGGCAATGGCGCGCGATGCAATTGCGGTTGCGGGGTAGTGTTGTGATCGATAAGTCTTTTGTGTTCATGGCGTTGGCGTGCACTATGGCACCCTTCGTCGGAGCGGGCCTCTATATGATGGTCACGCTGTTCTAGGGGAGCCTGACGGGCGTCCCCTAGCTTGCGTTAGTGTATCGTGCTTCGCATAGACGAAGCACGAGGGTGAGTGGCTTTGCCAGCTCACGATGCATGTGTGCGGCGGCGAACGCCCCGAGAGACCTCTCCCCGCAGGTTTATCCACAGAATCTCACAGCCCGATGACGGTCGGGTGGCCGGCTCGCGCGCGGGGGGCGGCAACGCGGTTGCGCGCGCCGGCGGGGCTGCAGGCCCGATACGGGCCCGAACGCGAGCCCAAGGACGCGCGAAAGGCTGATTGCCGCGGAATGCCGGTTCCAAGCCCTGCGTTCCTGCCGTACATGGTCTCGGACTAAGCTCAGTCTAGCGAGGATCATTGCCATGAAACTTTGCCGTTTCGGCGCGCCGGGGGCGGAGAAGCCCGGCCTTGTCGATGCCCAGGGTGCAATCCGGGACCTCTCGGCGCACCTCAAGGACATCACCGGCGATACGCTGTCGAAGGCGAGCCTCGATGCGCTGAGAAAGATCGATCCGCAATCGCTGCCGCTGGCGCCGGCCGGCGTGCGCATCGGCCCGTGCGTCGGGGGCGTGCGCAACTTCATCGCCGTCGGCCTCAACTATGCCGACCACGCCAAGGAGACCGGCTCGCCCATTCCGCAAGAGCCGATCCTGTTCAACAAGCTGCCCAACTGCATCGTCGGCCCGGACGACGACGTGATGGTGCCCAAGGGCTCGACCAAGCTCGACTACGAGATCGAGATCGCGTTCGTGATCGGCAAACGCGCCCGCTACGTGGCGGAGAAGGACGCGCTGTCCCACATCGCCGGGTACGCCATCTGCAACGACATCTCCGAGCGCGCCTTCCAGTCGGAGCGCGGCGGGCAGTGGATGAAGGGCAAGTGCGCGGAGACCTTCGGGCCGCTCGGGCCGTGGCTGGTCACGACGGACGAGGTGCCCAACCCGCAGAAGCTCGCCATGTCTCTCGACGTCAACGGCCAGCGCCGGCAGACGGGCAACACCGAGACCATGATCTTCCAGATGAACTATCTGCTGCACTACATCACGCAGTTCCTGGTGCTCGAGCCCGGCGACGTGGTGACGACGGGAACCCCGCCCGGCGTCGCGCTCGGCATGAAGCCGCCGGTCTGGCTGAAGCCCGGCGACACCATGACCGTGAAGATCGAGGGCCTCGGGCAGCAGAACGGCAAGATCGTCGCGTTCAAGGAATAGGGCAGGGCCAGGCGTGGCGCTGAAACGAGGACCGTCGCGGCCAGCCGCGGCGGTCCTTCGCGTTCCTCCGGGGGCTAGAGCGCTTTCCGATCCTTCGGAATCGGATGCGCGCTCCATGCGTTTGATAGTGCGAGCATCTTCACGCGCTCACGCGCGATCGCGATCTGCTCTCGCTCGGAAACAGGGCCGTGGACTTGCCGGTGAGGTAGTAGGCGACAAGGCCGATCCACTCGCGCACGGCCGTGTCGACGCGGCGCAGCTGGTCGGGATAGGGCTGCAGCATGTCGGCGAAGCGCTCGGCAACGCGGAAGTCGACCGGCCAGGGCTCGACCTCGAGGCCTGCCTTGCGAAAGCAGCCCACCGCGCGGGGCGTGTGGTAGGCGCTGGTCACCAGGAGCCAGCGCTCGCCCGGCTTGGGGTCGAGCATGGCGCGGGTGAAGATCGCGTTCTCCCAGGTGTTGCGCGAGCGCTCCTCGAGAACAACGCGCTCGGGCGCAATGCCGAGCGCCTTGAACAGCCGGCGCGCCGCCACGGCCTCGGGGGCGCCGGCGTCGGCGATGATGCCGCCGCTGCCACCGGAAAAGACGAGCTTGGCCTGTGGAAACCGCCGCGCGAGCGCGATGCCCTCCGTGTAGCGCTCGGCAGCCTCGTTGAGCCCTGCCATCTCCCTGTCCGGATCGGCTCTGCCGTCCTCGGCGCCTCCGAGGATGATGATGCCGGCAGGCGGCGGGCCCAGGCCGAGGTCGGGACGCTGGAAGCGGCTCTCCAGGGGCGCGAGAAGGATCTGATTGAAGGGCGTGAAGCCCAGCACGACGAAGGCGAGGAGGCCAGCCGTGGCCATGCGCCGGCCGAGCACGCTGCGGGGTGCGGTCAGCATCAGGAGCGCGCCGACGAGAATCAGAACGAAAGCGACGTTCGAAGGCTGCGCGAAGAACCAGAGCAGCTTCGAGAGAAAGAAGAACATCGCATTCCTTCGCGAGCTGAGAGCAAGGCCGGCGCGAGCTCATGCCCCTTTTCACTATCGTCACGCAGGTCGGGTCGCGCTGGCGCTTGACCCAACCTAGGGATGGAGCCTCGCATGCCTCGCTCTTGGGTCTCAGGCGAGGCGCTCGACGGCGACGGCGGTCGCCTCGCCGCCGCCGATGCACAGCGAGGCGACGCCGCGCGTCTCTCCCCGCTTCTCGAGCGCGGCGAGCAGCGTCACCAGGATGCGCGCGCCGGAGGCCCCGATGGGGTGGCCCAGCGCGCAGGCGCCGCCGTGCACGTTGACCTTGTCGTGCGGCAGGTCGAGGTCGCGCATGGCGGCCATGGTGACGACGGCGAAGGCCTCGTTGATCTCGTAGAGGTCGACGTCGCGGGTGGTCCAGCCGATGTCGGCGAGCAGCGTCTTCATGGCCGCGATGGGCGCCGTCGTGAACCAGGCGGGGGCGGCGGCCACGCCGGCCACGCCAGCGATGCGGGCGATGGGGGCAAGCTTGCGCCGCCTCGCCTCGCTCGCGCGCATCAGGACAAGGGCCGCGGCGCCGTCGGAGATCGAGGAGGAGTTGGCGGGGGTGATGGTGCCTCCGTCGCGGAAGGCGGGCTTGAGATTGGGAATCTTGCCCGGATCGGCGGTGAAGGGCTGCTCGTCGCGGGCGACCTCGCTGGCGCCGCTCCGCGATCTGACGGTGACGGGCACGATCTCGGCCTTGAAGCTGCCGTCCTCGTTGGCGGCCTTGGCGCGGCGCAGGCTTTCGACGGCGAAGGCGTCCTGCGCCTCGCGGGTGAACTGGTAGTGCTGGGCCGCATCCTCGGCGAAGGAGCCCATCAGGCGGCCCTTGTCGTAGGCATCCTCGAGACCGTCGAGGAACATGTGATCCTTCGCCTCGGCGTGGCCGAGGCGGGCGCCGGCGCGCATCTTGGGCAGCAGGTAGGGCGCGTTGGTCATGCTCTCCATGCCGCCGGCGACCACGACGTCCCTGGGCCGGGCGTGCAGCCCGTCGAAGGCGAGCATGACCGTCTTCATGCCGGAGCCGCACATCTTGTTGACGGTGGTGGCCGGCACCGACAGCGGCAGGCCGGCGCCGAGCGCCGCCTGGCGGGCGGGCGCCTGGCCCTGGCCGGCGGGCAGCACGCACCCCATCAGTGCCTCGCTGACGTCGTCAGGCGCGAGGCCCGCGCGCGACACGGCCGCCTTGATGGCGTGGCTGCCGAGCTCCGGCGCGGTCATGCCGGCGAGTGCGCCCTGAAACGAGCCCATGGCCGTGCGCGCCATGCCGACGATGACGACGGGATCTTCCGCTGGACCTGTCATGCTCACTGCTCCCGGACAAGGATCGAACTCTCCAGCCCACTCTAGCACAGACAGCGGCCGCAGACCTGGCAGCGGCCGGAAAGTCTCGTTAGCAGTCGGGGCGCGGCGCGCGGATCGGGGCTTCGGCCGTCTCCGGCCGCATGCCGAGCCTGGCGATCAGGCCTTCGTCGTGCGCCTTGCCGGGGTTGCCGGTGGTGAGCAGCCTGTCGCCGACGAAGATGGAGTTGGCGCCGGCGAGGAGGCACAGCGCCTGGGCCTCCTCGGTCATGTGCTCGCGGCCGGCCGAAAGGCGCACCACCGAGCGCGGCATCATGATGCGCGCGACCGCGACGGTGCGCACGAAGTCGAGAATATCAACGCGCTTCGACGCGCCGAGGGGCGTGCCCTCGATCGGCATCAGGGCGTTGATCGGAACGCTCTCGGGATGCCGCGGCAGATTGGCGAGCTCGCGCAGCATGGAGGCGCGGTCGCTCTCGGTCTCGCCGATGCCGAGTATGCCGCCGCAGCACACGGCCATGCCGGCCTCGCGCACATGCGCGAGCGTCGCGAGCCGGTCGGCGAAGGTGCGGGTGGTGACGATGCTCGCGTAGTGCTCGGGCGAGGTGTCGATGTTGTGGTTGTAGTAGTCGAGACCAGCCGACTTGAGCCTCACGGCCTGCTCGGCGGTGAGCATGCCGAGCGTCATGCAGGTCTCGAGCCCCATGTCCTTCACGGCGCGCACGGTCGCGCACAGCCTGTCGATGTCGCGATCCTTGGGCGCGCGCCAGGCGGCGCCCATGCAGAAGCGCGTGGCGCCGTTGGTCTTGGCCCTGCCCGCCTCGGCGACGATCGCGGCGTCGGCCAGCAAGCGCGAGGCGGTCACGCCCGTCTCGAAATGCGCGCTCTGCGAGCAGTAGCCGCAATCCTCCGGGCAGCCCCCGGTCTTGATGGAGAGCAGCTGCGCGAACTGGACCCTGGCGGGATCGAAACTCTGCCGATGGACCGTTTGCGCGCAAAACATGAGCTCGGGAAAGGGCAGGGCGAACAGCGCGCGCACCTCCTCGAGCGTCCAGTCGTGGCGGACGGCGGCATGCACGTGCTGCGACGGGGCGGCAGGCAGAGCTTCGCGTTGCGGCACGGGTGCATCCATCTCCATCTGCTGCGTCTCCTGGTTGGGACGGGATCGCTCGGCCGGCGCACTACACCAACTTCGAGCGCGAACGCAATTCAGTCATGGCGGCAGGTACGACCGGAAGTCGTATTCGTCCGTGATCCCACTGCCACATTCTCGTGCACACGTATCGCTCGCGGCGGCAAATGCTTCTGTGGCAATGTCTTGCGCTGCTCAGCGAAGCTGCGGCTTGAGATCCGCGACACGCTATGCGTGTACATTGTTTGTCGCATTGCCAGCTGCTTGCTGCATTGATTGCCTACAGGCACTCAATCTCCTGGCCTAACGGCATATCAGTAGAGTGAACTTTTTGCCTCCCAGGTGAATTCACTCGCGGATCCACGGCGCACCGGCGCGATCGGATCCTGCAACACGCCCGATCTGCCAGGACGCCGATCCGAACCCGACTGCCCGCGTGCGGGCCACGAGGGCCCCACCCACGGAGTGTCATTGCATGACCGCGTGCCTGCGTACTTGCATGACGGGCCGCGCCGCGTTGTCCCGACTTGTCGCACATGTCATTGCCGTGCTCGGCAGCTGCTCGGCGAGCCTGATGCTGGCGCAGCCGGCACAGGCGTTCTATCCGCGCGAGGGGACGGAGATCACGGAAGCCAGGCTCTCCGGAGGCGGCATCCAGAGCGGGCGCATGTCCTGGTTCGGGCAATACGGCTGGGGGCGGCACAACGACGGGCTGCACCGGCACGTGTGGCGCGACAGCGGCGACAACGGCATCAATGCGTCGGGTCTGCCGCAGACGGTGCCGGGCATCGCCCTGATGGACCGGCGCACGCTCGGGCACTGGTTCGAGGTCGAGATCAACGGTCGCGTGTTCCTGGTGCGGCAGGTGGACATCGGGCCGCACCCGCGCACGGGGCGCAAGATCGATATCAACGCGCCGCTGTGCGACATGGCCGGCTACACACCGCGCAACTTCCCGACCGACCGCGTCATCCGATGGCGCCACGTCGCCTCCCCGCAGCAGATGATCGCCATGCGGCAGCGGCCGAAGCTGAAGCAGCTCGCCTTGCTCGAGACGTGGGACCTCGGCATGAGCGACCAGCCGCGGCTGGCCTTCGACCTGGTCTCGCCCAGCGTGCAGCAGGAGGCCCCCAACCTGACGCGCGCCAACGCCCGGCGTGCGCCCTGGCTGGCGGCGGCTCCCAAGACCGTCGACCTGCTGAGCTCGCCCAGGCACTGGGCCTCGATCGGCAAGGCGGCGCGGCGGGACATGGAGCAGGCGCTGGTCGAGCCGCAAAGCCTGCCGGAGGGGCTGCCGGAGCCGGCCAAGCTCGTAGGCCCGCCGCCCGATCTCGTGGCCCCTGCACCATCGCAGCCGGTCGCCGAGCGGCGCGTGAGGCCCGCCACCCGCGTGGCGCGCGCCACGTACGCGGATGCGAGCCTCGAGACGCAGGTGATCATGCCGATCCTGAGGCTGATCGGGATCGGCCTGCCGGAGGCCGCTATGCCGTCTCGGCGAACAGCTCGCGGCCGATGAGCCAGCGGCGGATCTCGCTGGTGCCGGCGCCGATCTCATAGAGCTTGGCGTCGCGCAGCAGGCGGCCGGTGGGGTAGTCGTTGATGTAGCCGTTGCCGCCGAGCAGCTGGATGGCGTCGAGCGCGACCAGCGTCGCCTTCTCGGCGGCATAGAGGATGGCGCCGGCGGCGTCCTTGCGCGTGGTCTCGCCGCGGTCGCAGGCCTTGGCCACGGCGTAGACGTAGGCACGACAGGCGTTGAGGGTCGTGTACATGTCGGCGAGCTTGCCCTGGACGAGCTGGAAGGTGCCGATGGCGGCGCCGAACTGCTTCCTCTCATGCACGTAGGGCACCACCACGTCCATGGCGGCCTGCATGATCCCCAGGGGGCCGGCGGATAGCACCGCCCGCTCGTAGTCGAGGCCGCTCATGAGCACGTTGACGCCGCGGCCGACCTCGCCCAGCACGTTCTCGGCGGGGACCTCGCAGTCCTCGAACACCAGCTCGCCGGTGTCGGAGCCGCGCATGCCGAGCTTGTCGAGCTTCTGGGCCACGCGGAAGCCCTTGAAGCCTTTCTCGACGATGAAGGCGGTGATGCCGCGCGGGCCGGCCGACGGGTCGGTCTTGGCATAGATGATCAGCGTGTCGGCGCAGGGGCCGTTGGTGATCCAGAGCTTGGTGCCGTTGAGAACGTAGCGGTCGCCCTTCTTCTCGGCGCGCAGGGACATGGAGACGACGTCGGAGCCGGCGCCGGGCTCGGACATGGCGAGGGCGCCCACGTGCTCGCCGGAGATCAGCCTCGGCAGGTACCTCAGCTTCTGGGCGTGGGAGCCGTTGCGGCGCAGCTGGTTGACGCACAGATTGGAGTGGGCGCCATAGGAGAGGCCGACGGAGCCCGAGCCGCGGCTGATCTCCTCCATGGCGACGCAGTGCTCGAGGTAGCCGAGGCCGGAGCCGCCATACTCCTCCTCGACCGTGATGCCGTGCAGGCCAAGGGCGCCGAGCTTCGGCCACAGATGGCGGGGAAAGGTGTCCGTGCGGTCGATCTCGGCCGCCAGCGGCGTGATCTCGTCGGCGGTGAAGGCGCGAACGGAGGCGCGGAGCTGGTCGGCGGTCTCGCCGAGGTCGAAATTGAGGCTGGGAAGCTCGTTGGGGATCATGGCGTTTCCCTGGGACGGCAAGGCTTTCCGTCCTGGCTACGCCTCCGCGGCCGGCTCCGCAAGAGCGGCGCTGCGGCGCGGGCGGGATGACCAGGCGCGGGCGAACATGTTAAGTGTCGCGCGTTGCCGACGTCGGTGAACTCGCGGGGCACTTTCGGGGAGCGATGTGACGCGCATGCTGAGGCTTTTGCAGGCCGCCTTGCTGGCACTTGCGGTGCTCGCCGTGGTTCCCGGACCCGGCATGGCGCAGGGGCCGACGCCTGCCGACGAGGCGTTCTGGGACAGCGTCAAGGGGTCCGGCACCATCGCGGAGTACAGGGCCTACCTCGAGGCGTTCCCGCGGGGCTTCTATGCCGAGCAGGCGCGTGGGCGGATCCGGGAGCTGGAGGGCTCCGCATCGAACACGCCGCCGCGCGTGCGGCCCGGCGAGATCCCGTTCACGCCGCCGACGCCTGAGCCCGGTCCCGGCCCACGGCCCGGGCCGCCGCCGGCCTCGCCGGGGGGATCGGTGCTGACGCGCTACGAGATCATCCGCGAGGTGCAGGAGCGGCTCTATGCGCTCAACTACGGCATCAAGGTCATCAACGGGCAGCTGTCGCGGGAGACGCGCGAGGCGATCAGCGCCTGGCAACGGGTGGTGAAGCGGCCGACGACGGGGGACATGACCCAGGAGGAGCTCGACTACCTGCGCACGGCGCGGCCGATCACGGTCTGGGGCGGCATCGCGTTCGTGGCGTCCGGCGCCTACGGCATGGTCTGGAACCGCACCTCGCGGCAGGACGCGGAGAACGATGCGATCGCGGAGTGCCGCAAGTACGCCGGCGCCAACGGCGGCGACTGCAAGGCCTATACGCTGATCGAGGCGCAGTGCGGCGGTTTGAGCTTCTATGTGGGCAACTACCGTGGCCGCAAGCACTGGGGCACGTTCGTGATCCACCGGCCGACCCTGGCGGAAGCCCGGCAGGCGGCGGTGGAGGCCTGCCGGTCGGAGGCAAAGGTGCCGGGCGCCTGCCAGCTGCGCGCGTCGTTCTGCGCCAACGGCAGCCACCTGTGACGGGCGGCGAGGACGCGGGGGCGGGCAGGAAGGAGACCGAGGAGGGCATGGGAATCAGCGAGACGGGATCTTATGGCGAGCGGCCGTCGGCGTTTCCGTGGCCGCCGGTGCTGTTCGGCGCGGCGCTGCTGCTCGCCCTCGGGCTCGGCCGGCTGTGGCCGCTGCCGTGGCCCGGGCTCGACGATCTGCCGGCGCGGCTCGTGGGGTACGGCTTCGGCATCGCGGGCATCGTGCTGTCGGCCTGGGCGCTGCTGACGCTGCAGCGGGCGCGCACCAACATCCTGCCCAACCGCGCGGCCGGACGGCTGATCACCTGGGGGCCCTATCGCGTCTGGCGGCACCCCATCTACATGGCGGAAGTGCTGATGATGCTCGGCCTGGCGCAGGTGACGGGCAACGTCTGGTTCGCCATCGCGGCCGCGCTGTTCACAGTCCTGGTGCTCGCCCTTGCGATCGTGCCCGAAGAGCGGCATCTGGAGGCGCGCTTTGGCGAGGACTTCGAGGCCTACAGGGCGCGATCGCGGCGCTGGTTCTAGGCGCCGACCCTGCGAATCCGGTCTGAGCTCATGACAGCGCGCGGCGAGGAAGAGGAAGAACGCGAGTTCCTGGCGGAGCTGAAGGCCCGCAGCGGGCAGGATCTCGCCGGCTGGATGGCGGCGATCACGGCCAAGGGGTTCTCGGACAAGAACGAGACCATCGACTGGCTGCGCACGCAGGGCTTTCCCTTCGCGCGGGCCTCGTGGCTGGAGCGGATCCATTCCAACGGCGGCCGGCCGATCTATCTCGACGCGCTGCCGGCGCCGGTCGACGTCGCGATCCCGGAGCCGAAGCTGCAGCCGGTGGCCCGGCCGGTGCGGCCGATCGCGCCGCCCGCCAACGCCAACGAGCCCGTGGCGCCGCGGGCTGCGGTGGCGCCGCCGCCGGAGGCGGCGGACGAGGTGGTGCGGCTCGAGGCCCTGGTCGCCGCCGCCAAAGGCTACCGGCCGCTCTACCAGATGCTGGAGGCGATGGTCCGCCAGGCGGTGCCGCAGGTGGTGCTGCGGGCCCGCGGCGGCCTGATCGTGTTTGCCGCGCCGGCCGAGTTCGCCGCCGTGCTGCCGACGGCGACGGAGATCCGGCTCGGGCTCGCGCTCGGTGCGCGCCCGCACGACGTGAACCTTGTTCCGTCCCGGCTGAAGGGCGCGCCGGCCGGCATCACGCACATGCTGGTGCTCAAGGACGCCCGGCAAATCAACGCCGAGCTGCAGTCTCTGATCGCGGCGGCGCAGGCCGCGGTCGCCAAGGCCGCCGGCTGATCGCCACCCGGTGGACGGCCACAAGGACGCCTTACAAAGCCCATGTTTGGGCCGCTTGATCCGGCGCGAAATTCCGGAGGTTCCGCGCCATGCGCCGCATTCGTCTCGTGCCCGCCCTCGCCCTCGCCGCAAGCCCGCTGCTGCTGGCCACGGGGCCGGCTGCGGGTGCCGGCGAGGATGCCATCGGCGCCCTGCTGCAGGGCCGCGCGGGAGGAAAGATCGACCTCGCCCAGGCGCAGCAGAAGGCGCCGCCGGCCAGGGCCGGCGAGGAGGCCAAGGAGACGCCCAAGGATCCGCGCGAGGGCGATCCCGGCTACGAGCAGGCGCAGCGGCTGATGCGCGCTGTCGACGCGATCCTGCAGGACACGGCCAAGAACCGCGGGGAGGCCAAGAAGCTGCCCTCCGAGAAGGACTTCCTGCTGAAGCCGCTGTTCGCCGAGACGCGGGAGGACCGCGACCGCAAGATCCGCGATCTGCTCGAGGCGGCGCTCGGCATCGTCACGGACGTGCCGGTCGTCGACGTGCAGAAGAAGATCGAGGGCCTGCGCCGCAACATCCGCGAGATCGACGAGCGCATCGTCAAGCAGCGCGAGAAGCAGGTGACGGCGCCCAAGGACGGCATGCTCGCCGGCATCCTCACCGACACCGTCGACAGCCTCGAGAAGGACATCGCCGAGAACAAGCGGAAGATCGAGCTCAACCGCGACGAGATCGCCAAGGCCAAGGGGGAGATCCGCGAGGCGATGGCCAAGGCCGGCATCGAGCTGGCGCCGGAGCAGATCGACCTGCTGCTCGACAGCGTGCTGTCGGGCGACCTCGTGCGGCTCGTTGCCGTGTTCAACTCGGCCAAGCTCATCGACAGCCAGCTCGGGCGGCTGATGGCGGTCTCGGGCGAGAACGTCGGGGCGGCGCGCAAATACTTCGCCATGCATGCGGCGCTGTTTGCCATGCTGGTGCACGCCCAGGACCAGATGATCGCCAAAATCGACACGCAGTACCTGCCCAAGCTCTCGGCCATCGAGCAGGACATCCGCACCGCGCGGGCCAAGACGGCCGAGCTGCTGCGGGCAGAGAACCGCCCGGACCAGAAGCGCGTGCTCGAGGCCAACCGCGAGAGCCAGCGGCTCGCCGACGAGGCGGCCAAGGGCTATCGCCGCTACCTGCTGCAGCAGCGCGAGCAGGTGGCCAAGGCACGGCAGCGGGCAACGCACGATTTGCGCATCGCCGACAACACCTACGAGACGGTGGAGGCGAGCTTCCAGCTGCGCAACATGATGAAGGATTCCTCGGCCTCCTTCGAAGCCCTGCAGCGCATCGAGGCGCCCACGTTCGACCAGATCTTCAAGAACGAGGAGCTGCGGCGCGAGTTCGAGAACCTCACCCGCAAGCTCGACGCGCCGTCGAGCTGAAGGCGCGCGGTCGTTGGGTCGCGCTGAAGCGCTTGAGCCGACCTAAGGAATCATACGCGGCTTGGCAGCACACGTAGGTCGGGTAGAGCGCAGCGAAACCCGACACGTGTTGAATTCGGGAATTGTCGGGTTTCGCCTTCGGCTCTACCCGACCTACTTGCTGGAATCCTTCATCAGTGCTTCTGGCATTGCGTGGTGTTTCGCAAAAGTCACTTGCGTTCCGGAATAATCCGCCGGCAAAATGATCGTGCTATCGAAAGATGACATAACGATATTCCCTTGGAAATAATGGCGCTGCCCAAAGACGGGATGGCTATTCCACTTCGCAGACGGTGAATTCGCAGTCGCGGAAGCCTTCAGCTTTGATGCGATCGCGCAAACGATCGGAGCAGAAATAGTCAAAAACGAACCGATCTGCGCGTCCGTCCGGCCAGGCCCATCCGCCGCGCCACAAATGCTTGCCGATGATTTGACTTGCACGCAAAACGATCTTGCCGCGAAGCGTTAGAACGTCTCCCTTGTCAAATGCGGATTGGCCAAACCCTTGAGAAAAATCTGATTTTGCGACAACGACGGCGTCGACCGCCTGGCCTATCCGCAGGAAATAGAACGGCTCGGGCAAGCGATGCTTCTTGCTCACGAGCTCGACCGGTATGAACGTGTGCACACTCGGTTCCAATTCCTCGATCGCTGCTTTCACGGCGGGGCGCACCACCCATTGGAAGGAATTGAAAATCATGTCGGGCCACTCCTTTCCGACAGGCGTGCAGCGAAGTTGCTTGGGGGCCCGGCTCAGAAGTTCTGGAGTGAGGTGATCGAGGTATCGCAAGGGACCAATGAAGTTTTGCTCTACTACATCTTCGTAATCCCAATCTACGCACCATTTCAGGGTGAGGCTCGGTACTAGCTTGTAGGGCATAGACGCATTCCTATATATGGTGGTCGCGCCAGACTTTCACCGCCGCTCGATCTTCCCCGATGCATTCCGCGGGATGCCCGTAACGGCCTTGAACGTCCTCGGTATGAAGCGCGCCGGCAGCGCCTGACGCACGTGCTCATTGAGGCCTTCGATGTTCTCAGTAGCACGTAGATCGGGTAGAGCGCAGCGAAACCCGACATGTGCGTTCACTCGTGTCGCTGGCCCCACATGGGCACCTCAGCCGGCTCCCGACTTCCCCAATCGGCGGGATAGAGGCCCATGGCGACCCACGTGCGAAAGGTCGAATGCGGCCAATCGATTGGCGCTGCGACGAGGCCGTGATGCACGGGGTTGAGGTGGATATAGTCGATATGTGCGGTCATATCCTCCTCGTCACGGATCAAGTGCTCCCAATATCGGCGCTGCCACACACCCTGCTCGCCGCGCTCGCGGGAGACTCGCGCTCCCGCCGGTACCAACCCGGACCCGAGAAGCGCGCGAGTTGCCGTCGATTTGATCAATCGCCAGCGCGTCGAGAAATCGGCGTCGGCTTCCGGCAGCCGCCAGATCGCATGCAGATGATCCGGCAGCACCACTTGCGCAATCGTCTCGAACGGATGGCGGGCCCGCACGCTCTCCACGGCCTCCCGGAGGATGACGTTGGCTTCTGGGCTCGCAAAGAGCTTGCGGCGGCGGTGCGTCACAACCGTAAAGAAATAGATCCCACCCTCGACTCGGGTTCGTCGGTAACGCATGGGTACCTGCTGCGAAATATCTGCAACACGTAGGTCGGGTAGAGCGCAGCGAAACCCGACAACTATTGAACTCGCGAATTGTCGGGTTTCGCCTTCGGCTCTACCCGACCTACTTGCTGCAGAATACTTATTATTGCCTGTGAAATCGTAATCTTCGTTTTGCATTGAAACGCTAAAGACGAGATCGCCATTGGGTCTGACACTCACACCATAGCGCACGATTTGAGCCCCATAACCGAGAGCTCGCTGCATATAATCCGCGTTACCAACATCCAATTTTATCTGCTCAATGGCGAAATCTCGGTCGCCTGCCGCCTGACCAACGGCGCCGCGACCGTAATAGTCCGCAACAGTGGCAAATATTGCGTATCGCCCGTAAGATTCCAAATACTCGCTTTGCGAGATGTAGACCGCGCCGCCGCCAGCGGTCATGTACAGCGTTTGAAGTTCACGCGCGGTTAGCACTGTCCCCATAACTTAATCCCTAATCTTGTTGGAGAACATTTTTCTATTTCGAGCAACTGAGACGAGGCGGCGGCCCGACTCGATCTTCCATGCCTCTCCCTGCGAGCAGACGTACGATGCGGCCACACGGATCAAAATATATCGAGAGTTGCTTTGCCCTGTACTTGGATGGGTCCGAAACACCGGGGGCATACAGCATTGCGCTCACCTCGTAGCTCCCAGGATCGCCAATAACAGGCATGACCAAGAAGGAGGCCCCTGGATCTCCGCAAGGTACCTCTGTCAGCGGTCGCGAAAGCTTTGCCAGTGCTACGTATTCGGCCTCGCTGATTTCAGCCTCATCCAGTTGTCGGGCCAAGCGCTGTTCCTGTCGATCGCCCTTGCTGAAGCTCTCCCGCGACTTATTGGACAAGTACTCACGCGCAATCCTCAAGCAGTCTTCCGGGCTTACCGTACGGACACAGCCTATGTCACACGCCGCTAAGTGGGACAGCAATACAGCGGGAACGAGAAGGCGAAAGGCGAAAGGCAAGCATCGTAGCTGATAGAGAGAAGAAGGTCCCATACAAGCCTGCCTTGTCTGAGCTGATTGTCAGTTTCGCCGCTCGATCTTTCCCGATGCATTCCGCGGGATACTCTGGGCAGCCTTGAACGTCCTCGGTATGAACCGCGCTGGCAACGTCTGGCGCAGGTGCTCTTTGAGGCCTTCGATGTTCTCGGCACCTTGCCACACGATGGTGCAGGTCATTTCCGGGCTGCCTTGAGAGTTCTCGAGGGTTCAATTGGCTGGATGTCGGGTTTCGCCTTCGGCTCTACCCGACCTACTTACTGATAGAGGGCGGGACACGTCAAAGGCGGTGTTCGAGCCTGGCGTGGCGTCGAAGAGGAGGCCTCCGTTCTTGATGGAAGTCGCAATTTTGTAGGCGTCAGACGCCTGAACACCTTCCCAATTGATCGCAGCGAATTGGCTTCTTATGGCGTCTTTCTGTGCAGGCGTGTACCGCTCCCATTGCTCCGCGCTGGGAAGATCCCGCCAGTTTAGCGCGAGCGGCGAGTCCGGATTCATCAGCTCGGTCTGGATGTAGGCCTTCAGTCCTGCCAGCTTCGACGCGGTCGCATCGAGATCGAGGCCGCCGTGATTTGGCAGATTGAACTTAGCCAGATCCTCCTTGAGAAGCCCAGCGATCCAGTCTGAAAAGGCTGGGTGGGCATCGATATGAATTGCCAGTCCCGTTGTGGCGCCACCTGAAATCGAGCGCGGCAAAGGTATTCCGTTCGCCCGGAAATCATGCCCATCGAAGCCTCGTTCCTTCAGGGCTTCAAAGAATTTTCGGTTATCAGTTAGCAACTGCTCAGGGATCGCGTGATGCTTCGCGAAATTGACGATAATGTCGCCGTAGGGTACGGGAGGAATTGTGGTGTCTTTGAATGACGTCATATTATGTAACACTCAGAGATTGGGTTGGGGTGTTGACGTTCAGAGCGCATTATTCGACGTCACACTCAATAAATCGGCAGTCGCGAAATTTTGCGTGCACAAAAGCGTCACGCAACGCGTCTGAACAAAAGATGTCGCACCAGAATCGATCAACAACATCTCCTTTCGGGCTCACCCACCCTCCCCGCCACAGGTGCTTGCCTGAGATTTGTTCGGCACGCAGAGTGGTTTTTCCTGCAGGAGCGAGATACGGAGATTTCTTGAAGCCGGATATACCAAAACCCTCTACGAACTCGCTCTTCTCGATGACGACGGCATCGATTGCCTGTCCGATGCGGAGAAAATAGAACAACTCCGGTGCAGCGTGCTTTTTGCTCAGGAGCTCGACAGGAATAAACGTGTGCACATGCGGCTCCAGCTTCTCAATGCTGTCCTTGACGGCCGGACGCACAACCCATTGACTCGAGTTTGCGATCATATCCGGCCATTCCCTCCCGACCGGGGTGGCGGAAAGTTGCTTTGGCGCGTTGCTCAAAAGCTCCGGCGTCAAATGCGCCAGGTACCGCAGCGGAGCGATGAAGTTGTCTTCCACCGCGTCCTCGTAGCTCCACCGCACTTTCCACTTCATCGCGTACCCCGGAATCAGCCTGTAGGGCATGGAGGTTGTTTCCTTGCATTGTTGTCGCGCCAGACTTTCACCGCCGCTCGATCTTTCCCGATGCATTCCGCGGGATGCTGGTAACAGCCCTGAACGTCCTCGGTATGAAGCGCGCCGGCAGCGCCTGACGCAGGTGCTCCTTGAGGCCTTCGAGGTTCTCGGGACCGCGCCAGACGATGGTGCAGCCGATCCCTGGGCTGCCTTGCGGCTCCTGCGCCGTAGTCACAGCCGCATCACTTACCCCCGCAAAGGCAACGACGGCCGCCTCGATGCGCTCCGGGCTAATTTTGTCGCCGCCGACGTTGATCACGGCGTTCTCGCGCCCCGTGATCACCAGCACGCCTGCCGGTGTCATGAGGCCGAGATCGCCAGGGTAGAAGCCCTTCGTGTCGAACTTGCTCTGCGACGTTTCCGGGTCGCGGTAGTAGCCGCTGACCGCCGCGTCGCCGCGGATGCGCACGCGGCCCTCGTGGCCCGGCCGCAGCAGCTCGCCGCCGGCGCCTACAATCTCCACCGTCATGCCGGGGATGACGGGGCCTACTGCGCCCTCGATCGTGATGGCCGTATGCGCATCGACGGTAGAGGCTGTGCCGGTCTCCGTCGAGCCGTAGGTGGACACCACCTGCAGCGCAAGGCGTCCCCATAGGCGGCGGGCGGCCGCGCTCGTCAAGGTGCTGCCTGCGGTCATGGCGTAGAGGAAGCCGCGGTAGGTGGGCACTTCCTTCTCGATGAACTCGGCGTACTGATCCATTCACGGTCTCTCCGCTCTGCCCCATGGGATGGTTTGCCACGGCGGAGCTTGTTGCAAATAATTCGCAGAAGCAATACAAGGTGTGGCGAGGGTGCGCCGCCTGGGACAGCGGATCGGGCGCCGGGGGGGGGACCTCCGGCGGTTGCGATCAGACCAGCGGCGGCAGAAGCGTACCTCCCCTGAGCAAGCCTTCAAAGCGGTGGCGAGATGTTGAACAAGGTTGCGCGCGGGGAGCGGCCGGCCTGGCGGTCGGAGCGGCAGGAGGCGCCGCTGTCGGAGGTGTTCCGCAGCGTCACGGTGCCGTCGGGCAGCGGGCTCAAGCGCCTGTTCGCCTTCCTGGGGCCCGGCTATCTCGTCGCCGTCGGCTACATGGATCCCGGCAACTGGGCGACGTCGCTCGCCGGTGGCGCCAAGTTCGGCTACGCGCTGCTGTTCGTCGCGCTGCTGTCCAACATCATGGCGATCGTGCTGCAGGCCCTGTGCGCGCGGCTCGCCGTGGCGACGGGGCGGGATCTGGCGCAGGCATGCCGCGACGCCTACCCGCGATGGGCCTCCATCCCGCTGTGGATCGCGGCGGAGATCGCCATCATCGCCACGGATCTGGCCGAGGTGATCGGCACGGCCATCGGCCTCAACCTGTTGTTCGGCATCCCGCTCGAGATCGGCGTGGTGCTGACCTCGCTCGACGTGTTCCTCATCCTCTACCTGCAGAAGCTCGGATTCCGGTACCTGGAGGTGCTGGTGGTGGCGCTGCTCGGCATCATCGCGGCGTGCTTTGCGGTGCAGGTGGCCATGGCCAACCCCGAATGGGGCCCGCTGATCCGCGGCTTCGCGCCGACCACCGAGATCGTGCGCAACCCGGAAATGCTCTATCTCGCCATGGGCATCCTCGGCGCGACGGTGATGCCGCACAACCTGTACCTGCATTCGGCCATCGTGCAGACGCGCGCCTGGGGCACGGCGCCGGAGGACCAGCGGCAGGCCGTGAAGCTCGCGACCATCGATTCGACGGTCGCCTTGATGTTCGCCCTGCTGATCAACGCCGCCATCCTGGTGCTGGCCGCGGCAAGCTTCCACAAGGCCGGGCATACCGAGGTCGTCGAGCTGCAGCAGGCGCAGGCGCTGCTGCAGCCCCTGCTCGGCCATGCCATGGCCCCGGCCCTGTTCGGCGTGGCGCTGCTGTGCTGCGGCCTGAACTCGACGGTGACCGCGACGCTGGCCGGCCAGGCGGTGATGGAGGGCTTCATCAACGTGCGCCTGCGCCCCTGGCTGCGGCGCCTCGTGACGCGCGGCATCGCCGTGGTGCCGGCGGCCATCGCGGTGCTGCTCTACGGCGAGAAGGAGACGGGCAAGCTCCTGATCCTGAGCCAGGTCATCCTGTCGCTGCAGCTGCCGTTCGCGGTGGTGCCGCTGGTGCAGTTCACGGCCAGCAAGGCCAAGATGGGGGCGCTGGTGGCGCCGCGCTGGCTCGTCGCGCTCGCCTGGCTCATCGCCGGCCTGATCATCGCGCTCAACGTGAAGCTGCTGCTCGACCAGGTGACCGGCGGGCACTGACGGCAGGGCCGTCCGGGCCGGTGCAGGCAGGCGCCCGTCTCCTTTGACGGGAGCAGGGCTTGCTTTATGAGTGGGGTAGCGGTCGCCTGCTTCGCGAGGGCCGCACTCCCTCTCGCACCCTGGAACAGCCCCATGCGCACCGAAACACCGCGGCCGATCCTGCTGAAAAGCTACCGGCCCTCGAACTACCTGATCCAGAAGGCGGAGCTCGATGTCGCGCTGGCGCCGACGCGGACACGCGTGGCGGCGCGGCTGTCGGTCAAGCCCAACCCGGCGCATGCGGGCAAGCCCGGCGCGCTCAGGCTCGACGGCGAGCAGCTCGAGCTCGAGGGCATCAAGATCAACGGCAAGCCCCTGGAGCGGAGCGGCTACAAGCTCACCGCGCGCGACCTGACGATCGCCAAGCCGCCGGAGGGGACGTTCAAGCTCGAGATCGTCACGACCTGCAATCCGGACGCCAACAAGGCCCTGTCCGGCCTCTACCTGTCGCGCGGGGTCTACTGCACGCAGTGCGAGGCGCAGGGGTTCCGCCGCATCACCTACTTCCTCGACCGACCGGACGTGCTCGCCACCTACACGGTGCGCATCGAGGCCGACCGGGAGGAGGCGCCGATCCTGCTCTCCAACGGCAATCTGCTGGAGCGCGGCACGCTCGCGGGCGGCAAGCGGCACTTCGCCGTCTGGCAGGACCCGCATCCGAAGCCCTCCTACCTTTTCGCGCTGGTCGGCGGCAACCTCGCCTCGTTCGCCTCCGAGTTCCGCACGGCCTCGGGCCGCAAGGTCGACCTCACGATCTACGTGGAGCCCGGCAAGGAGAACCGCTGCGCCTGGGCCATGGACAGCCTGAAGCGCTCCATGCGCTGGGACGAGGAGCGGTTCGGCCTCGAATACGATCTCGACGTGTTCAACATCGTCGCCGTGTCCGACTTCAACATGGGCGCGATGGAGAACAAGGGGCTCAACGTGTTCAACGACAGCCTGGTGCTGGCCACGCCCGAGACGGCGACGGACGCCAGCTTCGGCGGCATCGAGCGCGTCATCGCGCACGAGTACTTCCACAACTGGACCGGCAACCGCATCACCTGCCGCGACTGGTTCCAGCTGTGCCTGAAGGAAGGCCTGACGGTGTTCCGCGACCAGCTGTTCGGCGAGGACATGCGTAACCCGGGCACGCAGCGCATCGCGGAGGTGCGCAACCTGAAGGCACGGCAGTTCCCGGAGGACGCGGGGCCCCTCGCGCATCCGGTGCGCCCGGACCGCTACATCGAGATCAACAACTTCTACACGGCGACGGTCTACGAGAAGGGGGCGGAGCTGTGCCGCATGCTGCAGACGCTGATCGGCGTCGACGGCTTCCGCAAGGGCATGGACCTCTACTTCGAGCGGCACGACGGGACGGCGGCGACGGTGGAGGATTTCGTGGCCGCCATGGCCGACAGCTCGGGCCGCGACCTCGGCCAGTTCATGACGTGGTATGCGCAGGCCGGCACGCCGGAGCTGGTGTGCGAGCTCAAGTACGATGCGCGCCACAAGACCGCCGACCTCAGCGTCGAGCAGGTGCTGCGGGCGACGCCCGGGGAAGCCAGGAAGAAGCCGCTGCACATCCCGCTGCGGCTCGGGCTGCTCGGCGCGGACGGGCGGGACCTGCCGCTCGTGCTCGCGGACGGCACGGCGGTGAGGAACGGCCTCGTCGAGGTGACCAAGCGCGCGCAGACGTTCCGCTTCAAGGATGTCTCCGAGCGGCCGGTGCCGTCGCTGCTGCGGGGGTTCTCGGCGCCCGTCAACCTCACCATCGACCTGTCCGACGACGATCTGCGCTTCCTGATGGCGCACGACAGCGACCTCTACAACCGCTGGCAGGCGACGCAGGACTATGCGGCGCGGGTGATGATCGCGGCGGTGAAGGCGCTGCAGGCGGGAGAGCGGCCAGCAAAGCCCGCGGGCTTCGTGACGGCGCTGGCCGCCACCGTCGCCGACGGCGGGCTCGATCCCGGCTATCGCGCGCAGCTGATCGTCCCGCCCTCGGAGGGGGATCTGGCGCGGATGATCGGCACCGACGTCGATCCCGGTGCCATCTACAAGGCGCGGCGGATGCTGCGCAAGGCGATCGGAACGGGGCTCGGGGCCGTGCTGGAGACCCTCTACGACACGCTCGCCGACAAGGGCCCCTACTCGCCGCTCGCCGCGGCGGCGGGACGACGGGCGCTGCGCAATGGGGCGCTCGCTCTCCTCGCCCAGCGCGGCACGGCGGAGGACGTGACCCGCGTCGCCAGGCATTTCGAGAAGGCCGGCAATGCCACGGACGAGGTGACGGCGCTTGCCATCCTGAGCGAGATCAAGGGACCGCAGCGGGACAAGGCCTTCGAGCGGTTCCATGCCCGCTGGAAGGGCGATCACCTGATGATCGACAACTGGTTCGCCTACCAGGCGGCCGCGCCGCTGCCCGGTACGCTGGCCGCCGTGAAGAAGCTGGCGCGGCACGAGCTGTTCTCGATCAAGAACCCGAACAAGGTGCGGGCGCTGATCGGCACCTTCGCGGCCGGCAACCCGGTCGGGTTCAACCGGCCCGACGGGAAGGGCTACGCCTTCGTCGCCGACCGGGTGCTCGAGATCGACCGCTTCAATCCGCAGGTGGCGGCCCGCCTGCTGTCGGCCTTCCGGAGCTGGAAGACGCTGGAGCCCGGCCGGCGCGAGAAGGCGAAGGCGGTCCTCGACAACATCGCCGCCAGCAAGCCGCTGTCGAGCGACGTGTTCGAGATCGTGACGAAGATGCTGGAGTAGCCCGAGACGGCACGCGCAGGCTCGGGCCCAAGCAGAGTCGTTGCAGTCACAGCGGCGAAATTTGCGCGCGCGAGCCGGGCGGACCCTCGACAAGCGATTCCCATTCAATGCACACTGAACAGGTCGATTCGAATGGCCCGTTCGCGCCATTCGGGCGGCATCCGGGCAGCATTCGCAAGACAATTCGAGACGAGGGACGGGATGACGCTGGGCACGTCACCCCATCCGCTGGGGACTGCGCTCGTTGCGGGCGTGGGAGCGGAAACGCGTGTGCGTGCAACATTTGCGTCGGGCTGGCGCAGATGCTGCGAGACGGCGGGCGCGTGCCTGCGCTCCATGACGCTGCGGCGGCCGATCGCGCTGCGCGTGTGCGCGACGGTCTACCTCCTCGGCCTCGCCGGTGTGCTGGTGCCGGCGGTGGCGCTGACCGACGGCGGCTACACCGGTGCCCTGGCCTTCGGGCACATCCCGATCGCGGCGCTGGTGCTGGCCGGCATCGGCATGGCGGCCGCAGGCCTCAAGCCCGAGGCGCGACAGGTGCCGCCGGTGCCCGCCCCCGAGCCTGACGACATGCCGCGCGGGCTGACCGGGCTCGGCGACCTGCTGGCGCAGATGAGCCACGAGCTGCGCACGCCCCTCAACGCCGTGATCGGCTTCTCCGAGGTGATGCGGCACGAGTTGCACGGGCCGCTCAACGCCCGCTACCAGGAGTACGCCATCCACATCTCGGAGAGCGGCGGGCGGATGCTCAAGTCGTCGCAGGACGCGCTCGCGGTGGCCGAGGCGATGACCGTGCTGCTGGCGCGGCGGACGCCGGCGCGGGAAGAGGTGGTGGCTGCCGCACAGCTTCTCGAGGGCGCGATGCGCGAGATCGGCTTCGATGCCGCGCGGGTGGCCGTCAGCGGGGGAGGATGCGACATCCGCTGCGAGCGGCGGGCAACGCAGCAGGCGCTTGAGCAGCTGTTGCGCGAGGCCGCCGGATCGGCGCCGGCGGGCGCCGTCGAATTCGTGGCGAAGCGGCAGGGCAACGCGCGCCTGCTCAAGGTGCGGGTGCCACGCGTCGGCGACGCAGGGCGCAATGCCCAGGGCGGCGAGCTTGCCGGCCCGGAGGCAGGCGGCCTCAATGTGCTGCTGGCGCGGCTGCTGCTCGAGGCGCAGGGCGCCCGCCTCGATATCGGGGCGGACGGCGGTGCGGGCTGGTGCGCCCACATTACGTTCCCCGCCAAGAGCTGACGCCTACGTGTCGAAGCTCAGGCTGTTGCGGCGGAGCTCGACGGCTCGCGGTCGCCAGGACGCGAGCACCGCCAAGGTGCCGGATGCCAAGGCCTCGCCAGGCATGTCGGCCGGCTCCAGGTGCCATTCGCGCTCGCGGCCTGCCACCGACACGACCCGCAGCCGATAGCGGGCGGAGAGCGCCCGCTCGAGCCAGGTCCAGGCGCCCTGCTCGGTCTCGAACTCGCATTGAAGAGGGCCGAAGGCGGCCGAGCCGCGGCCGCGCGCGACGCGAAGCTCGATGGCAAACCCCGCCTCTCCGGTTGCCGGGATCGACAGCGTGAGGCCGGCCGTGCCGGATGTGGCAAGCGCCGCCGTCGCCACGCGCCGGAGCCGCGCAACGGCCGCCGCTGCCGACGGCTGCTGAAAGAATGCGGGCACGGGAAGCTGCCAGAGCAGCGTCTCTGTCCCGCCGGAGCCGGTGCGGACGAGGCGAGCGGCCGGGCAATCCGCGGAGCAGTGGTGCGACAACGGACCAGCCGTGGTGGACGGTCTTCCTCCATACTCAGCAACATCTTGACGCGGCATATTGAGTTCCGAATGAAAACTACGGCAGGCCGACACCAACAGAATGTGCCATTTCCAACAAAAAGTAAAATTCATCGACGCCCCGGCGGCTCGTCGGCGACGGGGTGCGCACGCGACGGGGACAGGCCCGCAGCATGGCGGCGTCAGGCGGCGGCAGACCAACAGCCCGGCAGGCTCAGGGCGTGACGCCTCAGGTCGAAGGCGGCATGAAGATGCAGAGCAGGCGCATCGAGCCGTTGCTCATGGGGCGCATGCAGGCGTGCATCCGGTTGTCCTTGGATTCGCGCCGCGGGAAGTCCGGCGGCACGAGAACGCTGCCGTGCTGGGTCGTGACGATCATGGCGCTGGGCCCAGTTTGCGGCGACACGGGACCGAGCGTGGCCATCGCGGGGCCGGGCAGAACCTCGACCTTCTCGACGGGTGCGCAGTCCATGCCGTGGCAGCACTCGAGCGGATACCACTCGTGCGCGCGCGCCGGGTCGGGGGACGTCACGGAAAGGGGCGTCACGGGCGCGAACGCGAGCAGGGCGGATAACGCCCAAGCAAGAGCAAAAGTCTTCCTGGATCTCATTTAGGCCTCGACTGGTTGTGAGCCGTGCGCAGGCCGCAGGTTGCGCAATCGTGGTGCAAACGCGGAAGGCGTTCGAAGCGATCCGGCACGGGCTCGTTCTGTAGCGCCCTCCTCTCTGGCGTCTCTTCCCAGAGGCGTGCACGAGGCCGCGAAAAAATGCGGCTCGGCATCGAGACTTTGCGCGGTCGGCGACGAGGCGGGCCGCGACACACTGCTGACTTGCTCAGCGTGCGACGATTCTTCGTGGCTGTCCGAAACAGTGTGGACAATCCGCGTCATTGCGCGTGCGCTGTGGCCGGGAAGCAGAGCGGCGCGCCGCTTGACCGGAAAACCGGCGGGCCGCCCAGGACCATTGCGCAGAGAAAAGGCATTGAACGGCGTATTGACCGACCGCCGGGCCCGGGACCACGCGATCTCCGGGCTTGGCTGCCGCGCCGCCTGCCAGAACGTCGACTAGAGGTCCGAAGGTCTCGCTCTGCGGCGTCAGGCGCCGGCGAGAATGCGCCGCTCCAGCACGACGAGACCCCAGCGGCCGCCGAGGACGATGGCGCCGAAGGTCAGGAAGGAGCCCAGCGCCAGCGTCGACACGCCGGTCAGCGACTGGCCGACGGTGCAGCCCATGGCCATGACGCCGCCGAGGCCCATGAGGACGGCGCCGCCCAGGCTGCGCCGCGTGTCGCCGGCGTCGGCAAAGGTCTGGACGCGAAACTGACCGCGCCAGACGGAGACGGCAAGCGCGCCGAGCAGGGCCCCCAGCACGCTGGCGACGCCGAAGCCCGGCACGGGCGCGGCGGTGAAGCGCTGCAGCCATTCCAGCGTGTCGCCGGCGGGGCGAACGTAGGTGAGCGAGACGGGCGGGAGGGGCCGCGTGGCCATCTCGTCGAAGGCGAGCCCGGTGACGGCCCATCCCGCCACCACGCAGAGCCCGACGCCGAGGCCCGACAGGATGTGGAGGGGCGAGGCGCGAAAGGCGGCGCTGGCCGCCACGTAGGCGAGGGCGGCAAGCGCCAGCAGCAGCGAGAGGCCGACCGACAGACGGGATGCCGAGACGGGCAGGACGGCGGCGAGCAGATCGGCCAGCGATTGGGTCGCCGCGGGGCGAAGGCCGATCGAGGTTGCGCCCTCGAGGGCCGCGCGCGGAGGCGCGAGCAGCCCGCCGATGGTGGCGTAGGCGGCGATGCCGAGCACTAGCAGCGTGACGAGGGCGCGCAGGTCGCCGGCACCGGCGCGGGCAAGATTGCGGCTCGGGCAGCCGCCGGCGAAGACCATGCCGAAGCCGAAGATGACGCCGCCGGCGATGTTGCCGAACCAGTTGAGCGTGGGCGCCAGATACATGGAGCGCGACAGGTCGACGATGCCGGCGAGTGCCAGAAGCTGGGTGCCTGCGAGCGCCGTCGCGGACGCCAGGATCCAGGCGCGGAAGCGGCGGGTGTCGCCAAAGTTATGGACATCGGCGAGGGCGCCCATGGCGCAGTAGTTGGTGCGGGTGATGACGGCGCCGAAGGCAAGGCCGACGGCCAGCCCGCCGAGCGCCAGCCAGAGTTCCGCGTCGGCGGCCAGAACTTCACGCGCGGCCTGGATCAAGCTCGGTATCCTCCTGACGGGTGGTGCGGGCGGCCTTCATCCCAGGATTGGACAGCCGTTGCAACCGCGGGCCGAGCATCCGACCATCCCGTCGCTGCGACCCGACAATCTACTCACCATTGTCAGGCACGTTGGGTCGCGCTGGCGCTTGACCCAACCTACGGCTGTGGCCGGGGGCTCAAGCGCATGCACACGTCCCTCATGCCGGCGAAGGTGGGCATCTGGGCCAGGCCAAATCCGCACACTGTAGGTTGGGTCAAGCTTTTCAGCGCGACCCAACGGGCACAGGCACCAGGCAGGGGCACCGTTGCTGTCCCTGGACGCGGCGGGGGGCCTCGCGAGGCTTGCGCCGGGCCGGGATTGGAGGTGCAGTCGCAGCATGAGCACACCGATTCGCCCCGATGCCGCCGCTGCCGCCCCCCGCGCCAGGACGCTTCCCGCCGAGGGTCCGTTCGTGCACCTCAAGGTGCATTCGGCCTACTCGCTGCTCGAAGGCGCCCTGCCGATCGCCAAGCTCGCCAAGCTCGCGATCGCCAAGGGGGTGCCGGCCATCGGCCTCACCGACACCGGCAACCTGTTCGGGGCGCTGGAATTCTCCGACAAGGTGGCGGGCTCGGGCGTGCAGCCCATCGTCGGGTGCAGCCTGCAGGCGGACTTCGGAGACGGCCAGGCTGCGGGCACGCCCTTGATGCGGATGGGGGGCAACCAGCCGCGCTCGCAGCCGGCGGGTGCCATCGCCGTGCTGGCTGCGTCGGAGGCCGGCTACCAGAACCTGATGAAGCTCAGCTCGCACGCCTTCTTCGACCCGGCCGAGGACGAGCCGCCGCATCTCAAGCTCGCCGCCCTCGAGACGTGGGGCGGGGGGCTGATCGCGCTCACGGGCGGGCCCGACGGGCCCATCGACCGGGCGCTGCGCGAGGGGCAGACGGAGCTGGCGCGGGAGCGGTTGAAAGCGCTCGAGAAGATCTTCGGCGACCGGCTCTATGTCGAAGTGCAGCGGCATGGCCTTGCGCACGAGGCGGAGGTCGAGCCGCAGCTGCTCGAGCTCGCCTACGCGCGCGGGCTGCCGATCGTGGCGACGAACGAGGTCTACTTCGCAGCACCCGAGGACTACGAGGCGCACGACGCGCTGCTGTGCATCGCCGGGGGTAGCTACGTCGTGGAGGACAACCGGCGGCGGCTGTCGCGCGCGCACTACTTCAAGAGCGCGAAGGAGATGCGGGAGCTGTTCGCCGATCTGCCCGAGGCGGTGGAGAACACGATCGAGATCGCGCAGCGCTGCGCCTTCCGGCCCAAGGGGCGCAAGCCGATCCTGCCGCGCTTCGTCAAGGCGGAGGCGGGCGCGAGCCCGGAGGAGATCCTCGAGCTCGAGACGAAGGAGCTGACGGCCCAGGCGCGCGCGGGGCTTGCGGTTCGGCTCGAGAAGGGCGATCCGGCGCCGGGCTTTTCCCGCGAGGACTACCAGAAGCGGCTCGACTTCGAGCTCGGCGTGATCGCGAAGATGAAGTTCCCCGGCTACTTCCTGATCGTGTCGGACTTCATCAAGTGGTCGAAGGCGAACGGCATCCCGGTGGGGCCGGGGCGCGGCTCGGGTGCCGGCAGCGTGGTCGCGTGGTCGCTCACCATCACCGACCTCGACCCCCTGCGGTTCGGGCTGCTGTTCGAGCGCTTCCTCAACCCGGAGCGCATCTCGATGCCGGACTTCGACATCGACTTCTGCCAGGACCGGCGCGACGAGGTGATCCGCTACGTGCAGGGCAAGTACGGGCGCGACCGCGTGGCCCAGATCATCACCCACGGCAAGCTGCAGGCGCGCGCCGTGCTGCGCGACGTCGGCCGCGTGCTGCAGATGCCCTACGGCCAGGTCGACCGGCTGTGCAAGATGGTGCCGAACAACCCGGCCAACCCGGTCACGCTGGCGCAGGCGATCGAGCTCGAGCCGAAACTGCAGGAGGAGCGCGAGCGCGAGCCGATGGTGGCACGCCTGCTCGAGATCGCCGACAAGCTCGAGGGCCTCTACCGGCACGCCTCGACGCACGCGGCCGGCATGGTGATCGGCGACCGGCCGCTCGACGAGTTGGTGCCGCTCTACCGCGACCCGAAGTCGTCGTTCCCGATCACCCAGTTCAACTGGAAGCTCGTGGAAGCCGCCGGCCTCGTGAAATTCGACTTCCTGGGGCTCAAGACGCTCACGGTGCTGCGCAAGGCGGTCGATCTGATCAAGCGCGGGCGGGGCATCGACGTCGATCTCGCGGCGCTGCCGCTCGACGACAAGGCGAGCTACGAGCTGCTCGCCAAGGCCGACACGGCCGGCGTGTTCCAGCTGGAAAGCACCGGCATGCGGGACAGCTTGAAGCGGCTGAAGCCCGACCGCTTCGAGGACATCATCGCCATGGTGGCGCTGTACCGCCCCGGCCCGATGGACAACATCCCCACCTACATCAACCGCAAGCACGGCGAGGAGGAGGTGGACTGCCTGCATCCCATGCTGGAGCCGATCCTGAAGGAGACCTACGGCGTCATCATCTACCAGGAGCAGGTGATGCAGATCGCGCAGGTGCTGGCCGGCTACTCGCTCGGCGAGGCCGATCTGCTCAGGCGCGCCATGGGCAAGAAGGACAAGGCCGAGATGGCCAAGCAGCAGGCGCGCTTCGTCGACGGCGCCATGAAGAAC
Source organism: Hyphomicrobiaceae bacterium (assembly GCA_033764875.1). Taxonomy (GTDB): domain Bacteria; phylum Pseudomonadota; class Alphaproteobacteria; order Rhizobiales; family Hyphomicrobiaceae; genus AWTP1-13. The sequence continues at coordinate 2,484 of JANRIO010000017.1, read as the reverse complement.
GGGGTGAAGAAGGACGAGGCGGTCTACATCTTCGAGCTGGTCGACAAGTTCGCGGGCTACGGCTTCAACAAGAGCCACGCGGCGGCCTATGCGCTCGTGAGCTATCACACGGCCTATCTCAAGGCGAACTACCGGGAGGAGTTCCTTGCCGCCTCCATGACGCTCGACATGGGCAACACCGACAAGCTCGCCATGTTCACCGCGGAGGCGCGCAAGTCGAGCATCAAGGTGGAGCTGCCGTGCGTGAACGAGAGCGAGGTGGACTTCCTGCCCGGCGCCAAGCGCATCCGCTACTCGCTGGCAGCCCTCAAGAACATCGGCGCCGGAGCCGTCGAGGCGCTGGTGGCGGAGCGGCAGGCGAACGGGCCGTTCAAGTCGGCGGCCGATTTCGCCAGGCGCAGCAACCCCAAGACGCTGAACAAGCGGGCGCTGGAGACGCTGGCGGCCGCCGGTGCCTTCGATGCGCTCGAGCCCAACCGCGCGCTCATCCACGGCAACGTGGAGCAGATGCTGGCGCTCGGCAACCGGCTGGCGTCGGATGCGGCGCAGGGCATCAGCGACCTGTTCGGCGGCGGCAGCGACAAGGGCGGCGGCCTCGATCTGCGGCCGCAGAAGGCGTGGACGCCCATGGAGAAGCTCGGCCACGAGTTCGACGCGGTGGGCTTCTTCCTGTCCGGGCATCCGCTCGACGCCTATCGCGGCATCCTGGCCAAGCTCGGCGTGATCTCGTCGGCGGAGCTGGAGGCCAAGGCGCAGCGCGGAAACGTCGTTGCGCGCGTCGCCGGCATCGTCGTCTCGGCGCGGGAGCGGCGCTCGCAGAAGGGCAACAAGTTCGCGTTCGCGATGTTCTCGGATTCCACGGGGCAGTTCGAGGCCATCATCTTCTCCGATACGCTGGCGGCCTGCCGCAGCCTGCTCGAGCCCGGCACGCCGGTGGTGGTCTCGGTCGAGGGCGAGCGCGACGGGGAGACCTTGAAGCTCAGGGCGCAGGGCGTGCAGTCGCTCGACGAGGCGGCGGCGAGCGTGCAGCGCGGGCTCAAGGTGGTGCTCGACAAGCGCGTGGCGCAGGCCAAGGGCACGTTGGGCGAGCTCAAGGCGCTGCTGAAGCCAGGCGGCAAGGGCACCATCACCATCGCCCTGGCGCTGGAGGAGCGGGGCCGGGAGGTGGAGCTCGCCCTGCCCGGCCGCTTCGACATCTCGCCGGCCCAGCAGGGCGTTATCTCGACCGTGCCCGGCGTGATCGAGGTGGTGGAGGTGTAAGGGCGGCGCGCGGTGCTGGCCCCATGGCAAACGGTACCGCTACACCACGGCGAACGACGGCATCGGACAATTTCTGCCGTCGCGTTCGCGCACCGGATGGATGGCACCCTGGCTGAAGACGGCTGCTGCCATCAAGATCAGGCGAGGCGAGCGTGCGCGAGAAGGCGTTCCTCGTACGCATCCCAGCCATCGGTATGGCCGAACGCAATGACGGCACCGGCTAGATTCTTCACCTCAAGAATGCCCTCGTGCTCTTTGGAGAGTATCCTCGCGAATGTGAGCGTCTCCCTGACGGTCTGCCACGACCACGTCTTGATCAATAAGCCCGACCTGCCGCCGCGCATTTTGATCTCGATGTACGGTCTTGGTTCGCGGGCAATGTCGAAGACATCAATGTGGCGCATCACGGACGCGAACCGGTGCGTCGGCCAAGACGCACTTAGCTCGCACGCGAAGCAAGGGAAGACATGGACAATACGGATATCGTCGGACCAGCCCGGCCCATTGGACCAACCCCTGGTGAATCGGCGCGCCTCCCCGGATAGGTGAGCCAGCAGGTCAAACCCGGAAGCAGGGCGCTGCGACAGCCCGTGGTCACCGGGGAATCCACCTGCGAGTATTTGTGCCTCAATCGCTCTCAAGAACGGGTCCACGGCCTGGCTATCCAGCTCACGAACAGCACCAGCAAGGTCCACACCAACACTGATGACCTCGTCGGATTGCTTGTACAGAGCGTGCAGAGTTGATCTCGGCGTGACGCGTGAGGCGACCCGCCAGCCAGGGCGCTCGAAGGCAACCGCATCGACAAGGTAATCCATCTGAGGGCTCCAAGTGCATACCCACAGAAACGCGGTGGGCAACGGCCAGCAACACAGCAATGCGCGCCAGCATCGTCACCCGCCCGACTGCCAGACCCGAATGGCGTCGATGGGGTGCAGCAGCATGATGATGTTGAGCACGAGGTTGTCGCGGATGAGGACGAGCAGCGCGCCCTCAACGATGACAATCAGTGCCACCGTGATCCAGGCCGGGAGGCGCGCGGCCAGCATGAAGCCGGCGATGGTGGCCAGGACGTCGAAGAAGGAGTTGAGGACGCTGTCGCCGTAATAGGTGCGCGAGACGGTGACGGCCCGGTAGCGCTCGATGATGAAGGTGGTGTTCTCGGCAATCTCCCAGCCGGCCTCCAGGAGAACCGCGATCAGCAGCCGCGCCGCCACCGACAGC
>JANRIO010000139.1:0-13600 GCA_033764875.1 Hyphomicrobiaceae bacterium | reverse complement strand
CAATGGGTTAGCTTTCTCACTCTATCCTTCATAGGGCAGCGGAGGGCGGCGGGGTGTTCCCTAGGTTACAGCGCGGGAGGGGGCGGCCGGGGCAGGGATTCGGGCCGAAGGCCCGAGGGCGGGAATCGGCGCCGGGGGCGCTGGGAGGTCGGGCCGGACGACCGGCACCCAATCGACACCCCGATCCGCTCAGGGGTGTTACCCATGTCTCAGGTACGCTCCGTTGCCCATGTCTCCGGGCCGGACAGCTAAGTAGTGGTGCCGGCTGAGGGATTTGAACCCCCGACCAACGGTTTACAAAACCGCTGCTCTACCCCTGAGCTAAGCCGGCACGGGTGCCCCCGGGCATGCGAGGGGACCTTCAGCCGATAGCCGCTCGGACGCCGCCGCGTCAAGGCGGGTGCCGCTTAGCCAAGTTGGCGCCGCCGGCTTGCCGGGGGCCCGCAACGGGGCCTATGAATGCGCCTATCCGCCGACGAGAGCGGCGGGGCCGGAGCGAAACGTCGATGGGCAGACCGCCGACCGAGACGATGCACGCCGCCTGGGCGGTGGCCACCACCCATCCGCACAGCGAGGCGATCGCCGTCGGGAACCTCCGGCGGCAGGGCTTCGACGTCTACTGCCCGCAGATCCGCCGGCGCCGCTCGCACGCGCGGCGGATCGAGACGGTGCTGCGGCCGCTGTTTCCCGGCTACGTGTTCGTCGGCCTGGCGCAGGGCGGACGCTGGCGCGCCATCGCCTCGACAGGGGGCGTGCGGGCCCTGGTGAAGTTCGGCGACGCCCCGGCAACGCTCGCCGGCGCCTTCGTCGACGGGCTGAAGGCGCAGGAGATCGACGGCGCCGTGGTGCGGCCGGCGGAGCACTACACGATCGGCCAGGCCGTGCAGATCGCGGGCGGGCCGTTCGACGGCCTGGTGGCGCGGATCCTCGAGCTCGACGAAAGAGACCGGATCGTGGTGCTGCTCGAGGTCATGAACCGCGGGGTCAAGACGCAGGTGGAGCCGCGCCAGCTCGCCCCGGCCCTCGGGGTCTAGGCGCCTGCCGCCCGGGCCGCGCTGACGGGGCCCACCTGCGCGGACCGCCCCACGGCAAACGCTCCGTGCACAGGTTGCCTAGACAATTGGGCGCAGGTGGCATGCGCGCACCGTAATTTCCTTGCAGGCGCGGGCCATTTCGTGCGATGGAACCGCGCATCGGGCGCAGGGGATTGATTCCGTTAAATCCTTCTCTCGATCCCGATTTCCCGTTTGGCCCTTTGTGGCAGCCCCCCTGCGCTCCGCTCGCTGACGTCCGCCAACCGCCGAGGTCCTCCTCGGTGAGGGGAGCGTCGTGACATTCGATCGAGACGGAGACATCCTTTTTGCAAACCGTGACCTTCGCTGAGCTCGGCCTCAGCGCGAAAGTGCAGGCTGCCGTCGACGCGGCCGGCTACACCATCCCCACCCCGATCCAGGCCCAGGCGATCCCGGTCGCCGTGACGGGCCGAGACGTGCTCGGCATTGCCCAGACGGGCACCGGCAAGACGGCGAGCTTCGTGCTGCCGATGCTGTGCCGCCTCGAGACGGGCCGGGCGCGGGCGCGCATGCCGCGCTCGCTGATCCTGGCGCCGACGCGGGAGCTTGCCGCGCAGGTGGCACAGAGCTTCGAGAAATACGGCACCAACCACCGCCTCAACGTCGCCCTGCTGATCGGCGGCGTGTCGTTCGACGACCAGCTGAGGAAGCTCGACCGCGGCGCCGACGTGCTGATCGCCACGCCCGGGCGGCTGCTCGACCACTTCCAGCGCGGCAAGATCCTGATGACCGGTGTCGAGATCCTGGTCATCGACGAGGCCGACCGCATGCTCGACATGGGCTTCATCCCGGACATCGAGAAGATCTGCAAGCTGCTGCCGCCGCGGCGGCAGACGCTGTTCTTCTCGGCCACCATGCCGCCGGAGATCCAGAGGCTGGTCGCGAGCTTCCTCAACGACCCGCTGCGCATCGAGGTGGCGCGTCCGGCCACCACCGCCGGCACGATCACCCAGCGCTTCCGGTTCTGCCCCTCGGGCGAGGACTGGGCCAAGCGCGAGGTGCTGCGCGACCTGATCCGCTCGGAGAACGTCAAGAACGCGATCATCTTCTGCAACCGCAAGCGGGATGTGGCGATCCTGCTCAAGTCGCTGATGAAGCACGGCTTCAATGCCGGCGCGCTGCACGGCGACATGGATCAGTCGAGCCGCATGGCAACGCTCGATGCCTTCCGCGACGGGCGCATCGCGCTGCTGGCCGCCAGCGACGTCGCCGCGCGCGGCCTCGACATCCCCGACGTCAGCCACGTCTTCAACTATGACGTGCCGTGGGCCTCGGACGACTACGTGCACCGCATCGGCCGCACGGGCCGCGCCGGCAAGGAGGGCGCCTCGTTCACGCTGGTCACGCCCGAGGACGCCAAGGCCCTGCGCGACATCGAGAAGATGCTCGGCGCGCCGGCCGCCTGGATCGGCGAGCCGCCGACGGAGGAGGATCTCGCCCACTCGGGCAAGCGCCGCCGCCGCGGCAAGAGCGAGGAGCGCGGACGCGGCGCTGACGCGCGGCGCGGCAGCGGACGGGATCGCGAGCGTGATCGCGACCGGCGGCCGCGCCGGCAGGACGGCGAAGGCGACCGCGAGCAGCCGCCGCAGAGCGCCATGGACGCGCCGCAGCCACAGCAGCGCGCCGAGCGGGCGCAAGCCGACAGGCCACAGGGCGACAGGCCTCCCCGCCGCGAGCGGTCGCACGGCGACAGGCCGCGGGCGCGGCAGGAGCGGCCTGACGCCGAGCCAAGGGAGCGGCCGCCGCGCCGGGAGCGGCACGCGGAGAGACCGCGCCGGGACGAGCCCAGAGATCAGCCGACGCGGCAGGAGAGCCGGCCCGAGAACACGCGCGGCGGCGGCAGCGCGCCGGTGGGGCTCGGCGATCACGTTCCGGCATTCCTGAAGCGGGCGGTGCGGCTGGCGCCGCGCTGAGGCCCGCCGGCAGACGACCACGCGGCGCTGCGCGAGTGCGGCGCCGCGTCGGCCCTCGTGGTCCGTGTTCGGTCCCTTGCGAGACGCAGCATGTCCCTGCCTTCCCCCGATGACGTCCTCGCGCAGGTCTGGACGGAGGCCGGCGGAGCCGCCGCAGCGCTCGGCAGCGTCACGCTGACGGGGGCCGAGCCGGGCCTGCCATCCTCGTTCCGCGTCGGGGTGGCGGCGCAGGCGAGCATCGCGGCGGCCGGGCTGGCGGCGGCCGAGATCTGGCGACTGCGCACCGGCGAGACCCAGAGCCTGGCGGTCGATCTCAGGCATGCCGCAGTCGAGTTCCGCAGCGAGCGCTACATGCGCCTTGCCGGCAAGCCGCCGGGGCCCGGCTGGGACAAGATCGCCGGCGTCTATGGCACGCGCGATCACCGCAAGGTGCGCATCCACACCAACTTTCCGCAGCATCGAGACGGCTTCCTCAAGCTGCTGGGGTGCGACTACGAGCGGGCCTCGGTCGCGGCCGCGCTGATGCGGTGGGACGGCGCGCAATTCGAGGCGACGGCTGCGCTCGCCGGGGCGCCATGCACGCTGATGCGATCGCCGCAGGAATGGGCCGCGCACCCGCAGGCGCAGGCCGTCGCCACCCTGCCGCTGATCGAGATCGAGAGGATCGGGGAGGCGCCGCCGCGGCGCCTGCCGCGCAATCCCGAGCGGCCGCTCTCCGAGGTTCGCGTGCTCGACCTGACGCGGGTGATCGCCGGGCCGGTGGCGGGCCGCACGCTGGCTGCCCACGGCGCCGACGTGATGCGCATCACCGGGCCGCACCTGCCGGGGCTGCCGATGCTCGACATCGACACCGGACGCGGCAAGCTTTCGGCCTCGCTCGATCTGCGCGCGGCGGAGGAGTGCGAGCGCCTGGCGAGCCTGCTCAGCGAGGCCCAGGCCATCGTCACCGCCTATCGGCCGGGTGCCCTCGACCGCTTCGGCTTCTCGCCGCAGAGTTGCGCGGAGATGCGGCCCGGCATCGTCGTCGGCACGCTGTCGGCCTGGGGCCGCGCCGGGCCCTGGAGCAGCCGGCGCGGCTTCGACAGCCTGGTGCAGAACGCGTGCGGCATCAACGTCGCGGAGGCGCAGGCGCTGGGCGTTGAGGCGCCCAAGGAGCTTCCCGCCCAGGCCCTCGACCATGCGGCGGGCTACCTGCTCGCCACCGGCGTGATGCTGGCGCTCGCCCGCAAGGCGGAAGAGGGCGGCTCCTGGCATGTGCGCGTGTCGCTGGCGCGCACGGCGCACTGGCTCGCCGGCCTGGGGCGGCTCGCGGACGGCTTTGCGGTGGCCGACCCGAAGCCGGAGGACGTCGGCGACGTTCTCGCCGAGATGGAGACGCCGCAGGGGCGGCTCACCTACGTGACCCACGCGGCGCGGCTGTCGGCGACGCCCGCCCACTGGGCGCGGCCGCCGGTGCCGCTCGGCGCCAGCGCGCCGCTGTGGCCGAGCGCGTTCTGAGCCGGGCGGCCGCTCAGGCCTCGACGAGACAGCGCGCGATTGCGGCCTCGTTCCAGGCGATGCCGGTGCCGGGCGCCTCGCGCGGCGTCGTGAAGCCCGCCACCGGAACCAGCGGATCGGCGAGCAGATCCTGCCCCCAGTCCATGAACTCCAGCCAATGGCGCGTCGGCGTGGCGGCGAGCACGTGGGCGGAGAAGTCCGGCGAGAGGTGGGAGGAGAACGGAATGGCGCGCTGCTCGGCGGCCCTGGCCAGCCGCATCCAGCCGGTGACGCCACCGATGCGCAGGAGGTCCGGCATGACGTAGTCGCAGGCGCCCATCTCGATGGCCGCCTTGCCGACGCGCCAGCTCCACCAGTTCTCGCCGACGCTGACGGGCGTCGTGAGCTTGGCCGCGAGGCGCGCCTGGGTGTCGTAGTCGTCGTAGACCACCGGCTCCTCGATCCAGGCGAGGCCGAGCCCGTCGATGGCGCGGCAGGTGTCGTAGGCGAGCCTGGCGTCGAGGCCCTGGTTGAAATCGCACGAGATCATGAGCTCCGGTCCGACCGCCTCGCGCACGGCGCGGAAGGCTGCAACCTCGGACGCCTTGTCGCCGCGGCCCATGCGCAGCTTCATGTGCGCAAAGCCGCCGTGCTCGGCGGCCAGCTCGCGCGCCTCGCGGGCGAGATCGGGAAGCGGCATCAGGCCGAGGCCGCAGCTGTTGTAGGTGGGCAGGGGCCCGGCCGTGCCGCCGAGGAGCTTGTAGAGCGGGACGCCGGCTGAGCGCGCCATGGCGTCGTGCAGGGCCATGTCGAACATGGAGAGCGCCATCATGGCCGCCCCCTCGTGGCCGAGATGGGTCAGCTTGCGCTGGCCGGCGTCGTGCACCGCACCCAGGTCCTCCACGCCGATGCTGCGGCCAGCGAGCGCTGCCAGGATCTCATCGAGCAGGATCGGGATCACCTTGAGGCCCACGGGCACGAACGTGAAGCACAGCGCGTGGCCGGTGCCGCCGCCCTTCAGCTCCAGGTCGAGCAGGAGGAAAGGCGCCCGGGTGAACGTGCCGACGCGCGTGGCCAGCGTGCGCCGGACCGGCGCCAGCGCACGGCGCACCCTGAGGCCCGTGATCTCGATCGTGGTGGCCATGCCTTCCCTCCCCGTGCTTGCCGCTTGACCTTGAGTGTACTCTATCCAGTAACACGACGACGATCCAACACAGGGAGGTGTCAAATGACGGCAAGCGAGAACAAGGCGGCGATCACGGCAGCCTTCGCGCATCTGGCCCGCGGCGACGGACAGCCGTTCGTCGCGCTGATGGCCGAGGACTTCACCTGGATCTTCAAGGGCTCGACGAACTGGCAAGGCTGCTACCGCGGGAAGTCAACCGTTCGCGCGGAGCTGCTCGGACCGCTGTTTGCGAACTTCTCGGGCACGTACACGAGCACGGCGCGGCGCATCATCGCCGAGGACGACATCGTGGTCGTCGAATGCGAGGGCTGCGTTGCAACGAAGGCGGGCGATCGCTACGACAACAAGTATTGCTACGTGATCCGCATGCACGAGGGAAAGATGCTGGAGCTGACGGAGTACATGGATACCGCCCTCGCCGACCGCGTGCTCGCACCGCCCCGCCATGCCTGAGGCGTTCCATATCGGCGAGCTCGCGCGCCGGTCCGGACGCAGCATCCACGCCATCCGCTGGTACGAGGCGCAGGGGCTGATGCCGGGCGTGGCGCGCGATGGCGGGCGGCGACGCGTGTACAGTCCCGACCACGTGCTGTGGCTCGAGCTCATCGACCGGCTGCGCCTGACCGGCATGACGATCGCCGAGATCCGGGACTACGCGCGCAAGATCCGGGAGGGGCGGAGCGCCCGCGCGCAGCTGCCCGCCATCCTCGAGGCGCACGCGGCGCGCACGCGCGAGCGGATCGCGCGGCAGAGGGAGGCCTTGAGGCTCATCGAGCGCAAGATCGCATTCTACAACGCCTGGCTGGAGACGGGCGTGCGGCCGCCCCTGCCGCAGCCGCCCAAGCCGCGACGCAACGGGGCCTAGCCACTCGGCCGGCCGCCCCACCGGGCGACCTCGGGAACGACGGCAGCGCAATTTCGTTGTCTGCGCGATCCGGCCGGAAGGCAAAGGGAGTTGCGTCAGGCTCATGCTCAAGATCATGCTGCGTTTGGCTGCGGTCGGCCTTGCCCGCACCCCGGGCCTGCGCCTGCGGCTCGCTGTTGCCGTCTACGCCGCAATCGCCCTCTCCCCCGCGCAGGCTGAAACCACCGGCGGGCCGTTCACCGCCGAGACGGTGCGCGCCATGGCGGCCGATCTCGCCAAGTCCGCCTTCGTCCGGCCCGAGGCCGCGGCCTGGAAGGAGGACCTCGACTACGACCGCTACCGGCAGATCCGGTTCCGCAAGGAGCGCACGATCTGGCGGGGCAAAGGGCTCGGCTTCGAGATGCAGGTCATGCCGACCGGATGGCTGTTCAAGCAGCCGATCGAGATCAACCTCGTCGACAACGACAGCGTTCGCGCGGTGGGAGCCGACAACAGCCTGTTCGATCTGGGAGGGCTGGCCGGCAGCGTGACGCCCGACACGAGGATCGGGATCTCGGGCTTCCGGATCACGGCGCCGATGAACAGGCCGGACGTGCTCGACGAGGTCATCGTGTTCCAGGGCGCCAGCTACTTCAGGGCGCTGTCGCGCGGACAGATCTACGGGCTCTCGGCGCGCGGGCTCGCGCTCAACGTGGGGCAGCCGGGCGGCGAGGAGTTTCCGTTCTTCCGCCGTTTCTGGATCGAGAAGCCGCAGCCGGGGGCGGCGCAGGTCGTCATCCACGCGCTGCTCGACAGCCCCTCGCTGACAGGCGCCTACCGCTTCGTCGTGGCGCCAGGCGGGCCGACCAGCGTCGACATCGAGATGACGCTCTACCCGCGCAAGGAGCTCACCCATGTCGGCATCGCGCCGCTCACGAGCATGTTCCTGCTGTCGGGGATCAACCGCGCGCGCATCAGCGACTTCCGGCCGAGCGTGCACGATTCCGACGGGCTTGCCATGCTCAACGGCCGGGGCGAGCGGCTGTGGCGCCCGCTCAACAACCCGCTGCGCCTGCAGACCAGCAGCTTTCTCGACCAGGACCCCCGCGGGTTCGGACTGATCCAGCGCGCCCGCGACTTCTCGCGTTACCAGGATCTGGAGGCGCACTACGAGCGCAGGCCCAGCGCCTGGGTGGAGCCGCGCGGCGGCTGGGGCGCGGGGGCGATCGAGCTCATCGAGATCCCGTCGGACGAGGAGATCCACGACAACATCGTGGCCTATTGGAAGCCGCAGCAGCCGCTCGCGGCGGGCAAGAGCCATACGTTCGCCTACCGCCTGACGTGGCCCGAGGACGCACCGCGCTGGGCCGGCGCCTACGTGGCGGCGACCCGCAGCGGCCTCATCAATGGGCCGCTGCGCAAGACGGGCGCGCAGCAATTCGCCGTCGACTTCGCCGGCCTCGGCAAGGCGCCCGGCAGCGAGCTGCCGAACGCCAAGATCGATGCGAGCGCCGGCGCCGTCAGCCCCCCCGTCGTGGAGCCCAATCCCGCCATCGACGGCCTGCGCGTCTCGTTCAGCCTCGACCCGAAGGGAGCCGGCACCGTCGAGCTGCGGCTGGTGCTCGAGACGGGCAAGCGCGCCATCTCCGACACCTGGCTCTACCGATGGACCAAACAGTAGGTCGCCAGCCGTTCAGGCCGGAGCCGGTGCGGGACATCCTTCCCCCGACCAGCGCCGGGCGACCGATGCCGGACCAGGTGCTGCGCACCAGCCGCCGGCAGTGGGCGGGGTTGCACGTGCTCGCGGCCCGGCTTCTCCTGCTGGGGCTTTGGACCGCGGCGACCACGGCCTTCGGCTGGACGCTCTACCGGGTGCTCTCGGTCGAGAGCCCGACGGAGCTGCAGCTCGTGTTCCTGGGGCTGAGCACGCTGTGCTTCGCATGGGTCGCGATCGGATCGTGCACCGCCGTCGTGGGCCTGATCTGGCTCGCGCTCGGACGCAGGATCGATACGCTCGAGGCTGGCCCGGGCGACATGCCGAGCGGGCCGACGGCGCTGCTCTTTCCCGTCTACAGGGAGGACGCAGAGCTCATCGCGGCAAACATCTCGCGGATCAGGCGCGATCTGGAGACCAGCGGCGCGGCGCATCGCTTTGCCGCCTTCATCCTGAGCGACACGCAGGACGCCCTCGAGCGCCGGCGGGAGGAGCGGGCATTCGAAGGCTTGTGCCGGCCCGGCTCGATGCCAATCTATGTGCGCTGGCGCACGCCCAATGCGGGCCGGAAGTCGGGCAACATCCGCGACTGGATCGAGCGGTACGGCGCGGCCTATCCGTGCTTCGTGATCCTCGACGCCGACAGCGTCATGTCGGCCGATACGCTCCTCAGGCTGGCGCGCGCCATGGAGGCGCACCCGCGGGCGGGCCTGATCCAGACGGTGCCGCGCCTGGCCGGCGGAACGTCGCTGTTTGCGCGCCTGCAGGAGTTCGCCTCGGGCACCTACGGGCCGGTGCTGACCGCGGGCCTGGCGGCCTGGCAAGGCCCCGACGGCAACTACTGGGGCCACAATGCCATCGTCAGGACAGAGGCGTTCGCGGGCTCGGCCGGCCTGCCCACGCTGCGCGGCCGCCCGCCGCTCGGCGGCGCCATCCTCAGCCACGACTTCGTCGAGGCCGCGCTGCTGCGCCGGGACGGCTGGGAGGTGCACCTGGTGCCGTCGCTCGGCGGCTCGTCGGAGGGTTGCCCGCCGAGCCTCGCAGACCTCATCGTCCGCGACCGGCGCTGGGCGCAAGGGAACCTGCAGCACATCCGGCTCCTGGCCGTGCCGCGGCTGGCGCTGGCGAGCCGGCTGCATCTGGCGATGGGCGCTTTCGCCTACATCGCCTCGCCGCTCTGGGCGCTGACGCTGATCTGCGGCGTCGTGCTGGCGGTGCAGGCGACCTACGCCACGCCCGCCTACTTCGGAAGCGAGGTCTCCCTGTTCCCGAAGTGGCCGGTGTTCGACGCCGAGCGGGCGCTGGGCCTGCTGATCGCCACCATCGTCGTCGTGCACCTGCCGAAGCTGCTCGGCGCCGCATGGTGCCTGCGCAATCCCGGCGAGCGGCACAGGCGCGGCGGCGTGCTTCGCGTGGCCGGCGGCGTCGCCGTCGAGAGCCTGCTGTCGACGCTCATCGCACCCATCCTGATGCTGACGCAGACGCGCGCCGTGCTGGGCGTGCTGCTCGGCGCCGATGCCGGATGGGGCGCGCAGCGCCGGGTCGGCGCCGAGGCGCCGCTTGCCGACTATGTCCGGCAGCACCGCTGGCACGTCGCCTGCGGTCTTGCGGGCGCGGCCGTGTGCTGGGCCATCTCGCCAGCCGTGCTCGCCTGGATGAGCCCGATCATCCTCGGCCTGACGTTGGCGCCGGTGCTCGCCATGCTGACCGCGGCGCCGGCGCGGCCGGCGCTTGCCAGGCTGCTTGCACCCCAGTGGTGAGACACCAGTACCCTCTCGTCATGGTCGGGCTTGTCCCGACCATCCATCTCTCAGCTTGCCCTGGTGCCTGCCGGACGCCGGATCCTCGGGCCCTCGCGACAGGTGCGAGGGCAGGCAAGACCGAGGATGACATCGGCATCTTCTGTCGGTGCCAGAACACTAGCCTGCCGCCGGCCCGGCCGCGGCGCGGCGGAACGGCCGCGCAAGCAGGCGGGCGACGGCATAGGGGGCCGCGAGCAGCGCCGCGACCGGCAGGAACACGCACAGGAAGAGCGCCGCACGGATGGCGCAGGCGGCCTGGTAGCCGCCGATGTTGCCATACTCGGCGCGATCCTCCGGCGGCCAGATGCGCGCCCACCAGCGGCGGGCGACGGGAAGGCCGACGAGGCCCACGAGGAACAGCAGCACGTAGCCGGCCTGGGCGAAGGAGGGGAGCGCCGGCACGACCCGGCGATCGATCTCGCGCTGGCGCACGGCCGAGCGCAGGCTTGCCGTGACGGAGCTGGTCACGACGCGGCCGGTGACGCCGCCCAAGGCGTCGAGCACGAGCTCGCGCATGGACGGCACACCCGGCGCGATGGCCGCTGCGGGAGCCGCGCGCAGCTCGAGCTCGGTGCGATCGCCGCCGGTGCGCGCCGAGGCGACGAAGCGCTGGCTGGTGCCGGCCACGGCATCGACGAGATCGGCCAGGCGCGGGCGGGCGAGCCCGGCGTCCAGCCCCTTCACCTCGACGCGCTGCCAGAACCAGTTGCGCCCGCCCGGCTGGCGCGGGGTGGTGCCCGACTTCAGAATGACGAGGTTGACGTCGCTGGCGTCGGCGGCGGCGAGCAGATCGGTCACGAGCACGCCGCGCTCGGCGCCCGCGGAGGGCTGCACGTAGAGCACGCCCGCCTCGACACGGCCGGTGACGATCAGCGTCTGGCCCCTGACCGAGCCCATGGCGGCCACGAGGCTCGCAGGATCGATGACGTCGACGAGCGCGCGGCCGCTCTCGGGGTCCTTGCGCGGCACGAGGGTGAGCGTGGAAGGGCCGCCGGGCTCCAGCGCCAGGATGCGCACACCGGCGCGCTCGATGGGCCGGAGCAGCTGCCACAAGGCCTCGCGCGCACCGGCGTCATCCGCAGTCTCCAGCACGACGCCGGGGCGCACCTCGACGTAGAGCCGCTCGTCGGCGACGTCGGCCCGGCCGAGCACCGGCAGCATCTCGCCCGCCGCCACCACGCGCAGGATCGAGCCCTTCGGCAGATCCTTGAGGCCGGCGCGGTGGCGGGCGAGCGTCTCGAGCGGCAGCAGAAGCGTCAGGCGCTCGCCGGCCTTGGCGTCGGGAAGGAGGAGGGCCGGCAGCCGCTGCATCTCCTCCGGCGTGCCGACGGTGAGCGTCTCGCCGGCGCGGTTGGCGAAGATCCAATGGCCTTCCTGCGTGGCGCGGGCCGCGAGCGCGGGCGTCTCCTGCGGCAGCCGCGTCAGCGCGGCGCGCGGCCCAGCGAGCGCGTCGCGGTGATCGGCCACGGCGCCCGGGACCTCGAGCCAGCTCGCCAGGGCCTGCAGGCGGATGAAGCCGGCAAGCTGCAGCAGCACCGCGGCGGCGGCGATTGCGAGCGCAAGCGCCAGCGACGGCGCAAGGGACAGGAGCAACCGCCGTGCCCCGTGCCGGCCGGCCAGGTCAGGGCCGAAGGACTGCGAACCCGTGTCGCTCTGCGCCATGGGCGGAAGCTCCGTTGCCGAGGCGCCTTGGTGCGTGCGCCGCCGGCCGCGGTTTTACGCTCGCATTGAGGCAATCCTCGGCCCGGTGATTGGCACGCCCATGCCGTGACCCGTCTCGCGGGGCCTGCCCGCTTGTCTGGGCGCAAGCGTTCGGCCGGGAGCCGCAGGTTGCGCGTCGGCTCACTTCTTCGCCGCGGCGCGGGCCTTGGCGAAATCCGGCGGACGCTTCTCGATGAACGCTGTGAAGGCCTCCTTGGCCTCGGGCGAGACCATGAGGCTGCGGTAGGCGGTCGATTCCGCGTCGATCATGGCGTCGATGGCGGCGGGCGAGCCGCGCATCAGGCGGCGGGCGGTCATCAGGGCCTCGCGCGGCTTGGCGGCCAGGCGCTTGGCGGCCTTGAGCGTCGTCGCCTCCAGCTCCTCGGCCGGCACGATCCTGTTGACGAGGCCGGCGGCGTGGGCGCGCTCGGCCGAGAACGGCTCGCCCAGAACCAGCAGCTCGAAGGCGCGCGGGTAGCCCATGCGCAGCTGACCGACGAGGCTCGAGCCCGCCTCCGGCACCAGGCCGAGGTCGAGGAAGGGCGTGCGCAGGCTGGCTGCGGGCGTGGCGTAGACGAGGTCGCAATGCAGCAGCATGGTGGTGCCGACGCCGATGGCGAGGCCGTCGACGCCGGCCACCATGGGCTTGGTCACCTTGGGCAGGCGGCGGATGAAGTCGAGCGACGGCGTCGGGATGCCCTTGCCGGTGTCGGCGGCATTGGCGCCGGCGCGGCGCAGGAAATCGTTGATGTCGTTGCCGGCCGAGAAGATGCCGCCGGAGCCCAGGAACACGGTGACGGCGATGTCGTCGTTGCGCTCGGCCCCGTCGAGGGCCTCCGACATGGCATTGTACATGGGGCCGGTGAAGGCGTTCTTCTTGTCGGCGCGCAGGAAGCGGATCACCTGCACACCGTCGGCAACCTTGATCTCGATCTCTTGGCTCATCTCGTGTTTCCTCTCTGAAGCGATTGAGAAAGCGTTGTGGATCAGGCCGGCTTGGCGCCAAGCAGCGGCGCCATGCGGCGCGCCATCTCCGCGCCCAGCGCCTGAAGGCCGCTGGCGGGCCGCACCATGACCTCGAAGTCCTGGAACAGGCCCTCGGCGTCGAAGCGGATCATGTCGATGCCCTTGACCTGCTTGCCGCCGACGGTGGCGCTGAACTCCAGCACCACGTCGCGCTCGCCCGAGACGAAGGTGCGGTGGTAGCGGAAGTCCTCGAAAGCCCCGGCCGCCTGCTGCAGGAAGGCGGCGACGAGCGCGGCGCCTTCATAGGGCGTGTGGGCGACGGGAGAGCGGAACACGGCGCCGGGTGCGCACAGCGTCGCCACCTGCGACAGGTCGCGGGCGGCCACCATGCGGTGCCAGGCGTCGAGCGTGCTCTGGGCGTTCAGGGCTAGCGGCATCGGTGGGTCCCGAGGTCAGCGGAGAGGACTCCCCTCTCCCCGCGAGCGGGGAGAGGGAGAAGACGCTACGCCGAGAGCAGATCGGGCGTGAGCGCCAGCGTGGCATCGGCGCCGCCGATGACGGCCTCCTTGAGACCCGCAGCGGCGGTCGCCTGGGTCTCGGCGAAGAAGCGGGCGAGCGCGATGGCGCTCTGGCCGTTGCCGACCGCCTTGCCGCGGGCCGCGGCGAGCGCGCCCTTGGCGAGATAGGCGCCGCCGGCCGCCAGCCCGAACAGGCGCAGATAGGGCACGGCGCCGGCCATGGCGGCGTCGGGGTTCTTCTGAAGCGTGCCGCCGATCCAGCGGGAGGCCTCGGCCAGCGCGTTGACGGCCTCGCCGAGCTTCTCGGCCATGCGGCCGAACTCGGGCCGGTTGGAGGCGCGCACCTCCTCGACGATCGCGGCCAGCTCGGCGATGTAGGCGGCGACCACCTTGCCGCCCTCGAGGGG
>JANRIO010000137.1:0-6735 GCA_033764875.1 Hyphomicrobiaceae bacterium | reverse complement strand
GCTCGGCGCGCCGACCACCACCGGCACCAACCCGAACTTCACCCACACCTTCGGCTCGGGCGCGGCGACGCTGCCCTCGCAGGCGATCGAGATCGGCTATCCCGACGTGCCGAGCTACGACGTCTGCGCCGGCGTGCGCGCGGATGCGCTGGAGATCGACTTCTCGCCGACCGGACCCGCCACCGCGACGATCAAGCTGATCGCCCAGGGCTCGACGCGGTCCGGTTCGTCCTCGGGCGGCACGCCGGTCTCCGCCGCCTACACGACCTTCAACAAGGCGCAGGGTTCCATCTCTCGCGCTGGTTCTGCGCTGGCGCAGGTGACTGGCGCACGGCTCGCCTACTCGAACAGCGTCGAGGCGGTGCGCACGATCCGCGCCGACCGCAAGATCGAGGGCGCGGATCCCGGCATCGCGCGCGCGACCGGCCAGATCACCGCGCGCTTCGCGGACACCACGCTGTTGACGCAGGCGCAGAACGGCACGGCGGCGGAGTTCGCCTTCGCGTTCACCATCGACGCCAACCGCAGCCTCACCTTCACGCTGCACGAGGTCTACCTGGCGCTCGCGAAGACCCCGATCGAGGGGCCCGCTGGCGTCGAGGCCAGCTTCGAGTTCCGCGCCGCCTTCAACGCCACGGCGACGCGGATGATGACGGCGGTGCTGAAGAACCAGCAGGCGGGCACCGAGTACGCGTGAGGTCCGGACCAGGCCGTGTCAGCAGCTTGGGCGGACAAGCGGACGTACGCGCGCCGGGCGCAGATCCGCGCCGAGCGATGCCGGGCTTTGGTGCGCTGGCGCCGCGCCCTGTTGACCATCAGCCGGCGCGCGGCTGCCAGGCCGGCGGCTGCAGGCCGCGCCCGTCCGGGGTCGTGTCGTCCACCACGCCCGTCGTCGAGGACGGCCAGTGCGCCTGGACAATGCCCATCATCCCCCGTCCATGGCGGCCCGCGAAGTCGCCGCCGAGCTCGGTCAGGACGTTCAGCCAGCCGCACATGACCGCGCCCGCCTGTGTCAGCCGCAGCATCGCCGCCTCCTCCGCGAGGCGGCTGTTGGTTGAGGAGACGTCCACCACGACGAAGGCATTGTAGCCCGCACGCAGCAGGTCGAGCGCCGTGTGCAGCGTGCAGTTGTCGATCGAGATGCCGCCGAGGATGACGTTGCGCCGGCCGGTGCCCTCCAACCAGCGCACGAAGTCGGGCACGTAGCCGCTGACCTGGGTGCGCGGGAAGGTGCGGCCGCCGGCGCGGACCACCTCCGCGATCTCGGGCAGGAAGGTGCCGTAGTAGTCGTTCTCCTCACCGAGCACCGCCGCCGGCATGTCGAACAGCGCGGCGAACTTCGCGAAGGCCGCGATGTTGTTGCGGTACTGCCGGGCCGGGAGGGTGGTCATCAGGTTGTCGAGGCCGGTGGTGTAGTCCACGTAGACGAGCACTGCGTTCTCGGGCGTCAGCCGGGCCAGGGCCGGGTTGGCTGGCGGGGCGGGTGTCTGCGCCGTGGCGGGCGCGGCGCCTGCCGCGACCGCGGCGACAGCGGAGGCGGCGAAGAGGGCCGGGCGGTCCATGCTGCCGGCCGGTGTGTGCTGGGACATCGGTTGCTCCTGACGCAAGGGCGCCCGGGTTCGGCCCGCGCGCGACGCCCGGAAGCTGCTCTCTCCCTCGGCCCCGCGCTTCCAGCGCCCCGGGCCGGCTTGCAGCGTCCTGCGGCCGGGATCCTGGCAGGCGCAATTTCCTGCAAAACAGGTCCGTGACGGCGCGTGCCTCTCGACCCATCTGGATAGCGCGCAACGACCGAGGTCGCGATGGAGCCAGTGCCCTGCCTTGCCGAATGGACCGCCACCGGCCCCTATGCGGCACACGTCGCGGAACGGCGGGGCAGCGGCGCCGCGCCGGTGAAGATGCTGCGGTTGCGGCAGCCGGCCGGCGCCTTCCCGGATCCTCCGTCCGGCGACCTCTCCATCCAGCTGGTCACCGAAGGCGCGCCGCAGGCCCGCATCGACTTCGGCGCCGGCGCCTTCGAGCAACGCGTCGTGCCAGGGATGTTCTGCGTCTCCCCGGCCGGCACCCTGAACAGCTTTGACGTGACGCAGGCGCACGGCATCTTCATCGCGGCCCTGCCGTGGTCCGGAGTCCGCGAGATCGTTCGGGAGGCGTCGGAGCGACGGCTGTCCGATCTCGGTCCGCTGCACCGGTCGCAGCACACCGATGCAGGCGTACGCGAGCTGCTCCGGATGCTCTGGGCCGCCGCCGCCGAGGACGGGCCGGGCAGCCGTCTGTTCGCCGACAGCCTCGCCCAGGCGCTGGTCGCGGCGCTGGTCCGCCTGGCCCTGCCAAAGAGGCCGCCGGCGCGCGCCACCCCGTTGCCCGCCTGGCGCATCCGGCGTGCCCAGGCGATCCTCTCCGACCGGCTCGACGAGGAGATCAGCCTGGAGGAGGTGGCCGGGGCCGTCGGCCTCAGCCCCTACCACTTCGCCCGCGGCTTCAAGGCCGCAACGGGCATGCCGCCTCACGCCTGGCGCAACGCCCGCCGGATCGCACATGCACAACGGCTGCTTGGGAGCACCACGCGCCCCATCGCCGAGATCGCCATGGCCTGCGGGTTCTGCTCCCAGGCGCACCTGACCACGGCCTTTCGCCGCGCCATCGGCGCGACGCCGGCTGCCTGGCGGCGCGAACTAGCCGTCTGATTCTCTCCAGGCCAGCCGCGGCTCGACGGGCGGGGGTAACCAATAGGCGTGGGACCAGAGTGATGGCCACTTCGGGTCGGACCAAGCCGTGGCTTCCGCGTCCGCGCTCCGGCACGGGGCCGGTGCTGCATTCGACACTGATCCGGATGGCTCAACCATCGGCTCCCCTAACGCCAGCCGCAACACTGGGCCGGGGCGCTGTCCTGCGCGCCCCGTAGCGGTCGGCTAATCCTGCCCGCCCAATCTCCTGAAGGTAAAATCGCATGCTCACCCTCGACCTCCCGGCCGAGCCGTTCTGGCTCGACCTCCCGCGCGGCGTCCGCGTCGAGATCCGGCCCGTGACCACCGCCGTCATGGCCGCCGCGCAGGCCGCCGCCACACGCCGCCTCGCCGCGATCCGCATCGCCGATTCGGACCTCGACCCCGACATGTCGCGCGGCCTGTCCTTCGCCTTCCTGGGGAGTGGTTTTACTTACGTCCCCGGTTGCGCGCATTTGCCTTTGTTTGCGATATCCGACGCATAGGCAGATTTATGCTTTGACTCCTAAAGAAACGACTTGCTGCCATCTGCGCTCTCCGGTTACCCCACCGTGACCCCGGATTTCGGGGGCGCATCCCGAACCCAAGGCAGAGGCCAAGCATGTCCGCACCACGCACCCGCATCGGGCTCCGCGAGATCCGCGCGATGTCCCCCAACGAGACCATCTTCGACGGCGGCACTGGCTCGGTGCCCGGCTTCGGCGCGAGGCGCCGCGCAGGGCCGCACGTCAGCTACTTCATCATGTATCGCACTCGGGACGGCCGGCAGCGTCGCTACACCATCGGCACCCACGGCGCGCCCTGGACGCCGGACGCGGCACGCGCCAAGGCGCAGCAGGTGCTGGTGGCGGCCCGGATCGAGGGTGCCGATCCGCAGGCGGACAAGAAGGCGAAGCGCTCGGCCGCAACCATCGCCGAACTATGCGACATGTACATGGAGGATGCCGAGGCCGGGCGGCTGCTCACCCGGCGCGGGATCGCCAAGAAGCCTTCGACGCTGGTGACCGATCGCAGTTTCATCCAGGCCCACATCAAACCGCTGCTCGGCAGGATGAAGGTGCCCGCGGTGACACGCGAGGATGTCGAGCACTTCATGCACCAGGTCGCCGAGGGTGCGACCAGGAGGCGGGTGAAGACCAGCAAAAAGGGAGGTCTTTCCCATGTCCGAGGCGGCAAGGGGGTTGCGTCACGCACTGTGGGGTTGCTCGGCGGGATCTTCACCTACGCCCAGCGCAAGCGGATGATCACCGAGCATCCGGTGCGGGGCGTGAGGCTCGCCAACTCGAGCCGAAGATGCGGGACAACGGCGAGCGGCTTGGCGATCAGCGCTGCGTCGCCAGGCCGGCCGTCGTGCTCCAGCCAAGCCAAGCGTCCGAGGCCGTTTGCACCAGGCCGGCGCGCCAGAATTGGAACATCGGAGGGAGGCGTGGCGAAGTGCGGCACGAGACCCGCCAGCGGCGGACCGCTGCCTGCTCTCGAGGCTCTGAACTCCGTCCACTCTCCTCGCATAACGCCGAGGTTCACCTCCGCGAGCGGTATCCAGCCTTCTCCGACCCAAGATGGGCGGCGGGGCGCCGCACCGCTGCCGTCCGAAGTGCGAAGTTGAGCGCCATTGTCAGTGCAGGGGTGCTTCGGCCACGGCGGGCCTAGCTCGTCGAAGAAGACCCGGCCGCCAGCGGGCGACTGGTAGAAGAACACAGACGCTCCGCATACGGGGCAGCGAGCATTCGGGTTCACATAGCTGTCGAAGCGAGCCTCAGCGCGGCGCCACGTGCGCGCCACGCTTGATGTGGCCGTGAACGTGCGGCTGCTGCCGCCGTATTTCACGCACCAGCCGCAGGTGCACCAGGGGTAGTGATTGTAGCCGGGCATCCAGGCTCATTCTTCCGCGGCCGCAGCGTATCGCGAATGACGGCACAGCTGAAAGAGCGACGTTGATGCGGGGGGCGGCGCTCGCATCCTGCGGTCATGGCAGCCGCGCTGGCCCGGCGATGAAGCGGACACCGAGCGACGCGACGCCGATCCTTCGCCACGACCCGGCACACGACCGCTTCAAGGCCATGGTTCCTTCCTGCGCCCGGCGTATGCGGGGGGCGGAAGCGCGCGAGGTCGCTAGCGCCAGGCCGTGCAACGAGGTTGCCGATTCCAGCCCTGGCGATCCGATCGTCGCAGACAAGGCATTGGAACGAATATAGAATCTGGGCAGCGCGGCGGGTCCACTGGCTGTTGCCAGCCGGTTCGCACGCTTGCCAGGAGGCCCATCATGTCCGATCGCGTCACGTCCGGCCGTGAGCTCGCCCGCCGCCTCGGCGTCTCCCACACCGCCATCCAGAAGGCGGCCCGTGTCGGCCGCATCACGAGGGAGCCGGACGGCGCCTGGGACGTCGCGCGGGTGCGGCGGGACATGGAGGCCACCGCGCTGCCGGGGCGCTCGCCCCTGGCGCGCCCTGGCGACGAGACCCCGCTCGGCCGGCTGATGCTCGCGCGGCTCGCGCTGAAGGTGGAGGGCCAGCGCCTCGCCCTCGATCGGGCGAAGGGCAAGCTGATGGACACCAGCACCGCGGACGCGCGCATCGACGCGATCGCCGGCGCGATGCGCGATGCAGTGCTGAACTGGCCGGCCCGCGTCGCCGGCACCATCGCAGCGGACATCCGCGCCGACCCGCACCTCGTCCAGACGCTGCTGCAGGAGCACATGCACACCTTGCTCGCCGACGTCGCCGCGCGGCTCGATCCTCGTCCCGCCTCGTAATCGGATTCCACATCCATGGTGGCTGCCCCCGGCGGCCGGCATTGGGATGATGGGGATCAGCCGCGGGCGGCGCGATCTATCTGTGCCGCGGGCGCTCTATCTGCTTGGCTCGCGCGCGCCACAGCGCGAATGGTCCGTCACGCGATGAGCAGGATGGAGACCAGCATGAGCAAGCGCGAAGCCAACCAGCAGCGGAGCCTCGAGGCCTTCCTCGCGAAGAAGGCTGAGTTCGATGCCCTGCTCGCCGAACTCCAGCAGGCCAGCGACGACCACTTCGGCGCGGATCCCGAAAGGGTGCTCTGGGGCGAGACGGCCTGGCTGCACGACGCGACGGCGAAGCTGAAGGACGTCGCCGACGCACACTTCCGCCGCGGCGAATACGCCGCGTAGCGCCCCGCGCCGCGCCACACGGCGCCGCGCCTGCCCCGCGGGTCGGACCCTGCGGGGCTCGGGGTCGTAGCACCCGGCTGGTCGGGTGCTGGACCAGGAGACCCCGATGAACACCATCCTCAAGCTCAGCGACGGGCAGCGCGCCCTGCTTTTTCAGGCAAGCCAGCACGAAGCCCGGTTGGCGCCGCTGCCGAAACTGCCCAAGGCCGCGGCCAACGCCGTCCTGACCAGCCTGGTCAAGAAGGGGCTGCTTGCCGAATGCCCGGCACCGCGCGACCACATCGGCCGCGCATGGCGTCAGGACGAGGCCGACGTCTGGATCGCCCTGCGCATCACCGAGGAGGGGATGCGCACGATCGGCGTCGAGCCGCCGGAGGAGGCCGCGGTGGCCGATCGACTTCCCGCCGATGGGCAATCGATCGACGAGGCCGAGGCGGACCAGCTTCCCGCGGATGAGAAGCAGGCCGCGGCGCCGCAGGACGCAGCCCCGGCGCCGGCGGAGGACCGCATCCCGCGCAGCCTGCGCGACGCGGCGCGGCGGGTGCTCGATGCCTGGGACGACGAGGCGAACCAGCGATACGACCTCGTGGACGCGATGGACGCCCTGCGCACCGCCCTCGCCGGGAAGCCCACGCGCCACCCGGCGCGGCCGCGCCCGCCGCGGCAGGGAACGAAGCTCCTGACGGTCGTCGCCCTGCTGAAGCAGCCGGGGGGCACGACGGTCGCCCAGGTCGCCGAAAGCCCCTTCACCACGCGCGGCTTGGCGGCGGAGTTGGTTGCGCGTGGCATCAAGACCGACCGGCGTGCGGTGTGGGTGTTCCTGCATGCCGAGGGGCTGAGCTTCAAAAAAAACCGTGCTGCCCGCCGAGC
>JANRIO010000003.1:0-13823 GCA_033764875.1 Hyphomicrobiaceae bacterium | reverse complement strand
ACAGTGGGCGACGCGCGTCGTCGGCTCGCTGGGGCTGCTGGTCGCCATCGGCGTCGCCCTGCTGGCGCTGCCGACCAACTTCTTCATGCTGTTCGTCGCGTTCTTCCTCGGCCAGGCGAACTGGGAGGCGCTGCAGAGCCTAGGGCGCTGGCGGAAGTAGTGGCGGGCTCGCCCGTCGCCACTATCTCGCCCAGCCATGGATTCTTGCATAGATTGCCGACTCATCGGCAATAAGCTTCTGGTTTTGCCGGGTTGAGAGTGAGATACGATTCTTGCAGCCAGGACAGGCTGCAGCCGTCTGTCGCAGAAGATCCTTCAACTGTAGCTGCGAAACCCGTGTGCATTCCTCACACTTGATTGGCACTCTTGCGAAATCGATTGCTCGAAGCTTCAAGCGAGCCTCCTGTTTTGCAAAGCACGAGCATACGTGATTCTCAGTTTTTCCTCTTGGCGGCAAAAAAAGCGCTGATTGCAGACTGCGGCTCGCCGGTCTTGTAGGCGTCGGAGAGGGCGTCGATGCCGGCGTAGATGCCTTCCTCCAGCGAGGCCTTCTCCCAGCGGGCCATGAGCGCCTTCTGGGCGCGCACGGCCTGGGGCGTGGCGCGCAGAATGCCGTCGAGCCAGGGCTGCATCGCCTCCTCGAGCGCATCGAGGGCCGCGACCTTCTGCACGAAGCCGATGTCGCGGGCCTCGGCCGCGGAGTAGAGCACGCCGGTCAGGAGCATCTCGCGGGTGCGGCCCCAGCCGATGAGGCCGGGCAGCAGGGCCGCCTCGATCACGGACGGGAGCCCCATGTGCACCTCCGGCATGCCGAAGCGGGCGCCATCGGCGGCGATGCGCATGTCGCAGCTCGCCGCCACCTCGAGGCCGGCGCCGAGGCAGAAGCCGTTGACGCGGCCGATGACCGGCACGGGACACTCCCGGATCGCGGCGCAGGCCTGGTGCAGGCGGGTGATGAAGAGCCGCGCCGCATCGGGATCGGCAGCGCCGAGCTCGTTCAGATCGGCGCCGCCGATGAAGGCCTTGTCGCCGGCGCCGGTCAGCACCACCGCGCGTAAGGCGTCGTCCCCCGCAAGCTTGCGGAACGCGGCGGCCAGCTCGAGGATCAGCGCGCTGCTGAGGCAGTTGAGCCTGGTGCTGTTGTCGAGCGTGACGTGGGCGATCCTGCCCGCTGCCCGCTCCTCGATCCGCACCTGCACGGTCGCTTGCCGCATCGTTCCGCTCCTGCTCCAATCGGCGTGTTGGGCCCGAGAATGGCAGAGGTCGCCATGCCACTCCAGAACCGCGTGACGCCGTCAGGCGAGCTGATCGCCACACCCGAGCGCGGGCTGATGATGGGCAACCGCGGCGGCGCCTTCCACCGGCCCGACCGGACGCTGGGCGCGCGGCGCTGGGCGAGCCGGCAATGGATCTGCTGCGTGCTCGCCTTCAAGGACCGGCACCGGGAGGCGATGATGCAGCCCAACCGCTACACGGAGCTGTTCTTCCTGGACGAGGCGACGGCGCTGGCGGCGGGACACCGGCCCTGCTTCGAGTGCCGGCGCAAGGACGCGGAGCGTTTCGCGGAGAGCTGGCGGCAGGCCAAGGGGACCGCGGCGCGGCCGTCGGCGCCGGAGATGGATCTGGTGCTGCACGCCGAGCGCCTCGACCCGGCCGGCGGCAAGGCGACCTATCGGGCGCCGGCCTGCGCGCTGCCGCCCGGCACGGGCGTGCGCCTCGACCCTCAGGGCGTGGACTATCTCTTTGACGGCAAACGGCTGCTTGCCTGGAGCCCGGCCGGCTACGGGGAGCCCCGCGAGGTGCCGGAGGGGGCCAGCGTCTGCGTGCTCACGCCCGCCTCCATCGTTGCCGTACTTTCAGCCGGATACCGACCCATGATGCATCCGTCGGCACAGGCAGGGTGCCGGGGCACAACGACCGGGGTTCCACAGAGGCCATGACGCGATCGACACTCCGCCGCACGCTGCGGCGCATGTACTGGCTGCTTGCCGTCGTGCTGGCAATCTCGCTGCTTGCGAAGTTCGTCGACCACATCCCGCAGCTCAAGGGCTCGGGCCTCGAGGCGGCGCTGAAGGATGCCTATGAGTACCTGAAGGACATGTCGCTGCTGATCGCCACCGGCGGCGTCGCCTACGTCACCAACGTGTTCCAGAAGCGCTCGACCTTCATCGAGGCGCTGAAGGAGGAGTGGCAGGACATCATCCGAGCGAAGTCGGCGCTGTTCACCTTCACGCAGCTCGAGACGCCGACGGCGGAGCAGTACCTCGCGACATTCTGCACGCTGTCGGAGACCATCGACAACATGCGCTCGGTGTACCGCAACGTCGGCGAGACGGGCGACCTCATCGGGCTCTACCCCTACGCGCCGCTGCACGACATGCGCCGGGTGCTGCAGACGCTCGATCCGCGCAAAGGCGCAACTGATGTCGAGACGCGCAACCTGGCGCGCGATGCCATCCTGCAGTCGTTCTACGCGCTGCGCGAGAATTTCCTGGAAGAGCTCGATCTCGAGGAGCCCGACCATCCGCTGCTGATCTCGGGCGGACGACGCATGAAAAAGAGCGGCTACACCAGCGGCGCGGGCCGGCGCCAGGAGCGCCAGCACCGCCGGCAGAGCAAGACCGGCACGCCCGACGCGCGCATCGACGAGCTGCTGGCCAAGCTCTACGAGAAGGAGCACACCACCGCCAAGCCGTGGCGGCAGGTCAGCAAGGGCAACGGCACGGCGGCACCGCCGCCGCCGTCGTAACGGAAGAGAGCGCGCAGCGCGCCACGTCGAAGCCGCGCCCGCGCGAGGCACGTCCACAGCTTCCGCCTTGGCAAGTGGCGCGTGGCGCGCTGCGCGCTCCGCGCCGCCCGGCCGTCTCATTCCGTTCCAAGTCGGGAACGTGTGCCCGGCGGACACGCACGGCGCCTGCCCATTGCGCGGATGGTGCGACCACTGAGCTGTTCGCTCGCGGGAGGTCGATGCGATAAGATGCATCCACTAGAAGATCAGGTCTCGACCATATCCAGCAACGACCCTGAGAACGGTGCTTTGATCACATGGCGTGTTTGCGATTTGTGTCAGTCTCGATGCCCTACCTCGGCCATTCGGCGCGCTTGTCAAGACGCTCAGCGGTCCGCTCCAGCTACTCACTTCGTGCCTGCACGCTGCTGCTCGCGGCATTGCTCGCATGTGCCGCCTCACCCGCGATCGCGGCAGACAAAGTGCTGAGGTTCCACCATTTCCTGCCCGAGGCCTCGCCGCAGCAGCGCGAGCTGTTCCTGCCGTGGAGCGCCAAGATCGCGAAGGCCACGGGCGGACGCCTGCGCATCGACATCACGGGCGGGATGCGACTTGGCGGCACGCCGCCGGAGCTGATGTCGCAGGTGGAAAGCAACAAGGTCGACATCGCCTGGACGCTTGCCGCCTACTCGCCCGGACGGTTTCCGAGGCTGCAGGTGTTCGAGCTGCCGTGGATCGCCTCGTCGCGCGCGGCCGTCACCAGCCCGGCGCTGCACGAGTACTACGAGACGCACGCGCGCAGCGAGCTCGCGGGCGTTCACGTGCTGGCCGTGTGGTGCCACCCGAGCGGTGTCATCATGAACCGTGACGCCCCGATGTTGCGGCCGGCCGACGCCGCGGGCCGCGTCGTGCGCGTGCCATCGGACGTGATTGGCGAGCTGTTCCGCCGGATCGGCGCGACCCCGAAGATGTCGCCCGTCACGCAGGTGCTGCCGCAGCTGCAGCGCGGCGAGATCTCCGCCACGCTGCTGCCCTACGAGGTGTTCCCGACGCTGAAGCTGAGAGGCGAGATCAACCACATCACGGAGTTTGCGGGCCATCGCGGGCTGTACACGGCGGTGTTCGTGCTGGCCATGAACAAGAAGGTGTACGCCAGCCTCGACGAGGACCTGCGCCGGGTGCTCGATGCGCACTCAGGCGCCGCGCTCGCCAGCGAGTGGGGCAGGACCTGGGACGACTTCGAGGAGGCGGGCCGCCTGAGCTTCGCGGCCGCGGGCGGCGTCGTGACGTTCGTCAAGAACGAGGACTACGAGGAGTGGGTGCAGGCGAGCGCGCTCGTCGGCGAGGCCTGGGTCGACAAGGTCCGCCGCGACGGCATCGACGGAGCCAAGCTGCTCGCCTCGGCCAAGGAGCTGGTGGCCAAGTACGCGATGATGGGCAACCCGCTGTAGGGGGCGGTCGCCTCAGGCCGTGTTGTCGCCGATCAGGGCGTCGCAGACGGCGGCCGTCACCTGCGCCGTCGTCGCCTTGCCGCCGAGGTCGGGCGTGTGCAGGGCCGGGTCGGCCGTCACGCGCTCGATGGCGCGCATCAGGCGGGCAGCGGCTTTGGGCTCGCCCAAGTGCTCCAGCATCATCACGCACGACCAGAAGGTGCCGACCGGGTTGGCGATGCCCTTGCCCATGATGTCGAAGGCCGAGCCGTGGATGGGCTCGAACATGGACGGGAACTTGCGCTCCGGGTTGAGGTTGGCCGTCGGCGCGATGCCGAGGGAGCCGGCCAGCGCGGCCGCCAGGTACGACAGGATGTCGGCGTGCAGGTTGGTCGCCACCACCGTATCGATGGAGGCAGGCTTCAGCACCATGCGCATGGTCATGGCATCGACCAGCATCTTGTCCCAGATCACGTCAGGAAACTCGGCCGCCACCTCGGCCGCGATCTCGTCCCACATGACCATGGCGTGGCGCTGGGCGTTGGACTTGGTGACGACGGTGAGCAGTTTCCGCGGCCGCGACTGGGCCAGGCGGAAGGCGAAGCGCATGATGCGCTGAACGCCGGCGCGGGTGAACATGGAGACGTCGGTTGCCGCCTCCTCCGGCAGGCCGCGATGCACGCGGCCGCCGACGCCGGCGTACTCGCCTTCCGAGTTCTCGCGCACGATCACCCAGTCGAGCTCCGGGCCCGAGACGGCGCGCAAGGGGCTGGTGATGCCGGGCAGGATGCGCGTCGGGCGCACGTTGGCGTACTGGTCGAAAGGCTGGCAGATGGCGAGCCGCAAGCCCCACAGCGTGATGTGGTCGGGCACGTCGGGAGCGCCGGCGGAGCCGAACAGGATGGCATCATGGCCGGCGATCAGCGCGCGGCCGTTCTCCGGCATGAAGGCGCCAGTCCGCTTGTAGCGCTCGCTGCCCCAGTCGAAGTGGTCGACGTGGATCACGAAACTGCCCTCGCGGCGGGCCAGCGCCTGCAGCACCTCGACGCCGGCCGATATGACCTCGCCGCCGATGCCGTCACCGGGAATGGCCGCGATCCTATAGGTGCTCATGGGTCCCCCCGCTCTCTGCCGTCGCCCGTTGCTCTCACGGGGCCGGGCTCGCGTCCAGCCGCGGCTGCGCCGGGAACGGGAAAGACCGGGCGCGCGGATGGCGAGAAATGCGGAACCTTAATAGAACATTACGCGAACATTTGTTGACGCCCGTGGGCCGAGCGCCTACATTTCCAGCGCGGAAGGCAAGAGTGCAGCAGCGACACGGACAGGCGCAGGCGAACCGGTGGACGGCAGCAACCCCATTTCCGAGCACATCTGGGACCTGAAGTATCGCCTGAAGGGCGACGATGGGGTGCCGCTGGAGCACACGCTCGGCGATACCTTCCGGCGGGTCGCCACCGCTGCGGCGCAGCCCGAGAAGGGGCGGCAGCGGGCGCACTGGGCCGGCCGCTTCCGCAACGCCATGCAGGACCTCGCGTTCCTGCCGGCGGGCCGCATCCTCGCCGGGGCCGGGACGGGACGGGCCGTGACGCTGTTCAACTGCTTCGTCATGGGCCGCATCGCCGACGACCTCGGCTCCATCTTCGACAACGTCAAGGAAGCCGCGCTGACCATGCAGCAGGGCGGCGGCATCGGGCACGACTTCTCGACGCTGCGCCCCAAGGGCGCCCCGGTGAGGAGCATCGGCGCCGACGCCTCGGGGCCGGTGAGCTTCATGGACGTGTGGGACGCCATGTGCCGCACCATCATGTCGGCGGGGGCACGGCGCGGGGCCATGATGGCGACCTTGCGCTGCGACCATCCCGACATCGAGGCCTTCATCGACGCCAAGGCGGACGCCGCGCGGCTGCGCAACTTCAATCTCTCGGTGCTGGTGACGGATGCGTTCGTGCACGCGGTGCGGGCCGATGCGCCCTGGGACCTGGTGTTCGAGAGCAAGGTGTACCGCACCGTGCCGGCGCGCGCGCTGTGGGAGCGCATGATGCGGGCAACCTACGACTACGCCGAGCCGGGCGTCGTCTTCATCGACCGCATCAACGCCGCCAACAACCTCGCCTACTGCGAGACGATCAGCGCCACCAACCCGTGCGGGGAGCAGCCGCTGCCGCCCTACGGGGCCTGCCTGCTCGGCTCGATCAACCTCGCCAGGCTCGTCCAGCACCCCTTCGCCCCGGGCACCCGGCTCGACGAGGAGCGGCTCGCCGAGCTGGTGCCGGTCGCCGTGCGCTTCCTCGACAACGTGATCGACATCTCGGGCTATCCGCTCCCCGCCCAGGCGGCGGAGGCGCGGTCCAAGCGGCGCATCGGGCTCGGCGTCACCGGCCTTGCCGACGCGCTGATCATGGTCGGGGCCCGCTACGGCTCGCCGGAGGCGGTGGCGCTGGCGGGCCGCTGGATGGGGCTGATCGAGACGGCCGCCTATGCCGCGAGCGCCGCACTCGCCGCTGAGAAGGGCGCCTTCCCGCTGTTCGACGCCGAGGCGTTCCTGGCGCGGCCCAACGGGCGGCGGCTGCCGACGGAGATCCGGCAGGCGATCGCCACGGGCGGCATGCGCAACGGCCTCGTCACCTCGATCGCGCCGACGGGCACCATCTCGCTGCTCGCCGGCAACGTCTCGAGCGGCATCGAGCCGGTGTTCAGCCTGAAGGCGGAGCGGCGCATCCTCGCCCGCGACGGCAGCTCGGCGAGCGAGGTGGTCGAGGACTACGCGCACGCGCTGTTCCGCCGCCAGTTCGGGCCAGACGCGCTGCTGCCCGCCGCATTCGTGACGGCGGAGATGCTGTCGCCGTCGGAGCATCTGGCCATGCAGGCGGCGGTGCAGGCCCACGTCGACAGCTCCATCTCCAAGACCATCAACTGCCCGGCGGGGATCTCGTTTGCGGCCTTCAAGGACGTCTATCTGGAAGCCTACGACCTCGGCCTCAAGGGCTGCACCACCTACCGGCCGAACGCGGTGACGGGGGCGGTGCTGCGGGCGGTGCCGCCGCAGGCGGCGGCCGAGGCGAAGCCTGCGGGCGACGGGCCGGCCGAGGCGCGGCCGGCCGTGGCGGCGGCAGCGGCGGGGCGGGCGGTTGCAGCCGGCGCGACGGGCGGCGCGGTGGTGTACATGGTGCAGCCGCTGGCGCGCGAGCCCGTGCTGTCGGGCTTCACCTATAAGCTGCGCTGGCCCTCGTCCGACCACGCCATGTACGTGACCATCAACGACATCGAGGTGCCGGGGACGCCTGGCCTGCCGGGACGCCGGCGGCCGTTCGAGATCTTCATCAACTCCAAGAACCTCGAGCACTACGCCTGGACGGTCGCCTTGACGCGCATGATCAGCGCCATCTTCCGCCGCGGCGGCGACGTCACCTTCGTGGTCGAGGAGCTGAAGGCCGTGTTCGACCCGCAGGGCGGACAGTGGATGGCCGGGCGCTACGTGCCGAGCCTGCTGGCGGCCATCGGCGAGGTGATCGAGACGCACATGCGGCGCACGGGCTTCCTCGCCGATCCCGACAAGGGAAGGCTGATCGACGAGGCCGTGCTGCAGCGGGCGGCCTCGCGCGAGGCCTTGCCGGACCCCGAGGGGTCCGCGTCGCCGGCCGCGATCCTGGCCAGCGGCTTCGCGGAGGCCGCACCGGCGCCTTCGGCGGCGCCGCCGCGCGACCGCTCCTGCCCGCGCTGCAACAACCGCACGCTTCGCCGCGAGGAAGGCTGCTGGGTGTGCGCCACCTGCGGCTACTCGCGCTGCGGGTGAGCATCGGCGCGACGCGTCCGGCTCCGCGCAGGGTCACACATCTGTCACTCCATAAACATAGCTTCGAGGGGATCGGGGAGCCATTCCGCTCGTCTCATAACGTTTGAGCCCATATTTCCAGGAGCCATAGATGCGCATCTCTTCAATCGCGCTTGGCGCGCTGACGTGCTGTGGAATTGCCTTCGGCTGCGGCGCGGCCCTTGCCCAGTCCGCCAAGGATATCGTCGGAACCTGGACGCTGGCGAGCGTGACCCTCGAGGAGGGCGGCAAGAAATCCGAGCCGTTCGGCCCGGCGCCCAAAGGCATGGCCGTCTTCGACGGCGCGCGCCAGAGCATCGTGATCGTCAGACCCGACATGCCAAAGTTCGCCACGAACAACCGCAATACGGGTACGGCCGAGGAGAACAAGGCGGCGGTTCAGGGCAGCCTCACGTTCTTCGGACCCTACACCTTCGATGAGGCCTCGAAGGTCATGACCGTGGTGGTCGAGGGAAGCAATTTTCCCAATTGGATCGGATTGAACCTGAAGCGAAACATCAGCGTGACCGGCGACACGCTGACCATCACCAATCCGACGCCTACGGCCAGCGGTCCGGGAGGCGTGGCCACAATCGTTTGGCAACGCGCGAGATAGCGCCCTGGGTGCAGGCCGGCGCAAGGCGGCCGTCGCGCGCGCCGGGGCGGCGGTCATCGCGCAACAAGTGGTACGCGATCCAAGCCGTCAGTACGGCCCTGGAACCATCGGGCTGCCGTCGAAGAAGCGGCCCGAGCGGAAACGATGGAGATCGTGGCCGGGCGAGCGGCCACGCAAGATGTCCGCCATGATGCGTCCGATCGCCGGTCCGATGCCGAAGCCATGGCCGCTGAGGCCGGTCGCCAGATACAGGCCCGGCAGACGATGGTCCTCGCCAAGCACAGGCACGGCATCGGGCGTCACGTCGATCATGCCGGCCCAGGCTTGCGCGACCTTCACGCCGCTCAAGGCAGGGAAGCGCTTTGCCAAGCGCTCCTCGACGCGCCTGACGACGATCGGCGATGGAACCGGGTCCAGCACGCGCATGCGCTCAAACGGGCTCGTCTCATCGCCCGTCCAGCGACGCGGCGCGCCCCAGGCACCTGGAAAATGCCTCGGCGCGCCGAGGCGGATGCGGACATGCTTGCCTGAGGACCGCAGCAGGTTGGCAAACCGCGGCAGGTAGCGAAACGAGCCTGCCGACAGGTAGTGCTCGGCCAGGTCGCCGGTCGCCACCGTGTAGCCGCCATCCTTGCGGCGCCTGATCGCCAGCCCGGGCGCGGCGATGTTGCCGGCGTAGCTGGCGGGCCCCGGCGTGGTCCTCGTCACCGTCGATCGGACCGACAACTGCGGGAGATCAAGTCCCGCATTGGCGAGGAAATGCGTCGACCAAGCGCCCCCGGCGAGCAGCACCTGAGCCGCGCGAACGCGACCCTTCTCCGTCGTGACACCGACGACCCTTCCGCCTTCCACGTCGAGGGTGCGGACCGCGCAGCTCTCCACAATGCGCACGCCGGCCCGCCGTGCAGCGCGCGCGAGAGCCGGGACGGCTACAGACGGCTCGGCGCAGCCGTCGCTCGGCGTCACCATGGCGCCGAGCCAGTTGCCTGCGATCCCCGGATGCTGCGCTTCAAGCTCCGCCTTCGACAGCAGCCTGGTTCCGAGCTGATGCCGCAGGGCCAGATCGTACCAGCCCTCGTACTTGGCTTGCTGGGCCTGCGTCTCGATCAGGTAGAGGCATCCCGTTTGCGTGAACGCGAGATCGGCATCGCCCGTTTGGCCGGCCAATCCGCGCCAGATGCGATTGGCCTCCATCATGATCGGAAGCTCGGCCCAGTCGCGACCTTGCTGGCGCACCCAGCCCCAGTTGCGGCTGGACTGCTCCCCGGCAACCCGACCCTTCTCGCAGAGCAGGACCGAGACGCCGTGCTGCGCCAGAAAGTAGGCGCACGCGGTGCCGGCAATACCTGCCCCGATCACGACCACGTCGACAGCGTTTGGCAGTGGATCCGCAAACTCTATCGGGCTGCGATCCGTGATCATCGAACTCTGGCTCATCGTCGAACCCGGCGCGGCAACGGCGGCGTGCAAACGTTGTATCGAACCGACGAAGGCACGACCAGCGCGATGACCGCAATGGTCGGCGTCGCGCTGCGGCTGAAGCGCATGGTGAACACCCGACGTCGGCGCGCGTTGCCGCCTGCGTGCCGGGCCAGGCCGAGAAGCGAGAACAGCCGTTGTCTGATCATTTCCGTCCCAGGCCGCCGGTCTCGACCCCGGACGCCGCGTCGCGGAGCGGGCAGCCCGCCTCACGCCAGCCGATCCTGCCGGCGGAAGAGGAAGCGGCGGGAGGGTTGCTTGGGCAGGCGCGGCGGGGCCAGCGGCGGGCGGCGCGACAGGACGCGCTGCAGCGCGCGGGCCGAAGGCCGCGCGTGGGCGTCGTCGCCCTGGCCGGGGCGGGCCGCGAAGGGGCCGACGCAGGCCAATACCCGCTCCAGCTCGCGCTCGCGCAGCCCCATCGTGCGCAGGTGCGCCAGCGTGTTGATGAGATAGTCGGTGTTGGCGCCGGAGATGCCGGCGGCCGCCGCGATGATGCGCGCCTGCCGGTCGACGGAGAGCCGGCCGGCATAGTTGAGATGGGAGCGCTCGACGACGAAGGCCAGCGCGAACACCTCGCGGCGCTCCGCGACCAGTTCGACGGGGACGTGCACCGCGCGGTAGACGCCCTCCACCTGCTCCCGGGCGCGCAGATAGGCCTCGATGGCGGGTGCATTCTCCGGGGCCACCCGGAAGGCGATGCCGGTGCAGGCGCCGCCGCGGTCGAGGCCGAGCACGAGGCCGGGCCGGGCCCGCGTGCCGCGATGATGCACAGAGTAGACGCAGAAGCAGCGCCGGAAGCCGACGAGCTCGGCAGGCTGGGCCTCGACGCAGGCAAAGCCCGGCCGCCACATGAGGGAGCCGTAGGCGAAGATCCAATGCTCCGTCGCCGGCATCGCGGCTCAGCCCTTGGCGGGCTTGCCCGGCGCCGCCCCCGGGCTCGCGCCCACGTGCCGGCCGAAGTCGGGCGCGGCGGTGTCCTGGCCGGCGGCGATGATGCCCTTGCGGGTGGCGCGGGCCTCGGTGAACAGCCGGTGCAGCGTGTCGCCATCGGCGAAACGGATGGCGCGCTGCAGCTCGGACAGATCCTCGCTGAAGCGGCCCAGCATCTCCAGCGCCGCATCCTTGTTGTTGAGGAACACGTCGCGCCACATGACGGGGTCGGAGGCGGCGATGCGGGTGAAGTCGCGGAAGCCGCCGGCGGAGAACTTGATCACCTCGCTGTCGGTCACGCGCTCCAGGTGGCGGGCGGTGTTGACGATGCTGTAGGCGATCAGGTGCGGCAGGTGGCTGGTGATGGCCAGAACCATGTCGTGATGGCCGGCGTCCATGATCTCGACGTTGCTGCCGCAGGCGCGCCAGAAGGTGGCGAGCTTGTCCACGGCACGAGCATCGCTCCCCTCGACCGGGGTGAGCACGCACCAGCGGCCGTCGAACAGCTCCGGGAAGCCCGACTCGGGGCCCGAGTGCTCGGTGCCGGCAATCGGGTGGCCCGGAATGAAGTGGACGCCCGGCGGCACGCAGGGGCCCACGTCGCGCACGACGGCGCCCTTGACGGAGCCGACGTCGGTGAGGATGGCGCCCTTGGCAAGGTGCGGGCCGATGTCCCGGGCGATGGGCCCGTAGACGCCGACGGGCGTGCACAGGATGACGAGATCGGCGCCCCGCACGGCCTCGGCGGCCGTCGCATGGATGCTGTCGACGAGGCCGATGCGCACGGCCGTGTCGCGCGTCGCCGCGCTCTGCGCGAAGCCCGCGATGTGGCCGGCGAGGCCGGCGCGGCGCATGGCGTGCGACAGCGAGGAGCCGATCAGGCCGAGGCCGATCAGCGCCACGCGCGCAAAGCGTGGAGACACAGCCTCGACGGGCGCGCTCATCGGCGCCCCATGAACTCGGCCAATGCCGCGACCACGGCGCGGTTGTCGCTCTCGGTGCCGATGGTCATGCGCAGGCACTGCGGCAGGCCGTAGGCCGCCACGCGACGCAGGATGATGCCGCGCGCCTTGAGGAAGGCATCGGCCGCGGGGGCGTCGCGCCCGCTCTCGGCGGGGAAGTGGATCAGCACGAAGTTGCCGACGCTCGGCGTCACCTCGAGGCCCAGCTTCTTCAGCTCGGCATCCACCCACGGCAGCCAGCGCTCGTTGTGGGCGACAGCCGTCTCGACGTGGTTTCGGTCGGCGAGGGCCGCCACGCCGGCGGCGATGGCCGGGGCGTTGACGTTGAAGGGCCCGCGCGTGCGGTTGAGGACGTCGGCGATGCCCGCGGGGCAGTAGGCCCAGCCGAGCCGCAGGGCGGCGAGCCCGTAGATCTTGGAGAAGGTGCGCATCATGACGGCGTTCTCGCTCGAGGAGACGAGCTCGATGCCGGCCTCGTAGTCGTTGCGGCGCACGTACTCGGCGTAGGCCGCGTCGCTGACGAACAGCACGTCGGGGGGGAGTGCGGCGTGCAGGCGGCGCACCTCGTCGTGGGGGATGTAGGTGCCCGTGGGATTGTTGGGGTTGGCGAGGAACACGATCTTGGTGCGCGGGGTCACCGCCTTGATCATGGCGTCGATGTCGGCGCGCAGGGCCTTCTCCTTCACCGGCACGGGGGTGCCGCCGCAGGCGAGCGTCGCCAGCTTGTACATGAGGAAGCCGTGCTCGGCGTAGACCACCTCGTCGCCCGGCCCGACGTAGGCGTGGGTGACGAGGCTGATCAGCTCGTCGGAGCCGGCGCCGCAGACGATGCGGTCCGCATTGAGGCCGTGGCGCTCGGCAATGGCCTTGCGCAGCGCCGTGGCGCCGCCATCAGGATAGCGGTCGAGATGCTCAGCCTCGGCCTTGAAGGCGGCGATGGCCGCCGGACTCGGGCCCAGCGGCGTCTCGTTGGAGGAGAGCTTGATGGGCTTGACGCCGCCCGGCGTGGTGCTCTCGCCCGGGACGTAGGGGTCGATGTCGAGAATGCCGGGCTGCGGCACGGGGGCATTGGCTGGCATGGGATGTCTCTCGTTCGGGAGCCCGGCGCGGACCGTCGCCCCAAGCTCAAAAGCGCGCCAAAATAGGCGCTTGGAGGGGACTTGGCCAGAGCCAGTACAGGGCCCAATCAGCGCAGGGCGCCCGAGAGTCCTGCCGATCCCCGCACAGCGCTGGGTGCGCTGCGCTACCCGCGAACGCTGGCCCCTCCGTTGTCATGGTCGGGCTTGTCCCACGGCTGTCCGGTTCAGCTTTTCCAACCCGACGCGATCAAGGGCAAGCGTATCTGGATGCCCGCCTCCGCGGGCATGACGTTGAGGAATTGGCAAGCGGACGCTCCATCTCGTCCGTCATGCCCGCGCAGGCGGGCATCCACGTCACGTCGAGATCGAGCTGCACCAATTCGGTTCGCTCCGACCTGAATTCACTCCTCCATCAGGGCCATGACTTGGGTTGACTTACGGCCGGCAAACTCTAAGCCGGACAGCCGTGGGCTTGTCCCGACCGTCCATCCATCGGCTTGCTCTGGTGCCTGTTGGAGGCTGGTCCTCGGGACCAGCCCGAGGATGACAGTGGCATCTTCTGTCGGTGCCAGAGCACGGGTTGGCGGGCTCGCCAACCGCCTTCCGGAAGGTCCGCCGAAGCGCGAATGCCCCTTAAGCCACCCCGGCCCGGAGCAGGTCGTGGATGTGCACGATGCCGACCGGGGTGCCCTTGTCGACCACGAACAGCGCCGTGATGCGCGAGGAGTTGAGCACCTCCAGCGCCGCCGAGGCCAGCATGTTGGGCGCCACGAACTTCGGGTTGCGCG
>JANRIO010000108.1:0-1562 GCA_033764875.1 Hyphomicrobiaceae bacterium | reverse complement strand
GCGCATCGCCGAAATCGCGACCACGATCGCCTCGGCGGTCGAGGAGCAGGGCGCGGCGACGCAGGAAATCTCCCGCAACGTCCAGCAGGCAGCGTCGGGTACGACGCAGGTCGCGTCCAACATCACCGATGTCAACCGCGGCGCGGGCGAAACGGGCTCGGCCTCGGCACAGGTTCTGGCCTCGGCGCAGTCGCTCTCGAGCGAGAGCGGCCGCCTCAAGACCGAGGTCGACAGGTTCCTCGAAACGGTGCGCGCCGCATAGGAGCAACGGCACGTATCTTTCGGGATCGCGCGGCGCCATTCCCACCTGGCGCCGCGCGACTATTTTGTCGGCCGTGTGGTGGCCCAAGTGCGCTCATTTGACATAGCGGCTTGCCGCGGCTGGTGTTGCGGTCTCCACTTGTCCGGCCCGCACGATTCACGTTTTCTCCGCGTGCGGATGGTAGGGGAGCGATTCGGCTTGCAGATTCGATCAACGATCGTGGCGGCTCTATCAGCCGCTGTGGTGGTTTGGGGGCCTGCGCTCGCCGCCGACAGCCTCGTGCGCAAGGCCGCGCCTGCCGCGGCGCCATCCGCCATTCCAGCCGCCGATCGTTGTGCCAGGATCGAGCCGCTGCCGGGCACGCCGTCCGTGCCGGGCGGCGATCTGTTCGGCTTCACCGACCCTACCGACATCGGTGAGGCGTGCTTGTGGGGGTTCTCCTCTGAGCACAGCGCGCGCGCGGGCAAGCGCGACGGACGTTACTTCGCCAACACGAGCAAGAACGAGTTCGGCTACACCTACAATAGCCACGTCGCCTTCGCCTTCGCCGGCTTCACGGCCTACAACACTTGGGCCAATGTCACCTCGGCGCAGGACGCGCTGGCTGCGGAGGGGTCAGGTGTCGCGCTTGACCGGATTGATCGCGTCAATTTCGATGGCCTCTCAGGAGAGGTCCTGGTCCGTCTCCTCGCGCGCAGTCCGGGGCAGCCCCTGGCCTTGACCGCGGCCGTTGAAACGGTTTGGTCGCGCATTGATCGGCTGACCGGCTATAGAGCCGAAGGATTCGGCACAGAGTTCAAGCTTCTTGCCGATGTTGCGCTCACGGATCGCATTTTTGCGGCGGCGAACGTCCTGTTCGGCCTCGGCACTCAGAAGTTCGATATCCCCGGCGCGGTCTGGGCGGACGGATCGGCCCTGGTCGGCTCGCTGGCCGTCACCGGGCAGCTTTATTCAGCGGAAAAGCAGTGGATCGAAGGCGTCTTCCTCGGGATCGAGGGACGCCATGTCGCGGCCTATTCGGGGCTCGGGCTCGATCAATTCGCTGGCCGGGCCACGTTTGTGGGGCCGACTTTCGCGATCGCCTTCGCCGGCGACCGCATGCTCAACATCGCGTGGACGCCTCAGCTCACGGGCCGCGCAGAGATGCCGAGTGCGCCGGGCCGGGTGCCGTCTGGGATGTGGTGGACTTTTGAGAGGGTGGCGTAGTCTCCGGGTGTTGAAGCCCACAAAACGGGATTCGGGCGTTGGAGCGCCAGGGTCCCATTGGAGACCACGCCATGACGGACCCTATCAGCAAGTC
>JANRIO010000087.1:0-8326 GCA_033764875.1 Hyphomicrobiaceae bacterium | reverse complement strand
TCCGATTGTAGCGGATCGCGGGCGCGCAGCGGATCGGCTTTACGCGAGCGCATCATCGTGCGGGCGGCGCTACCCGCCGCCCCCGCGGAAGTCGAAGAGCGGGATGCCGATGCGCTTCGCCTTGTCGGCCAGGTTGTCGGTGACGCCCGAGCCGGGGAAGACGATGACGCCGATCGGCAGCGTCTCGAGCAGCGCGTCGTTGCGCTTGAAGGGGGCGGCCTTGGCGTGGCGGTGCCAGTCCGGCTTGAAGACGATCTGCGGCACCTTGCGCTGGTCGGCCCAGCAGGCGGCGATGCGCTCGGCGCCCTTCGGCGTGCCGCCATGCAGCAGCACCATCTCGGGGTGCTTCGCATGCACGCGGTCGAGCGCGGCCCAGATGCGCTGGTGGTCGTTGCACTCGACGCCGCCGGCGAAGGCGATGCGCACGCCCGCGGGCAGAAGAGGCTCGGTCTCGGCGCGGCGCCTGGCGGCGAGGAAGTCGCGGCTGTCGATCATCGCCGCGGTCATCGTGCGGCGGCTGACCATCGACCCCGCGCGCGGGCGCCAGGCGGAGCCGGTGTGATGCTCGAAGTGCTCGGCGGCAGCATCGCGGAGGAACTCGAAGGCGTTGCGGCGCTCGATGAGCGTAAGGCCCTGGGCGAGGAGGCGTTCCAGCTCGACGGAGCGCACCTCGGAACCGTCCTGCTCGCGCTGGGAGCGCTGCTGCGCGGCCTCGTTGGTGTCGAGCTCGCGGCCGATGCGGTCGATGCCGCGATGGAAGAGGTTGACCAGCGACCAGAGCAGGTCGGGCAGGTCGGGCTCGAGGCGCGTCTCGCCGAGGCTGGCGACGAGTGCGTCGAAGATGTCGGCGACGGCGCCGGAGAGGCGGTCGGGATCGGGCAGTGGTCGCGGGTCTGGCTCGTCGGCGAAGGGGCGGTAGCCGTGGAGCTGGAGCTCGTCGAGCAGGTGCGCGGTGGCAGAGGCTGCGTGGGTGGGTTCGGCGTCGTCGAAGCGGTCGGTCATGGCCGGGTCCTCGCTGTCACGGGCCGCGCCCATCGCGGCCTTCGTGGCGATCACTCGGCCGGGGGCGGGACCGACCGGCACCCGCAGGCGAAGACGGAGGGCCGCAGCGCAGCGGAGGACGGCGGCGCGCGGCTTTCTTGCCTCGCGAGGAAGCGGCCCGTCAGGGCCGCGGGGAAGAAAGTTGCGCGATGGCGTTGCGGGGAGGGACCGGCTCCGGCCCGATCGCCCGTGAGAAGGTCGTGGGCGCTGTGATGCGCGGTTGCCGGTGGAAGCGGCTGCTGTCGCTCGGCCCCAACGGCTGATTTCGACCTGGAGCGCAGTCCCCCCTTAGCCGCCGCGCTGGCCTGAGGCGCACCGATCCTCAGGGGGCAGATCAGCGTTGATGAGGTCGAGGCCGAGCCCAACGATCAACCAACCTTGCCAGGGACCTAGGTTCGCGTGTTACACTTGATTCTGAGATACACAAGTCGCCGCAGGAGGATCCGATTTCCAAGCCCCGCGCCGGCCGCGCCGCAGCCGCTAGGCCCCCGCGCCCACGGAGCGGGGAGCGGATGCTTCACATCCGTCTGGGCTCGGAATTGCACCGCGCGCTTCGGGTCATCGTCGCTGAGCAGGACACGACCCTGCAGGAATGGGTCGTCCGGGCCCTAACTGCCGCGGCGCGTGAGGCCGGCATGCGCAAGCCGACCGACAGCCAGGGGGCCGGCTAATGGCTCGCAAGCCAGCGGCGGCCGCCGATTTGCCCCCCGCCGAGCAGGACGTTTTGGTCGCGGTGGCCGATCTCCGCTTCGACCGCGAAAACCCGCGGATGCCAAACGTCCTTCTCGATGACGACGACGCGGTGGTGCGCCACCTGCTCGACGATTTCGACGTTGAGGAACTCGTGCAGTCTATCCTCTCGTCTGGATGGATCGACTACGAGCCATTGATCGTGCAGCGCAGGACTAATGTCGTCTTCGAAGGCAACCGGCGCCTTTCAGCGCTACGTCTCATCGGCGACAAGGTTTTGCGCGAACGCGTAGGCTACTCCTTGCCGGTCGTCGATGGCGCGAAGCCGCTCCCGGAGCGCGTGCGCGTCCGATATGTGGCTGACCGAAGGGATGCGCGCCGCTTCATCGCGTTCAAGCACATTAACGGCGCATATAAGTGGGACGCTTTCGCAAAGGCAAAATACGCAGCCGAGTGGCTGGCTGAGGGT
This sequence comes from Hyphomicrobiaceae bacterium, assembly GCA_033764875.1. Taxonomy (GTDB): domain Bacteria; phylum Pseudomonadota; class Alphaproteobacteria; order Rhizobiales; family Hyphomicrobiaceae; genus AWTP1-13. The sequence goes on along the minus strand of JANRIO010000087.1, from coordinate 6,126 downwards.
GAGGACATCGACGTCGTCAGCCGGATGCTTGGCGACAACCACAACACGATCCGGCGTCTCGTAATGGGCTACAACGTGCTTGAGCAGGCGCAGCGGGCCGGCTTCGACCTCGAAGACCGGACAAAGAAGCGCTTCGCGTTCTCGCACCTCTACACGGCGGTCTCCCGGCCAGCCGTGCGCAGTTTTCTCAACGTTCAGGAGGGCGACGACGGGGTTCCCGCGAAGCCCGTTCCTCCCGAGGGCGAGGAGCGCCTTCTTCAACTGATGTCCTGGCTGTACGGGCAGGAGAAGAAGAAAGAGCCGGCGCTAATCGCCAGCCAGAACCCGAACCTCAACCAACTCGTCAGGGTTATTGAGAACAAGGACGGCCTAGCGAACCTGATCAAATACCGGCGCCTCGACCAAGCCTTCGAGGCGGTGGAGCCGCCCGCGGGGCGCTTTAAGGAGGCGCTGATCGCCGCCAACAGGCAATGCGAGACCGCCCTCGCGCTGTCCTCCTACTTCGACGGCGACGAGGCGCAGCTCGCGATGGTGAAGAACCTAGCGACGACCGTGCGCAGCCTGCGCGAGGCCATGGTGAAGAAGAGCCTCGCTGCGGACGATGACCTCTAGCCGGATGCGCCTTGAGGCGCCGGACCTCAATTCGCGCCGGGCCAGGCTCGCCGACTGGATCGAGCTGCAGGCCCTCACAAGCGCAAGGCGATCAGCCTCGACTGCGCTCATCCGCTCTGAGGTGCGCCGCCAGGCGGACGGTCGCGCGCGCGCGAGCGACATTGACGCGGACGCCGACGACACCGGCGAAGCCGAAATCACGGAGCGCCTTGCCGACGATCTTGAGGAGCGGCTGTCGGAGGAGCTAGCGTTCCGCCTGAAAACCGTGGGCGAGGCATACCCGTTCGAGCTGGTGACCACTCAAGGCGGCCGGTCGCAAATGGTGAAGCTTCGGGACACCTGGAGCAATACCGCGTCGGGTGAGTTGGCCTACGTTTTCTGCCTCCTCGATTCGGGTATCCGCGAGGGCCTGATCACGTGTCCGCCCTCGGCGCGGCCGCTGGTGAACGCAATCGGCAACGTCTTCCAGATTTGCTCCTGCGTCGCCGTGGGTGGCTATACCAATGCGGAGGTCGTCTCGTTCGGCTTCCCGCGGGCCACCGGCACTGCCTTCCTACCGGCTTTGCAGCAGGCTTGGGGCCGGTATGGCTCCTACGACATCCTGACCCATATCCCGTTCGGGTTCGACGACAAGCTGAAAGATGGTGGCGTGGACATCATCGCTTGGCGCCATTTCGCCGACCGGTTTGCCGCAACCCTCATCATGTTCGTGCAGGTGGCGTCGGGCCTTGACTGGAAGGAAAAGGAAGTCGCGAGCGATGTGCGGACGCTAAAGAATTGGTTCGCCGGATCTTCCATCGAACATTTCCTCCCCGCGATCTGTATCCCATTCCCGCTCTGGTTCGATCTCGACGAGCCCGCCGTGGACGCGGACGGCAACAAGACGGCCTTCAGCAACGGAGTGCAGACTCGCTTCGTTTACCGCGAGAAGAAGTTTGGAGTGATCTTCGACCGCGGTAGGATCGCGTATTTCTGGGCGCGAGCCATGGCGGCGCAGGCCGCACGGATACTCCCGCATCCTGTTGACGGCATCGACCGGATTGCGGAAGTCGGAATCTGGGTGAACGAGGTATTGTCGAACTTGGCAGAAGTTCGGGCCAGTTCATGAGGCATCCCCTACATTCGATTTGCCCATATTTCGCCATGTTCCCAGAAGGTTTCGTGGCCGAGCAGCTCTACGCCTACACGCGTCCCGATGATGTCGTGCTTGATCCCTTTTGCGGGCGAGGAACCACTGTTCTGGAGAGCCTGCTGAACAATCGCCAGGGTTTGGGCACGGACATAAACCCGGTTGCGGCGTGCATCGCTGGAGCGAAGGCGAATGTGCCAGCCCTCAAGTCGGTGCTGGCCAGGATCGGCGAACTTGCCGGAGATTTTGGGAAGCAGACCTACAGGGAACTGCCGCCGACCGAGTTCTTCGAGCACTGCTTCCACCAAGACACCTACGCGGAGCTGGCCTTCCTTCGAGGAATCCTTTCGTGGCGCCGAAGCTCGGTGGATCGATTTATCGCAGCTGTCATGCTGGGCATCCTGCACGGCGAGTCACACCGATCGGGAATGTACCTCAGTAATCGTATGCCACGGACTATCAGTACAAAGCCCGACTACTCGGTGCGTTGGTGGCGGGAGCGCGGCCTTCGGCCTCCGCGCCGGGAGACCTTCGAGGTGCTCCGTCAAGCCGCGCGTTTTCGCTTCTCGCAACCGCCGCCGACGCGGAAGGGCCGCGTTGTGCTGACCGACGCGCGGCGCTGCGCGCGCGTGCTAAGGAAGCACGAGGGCAGCGTTGCGCTCGTCGTCACATCGCCGCCGTACATCGACACGACTGATTACGCGGAGGACCAATGGCTGCGCATGTGGTTCCTAGGCGGCGAGCAGAAGCCCATGCTCCGCCTGCACAAGGACGATCGCCACACCTCTGCCGAGAACTACTGGAGTTTTCTCGAGGACGTCTGGCGGGGATGCGCGCCGCTGCTGCGCGACAAGGCGCGCATCGTAGTGCGCATAGGCGGGACCAAGCTCGATAAGCCTGTGCTTCTGCAGGGCCTTCGGGAAAGTCTCGTACAAGGTCTGGGTGGGCGGACCGTTCGCGCGCTGAACCAGGGCACCTCTTCGCAGATAGCAAAGCGCCAGACCAATTCATTCAGGCCGGGAACCTCACCCGACCGGTTAGAACACGACTTCACCTTCTCGGTCTCATAGCCAGTTCTCTCGCGACCCAGGTTGGATCAGCGTCCTTGGGGAGAATGGAGCGGAGGCGGCGCACTGCGGAGACATGCGCCGACCAGGCGACGTGGCAAGGCTACACCCGCTGCACTTGACGGCGCGGGTCTGCCATGACGCCCAGGAACCGACCGACGTCTTCAGGCGAGAGCTGCGCACGCAGCAGCGCGGCAAACTCCGCATGACCGACCTGGCGCAAATCGCCGTTGAAGTCGTCCGAACGCGGGCTCAGCGCGATCGGCTCGATGCCCGCGTGCTCCGCGCGCTCGATCAGCGTTGCGGCGGCGCGCGTGCCCGCGCGGTCACTGTCTTGGGTGACGTAGAGACGGCGCAGAGCTGCCGGCAAAATCACCGCAGCGAGATGGCTCGCCGATAGTGCCGCGATCATCGGCAGGCCGGGCAGCACGCACCGAAGCGCCAGCATCGTCTCGATGCCTTCGCCGACTGCGACGACATCCTCCACCACGGCGAACCTCACGCCGTGCCCAAGTAGCCGTCCCATCGCCCGCCTCGGCGTTCCGACCGGTGCTTTGCCGCTGCCATCGCGGGCGAGCCAGGTGCGGTGCACGCCGGTGATCGTGCCGTCGAGGTCCGTCACCGCGGCGAGCATCGCTGGCCACGTCTCGACCGGCGCGTTCTCGTCGACGCGGTAATAGCAGCGCGGGTGGAAGCGCAGCGCGGGCAGGTCGTCCAGGTAGGTGATGCCGCGCGCGCGCAGATAGGTCTCGGCCAGCGTGCCCCTGATCGGCTGCCCGGCGTGGAACAGCCGGCGCGCCGCGTCCGGCGAGCCGGTCGCGACCGGCGCGCGCGGCGGTGGCCGCGGCGGCGCCGGCAGGCTCAGGAACCGCCGCGCCTCCTCCAGCACGTCTCGAAGGTTGTCGAGCCCGCGCGCCCGGGCGATCAGGTCCAGCAGGTCGCCATGCTCGCCCGTCGCGGCGTCGGTCCACTTCCCTGCGGCGCCACGACCCGCCTCAGGCCCGTGCAGCCGCACGAACAGGCTGCGCCCCGGCGTGTTCGCGACATCGCCCACGGTCCACCAGCGCCCCTCGCGCCGGCCGTTGGAGAGGTAGTGGCGGCAGACCGCCTCGGCGTTGCGGGCCAGGCGGCGCGCGAGCGCGGCGGCATCCTCGCGCATCGGTCCCTCCATGAAGATGCGGGCCCGCCTTGCGACGGGCCCGCGAGGTGCAGGGAGGCGGGTTACTCGGCGGCGATCGCGGCGGTGGGGATCGCCGCAGCCTCAGTGTCCTCGGCCGGCGACGCCGAGGCGATGGCCGGTTCGCCGCCCTCAGCCGCCGATTCCGCTTCGCCCTCCCGCGCCGCCTCGGTCTCCGGCTCCACCACCGCGAAGACCTGGCCCGGCGTGCGCAGCGGCTCGGGCACCCAGCCGGTGCCGGCGAGCAGCTCCTCGGCGGCGGTCGCCATCTCCGCCTTCTTCAGGCCGGCGAGGCGCTCCACCGTCCGCGCGCCGCGCGCCTCCCGCACGGCGGCGAGGATGCGGCCCTTGGTGACGCGGCCGAGATAGGCCTCCGCCGTCGGCCGCCAGCCGACCGCGACCATGTCGAGGTTGACCGCCTCGGCGATGCGGTCGGCATGCGCGATCGCCTTGGGCCGGCGGTTGTAGGCCTCGTGCACCGCGTTGACCGTCAGCCCGACGCAGTGCGCGAACAGCGCCTCACGGCTGTCGGCGTCGAAGCCTGCGAGGACCGGCCAGAGCTCCCCCGGCTCCTGCGGCATCTGGGCCTGCCAGCGCGCGTGGCGTGCCTCGATGGCGCGCGCCGAGGCGGTGTCCGCGAGGCCGGGCGCCTGGGCGGAGAACAGCGCGCTCTTCGGCTCGATCTCCAGGCAGGAGTCGAGGCCGTAGCGGTAGAACAGCCGCAGGCAGAGCGCGTGCAGCGCGGCAAGGAAGGCCGTCTGCGGATCGCCGGCGAGCGCATCGCGCAGCGCGAGGGTGCGGTGGGCGGTGAGCTCGGTCAGCAGCCGGTCGGGCAGCGGGCGGATGCCCTCGTCCTCCTCCGTCGGCTCGGCGGGCGGCGCGGTTGCGCCGGTGTCGGGCTCGGCCGTGGTCTCGCCCTCCGCCTCCGGATCGGCCGCGACCTGCCCGGTTTCGACCTGCTCCGGCTCGGCCGCGACCGGCGGTTCGTCCTCCGGCCGGACATACCCGCGCTCGACGCGCAGCGCGCCCGAGCCGTCGATGCTGACGAAGACGCCAGCGCGCGCCATCTCGTCGGGATCGTAGGCGACGGGCCGGTCCTCGAAGGCGGCGAGCGCCTCCTCGATCTCGACGAGGCGCCGGTCGGTCTCCTCCGGCACCTCGTCCGCCTCGGCGCAGTCCTGTTCCAGCCTGTCGAACTCGGCCTGGAGCGCATCGCGCCGTGCCGTCTCTTTCTCGCTCAGCGGTTGCGCCTCGCCGGCCAGGTGGCGCAGGCCGTAGGTGTGGCCGTAGGGGAAGTCGGGCGCTGCCTCGACCCAGCGCCAGCCCTCGGCGCGGATCGCCTCGGCGTCGCGCTCCAGGCGCTCGCGCGCGAGGCGCTCGAGCAGCCCGGCATCCTGCCACCAGCCGCCGTCGTCGGGCTGGAACAGGTCGCGCAGGATCAGCCCGCCCGCCGCCTCGTAGGCCTCGGCGCCGACGAAGCGCGCGCGCTTGTCGGAGGCGCGGACGGCGCCCTCGGTCAGCAGGCGGCGGATCTGGTAGGGCTCCTTCGTGTAGGAGCGCTGCAGCGCCTCCCACACCCGCTCCTGGCGCTCATGGTCGGGGCTGACGGTGAAGGCCATCAGCTGCTCGAGCGTCATGCCGTCCTCGGCGTAGAGGTCGAGGAGGCGCGGGGAGACGGCGGCGAGGCGCAGCCGCTGCCGGACCACGCCGACCGAGACGAAGAAGGCCGCGGCAATCTCCTCCTCCGAGCGGCCACGCTCACGCAATGCCTGGAAGGCGCGGAACTGGTCGAGCGGGTGCAGCGGCGCGCGCTGCACGTTCTCGGCCAGGCTGTCCTCCTCGGCGATGCCCTCGGTGCGGATGATGCACGGGATCGGCGCGGTGCGGGCGAGGCGCTTCTGCTTCACCAGCAGCTCAAGCGCGCGGTAGCGCCGGCCGCCCGAGGGCACCTCGAAAGTGCCGGTCTCGTTGCCGTCATCGTCCAGCACGGGGCGGACGGTGAGGCTCTGCAGCAGGGTGCGCCGGGCGATGTCCTCGGCCAGCTCCTCGACGGCGATGCCGGCCTTGATGCGGCGGACATTCGCCTGGCTGAGCACGAGGCGGTTGAAGGGGATGTCGCGCGAGGCGGAGAGCGCGACCTT
>JANRIO010000067.1:0-58436 GCA_033764875.1 Hyphomicrobiaceae bacterium | reverse complement strand
GATGATCGCCGTGAACAGCCCCTTCTCCGGCGTCAGGCCGGAGCCGATGGCGATCGCCATCGACAGCGGCAGCGCCACCACGGCAACCGTCAGCCCGGCGATGGCGTCCGCGCGCAGGTCGCGGGCGCCGTAGCCCTCGCGCAGGATGGTCACGAGCTTCGGGGTGAACAGCTCCGTGAACGTGGGCGCGTTGGGTCGCGCGTTGGCAGCGATGCTCATGATGCTCCCTCTGCGGTCCCGCGCCGGCGCGCGGAGCCAGTGATGTGGTGCTATGCTACCACGTTCCCCGGGATCTGCGCTGCGTCACCTTTCCGCCGTGGCGTCGCTCCCGGCGAAACTGACTTGCTGGCGGCAAAGTGAGCGCGCCGGCGCCCTCTCAGGGGCTATAGTCCGCGCGCCAGGGAGACAGACAAGGGAGAGCCGCATGGCTGGAGACGTTGCAGAGGTCGAGAAGGTGATCTGGACCTATCTCGATGGGCTCTATGAGGGCGATACGGGCAAGCTCGGCGCCGCCTTCCACGAGGTGAGCCACCTCTACTCCGTGAGCGCGGGCGGCGTCGCCGACCTGCCGCGCGCGGCGTGGTTCGACTTGGTGCAGGGGCGCCCCTCGGCCAAGTCCAAGGGCCTGGCCCGCACCGACCGCATCGTGTCGATCGACTTCGCCGGGCCCGAGACGGCGCTCGTGAAGCTCGAGTGCTCGATCCACCCGCGCTACTTCACCGACTACCTGACGCTGCTGAAGCTGAAGGACGGCTGGCGCATCGTGTCGAAGACCTTCCGCACCGACGTGAAGGACTGAGGGCATGGGCAGTACGCGGAACGAGGTCTGAGCCCACAGTTTCCGCAGGTGGAGCGGACCGCCCGTCATGAGCGCAGGCCGTGATCGTGAGTGATGCCGCTGCTGCTCCTGCGGGACCGGACCGGAGCCCGCGGTGGCGCGTTGCAGAGCTGCCGCGGCGCGAGACCTCGCTCGCGGCCGTCTTCACCCGCCGCGGCCGGATCGAGAATGCAATGGGACGCCCTCGGCCAATGGCTGAGGCGCGGTGGGGAAGAGCGGAGCTTGGGCCTCGTCCGGTTGGCAGGGTCTGGTGAATTGGCTCGCCAATCGCGCAAGGCCGGCGTACAAGCCGGGTCTTGGACTTCTGCAGCCTGCGGTCTAGCCCATGAAATCGTTCACAGTTCACGAGCGACCCAACCCGCCCTCGGACCGTATCGAGCGGGCCGAGGGCCTGGTCTTCGTCAAGGATGGCTTCTCCTGGATGGCGGCGTTGTTCACGCCCTTCTGGCTGCTGGCCCATCGCCTCTGGTGGGTGCTGCTGGGCTATGCCGGCGTCGTCGCCCTGCTGCAGGTGGTTGGTCGCCTGGCGGGCACCGAGCAGCAATGGCCGGCACTGGCCGGTGTCGCCGTCGGGCTGCTCTTCGGGTTCGAGGCGGACGCGCTGCGCCGCTGGGGCCTGGCGCGCCGCGGCTGGCGGATGCTCGGCAGCGTCTCGGGGCGATCCCTGGAGGACTGCGAGCGCCGCTTCTTCGACGACTGGCTGCCGAGCCAGCCGCTGATCGCCGCGCCGACCGGCAGCACGTCGCTGATGTCGCCCGGCGCCCGCGGCCGCGGCTGGTCGGGCTTCGGCCGCCTGCGCGGGGCCTGAGGCGCGACATGCAGCGCGTCGTCATCATCGACTACGGCTCGGGCAACCTGCACTCGGCGGCGAAAGCCTTCGAGCGCGCCGCCCGCGAGAGCGGCGCCGACGCCGCGATCAAGGTCACGAGCCACGCCGCCGATGTGCTGGCCGCCGACCGCGTGGTCCTGCCGGGTGTCGGCGCCTTTGCCGACTGCAGGCGCGGCCTCGCGGCGGTGCCCGGCATGCGCGAGGCGCTGGAGGACGTGGTGCGCGTCAAGCGCCGGCCGTTCCTCGGCATCTGCGTCGGCTGTCAGCTCATGGCCGAGCGGGGGCTCGAGTTCGGCGTCACCGAAGGCTTCGGCTGGATCAAGGGCGACGTCGCCGCCATTGCGCCGCGCGATCCCTCGCTCAAGATCCCGCACATGGGCTGGAACACGCTGTCCCTGGTCAACGACCACCCGCTGCTTGCCGGCATCGCCACGGGCCCTGCGGGGCTGCACGCCTATTTCGTCCACTCCTTCCACATCGTCACGCCGGACCGCGCCTGCGTGGTCGCCGAGACCGACTACGGCGGCCCGGTCACGGCCATGGTCGCACGCGAGAATTTCGCCGGCACCCAGTTCCACCCCGAGAAGAGCCAGACCCTCGGCCTCAAGCTCATCGCCAATTTCCTGCGGTGGAAGCCGTAGGGCACAACTCGGTTCACTGAGTGATCGCGTCGGGCGCGGCAGGGGCAGGCCCAGACGAAGAAAGGCCGGCAGGAGCTGAGCTCGACCGCCGGCCCTTCAGTGAGCTGGTCCGAGGGATTGACCAGCTTTTGTCGCCTCTGACGGGGGGGTTCGAGGCTTGACTTGGAGATAATCACGGCCGGCCTTTCTGCCAGATGGCCGCCAGATGAAATCTCCGTAACCAATGGTGCGGGCGTGCAGCGCCGGCCGCGCGTCCCACCAACGAAAATCGCCTTGAGCCTCGCCTCCGGGGGGCGGCAGGGCTCAAGGCGGCGACGCGGGCTACTGGAGAAAGAGAGAGAGCGGAAAGGGAGAGCCGCCGGCGGCGGGGGGGGGGGGCGGTGCTCCGGCTCAGGCCGCCTGCGCCTCCGGCATCGGGGCCTGCGGCGCCGGGAACGCCACGACGTTTGCCTGCTCCTCGCCGCCGCGCCGCTTGCGGAACCAGCGCAGCGACGTGTTGAGCAGCATGGCGTCGGCCTCCACCTGCTGGATCAGCAGGCCGTCCTCGCCGTCGATCAGATCCTTGAGCTTGCTCTCGATCGCGCTGGCCCGGTCCGTCGACTGCACGTACCAGGTCGTCTCGAGCGGGCGCGCCCAGGCTTCGCCCAGGCTCATGATGGCGCCGGAGATGGCGTGGCGGGCGGGCTGGGCGATGTCGTAGGTGATGAGATAGGTGCGCATGGGGGATCTCTCGTGGGCAGCGAGTGGGACCGTTGGGGGAAGGCTCTCGCCGCGACGCGGGCCCAACTGACTTCGGCTCAGCGGCGAGAACGTAGAGGGAACATGACTCGGATTCGGGGGCACGTCCAGAACAAAGTTCGAGCTTTGTTCTCATCTGCCATTGGGGTTAGGAATTCGGGCTTGGTCGGCTCGACCTCGATCTTCGAGCTTCCTCAGCCTTGCATTGTGCTGGGTGAACAGTTTCTCGAGCAGGTCGCTGTGCCGCTTCCACTCCGCGAGCGATTGCTTTGCCGGGCTGTTCTTCCTCGTCATGAGCCACATGAAGAGGAGCCACAGCGCGACAAGGAAGAGCAGCGGTATCCAATCTGCAAAGCGTGCGAGCCAAGTCATTCATTCTAGTCATTTTATTGTCGCTAGGTCGTCGCCCTCCGCCGACGGAGCCACATCAATCAACCCGAGAGGCTGTGCCTCAGGTGCTGTCGAACAGCCCCGGCTGCAATTCCGGCGGCACCCCGCGCGCGATGCGCCGGTGCTTGCCGAAATCGATCCGGTCGGCGAGCCCCGGATAGCGCTCGTTGAACAGCGCCAACGCCTTCTCGCGGCTGCCGGCGAAGCGCTCCCCCTGCCAGATCTCGTACAGCCGCCTGGGATCGCAATCGTAGCGCGCGATCAGGTCCTTGCGCTTCACGCGCAGCCAGCGCGCGATCCAGATGTCGATGGCGTCGCGCTCGGAGAGCGCCTGCTTCGGGCGCTTGGGGGTGGTTTCCAACACGGACAGCATGACGCCGCACTCTTGACTTGGGGACTGGTCGCCTGTTGATGCACCAGGAAATGAGCAATCTCGTGGCCTGGTTGGCCGGGATGCATGCCACGTGTCTGGGCTTGCCGAGCCGGGCGTGGATGCCTGCCTCCGCGGGCATGACGGCAGGAAGGGGGCATCCGTCCCGCTTCTCCTCTTCCGTCATCCCGCGCAGGCCGGGATCCACGCAAGCCGGTTGCGGGCTGCGACGGGTCGACGAGAAGTGGCGCGCGTCCCGATGTGACTGCATCTTGCAATGAAGGCTTCTGTCGTTGCCTCGGCAACCAATCTGCAAATCCACCATCTGAACGCATTGGACATCCTGTCGTGATCCTGTTTCCCGCCATCGACCTCAAGGACGGCCAGTGCGTCCGCCTCAAGCACGGCGAGATGAGCGCCGCCACCGTCTTCAGCGACGATCCCGCCGCGCAGGCGGCGAGCTTCGAGGCGCAAGGTTTCCCCTACCTCCACATCGTTGATCTCAATGGCGCATTCGCCGGCAGGCCGGTGAATGCCGCAGCCGTCGAGGCGATCCTGAAGGCGATCCGCATCCCGGCCCAGCTCGGCGGCGGCATCCGCGACCTTGCCACCATCGAGGCCTGGCTGGCGAAGGGCATCCGCCGCGTCATCCTCGGCACCACCGCGGTGCGCGACCCTGGCCTCGTGCGCGAGGCCTGCCGGCGGTTTCCAGGCGCCGTCGCCGTCGGTATCGACGCGCGCGCCGGCAAGGTGGCGGTGGAGGGCTGGGCCGAGACCAGCGAGCTCTCGGCCACCGAGCTCGCCGCCCGCTTCGAGGATGCCGGCGTCGCCGCGATCGTCTACACCGACATCGAGCGCGACGGCGTCCTGAAGGGCCTCAACCTCGCCGCGACGGCGGCGCTGGCGCGGGCGACGGCGATCCCGGTGATCGCCTCGGGCGGTCTGGCGAGCCTCGAGGACGTGCGTCGCCTGCTCCTGCCCGAGCACGCCATGCTCGCGGGCGCCATCACCGGCCGCGCGCTGTACGACGGCCGTCTCGATGCGCGCGCCGCGCTGGCCCTGCTCGCCGCAATGCCGCAGTAGATCGCACTTTGCCCGTTCCGCGGCGGGCGCCTGCCCAAGCGTCTCGCACATGCTTGCAACTTGAGCAGAAAAATCTGCGTATCATGTGGTGGCGAAGCGGGCGCTGCACAGATTATCCTCGCTCGCGGAACTTGCCCGCTACTTGCACAGCGACGCTGCCGTAGGCCCATTGCGAGGGGGATCTGTTGCCGGCTGCATTCGATGAGATGAAGGGTCTCGACGGGCTGGTGCGCGAGCCGTACCAGTTCGTGCACCAGTGGCTGGAGGCGCAGCAGATCGACGACCTGCGCCGCAAGCGCAGCGAGGCGGAGGCCCTGTTCCGCCGCACCGGCATCACCTTCGCCGTCTACGGCGACGACGCCGCCACCGAGCGCCTCATACCCTTCGACATCGTGCCCCGCATCCTCTCGGCGGCCGAGTGGCGCCGGCTGTCCGCCGGCATCGAGCAGCGCGTGCGCGCCCTCAACGCCTTCATGTACGACATCTACCACCGGCAGGAGATCATCCGCGCCGGGCGCATCCCCGCCGACCTGGTGATCCAGAATGCGGCCTTCGTGCCGGAGATGATGTGCGTCGAGCCCGCCCGCGGCATCTACTCCCACATCATCGGCATCGACCTTGTGCGCACCTCCGAGCACGAGTTCTTCGTCCTCGAGGACAACACGCGCACGCCCTCCGGCGTCTCCTACATGCTGGAGAACCGCGAGACCATGATGCACATGTTCCCGGAGCTGTTCTCGCGCAACCGCGTCCAGGCCGTGGAGGACTATCCCGAGAGCCTGCGCCTGACGCTGGAGAGCGTGGCGCCCGACAACCTCGACCACGCGCCGACCTGCGTCGTGCTCACGCCCGGCATCCACAACAGCGCCTACTTCGAGCACTCCTTCCTCGCCGACCAGATGGGCGTCGAGCTGGTCGAGGGCCAGGATCTCGTGGTGGTCGACGGCGCCTTGCACATGAAGACCACGCGCGGCCTCAAGCAGGTCGATGTCGTCTACCGGCGCATCGACGATTCCTTCCTCGACCCGCTGGTGTTCCGCAAGGATTCGGTGCTGGGCGTGCCCGGCATCTTCGACGTCTACCGGTCGGGCCGCCTCACCATCGTCAATGCCCCGGGCGCCGGCATCGCCGACGACAAGTCGATCTACACCTACATGCCCGACATCGTGGAATTCTACACCGGCCGCCCGCCGATCCTGAAGAACGTGCCGACCTATCAGTGCCGCAAGGCCGACGACCTCAAGTACGTGCTCGAGAACCTGGACAAGCTCGTCGTCAAGGAGGTGCACGGCTCCGGCGGCTACGGCATGATGGTGGGCCCTGCCGCCTCCCGCGACGAGATCGACATGTTCCGCATGCGCGTCAAGGCGCGGCCCGAGCGCTACATCGCCCAGCCGACGCTGGCGCTCTCCACCTGCCCGACGCTGGTCGACGCCGGCATCGCCGAGCGCCACATCGACCTGCGTCCGTTCGTCCTCGTCGGCGACCGCGTGCGCCTGACGCCCGGCGGCCTGACCCGCGTGGCCCTGCGCGAGGGCTCCCTCGTCGTCAACTCGAGCCAGGGCGGGGGCACCAAGGACACATGGGTCTTGCAGGATTAGCGGGATGACCGAGACATCCGTTGCATCGCCCGCAGCCGTATCGAGGCACGCACGCCGCTATCCAAGCCGCGCATGTGCTCGCGCCCGTGTGCAAACTCCAACGGTCCATGCCGGCTTGTCATGGTCGGGCTTGTCCCGACCATCCATCTCACAGCTTGCTCCGACGCCTGCTGGACACTGGATCCTCGGAACAGGCTCACGGCTATCCGGTCGCGCCCTCTTCCCCCTCTCCCCGCTTGGCGGGGAGAGGGTCGGGGTGAGGGGCAGGAGAGGTCTCGACGTTGGATCGGGGCCCTATCTTCAGAGCTTTCTCGGCGCTCCGAAGCATGCGGCTGCCCCTCACCCTAACCCTCTCCCCACTCCGCTGCGCTGCATGGGGAGAGGGGACAGGTTTGCGGTTGCTTGCACGGTCAGCGGCACTGTCGGGCGCAGGTCGACACCGCGATTGAAGTGTTTCCAAGCGTTGTGTTCCTCGCCTCTGGGCATTCAACCGGACAGCCGTGGAAAAGGCCCGAGGATGACGGCGGGCACTAAACGAGAGGGCCCGGCATGCTAGGCCGCACCGCCAACGATCTGTTCTGGATGTCGCGCTACATCGAGCGCGCCGAGAACATCGCCCGTCTGCTCGAGGTCGGCTATCGCATTGCCCTGCTGCCGCGCGAGGGTGGCGGCGAGCCGGAGTGGTTCTCGACCCTGCGCAGCGCCGGCTGCGAGCGTGGCTTCCTCGACAAGTACAAGTCCTACGCCACCGAGGACGTCGTCCGCTACATGCTGTTCGACCCGGACAACCCCTCGAGCGTCTACGCCTGCCTGGCCACGGCCCGCCGCAACGCGCGCGCCCAGCGCACGGCCTTGACGCGCGAGATGTGGGAGAGCCTCAACAGCGCCTGGATCGAGTTCGCCGCCATCAATCAGAAGGCGCTCACCTCCGACAAGCTTCCCCCGCTCTTCGACTGGATCAAGGAGCGCTCGGCGCTGTTCCGCGGCGCCCTGCTCAATACGATCCTGCGCAACGACACCTTCTATTTCAACCAGCTCGGCACCTTCCTCGAGCGCGCCGACAACACGGCCCGCATCCTCGACGTGAAGTACTACGTGCTCCTGCCCCACAGCGAGCTCGTCGGCGGCGAGATCGACAACGCCCAATGGGCTGCCATCCTGCGCTCGGTCTCGGCGCACCGCAGCTACCACTGGGTCTACCGCGAGAGCTACAAGCCCTGGCGGGTTGCGGACTACCTGATCCTGAACCGGCAGATGCCGCGCTCGCTGCGCTCCTGCTACGAGGAGATCGTGCACGCGCTGGCCGAGCTCAACGCCTTCTACGGCAGCTCCAACGGCTGCGAGGCCAACGCGCGCGAGACGCTGAGCCTGCTCCGGGACGGCAACATGACCACTATCTTCCAGTCCGGCCTGCACGAGTTCCTGTCCGACTGCATTGCCCGCAACAACAGCCTCGGCAATGCGATCTCGGCCACCTATCACTTCACGGACTGAACACATAAACGCCGCGACAGGCTTCATGCTCATCCAGATCCGCCATCTCACGCGCTACCTCTACCAGGAGCCCGCCGCCTATTCGGTCCAGTCCTTGCGCCTGCGCCCGCCGTCGTTCGTTGGCCAGCGGGTGCGCGAGTGGACGCTCACGACCTCGGCGCCCGCCCCCGGCACCCAGTTCACCGACGGCTTCGGCAATCTGGTCGAACTCGTCGCCATCAACCAGCCGCACGCCGAGCTCGTCATCGAGGCGTCGGGTCTCGTCGAGACCGAGGACAGGAGCGGCGTCGTGGCCGGCGTGTTCAACGCCACGCCGGTGCGCGTCTATCTCAAGCGCACCCCCCAGACCATGCCGGATGCGGCCATCTCGGAGCTCGCCTCGGCGATCAAGGAGAAGGACACGCTGCCGCGCATGCACGCCCTGGCCGAGGTGATCCGCGACAAGGTCGAGTACAAGACCGGCATGACGGACGTGCACACCAGCGCCGCGGAGGCCCTGAAGGAGGGCCACGGCGTCTGCCAGGACCACGCCCACATCTTCATTGCGGCGGCGCGCGAGCTGGGGGTGCCGGCGCGCTACGTCACCGGCTACCTCGTGGCCGAGGAGGAGGAGCCGGCGCAAGCCCACCACGCCTGGGCGGAGGTCTGGATCGAGGGGCTCGGCTGGGTCGGCTTCGACGTGGCCAACAGCATCTGTCCGACCGATCGCTACGTGCGCCTGTCCACCGGGCTCGACGCCGCCACCGCCGCCCCGATCATGGGCGCCCGCCGCGGCGGCGGCGAGGAGACGCTGACCGTCAGCGTCGACGCGCACGAGGTGAAGCCGGACGGCCAGCGCCAGAGCCAGTCGCAGGCGCAAGGCACCCAGTCCCAGACCCAGGGCTGAGTGCGCAGCGCCGGGCCGCTGCCCCCCGGCAGGGCCTGTCGACAAATTGAAGGCCGCGTGAGCAAGGAACCTGATAAGCCTTGTCGCGCTCCATCATGAGGCGCCGACGATGCTGGGCTATATCGCTTCCCTGTGTGTGCTTCTCGCGCTTGCCGGCACCGGCCGCGCGCACGCGGATCCGCGGCCGAACGCATTGCCCGATTTGAGGGTCGCAACCGGCAAGGGGGCGATTGCGGAGGCCTGGCTCGCCGATCCGACCGCGCGCTACCGCCATTTCGTGCTCGGCGGTCGGTATGAGGCGGCAAGCCTCGTGGTGCGTCTGGCCGATCGCACGGTGTTGAAGCTGACCCTGCCGGAGAGCTCGGTCTTCGAGGACCGGCAGCCCCGGCTGGTCGATCTGGACGGCGATGGGCTCGATGAGATCGTGCTGGTGCGCTCATACCTGCACAAGGGCGCGAGCCTCGCGATTGTCGGCCTTCGCAATGGCGCCTTGGAGATCGTCTCCGAGACGCCGGCGACAGGCCGGCCGCACACCTGGCTCAATCCGGCGGGCATCGCCGATTTCGATGGCGATGGCCGTCCCGACATCGCCTACGTGCAGATGCCGCACGTGCTCGGCCTCTTGCGCGTTTGGACCTTGCGGCAGGGAAGCCTGGTCGAGATCGCCCAGCTTCCCGGGGTGTCGAACCATGTCATCGGCTCCCCGCATCTCGGCATGTCGGCGGTCGCCGATTTCGATGGCGACGGTGTCGCCGACCTGGCCGTTCCATCGCTCGATCGTGCGACGCTGCGCGTGGTGTCGATCAAAGGCGGGGCGCGCGAGCTCTCGCGCCATCGGCTTCCTGCGCCGGCCGAAGGCGATTTCACCATCGAGACGGCGGGCGGCAGGTCTGTCGTGAGCGTGGGGATCGGCGGCGGCCGGCGGCACCAGGTCGTGCTCGGCAAGCGCTGACGGGCATCGGCGCCGTGCGCTCGGCGGCCGTGCCCCGCATCGGGCGCTCGGCCCCTACCCGCCCGCCAGCAGCACGATCTTGCCGACGTGCTGGCTGGTCTCGAGACGGCGGTGCGCGTCCGCGGCCTTGGTCAGCGGGAATGTCGAATCCATCACCACCTTCAGCTTGCCCTGGGCAAACAGCGGCCACACCTTCTCCTCGAGCGCGCGCGCCATGCCGGCCTTCACCGCCCGCGTTCGCGGCCGCAGCGTCGAGCCCGTGAGCGTGAGGCGCTTCATCATCAGCCGGCCGATGTTGAACGTGACGTCGGCGCCGCCGAGCGTCGCGATCTGCACGATCCGCCCGTCCTCCGCCGCCGCGATGATGTTGCGCTCGGTGTAGTCGCCGCCCACCATGTCGAGCGTCACGTCGATGCCGTGCCCGCCGGTCGCCTCCTTGGCCACCGCGACGAAGTCCTCGGTCCTGTAGTTGATGGCGCGGTCGGCGCCGAGCTCGCGCATGGCCGCGCATTTCTCCTCGGAGCCCGCCGTCGCCAGCACCCGGGCGCCGAGCGCCTTGGCGAGCTGGATCGCGGTGGTGCCGATGCCGCTCGAGCCGCCGTGCACGAGCAGCCACTCGCCGGCCTGCAAGCGCCCGCGCTCGAACACGTTGTGCCACACCGTGAAATAGGTCTCCGGCACGCCGCCGGCCTCGGCCATGCCGAGGCCCGCCGGGATCGGCAGCGCCGCCGTCTCCTCCGCGATCGTGTACTCCGCATAGCCGCCGCCGTTGACCAGCGCGCACACGCTGTCGCCGGCCTTCCAGCGCGTCACCTCGGGCCCGACGGCGGCCACCTCGCCCGCGATCTCGAGGCCGGGCAGGGGCGAGGCGTCCTTGGGCGGCGGGTAGGCGCCGATGCGCTGCTGCACGTCCGGCCGGTTGACGCCGGCGGCGGCGACCTTGACCAGGATCTGTCCGGCCTTGGGCTGCGGCACGGGCGTCGGCACCGGTTGCAGCACGTCCGGCCCGCCGGGCGTGGTGATGGCAATCGCGGTCATGGTCTGCGGCACCTGCGCCATGGCGGTTCAATCCTTCTTGCAAGGCTTCGGTCTACTCGCCACTAGCCGTCCCCCGGGGTTGAGACAAGCGGGAAGTCGTGACATGGTCGCGCCGCATCCGATCCGGGAGGTACCGCGCGATGGATTGGGACGACATCAGGCCGAAGGCGCCCAAGGGCATCGTGCTGGGCGAGGACCTCAAGAGCCTTTCCGTGGCCGAGCTCGATGCGCGCATCGCCGCCCTCGAGGCCGAGATCGCCCGCGTCGGGGCCGAGCGTGCGGCCAAGAAGGCGCACGAGGCCGCCGCCGCCGCGCTCTTCAAGCGCCCCGATGCGTGAGGTGGTGCCCCGCATCCTGAGGGCCGCGTCCCTTGTCGCCGTCGCCGTGACGATCCCGCTCTGGATCGGCAGCCTCCGCCTCGACCCCGAGGACGAGCTCGAGCGCCAGCGCGTCCTGCGCAAGGCGCGTGTCGACCTCTGGAGCAGGCCGCTGACGGAGGGCCGCTGCGCCATCTCGTCCGCCATCTTCGGCGCCGGCCGCGCCCGCCTTGTCCGCGCCGGCAAAGACGGCACGGTGCATTTCGTCGTGCTCGAGGGCAGCCCGCGCAAGGTGCCCATGAACCCGCTTTACCAGGGCGACTGGCTGCGCGCCAATTTCGGCAGCGCCGAGACGGTGACGCTTGGCACCTATCGTTCCTCCGAGATGGCGCTGACGCGTGCCGGCCAGCTCTGTCCGCCGCGCCTGCGCTGCCTGCCGGGCCGCCCGGGCTGCGAGGGCGGCCCCGGCGCCACGCCCCTGGAGTTGTTCACAGGTCTTTCTGCAAGCCGCCCGCCGTTCGCATGGGAGGGCGCGCGCCCCGTTCCCTGGCCGGACACGCCTGCGCGGCCGTGAGCCGAGTGCAACTCCTTCGGCGGTGAGAGGATACGCCGCTTAACCTCGAATTATCCAATTTAAGTCAGTATGGCCCCTATCCAGTCATCTGGATCCGAGCGGAACTCCGCCGCTCTGTTTTGACGCCTCCCTGTTGACTTCTGAGCCGCCACTTGGCGGCTCTTTTTTTGCCAACCTTGTCAGGCATCACCTGTTGCGTGGCCTTTCAGGCGACTTGGCATGGCGTGTGCGTACTCCCGGCTACGCTGCTCAAAAATGGACAGTTGCCTTCGGGCAATCCGTTCGTTTTTCTAGGCACATGTGGGACGCGGGGTGATGACTTGTTAACTCGCTCCTGCCAGGGTGTGGTCGGCGTATGGTCAAGAGTTCGTAACCGTTCGTTTCGAGTTGTGGCATGAGCACAAGCACCAAGTCCCCCGGCCTGACGCAAGATGCGGGCGTCACGGTCTCTTTCGGCCAGCACTTCCAATCCTCCGACCAGTTCGACACCATCTTTCGGGAAGGCATGGCGCTCGTCGAGCGCACGGCCGCCTACCTCGACGGCAACGGCCGCAAGGAGGCCAAGGCCCTCAAGGGCCCGGTTGCCGTCCTTTACGCGACCGAGAGCATGCGCCTGACGACGCGCCTGCTCGAGCTTGCCTCCTGGCTCATGATCCGCCGCGCCCAGAAGGACGGCGAGATCACCTCCGAGGAAGCCCGTTCCAAGCGCGACCGGGTGCGCCTCAAGGCGACCAGCCGGCCGTCTCACGTTTCGGGTTATTCCGATCTGCCTCAGGGCCTTAGGGACCTGATCGATGCCTCCTTCGCGTTGAACGACCGCATCATCCAGCTCGACCGGGCCATGGAGGTCGATCTCGAGGCCCCCGTCGCTGCCACGCCCGAGAACCCGGTCTCGGCGCAGATGAGCCTTCTGCAGCAGGCCTTCGCTCCGCGCCGGCAGGCGCGTCGCTGAGCCATCCTGCATCGATTGAACGAGGGCCGCCCCGCTGCGCCGGGTGCGGCCCTCTTCGTTTTGCCGCTGCCCGGCGCATCATACGATGGGCGTAGGGCCGCTGCCGGCCTGGACTTGCCCTTGAACGCCCATGGGTTTCGGGCTAACCAACCGTCCGGATTGTGGGGCAGGCCTGCTTTCCGGTCGCTGCCGCATCGACGCCCTTCGAATTCGACCCTGCAATCGACTCTCTCGAATTCGTGCCGCCGTGTCGCCGTGTCCCATCCTGAAGCGTCCTGCCCCCGTGCATGTTTCATTTCGGGCGCGGCTTGCGTCGCGCGAAGAGGGGCCGAATGGGCTGGCTCGACCGGTTCAGGAAGAAGTCGGAGCCGTCGGCGGTCCCGCCGGTCGCACAGGCAACACCCAAGATAGCGGAGCGAAAGACAATGGCGCGCACCAAGATTGCGTTGATCGGCGCTGGCCAGATCGGCGGCACCCTGGCCCTTCTGGCCGGCCTCAAGGAGCTCGGCGACATCGTGCTCTGCGACATGGCCGAGGGCGTGGCCAAAGGCAAGGCGCTCGACCTCGCCCAGACCGCGGCCGTCGAGGGCTACAACGCCAAGCTCGCCGGCTCCGGCGTGGAGAGCTACGCGGCCATCGAGGGCGCTGCCGTCTGCATCGTCACGGCGGGCGTGCCGCGCAAGCCCGGCATGAGCCGCGATGATCTCCTCGGCATCAATCTCAAGGTGATGGAGAGCGTGGGCGCCGGCATCAAGAAGTACGCCCCGAACGCGTTCGTCATCTGCATCACCAACCCGCTCGACGCCATGGTGTGGGCGCTGCAGAAGTTCTCGGGGCTCCCGACCGGCAAGGTGATCGGCATGGCCGGCGTTCTCGACAGCGCCCGCTTCGCCTGCTTCCTCGCCGAGGCCGCCAACGTCTCGATCGAGGACGTGCGCGCCATGACGCTGGGCGGCCACGGTGACGACATGGTGCCCATGGTCCGCTATTCCACGATCGGCGGCGTGCCGCTGCCCGATTGCGTCAAGCTCGGCATGTTCAGCCAGGAGCAGCTCGACGCCATGATCAAGCGCACCCGCGGCGGCGGCGGCGAGATCGTGGCCCTGCTCGGCACCGGCTCGGCCTTCTATGCCCCGGCCGCCTCGGCCATCGCCATGGCCGAGAGCTACCTCAAGGACAAGCGCCGCGTGCTGCCCTGCGCCGCCTACTGCACGGGCGAGTTCGGCGTCAAGGACATGTACGTCGGCGTGCCGGTGGTGATCGGCGCCAACGGCGTCGAGAAGATCGTCTCGCTCGAGCTCAACGCCGAGGAGAAGGCGATGTTCGAGAAGTCGGTCGCGTCCGTGAAGGGCCTCGTCGACGCCTGCGTCAAGATCTCGCCCGCGCTCGCCGGCTGACCGGAAGGACGAACCCACCATGGCGAAGAAAGCCGTATCCGCTGCCGGCGGGGCCAAGCCCATCGGCCCCTACTCCACCGCCATCGAGAACGGCGACCTGCTCTTCATCTCGGGGCAGATCCCGCTCGACGGCGCCACCGGCAAGCTCGTTCCCGGCGACGTCTCGGCGCAGGCCCGCCAGTCCATGGAGAACCTGAAGGGCATCCTTGCCGCGGCCGGGCTGTCCTTCGCCAACGTCGTCAAGACGACCATCTTCCTCGCCGACATGGCGGACTTTGCCGCCGTCAACGAGGTGTACAAGACCTACGTGACCGAGCCCTACCCGGCCCGCTCGACGTTCGCCGTGGCCGCCCTGCCGATGGGGGCCAGGGTCGAGGTCGAGATGATCGCCGCGCGCTCCGCCGCCTGAGCGGCGGGCGCCTCTGACAGATGCCGGGCCCAGCGGCCCGAACCACGACGCCTGAACGAACACGAGACGAGGGGACCAGCGCCATGAACGTCCACGAGTACCAGGCCAAGGAGCTGCTCAAGACCTACGGCGTCCCCGTCTCGGCGGGCGGCGCGGCCTTCACGCCCGACGAGGCCGTGAAGGTGGCGCAGTCGCTGCCCGGCCCCGTCTACGTCGTCAAGGCGCAGATCCACGCCGGCGGCCGCGGCAAGGGCAAGTTCAAGGAGGCGGCGGCCGGCGACAAGGGCGGCGTGCGCATCGCCAAGTCCCTCGACGAGGTCAAGCAATACGCCACCGAGATGCTGGGCAACACGCTGGTCACCATCCAGACGGGCGCGCCCGGCCGCGTCGTCAAGCGCCTCTTCATCGAGGACGGCTGCGACATCGGCCGCGAGCTCTACCTCTCGGCTCTTGTCGACCGCGCCACCTCGCGCGTGTCCTTCATCGTCTCGACGGAGGGCGGCATGGACATCGAGAAGGTGGCGCACGATACGCCCGAGAAGATCGTCACCCTGTCGATCGACCCGGCGTCGGGCTACTCGGGCTTCCACGGCCGCAAGGTGGCGTCCGCCCTCAAGCTGGCGCCCGAGCAGTTCGCCCAGTGCGACAAGCTCATCGAGAGCCTCTACAAGGCCTTCGTCGAGAAGGACATGGCGCTGCTCGAGATCAACCCGCTCGTCGTCACCAAGGCCGGCAAGCTCGTCTGCCTCGACGCCAAGATCAACTTCGACAGCAACGCGCTCTTCCGCCACAAGGACGTGATGGACCTGCGCGACATCGAGGAGGAGGATCCGGCCGAGGTCGAGGCGTCCAAGTACGACCTCAACTACGTCAAGCTCGACGGCGAGATCGGCTGCATGGTCAACGGCGCCGGCCTCGCCATGGCCACCATGGACATCATCAAGCTGTACGGCTCGGAGCCGGCGAACTTCCTCGACGTCGGCGGCGGCGCATCCAAGGAGAAGGTGGCGGCGGCCTTCAAGATCATCCTCTCCGACAAGAACGTGAAGGGCATCCTGGTCAACATCTTCGGCGGCATCATGCGCTGCGATATCATCGCCGAGGGCGTGGTGGCCGCCGCCAAGGAGATGGCGATCACCGTGCCCCTCGTCGTGCGCCTGGAGGGTACCAACGTCGAGCTCGGCAAGCAGATCCTCGCCCAGTCGGGCCTCAAGATCGTGCCCGCCGACAACCTCGCCGACGCGGCCAAGAAGATCACCGACGAGGTCAAGAAGGCCGCGTAAGCCGCCTTCCGCCTCGATAGCTTCGTTTGGAGAGCCGCCGCATCAGGCGGCTCTTTCTTTTTGAGGCGCGAGCATTTCTGCACCCTTGCGTGGATGCCCGCCTTCGCGGGCATGACGCTGCCTGGGAGCGATGCGCATTCCATTTCCGTCATCCCCGCGAAGGCGGGGATCCACGCCACTCTCAAGGGCTCGCCAGCCTCAGCCCGTGCCGCGCGTAGGCGGCGGCAAGCTCGGCGCGCGTGATCTGCTCGATGAGGTCGCGTGCCGCCGGCGCCTCGCGCGTGTCGGCGAACACGGCCGCCGAGAACGTCAGCGTCTCCTGGATCGCGTCCGGCAGCGGGCCGGCGACCTCGATGCCGGGCACCACCAGGAGCTCGCTGACCTGCTGGATGGCGATGGCGCAGCGCCCGTCGGCCACGGCCTCCGCCGTGAACCCGCTGGGCACGATGGTGGCCTTGGCGTTCACCTCCTCCGCGATGCCGAGCCGGGCGATCACCCGGGCAAAGTGCAACCCGCTGGCGCCCGCGCGCGAGTAGCACAGCGACGGCACCTCGCGCAGCAGCCGCCGCACGGCCTCGGGCGTCGACAGGTCGGGATGCGGCGCGCCGGCCCGCACCGCCACCCCGACTGCCGAGACGGCGACGTCGCGCCGGCTCGTGCCGTCGAGCACGCCCTCGGCCGCCAGCGCGGCGATGCCGGCCGCCGTGAGAATGGCCACGTCGCCGCGCGCGCCGCCCCTGATGCGCTCCGTCAGCAGCGCCGTCGGCGCGTACACGATCTCGGGCGCGGCCCCCGGCAGATGCGCTGCCAGCTCTCCCATGAGCCCCTTCACCGCCAGCGTGCTCAGGACCTGCAGCCCCGTCATGGCGTCTCTCACGCGGGGCCCAGCAGCGCCTGCGCCTCCGCCCACAGGCGCTGCACGTAGGCCGCAGCCGGCTCCGTCGAGGCCAGCCGCGACGCTTGCCCCGCCCACGCCTGCATGCGGTCGATGTCGCCGGCCTTGCCGGCCGCCTCGCGCATGGCCTGGGTCAGCCCGCGCTGCACGGGATAGGGCGCCGGCCGCGGCGCCTCGGCGCTGTTGGCGGCCTTCACGTAGGCCGTGGCGATGCTGCGCCCCAGACGCCCCGAGAAGGCGCGTGTCGACACGGTGTCCTCGGGATTGGCGGCGCCGATCGCCGCGCTCCAGGCCGGCGCGAGCTTGGCCTCCGGCGTCCGAAGCAGCCCGGTGCCGATCTGCACCGCGCTGGCGCCGAGAACGAGCGCCGCCGCCACCCCGCGCGCGTCCGCGATGCCGCCCGTCGCCACCACCGGCACCCGGTCGCCAACCGCGTCGACCACGGCCGGCAGCAGCGCGAACAGCCCGATCAGCGTCGCCTCCGCCTTGTCGCCCTCGAAGGTGCCCCGGTGCCCGCCCGCCTCCATGCCCTGCGCGATGACGACGTCGGCGCCGGCCTCCACCGCCGCGCGCGCCTCGGCCACCGTCGTCACGTTGGCGAGCCAGCTCACACCCTGCGCCTTCATGCGCGCGACGAATGCCGGCGGGTAGAGACCCATGATCGACGAGATGATCGCCGGCCCCGCCGCCAGCATGGCCTCGCACTGCGCCTGGAAATCGACCGGCACCACGTCGCCCGCCTCCGCTGCCACCTCGGGCCCCCATTGCGCCAGGAAGCCGCGCACCTTGGCCTCGTGCGCCGCATCGCGCACCGGCGCCGGGTCGGGCACCCAGGTGTTGAGCTGGAAGGCGCCGTTACTGCCCGCGCGCACCTCCTGCGCCCAGGCCCGGATCGCAGCGGGCTTCATCAGCAGGGCCCCGCAGGCGCCGAGGCCGCCGCCCTGGGCGACCGCGATCGCCAGCGAGGCGGGCGAGGCGCCTGCCATCGGCGCCATCAGGATCGGCAGACGCAGGCCGAAGCGCGTGCAGAAGGCCTCGGCGCGGGCCCGCGCGGTGAGGGTGGCAAGAGAAGGCGCCGTCATGAGCTGTCCTCCGTTTGAAAGGGTTTGGCGCTCCAGTGCTCCGGCACCGACAGAAGATGCCTATGTCATCCTCGGGCTTGCCTGCCCTCGCAGCGGGCGCCGGAGCAGCCTGGGAGATGGATGGCCGGGACGAGCCCGACCATGGCAGGAGGGCACCTTCGGTGGAGTCTCACCGCTAGGTTCCGTAGAGCTCGGCGTACTCGCGCGCAAAACGCGCCTTGTGCGCGGCCATTTCGGCTTCGTAGTCGGCCCCGTCCCAGGCGCGATGGTCGCCGCGCGCGTAGGCGAGGCCGTTGCGATGGTACAGCATGGCGTTGAGCCGGTTCGCCACGTAGCTGTTGGCCGTCCGCACCACCTTGGCCGGCGTCCCCATCACGATCGAGTTGGGCGGGATCACCGTGCCCTCGCGCAGGAACGCGTGGCCGGCCACGATCGAGTTCTCGCCCACCACCACGCCGTCCATCAGCGTCGCGCCGATGCCGATCAGGCAGTTGTCGCCGATCCTGCACCCGTGCAGCACCACCCGGTGCGTGATCGAGCAGTAGGCCCCGATGATCGTCGGCGAATGGAAGCCCACGTGCACCATCACGTGGTCCTGCAGGTTGCTGAAGGCGCCGATCCGCACCTCCTCCGCCTCCGCCCGCACCACCGCGTACGGCCACACGCTGGCCCCCTCTGCGATGCTGACGCGCCCGAAGATGCGCGCCGTCGGGTCGATGTAGGCGGCCTCGGGGAAGCGCCCGTCGGGCTGTGCGTCCATGCCGGTCTCGCTGAGTGCTGGCTCCGTTGGTGTTGGCAACCGTCCTAGCACAGGCTTGCGCGCTTGACAGATCGTGCCGCGCCGCGCCACCCAGGGCGCCGAGCCAATTCAACTTTTCTCTCCCAGGTGCCCAGCATGACCGCCACCGCAGCCGCCCGCGCCCGCCTGATCGAGATCGTGAAGCAGCGCTCGTTCTCGACCGGGGCCGAGGTCAAGCTCGCCTCCGGCCGCACCTCGAGCTTCTACTTCAACATGAAGCCGACCATGCTGCACCCTGAAGGGGCCCATCTCATCGCGCTGCTGATCCTGGATGCCCTGAAGGGCGCGCACGTCGACTACGTCGGCGGGCTGGAGATGGGCGCCGTGCCGCTCGCCGCCGCCACCGCCGCGCTCAGCCACGCCCAGGGCTCTGCCGTCGCGGCCGTCTTCGTGCGCAAGGAGGCCAAGGGCCACGGCGCCAGGAAGCTCGTGGAGGGCCTGGCCCCCGGCGAGGCGCTGTCGGGCAAGCGCATCGCCGTGCTCGAGGACGTCACCACCACCGGCGGCTCCGCCCTGAAGGCCATCGAGGCCCTGCAGGCCGAGGGCGCCATCATCGACCGCGTCATCACCGTCGTCGACCGCCAGGAAGGCGCCGCCGAGGCCTTCCAGGCCGCCGGCATCCGCTTTCAGCCGCTGCTGACGGTGGCCGCGTTCCGCTGAGGCGCGGCCATCAGACCGACGCGGGCTGCGCTCGCAGCTTGCCCGTAAGCCTCAGCCCGTCGCGCAGTGTGAGGGCAAGCAGCGTCGCGTTGAGCGCGCCTGCCGCCAGTTCCAGCCCCTGTACCAGCACGAACCATGTGTCGAAGCTTTCCGCGCTGGCTTTGCCCGCGAGATAGAAGGCTGACGGCAGCAGGATGAGCAGCCCGTTTGCAGCAACAATCTTCATGCGCCGCACCTTGGCGGCCACGAGGGGGCCGTGGCGCTGTCCGGCCAGCGACCGGCCGCTCAAGCCGGCGATCATCAGGGCCGGGATGAGCACCAGCATGCCCTTCAGGATTGAGGCCTTCACCGCTGCGATGACGGCGGGATCGCCCCACAGCTCGCTGGTCACGGTCGAGACCCAAAAAGCCGTGATCGTTGCCAGGGCCAGGGTACCGGCAGAGGCGTGCAAGACGCGCTTCATCGGTTGCCTCCGTCATGCCGTGCAGATGCCGGGAACCGCAATCCGCGCGAACAGATGCGGCGCGGCCACCACACCGTCGGGGTAGGCATCGAGCCTCGCGCGGAAGTCGGGGTGCGAGAAAGCGGCACGGAAATGCTCGACCGACTCCCACACAGCATAGTTCAGGTACATGGCGCTGCCGGCCACGGCGCGATGCAGCTGCGTCGAGATGAACCCCGGCTGCTGCTTCATCCACGCAGCATCGTCCGTCCAGGCCCGCAGGACGGCGGCCTCGTGCACTGGGTCGAATGTGAACGTGTTGACGAGGATGACCGGCGATTGCGCATCGCCGAGCTGCTGCTCGATCGGGATCTGCGTGTCGAAAGGCTTCAAGGCGAGCATGCTTGCCTCCTTCAATGCCACTCATTGCCAAAATGACAACATGATGTCATCATGACTTAAGGTCTCGCACGATCGTCAACATGTTGTCAATACGGAACCGCAAGCTATGGCAGGCGACGGCTACACGACGTCCGGCAAGGCCCTGACGGATCTCATTCTGGAGACTTTCCGCCTCAACGGCAGGCTGCTACTTGCAGGCGATAGGCTCGTCGCCAGCGTGGGGCTGTCGAGCGCACGGTGGCAGGTGATGGGCGCCATCCACTTCGCGCACGCCCCGCAGCCGGTGTCGTGGTTGGCCCGCAGCATGGGGCTCAACCGCCAGGGCGTGCAGCGCATCGTCAACGAGCTTGAGGCCGAGGGCTTCGTTGAGTTCCGCCCCAATCCGCACCACCGGCGCGCCCACCTCGTCCTCTTGACCAGGAAGGGCGAGGCAGCCTACGCCGCCGCCCAGCGGCTGCAGACGCCGTGGGTCAATGCGCTGGCCAAGGGCCTTCGGGCTGAGGAGATCAAGGCTGTGCTCGGCGTGCTCGAGACGCTGCGCGCGCGCCTGGAGCAGGATCTTGCGGCGGGCCTGCGCGACGACGAGCCGTGAAACGAAGGAGCGGACGCCGCTGCGCCCGCTCCGATCTGGAGGTCGACTGCTCCGTGCGGCGAGGCCCCGAGCCCTACTCCGCCGCCTGCCTGAGCGCCGGCGCGGCCGCCTTCACGTCGTCGTCCACGTGCACCTCGAACTTGGCGAAGT
This sequence comes from Hyphomicrobiaceae bacterium, assembly GCA_033764875.1. GTDB lineage: Bacteria > Pseudomonadota > Alphaproteobacteria > Rhizobiales > Hyphomicrobiaceae > AWTP1-13. Next base: position 37,622 of record JANRIO010000067.1, on the reverse strand, counting down.
TCTTGTTGAACATCTCGACCAGCGCCTTCGCCTGGGCGTCGTAGGCGGCCTTGTCGGCCCACGTCTCGCGCGGGTTCAGGATGGCCGGGTCGACGCCCGGCAGCGCCAGCGGCACCTCGAAGCCGAAGGTGGCGTCGCGCCGCATCGGCTGGCTCTTCAGCGTGCCGGACAGCGCCGCATCGAGCAGCGCCCGCGTCGCCTTGATCGGCATGCGGCGCCCCGTCCCGTACTTGCCGCCGGTCCAGCCGGTGTTGACCAGCCAGCAGTCGACGTTGTGCCGGGCGATCAGGTCGCGCAGCAGGTTGCCGTAGACGCTGGGATGGCGCGGCATGAACGGCGCCCCGAAGCAGGTCGAGAAGGTCGCCTGCGGCTCGTTGCCCATGCCCTTCTCGGTGCCGGCGACCTTGGCCGTGTAGCCCGACAGGAAGTGGTACATGGCCTGGCTCGGCGACAGCTTGGCGATCGGCGGCATGATGCCGAAGGCGTCGGCCGTCAGCATCACGATGTTCTTGGGGTGCCCGGCCGCACCCGTCGGCGAGGCGTTCGAGATGAACTCGATCGGGTAGGCGGAGCGGGTGTTCTCGGTGAGCCGCCCGTCGTCGAAATCGGGAAGCCGCGTCGTCTCGTCGAGGATCACGTTCTCGAGCACGGTGCCGAAGCGGTTGGAGGCGTCCCAGATCTCGGGCTCGGCCTCTTTCGACAGGCGGATGGTCTTGGCGTAGCAGCCGCCCTCGAAGTTGAACACGCCGTCCGCGGACCAGCCGTGCTCGTCGTCGCCGAGCAGGATGCGCTTGGGATCGGCCGACAGCGTCGTCTTGCCGGTGCCGGACAGGCCGAAGAACACGGCGGAATCGCCGGCCTTCCCGGCGTTCGCCGAGCAGTGCATCGGCATCACGCCCTTCTCGGGCATTGCGTAGTTGAGGTAGGTGAACACCGACTTCTTGGTCTCGCCCGCGTACGAGGAGCCGCCGATCAGCACGATGCGCTTGGCAAAGTTGCAGGCGATCACGGTGTTGGAGCGCACCCCGTGGCGGTCGGGATCGGCGCGGAAGCTCGGCAGGTTGACGACCGTGAACTCAGGCGTGAAGCCGGCGAGCTCGGCCTCGCTTGGCCGCCGCAGCAGCGAGCGGATGAACAGCGCGTGCCAGGCGAGCTCGACGAAGATCCGGGCATTGAGGCGGTGCGCCGGATCGGCGCCGGCGTGCAGGTCCTGCACGAACATCTCGCGCGTCTTGGCGTGCGCCACGAAGTCGGCATGGAGCACGTCGAACTGCTCGGGCGTCATGGGCTTGTTGTTGTCCCACCAGACCGCCTTCTCGGTGGAGGCGTCGCGCACCACGTACTTGTCCTGCGCGGACCGGCCCGTATGGACGCCGGTCTCGACGGCCAGCGCACCGGTCGAAGCAAACCGTCCCTCGCCCCTGCGGATCGCCTCCTCGATGAGGAGCGTCTCCCGTGTATTGTGATGGACTTTCGCAGGCAGGCTCAAAGGAAACATCGTGCTCGTCATGTGCTCGCTGCCGTTCTGAAATGTAGCCACTCGCCGGCTTTCGGGTGCCGGGGCCCTTGCTGCCGGATCGTGTCTGCCCGCACCCGAGACAATCTACGTCCGCTCGGGATGCGGGAAGCAAGGCCTATTCGTTTAGGCGCTGGTAAGGCAGACCTTCAACGGAATAAACGACGCATAGGCCTTCCAAAATGGGTTTACGGTGAAGACGCTGCAGTGCAGCATTTTTGCTGCGCATGCGCTGAGACTTTCGTAGGAGGCTATTCCCGCCCCCGTGCCTCCGCGGCCAGCGCCACCAGGGCCTTGCGGGCCTCGCCGGGGGTAGTGACGAGGCTCGGAAAGGCGATCCGGGCCGTCCTCGGCCAGGCGACGAGATCGATGCCGGCCGGGTCGATGCCGACCATGCGCCAGTCCCCCGGCTCCTGGCCCGCCAGCCGCGTTGCATAGAGCTGCACGGCGTCCAGGTGGTCGGCATTCATGTGCGCCACGATGTCGGGCTCCGCCGCGATCAGCCCCGCCGCCGCCTCCGTCGGCAGCAGCAGAGCCTCCCGGGAGACGCCCACGATGCGCCCGAAGCCGCCGATGAAGTGTGCGTCCTCCACCTCGAGCCGCCACATGCCGAAATCGGCGAAGGAGGCATAGCCCTGGGCCGCCGGATGCCGCGCCAGGAAGCGCCGCCGGGCCACCGCGTCGTCCGTGCGCGCCGCCCGCCCGCGCACCGTCACCCTCGGCCCCGACAGCGGATCCTCGCCCTGGCCGGTGCCGTCTATGAGCAGGCTTGCCCGCGCGTCGGCGGCGAGATTGCGCGTATGCCGGGCAAGTCCCGAGATCAGCAGCAGCGGCGCCCCGCTTGGATCGGTTGCGACGAGCACCAAGGAGGCGTAAGGATGGCCCTCGTCGAGGGTGCCAAGCGCCGCCTTCAGCGCGCTGCGCATGAGCCCAACCGAGATCGCGGCGGGCGCGTCGGGGGCCGAAGGCTGGTACGCTTTCTCCACAGGCATCTCTGGTCCATCTCGGTTGCGGGGTTAAGGGCTTCAGCTAAGAATAGAGTTCAACCCGACAGGCTTGCCACAATTTACGCACGGCAGGGCCATAAACGGCTCTGCGGCTACGGTCGAGGATGCATACCGACATGAAAGAGAAGAGCACCATAGCGCTGGTCGACGACGAGCGGAACATCCTGACGTCTCTGAGCATCGCGCTTGAGGCCGAAGGCTACAAGGTCCGCACCTATTCCGACGGTGCGTCCGCCCTCGACGCCCTGACCGAGGAGCCGGCCGATCTTGCCATCCTCGACATCAAGATGCCCCGCATGGACGGCATGGAGCTGCTGCGTCGCCTGCGCCAGCAGAGCGACATGCCGGTGATCTTCCTGACCTCCAAGGACGAGGAGATCGATCAGCTCTTCGGCCTCAAGATGGGCGCCGACGACTACATCTCCAAGCCCTTCTCCCAGCGCCTCGTCGTCGAGCGGGTGAAGGCGGTGCTGCGCCGGTTCCAGCCCAAGGACGCCGCCACCGCTGCGGCCGAGCAGGCGCGCGTCATCGAGCGCGGCAAGCTCAAGCTCGATCCCGAGCGCCACACCTGCCACTGGGACAACCATCCTGTCATGCTGACGGTGACGGAGTTCCTCATCCTGCAGGCGCTCGCCACCCGCCCCGGCGTGGTCAAGACGCGCGACGCGCTCATGGACGCGGCCTACGACGATCAGGTCTACGTCGACGATCGCACCATCGACAGCCACATCAAGCGCCTGCGCAAGAAGTTCAAGCAGGCCGACGACAACTTCGACGTGATCGAGACGCTGTACGGCGTCGGCTATCGCTTCAAGGAGGCGTGAGCGAAGGGCGGGGCTGATGGCGGTCCAGGCGCGCGACCAGGGTACCGGACTGGGGGTCTGGGCAGGCTGCAAGCGCGGCGCCGCGAGCCTGTGGGCGGGCCTGCGGCAGGTCTATGCGGGGCTCAGCGCCCGCATGTCCGCCTTCAATGCCCGCTTCGTCACCACGCCGCTCTACCGCTTTCTCACCTACGGGCCGCTCATCCGGCTGATCGCGCGCAGCCTGGTGCGCCGCATCATCTTCGCCAACCTGATCGGCCTCGTCATTCTGATTGGCGGCATCGTCTATCTGAGCCGCAACCACGTCTGGCTGATCGACGCCAAGCGCGAGAGCCTGCGCGCCCAGGGCGAGATCATCGCCGCGGCCATCGCCGCCAACGCCTCCCTCGATTCCGATCGGCGCATCGTCCTCGATCCCGATCGCCTGCCCGAGATCGAAGGCTCCAAGCGGCCGCTGCGCGACGATGCCTTCGCCGCTCTCCAGCTCTCGATCGCGCCCGAGCGCGTCACGCCCATCCTGCAGCGCCTGGTGCCCGGCACCGAGACCCGCGCCCGCGTCTATGCGCGGGACGGCACCTTGATCGTCGACACCGACCAGCTCCTGCTGCGCCGCCAGCGCGTCGAGGGCTCCAGGGACAAGAATGGCGAGCTCAAGGTACGCAGCCAATGGACCCGCTTCCTCACTTGGCTGATGCGCGGCGAGGTGCAGGTGTACCGCGATGTGGGCGCCGCCAACGGCATGGACGCCTATCCCGAGGTGCGCATTGCCATGAACTCGGGCACCACCGCCAACATGCTGCTCATCAACGACAAGTACGAGCAGATCGTTTCCATGGCGGTGCCGATCCAGTACCGCAAGGCTGTTCAGGGCGTGTTGCTGCTGTCCTCGCGCCCGGGTGAGATCGACGACATCCTGCAGGAGGAGCGCAACGTTATTCTGGCGCTTGCGCTGACCGCCCTGGCCACCACTCTCTTGGCCTCCTGGCTGCTGGCCCGCACCATCGCCGGTCCCATGCGCCGCCTGTCGGAGGCGGCCGAGGCGGTGAGCGGCAACATCTCCGCCCGCAGCGAGCTTCCCCGCCTGACCGACCGCGCCGACGAGGTCGGCCAGATGACCACCGCCTTCCACAAGATGACGGCGTCGCTCTACCGCCGCATCGAGGCGAGCGAGCGCTTCGCCCAGGACGTGGCCCACGAGCTCAAGAACCCGCTCACGGCGGCCCGCTCGACCGCCGAGGCCCTGGCCTACGCCAAGACGCCCGAGATGCAGCGCGAGCTCGTCGGCCAGATCCAGGCGGAGCTGTCGCGCCTCAACAAGCTCATCTCGGACGTGGCCAATGCCAGCATGCTCGATGCCGACCTCGCCCGGCAGCAGACCGAGCCCGTCGACATGCGCCGCCTCATTCCTGGCATCGCGTCGATCTTCGAGGACCGCCTGAGCGAGGACACCCGCCGCGTCGAGGTGAAGATGGAGGCCGGCGCCGCCTCCCCCTCCGCCTTCGTGGTCAGCGGCCATGAGGCGCGGCTTGGCCGCGTCATCACCAACCTGCTCGACAACGCCATCTCCTTCTCGCCCGAGCACGGCGTGGTGTCCGTGTCCATGCGCAGGATTGGATCCGAGGTGGAGATCGTCGTTGAGGACGAGGGCCCCGGCATCCCGCCGGACAAGCTCGACGACGTTTTCAAGCGCTTCTACTCGGACCGGCCGCAGACTGACCGAACCGTCGGCAAGAACTCGGGCCTCGGCCTCAGCATCACGCGCGACATCATCATCGCCTACGGCGGTCGCGTGTGGGCGAGCAACCGGCAGGCGCCCCCCGGTGCTGCCGCCGTCGGGCGCGAGGAGCTGCCCGAGCTGCGGGACCGCCGTATGCCGGGCATCGCGGGGGCCCGCTTCACCGTGCGTCTGCCCGCCTGGGACGCCACCGCTGGCAAGGGAGTGCCGCCCGTTGGTCGACGCAACTGAGCCGCGCAGCGTCACGGTGCATGCGACGTGCGTCACCTTCAGCCGCACCGCCGCCCTGATCCGAGGCCCCTCCGGCAGTGGCAAGTCCGACCTTGCCCTGCGCTTCCTGTTTCTGTCGCGCCGCGGCCCTGCCGCCGTTGAGGCCCCGCTGCTGGTTGCCGACGACCGGGTGATCCTGGAGCGCGGCGAGACCGGTCTGCTGGCGCGCGCCCCCGAGGCCATCCGCGGCAAGCTCGAGGTGCGTGGCGTCGGCATCGTCCAGGTCAAGCACGCGCTCGAGGCCGGGCTTGTCGCCCTCGTCGACCTCGTTGCGCCGCAGGAGATCGAGCGCATGCCCGAGCCGGCGCGCGAGACCCTGTTGGGGGTGTCCCTGCCGGTCTTCAGGCTGGCCCCGTTCGAGGCCTCCGCCCCCATCAAGCTCGCCGCCCTGATCGCGCTGGCGCGAACGCTTTGATCCTTGAGGGTTGCCCGGCAGCATAGGCCGTGCGTCAACCGGCGCCGATGCGGAACGCTTTGCCTTCTTTCCGCTTGCGGGGTATTCCGCCCTGCACCATGATGCGCCGCCGAGGCTTCTGCCAACGCGGCGACGTGCCCTCACGGGGCTGAAAAGGGATCGCTATATCAATATGATAGGCGTCGTCATTGTCGCCCATGGGGGACTTGCCGGTGAATTCCGAGCCGCCCTCGAGCACGTCGTCGGCCCCCAGTCGCAGCTGGAATCCTTCCCCATCGGGCCCGACGACGACGTCGAGCAGCGGCGCATGGAGCTGATCGAGGCCGTCCGCCGGGTCGATGCGGGCGGCGGCGTCGTCGTCCTCACCGACATGTTCGGCGGCACCCCCTCCAACCTCGCCATCTCCGTGATGTCCGAGACCGGCGCCGAGGTTCTGGCCGGCATCAACCTGCCGATGCTCATCAAGCTTGCCAGCGTCCGCGCCGAGTATCGCCTGCCCGAGGCCGTGAACGCCGCCAAGGAGGCCGGCCGCAAGTACATCTCGGTCGCCAGCCAGGTTCTGTCGGGCGAAGGCTGATGTCGGGTCCCGGCGCAGTGGCAGACGATGGCAAGCACAGGTCATCCGTGACCATCTGCAACCGCAAGGGGCTGCACGCGCGCGCCTCCGCCAAGTTCGTGAAGTGCGCCGAGGAGTTCGACGCCGATGTGGTCGTCCGCCGCGACGACCAGAGCGTCGGCGGCACCTCCATCATGGGCCTCATGATGCTGGCAGCCGGGCCCGGCTCCGTGATCGAGATCGAGGCGGCAGGACCCGAGGCCGGCCGTGCGCTGGCCGCGCTCGTGGCCCTGGTCGAGGACGGCTTCGGCGAGGACCAGTAGCCGCGCCTCGGCTCAGTTGGTCAGCCGCAGCGACGAGATCTTGAGCGCGATGTCGCGGAACGCCGCGATCAGCGCCGACTCGCTGCTGGCGTCGTAGAAGTGGCCCGACGACGTGGCGCAGCTCGTGAGCATGGTCTTTGCCGTCGTGCCGACCTCGAAGCCCACCGTGTACACCACGATGCCCCTGTTCTTCATGGCCGTGCACAGCGCCAGCGCCGCCGTGTTGGCCGTGGATGTCGAGGCGTTGCTCCCGCTCATGATGTTGTAGTCGCCGTCGGTCATCAGGATGGCGTACTTCTGCAGCTTCGGCGCGCCTTGCGAGTTGAGCGTCGTCAGGTCGGAATAGGGGGCTGGCGTGCTGGCCGTTCCCCACACGCTCGCCCAGTCGGGCGACAGCAGGTAGTAGGCGAAGGCGGTGCCGAGGGGCCCGGCCGTGCCGCCGCTGGCAGTGAGGCTGTTGATCGTCGCGTGCAGCACCGTCTTGTCCGACGTCAGCGGCACGATGGCCGTCGACGGGGTGCAGGTCGAGCTCGTGGAGCCTGTCGCGGAGTAGAGCGAGGGCAGGTACGTGCCTGACGCGGGCGCCACGTCCGTGTAGGCGTTCGTGCCCGTCCGATCGACCACGCATGGACCGATGGTGACGCTGCAACTGGAGCCTCCTCCCCAGCCCCAGCCCCAACCCCAGCCCCAACCGCCGCCCCAGCCGCACGAGGTCGACTGGCTGGTGCTCTCGCCGGTGATTGCCGTGAAATACGATCCCGCATTCACCGTCGGCGCGAACGGCACGATGGCGACGCGCGATGTGTACTGGCTTTGGTCGGTCCAGATGATGGTGTCGACGAGGTCGTTGGCGGCCGAGATCAGCGTCGTGATCTTGCTGCCGTCCATGGAGCCGGTCACGTCGAGCATCAGCGAGATCTCGACGTTGCTGCCGCCGTTGCCGCCCGCCGCGATCGAGGCCGTCGCCGTGGTCACGATCTTGAGGCAGCCGTATTTGCTGGCGCACGAGGCCGGCGCTCCCGCCTCCGCGCCCGCGTTCGACAGCCGCGACAGGATCGACAGGAAGGGGGTTGCGACCCACGTCGTGCCGGTGACCGTGAACTCGGTGTTGGTCCCGTTGCCGGCGAAGCCGATCGTGCTGCTCAGCACGTTCGTCGGCTTGGCGGCGTTGAAGTAGTTGGTCGCGGCCGTCGTCGCGGCCGTCAGCGGCGCCGAGACGTTTGTCTGCGCCGCCTTGCCGGCCGCCAGAACGGCGCTGTCGATGGCGTTCTGCGCGATGGCGCGGATGCGATAGGCGCGGCCGAGGTCGACCGCCATGCCCACGCACGCCACCAGTGGGATGATGAGCACGACGAACATCATGCTGATGTTGCCGGCCCTGTCGAGGAGCCAGCGCCGGAGGAGGGACTTCGCCCCTGCCTGGAAACGACGCATCGCGGGCAATCCTATGAAGCTCAGTACGCCCGGCGATTAAGCGGTCCGGTTGTTTTCTTTTGTGTAAACGGGGCGCCCTCGGGGAGGACGCGGACAGGGCAAATTGCTTGCCTTGGTAAACCCTGCGCGGCGCCGGTAACGATTGCGCAACGCTGCCGCGCCGGCGGCTGCCGTTGGGCGCCTCAGACCACGGGCACGCCGGTGGCCTTGGCCTCGTCCTCGGGCTCCACGTGGATGAGGATCTGCGCGCCGCGCACGGCCTTCTCGAGCGCCGCCTCGATGCGGTCGCAGATGTCGTGCGCGCTGGCGACCGTCATGTTGCCCGGCACCACCAGGTGGAACTCGATGAAGGTCGCCGGGCCCGCCTGCCGTGTCTTCACGTCGTGCGCCTCGATGGCGCCGTAGGCGTTCTCCGAGATGATCCTCCGGATCAGCCGGGCCACGTCCGCCGTCACCGCCTCGTCCATGAGGCCGCTCATCGATTCCGTCACGAGCTTCCACCCCGACCACAGGATGTTCACCGCGACGAGGCTGGCCAGCAGCGGGTCGAGCACCTGCCAGCCCGTGACCGTCGCGAGCCCCAGCCCGACGAGGACCCCCGCGGACGTGAGCACGTCCGTGAACAGGTGCCGGCCATCGGCGACCAGCGCCGGCGACCTGTGCGCCCGTCCCCACCTGAGCAGGAACGTCGCCCACGCCCCGTTGATGGCCATCGCGACCGCATTGATGGCGAGGCCCTCGGTCATCGGGCCGAGCGTCCTGGGCGTGATGAAGGCTCCGTACGCCTCGTGCAGGATGGCGAGCGCCGCGACGACGATCAGCACGCCCTCGAGCACGGCCGCGAAGTATTCCGCCTTGTGGTGCCCGAACTGGTGGTTGCGGTCGGCCGGCTGGCTCGAGATGTGAATCGCATACAGCGCCGCCACGGCGGTGACCAGATTGACGATGCTTTCGAGCGCGTCCGAGTACAGCGCCACGCTGCCCGTCCGCCAATACGCGAGGTACTTCAGGCCCATGACGACCATCGCCACCGCGATCGAGATCACGGCGGCCGCCTTGAGCCTGCTGAACGTTTCGAAGGCGATGCGCATGCGCCTGCACATGGCATGGCTCGCACGCGAATTCCAGCCGTTTTGAGCCCGCCCGATGGGTGCGGGCGCAACGCCAATGGCCGTTCGTCACCGCGCAGGCCGAGGCCTCGCAAGGGCCTCCGCCATGACGCGTCCGGCAAAGCCGGCGGACAGGATCGGCAGCTGCGCCTTGGCGGCCCGGACGGGGACGTTCGCCTGGGATCGACGCTCCGTCTCCGCCGCCATCTTGGCGCGTGCCCGCGAATGGGCCTACAAGTGCATCACGGAGTTCGCGCAACGGCCGCCCGGCACGGCGGCCCGTGCGCCCTGCTTTTCCACCCAGGAGGATATGTATGAAGCTCTACTTCTCGCCAGGTGCCTGCTCGCTGGCTCCCCACATCGTGCTCGAGGAGAGCGGACAGCCCTACGAGCTGCAGCGCGTCAACCTGGCGGAAGGGGAGCAGCGCACGCCGGGCTACCTCAAGATCCACCCCAACGGCCGCGTCCCGGCGCTCGCCGTCGACGGCGGTGCGATCATCACGGAGAATACCGCCATCCTTCCCTACCTCGGCAGGAAGTTCGGTCTCTGGCCCAAGGATGACATCGGCGAGGCGAGGGCGCTCTCGATCATCGGCCTGTTCGCCGCCGGCGTGCATCAGGCCTACGCCCACGTCCGCCGCCCCGGGCGCTACGCCACGGACGCCGCAGCCCATCCCAACATCCAGGACACGGGCCGGGCCTCCTACAACGCGTATTTGGCACAGGTCGATGGCATGCTGGCCGGCCGCGAGTGGTTCTGCGACAGCTACTCCGTCGTCGATGCCTATGCGCTGGTCTTCTACAGCTGGGCCAAGCGCAGCGCCGCGGAGTTCCCCGTCGACGGCCTCGCCAACTACACCGCCTTCCGCGATCGCATGCTGGCCCGTCCCGCCGTGCGCAAGGTTCTCGAGGACGAGAAGGTCCAGGCCTGATCCGTCGGGCGGGGCCGGCATAGGCGGCAGCCCCTCCGCGACCGTTCCCGATCCACGTCCGTCCACGCGCGTCTCCAGATCGTCCGTCTGCCCCGATGATTGGCCGGCCCGCCGCCACAGGTTGCCTGCGCATGTATTGATATGCGTCAGCGGTCTGGAGCTTTTTCGTGACTAGAGTTCACGCGGAGGCAACGATGATTGCCTCCCCTTCGGCCTTGAACTTCCCTCTCCCCTGCGTACCTTCAGGAGACGGGGGGAGAAGTCGCCTGCAGCACGAGAAAGGGTCTTTCATCCCATGCCCACGCAAACCGAGGTGCACTTTCACGGCATTGAGAAGAGCGCGGCCGTCGAGGCCCGCATTCTCGAGAAGGTCGAGAAGCTTGGCAGGCACTTCGAGCGATTGTCGCGCGCCCGCGTCGTGGTCGAGGCGCCTCATCGCAATGCGCTGCGGCCGCTGGCCTACCTCATCAAGATCGAGCTCTCGATCCCGGGTCGCAAGCCCATTGTCGTCTCGCACGAGCGTGCGGTGAGCCAGGGCAACGACGAGCTGCAGCTCGCCATTCGCGATGCGTTCGAGACCGCCGCGCGCAAGCTGGAGGATCTGTCGCGCAAGCTCTCGGAGCGCTCGCGCACCGAGCGCGCCAGGCGCCGTCCCGCGCGCAGCGACACCGGCAGCGCTGCCTCCGACTAGCGTTCGGACGCCAACGGCGCATACCCGCTTGCCATGGCCGGGTTTGTCCCGTGTCCGTCCGGTTTGGAGTTCATGGCCCTGATGGGGGGAGTGAATTCCGGTCGGAGCGAGCCAATTTGGTGCAGCTCGGGTCTCGACGTGACGTGGATGCCCGCCTCCGCGGGCATGACGTTGAGGAATTGGTAAGCGCGTGCCCCATCTCGTCCGTCATGCCCGCGCAGGCGGGCATCCAGACGCGCTTGCCCTTGATCGCGACGGGTTCAGAAAGCTCAACCGCACAGCCGTGGGCCTGTCCCGACCATCCGCCGAGCCGCTTGCTCCGGCGCCCGCGCAGAGCGGCAATTGCGAGACAAGCACCACACCAAGCATTGGCGTTGCGAGTGTCCTTCAGATCCGCAAATGCCGTCAGAGCGTGCGGCAATGCAGTCAGTATTTGCGGATTGGGCTGCCAAGGCAGATCCCGACCGGGCGGCTCCGCCCGGACAGGTGAAGATGGTCGCGCAGGCTACGAGCCTGAGGATTTGCCGTGCGCGAACGCGAACGGGAATTGCTCTGGCGTCGGTTGCTTGCGTCCAGTCCGCCGCTTCGCAAATGCGAATGCGCCTTGCGCAAAACAAATGTCCCTGTCGATAGCGGCGGTGCGCGTTGCGGTCGTGCCGCTGCAGGCCTAGGGTCGTCGCCGTCCGCAGTCGGCAGGACGGAGGAGGCGACGCATGGCCAATCCGAAGAGCATACTCATGATGGGGGCGTCCTACGGCTCGCTCCTGGCCTCCAAGTTGCTGTTTGGCGGCCATTCCATCACGCTCGTCTGCCTGCCTGCGGAGGCCGATCTCATCAACGCGGAGGGTTTCCGCGTGCGCCTGCCCGTCAAGGGCCGCAAGGAGCAGGTCGAGCTCGACTCGCGCAAGCTGCCGGGCAAGGTGCGCGCCTGCGGCCCCGCCGACGTCGACGCCAAGGCGTTCGACCTCGTCGGGCTGGCCATGCAGGAGCCGCAGTATCGCTCGCCCGGCGTCCGCGACCTGCTCGACCAAGTGGCGCGGGCCAAGGTGCCGTGCATGTCGATCATGAACATGCCGCCGCTCCCCTACGTGCGCCGCATCCCTGGCCTCGACGCCGAGAGCCTCAAGGTCGCCTACACCGACGCCAGCGTCTGGGACAATTTTGATCCGGGCATGCTCACGCTGTGCAGCCCCGACCCGCAGGCGATCCGCCCGCCGGAGGAAAAGGTCAACGTGCTGCAGGTGACGCTGCCCACCAACTTCAAGGTCGCCCGCTTTGCCTCCGACGCTCATACCGCCATCCTGCGCCAGCTCGAGGCCGAGGTGGACGCCGTGCGCTACCAGGCGCCCGAAGGTCCCATCGAGCTGCCCGTGAAGCTGCGCGTGCACGAGTCGATCTTCGTGCCGCTGGCCAAGTGGGCGATGCTGCTCGCCGGCAACTACCGCTGCATCACCCCCGACGGCATGCGCACGGCCCAGGAGGCCGTTCACTCCGACATTGCCGAGGCCCGCTCCGTCTACGAGTTCGTCAACGATCTCTGCGTCAGGCTGGGCGCCTCCCCGAGTGATCTCGTGCCCTTCGAGAAATACGCGGCGGCTGCCCAAAGCCTGTCGCGGCCGGCCTCCGCCGCCCGCGCCCTCAACAACGGCGCGCCCAACATCGAGCGGGCGGACAAGCTCGTGCAGCAGATCGCGGCGCAGAAGGGCCTTCGCCACCCGGCCATCGACGCCATCGTCGCCCTGGTCGACAGCCGCCTCGAGGCCAACCGCAAGAAGGCCTGAACGCCGGGCCGCTGGAGACACCGAAAAGTCTGGAGGGAGCGCATGGGCGCCAAGCCGGTCGACATCTCGCAGTTGTTTGCACCCAACGTTCCGGCCGCCGCGCCGAGGTTCGCGGGCTTCCCGAGGTACAACTTCGTCGGCGGCCACAACGACCCCGACAACGTGCCGGTCGAGGCGCTGCGCCAGGCCGCCGATACGGTGCTCGCGCGCGAGGGCCGCACGCTCGCGACCTATGGCCTGGAAAGCGGCCCGCTCGGCTACCGGCCGCTGCGCGCCTGGCTGGCGGAGAGGCTCGCTGGCCATGCCGGCATCGCCTGCACCGCCGACGAGATCATGATCACCTCGGGCTCGCTCCAGGGCCTGGACCTCGTCAACGCGCTGCTCGTCGCGCGCGGCGACACCGTCATCGTCGAGGAGGACACCTACGGCGGCACGCTCACGCGGCTGGCGCGCGCCGGCGCCAACGTGATCGGCGTGCCCCTCGATCAGGACGGCCTGCGCATGGATGCGCTGGCCGCAACCCTAGCGGAGCTGAAGGCCAAGGGCATCCGGCCCAAGTACATCTACACCATCCCGACCGTGCAGAACCCCACCGGCTCCATCATGCCGCTCGCCCGCCGCCGCGAGCTCCTCGCGCTGGCGCAGCAGCATGGCGTGCCGATCTTCGAGGACGAGTGCTACTCCGACCTCGTCTGGAGCGGGCAGCGCCCGCCCGCGCTCTACGCCCTCGCCGAAGGGCAGGGCGTGATCTTCATCGGCTCGTTCTCGAAGTCGGTCGCCCCCGCCCTGCGCGTCGGCTACATCGTGGCGAAATGGGACGTGCTCTCGCGCATCCAGGCCCTGAAGACGGACGCGGGCTCGGGCGCCCTCGAGCAGATGGTGCTGGCCGAGTTCTGCGCCCGGCATTTCGCCGCCCACGTGCCGGTTCTGAACAAGGCGCTGCGGGCAAAGCTCGTGACGCTGATGGAGGCGCTGTCGGAGAGCTTCGGCACCTCGGCCGAGTTCTCCGATCCGCCGGGCGGCATCTATCTCTGGGTCAAGCTGCCGGACAGCGTCGATGCCCAGCGCCTGTTCCAGGTCGCCGCCGCCGCCGGCATCGCCATCAACCCGGGCCCCGAGTGGTCGACCGGCAAGGCGCACGCCAGGAGCCGCCTGCGCCTGTGCTTCGCCAACCCCTCCCACGCCACCATCCGCGAGGGCGTGGCCGCCCTGGCCGAGGTCTGCGCCAAGGAGTTCGGCGTCCCGGTTCGCATCGCCAACGTCAAGACGGGGTAGGTGCCTACAGCGTTCGCCTGTAGGTCGGGTAGAGCCGAAGGCGAAACCCGAAACCTGCGAGTTGGAGGCTTCTCGATACTGCAATGTTGCGGCGGCCTGCGTTGCACATCAGGCCCGGTCGCGTTCGCAGATCTCGCCTGCTCTCCCCAGGCGCGCGGGCTTGACGCCGGTTGGGTCAGATGCCGTGCCACGAACTCAACCGTCATCTCCGCGAAGGCGGAGATCCACGCCACTTTCGGGTTGGTGTGTGACGAGCCCCGGGTCGATCTGCGGCGATCGATGGCTCAACGCCCTACAGTGCCCCGACGCCCGTGAGCGCCGCGCGCACGTCCTCCTGGCCCTGCGCCGACAGCGGCGGCTGCGGGGCGAGCGGCGTGCCGACCGCGTAGCCCTGCATCGCGAGCCCGCCCTTGATGCAGGCGGCGAGATTGTGCCGCGCGAAGGCCTCGTTCAGCCGCCACATCTCCCGCTGCAGCGCCATGGCGCGGCCCCAGTCGCCCGCCTTGCAGGCATCGTACAGCGCCACGCTCTGCCGCGGTGCCACGCAGGCGGGTCCCGCCATCCAGCCCTTGCCGCCGATCAGCATCACCGCCGCCGGGATGTGCGCCGAGGCCGCGAACACGCCGATGCGGCCCTCCACCCGATTGAGGATGGAGAGCAGCCGCCCCGTGTTCGACGACGCGTCCTTGATGTAGGCGATGTTGTCGATACGGGAGAGGCGGTCGATCACGGGAAGCGACAGGTCAGAGCGCTGGAAGTTCGGGTTGGTGTAGAGAACGACCGGCAGCTGCACCGCGTCCGCGATCGCCTTGAAGTAGTCGTAGATGCCCTCGTCCGGCACCGGGAAGTAGGCTTCCAGGATGGCGAGGATGCCGTCGCAGCCCATCGCCTGCATCTCTGCCGCCTGCATCCGCGCATCCGCGATCGTGGTCGATGCGACGCCGGCGACCACGGGCACGCGGCCCCTTGCCGCCGCCACCACCACCTCGACGATGCGCCGCCGCTGGGCCCAGGAGAGATAGGCGAACTCGCCGGTGGAGCCGAGCGGCGTCAGCCCGTGCACACCGGCCGCGATCAGGTCCTCGCACAGCCGCGCCAGCACGTCCTCCTTGACCTGGCCGTTCTCGTCGATGGGCGACACCAGGTAGGGAAACACGCCGTGAAAGCTGTCGTGGGGCATGCGCGCGCTCGCAGAGCTCGAAGGGCTGGCCGAGTATTGGCAAGCCGTGGCCGCCGCCGCAAATGAAAAGCCCCGGCGCCGGGCCGGGGCTTCGCAAGGCGGTCACGCCACGTGTGCGTGCTCAGTTCAGCGCGTGGATCTTGAACGGCAGGCCGCCTCTGGGCGTCAGCGTCACGGTGGCGTTGAGGCCCGGAGGCTCCGGCCCCACGTACTCGGGCCGGAACCGGCGCAGCAGGATCGACAGGGCGAGCGTGTTCTCCACCTGGCTCATGGCGCCGCCGATGCAGGAGCGCTTTCCGCCGCCGAACGGGATGTAGGTATAGGGCTTGCGCTTCTTGGCGGCGTCGCCCAGCCAGCGCTCGGGCCGGAACTCCTCCGGCTCCTCCCAGTACTTCGGGCTGTGGTGCACGCCGTAGGAGAACAGCGCCACCCGGTCGCCGGGGCGGATCTCCTTGCCGTCGATCACGTCCGGCTTCGACGCGACGCGGATGAACATCCAGATCGGCGGATAGATGCGCATGGTCTCCTGGATCACCGCGCGCGTGTAGGCGAGCGCCGAGTAGTCGGCCGCCGTCGGGTCGCGGTCGCCGTAGACCTCGAGCCCTTCGCGGCGGATGCGCTCGCGCGCCTCGGGGCGCTTCGACACCTCATACATGGCCCAGGCGAGCGTCAGCGCCGTCGTCTCGGTGCCGGCCCACAGGTATTGCTTGAGCTCGTCGAGCGCCTGCTGCTGGTCGAACTCGGGGATGCTCGGGTCGGCGACGGCCGCCTCGATCATCTTCAGCAGCGTCTGCTCGCGCTGCTCGCGCGGATCGGCGGCCAGCACCTGCGGCATCACGCCGGCCCAGGCCTCGACGGCCTTGGCGACCGATTCCTCCGACATGTCGAACTCGGTGTTGGCGACCTTCTTGTCGCGCACCGCCTTGTGGTTCATCACGTCGGTGTAGAGCTTCACGCACTTGAACACGAAGTGCGGATTGAACGGCATGTCGCGGTCGAACAGCGCCTTGCAGATCATGTCGGCCGCCAGCGTCCACGTCTGCTCGACCATCTCGAACGTCTCGCCGCTCTTGGCGAGGCCCGCCCAGGTGTCCATCTTCGTACGGATCGCCTGCAGGAAGAAGGGCACGTACTCGACGAACATGTCGGGGTGGAACGCCGGCTGCTGCGGCATGCGGATCTTCTGCCACAGCGCCCCGTCGTGCGTGATCATGGCCTTGCCGAAGATCGGCTTCAGGCCGTCGAAATACTTGATGTAGTCGTCGGCCTTGGTGACGAACACGCGCTTGAAGTGCTCCGGCTCCGTCAGCAGCACGACGCGCTGGTTGGCCATGTTGATGGGAATCACCCCGCCATAGCGCTCCGCCATCTGCATCAGGATCTTCATCGGGTTCTGGGGACCCTTCGCGAGCGGGGTCAGCTTGAACCAGATCGAGGATTCCTCGCCCAGCTGGTCGATGTGGGAGACAGGCGCTGTCATTGGCAGGCTCCACGAAGGGGCTTGGCGAATTCTCCGTGCGGCCAAGCCGGATGATCCGGGCGGCGGAGGGTACGGCGCGCGAGATCGTCCGCGCGGAGCAATGCTCCCTCTGGGCACCCGGCCCAAGTGCTGCCTGGCCTCGCCCTGGACCGATCACGGTGGAGGGGGCGCCGGGCGTCCTTGATCTGCGGCACAGCTATCACCCGCCCTTTCGGGCTGTCCATGTTCGTTACTGCCGCACGGCTGCGAATTTTCCTGATCTGATGCGGCTTAGCAAATACCCGGCGCGTCTGGCGACAATAGCGTCTGTGCCTGGTTAATGTCGCTGCAAAGTCTGACGCGGCCGTCCTCGAGCCGGGCCCGGCCGGTCGCGACGAGGGCGAGCGCGGCAGGGTAAATGCGGTGCTCGACAGCCAAAATCCGCTCTGCCAGGGTGTCCTCCGTGTCCCCCGGGACGACCGGGACCGCCCCTTGCGCGATGATCGGGCCCGAATCGACCTCCGGCGTGACGAAGTGCACGCTGGCGCCCGAGATGCGCACCCCGGCCGCGAGCGCCTGTCGCTGTGGATGAAGCCCCTTGAACAGCGGCAGCAGAGAGGGGTGGATGTTGATCTGCCGCCCGGCCCACGTCTCCACAAACCCCGCCGATTGCAGGCGCATGAAGCCCGCGAGCGCGACGAGGTCGATGCCGGCCGCCACCAGCGCCGCGTCGATCGCGGCGTCAAAGCTCTCCCGCGTGGCGAAGGCCTTGTGGTCGATGGCGGCGGTCTGCAGGCCCTGCTCCTGCGCCCAGGCGAGCCCGCCGGCGTCCAGGCGGTTCGAGATCACCAGGGCGATCTCGGCGGGGTAGCCGGGCGCGCGGGCGGCCGCCACCAGCGCCTTCAGGTTGCTGCCGCGGCCCGAGATCAGCACCGCGACCCTCTTGCGCCTCGGCTCGTTCATCGGGCGTATCCCAGCCGGCCCGAATAGCGCACCGCCTCCGCCTCGCCCTTGCCTTTGGCCTGGGACTTGACGCCCCGGCCGGGCTCGATGGCGCCCACCTCGATGGGCGCCTCGCCGGCCTTGCGAAGCTCATCCAGGACGGCCTGGGCGTGGTCCTGGTCGGCCACCAGGACCAGGCCGATGCCGCAGTTGAACGTGCGCAGCATCTCCGCGTCGTCGAGCCCGCCGGCTTTGGCCAGCCAGCCGAACACGGCCGGCGCCGTCCACCGGGCGAGATCGACGTGCGCGGCGAGCCCGTCCGGCAGCACGCGCGGCAGGTTCTCCGACAGGCCGCCGCCGGTGATGTGGGCCAGCGCCTTGACCGCTCCGGTTGCCCGCATCGCGGCCAGCACCGGCTTGACGTAGATGCGCGTCGGCTCCAGCAGCGCCTCGGCGACCGAGCGGCCCGGCGCGAACGGGGCAGCGGCGTCCCAGGCGAGCGTCTCGGCCGCCACCAGCCGGCGCACGAGCGAGTAGCCGTTCGAATGCACGCCCGAGGAGGGCAGCCCGATCAGCACGTCGCCGATGGCGACGTCGGGCCGCGGCAGGAGCTGGTCGCGCTCCACCGCTCCGACCGAAAACCCAGCCAGATCATAGTCTTTGGCCGCATACATGCCCGGCATCTCGGCCGTCTCGCCGCCGCTGAGCGCGCAGCCGGCCTGCCGGCAGCCCTCCGCGATGCCGGCCACGACGCTGCGCGCGGTCTCCACGTCGAGTTTCCCGCACGCGAAATAGTCGAGAAAAAACAATGGCTCGGCGCCCTGCGCCAGCAGATCGTTGACGCACATGGCGACGAGGTCGATGCCGATCGTCGCGTGCTGGCCCGTGTCGATGGCGATCTTGAGCTTGGTGCCGACCCCGTCGTTGGCCGCGACCAGGATCGGGTCCTTGAACCCGGCCGCCTTGAGATCGAACAGCGCGCCGAAGCCGCCGAGCGCCCCGTCGGCGCCGGGCCGCTGGGTCGCTCGGGCCAGCGGCTTGATGGCGTCCACCAGCGCGTTGCCCGCGTCGATGTCCACCCCCGCGTCACGATACGAGATGGTATTGCGGCCCTGCTCAGGCTTCGACATTGGCGCCTCGCTGCTGTCTCCGCTTGCCGAGTGACGCAAGGGCACGAGCAGAATGAAGGTATGGACACGGCCTGGCATGGCCCGAATCGCTCAAGGTCCGACCCCGAGCGCCCGCGGCGCCACACCGGCGGCGATCCTGCCCCGTGGCCCCTTTTTTTCGCCCACGGATGCGAGGATGATGGGGACGCGGCATAGCAGGCAGGGCCAGGGAGGGCAAACGCATCTCGCGCAACCCGTCTGAGAGGTGTCGCCGTGCCGCGCGCTTGACGACGGCGGCGGGCCGGTCCATGGCAGTGGCAATGTTGGCGAATTCGAAACGGTTGGGTGCGAGCGGCGGGCTTCGGCGCCGGAGCGGCTGGGGACGGGCGCTCGGGCTGGCGGCTGTGCTTGCCGCGGGCGCGGCGCAGGCCGCCCCGGCTGACACCGTCTTCACCATCGGCAACTACCCCGTCGAGGCCCGCGCCGACAATGCCGTGGCGGCCAAGGACCGGGCCTTGGCCGATGGTCAGCGCGCCGCCTTCCGCTCGCTGCTCAAGCGCCTTGTGCCGGTGACGTCCCACCCCCGTCTGAAGTCCGTGAAGGTCCCGAAGCCGGGTGACCTGATCGAGGGCATGCGCGTGCGCGCCGAGCGCAACTCCGCGACCGACTACATCGCGAGCCTCGATTTCTCCTTCCAGCCGCGCGCCGTCCGTGCCCTGCTGCAGCAGCATGGCCTGTCCTTTGTCGAGCAGCAGGCCCCCGTGGCCGTCGTCATTCCGGCGTGGCGGGCAGCGCCCGACGCCCCGCCCCGGGACGATCCGTCCTGGACCGGCGTCTGGAAGGGGCTCGACCTGGAGCACGCTCTCTCCCCCGTCAAGCTCGCGCCTCTGCGGCCCGAGCTCGCTCCCGAGGCCGTCGCCGCGCTCGCTGCGGGTGACGGCGCCGCCATCCGCGGCCTTGTCACCGCGGTCAGGTCGGAGCTGGTGGTGGTGGCGCTGGCCGAGCCCGACCCGGCCAAGGGCAAGCTCAACGTGACCCTTGCCGGCCGCGACGCCGTCGGGGCCTTCACCCTCAAACGTGCCTATCGCATTGATCCGTCAGACCCCAACTATGCCGCCGAGCTGGCCGGCGTGGTGTCCCTTGGCGTCCTCGAGGGACGCTGGAAGGCGGTCTCGGAGCCGAGCTCTGGTGCCACTGCGCCGCCCCCTCCGGCCCACGTGCCGGCCCCGGCCGGCCCCACCGCCTATGCGCCCCAGCCTCAGCCGATGCCCGCTCCCGCGGCCTCCGGCTCGGCCTTGCAGGTGGCGGTGGAGTTCCGCGGCATGTCCGAGTGGCAGGACATCAGCCGCAAGCTCGCTGCCACGCCGGGCATCCGTGACCTTGACGTCGCGGGGCTTTCCGCCCGCGGCGCGCGCGTGACATTTCGCTATGCCGACGACCCCCAGCGTCTGGCGCAGTCGCTCGAGGCGCAGGGCCTGAGCCTGCGCAGCGCGGGCGGCACCTGGGTGCTGTCGACGAGGTGAGATCGGATTGATGTGCGGGGCCGGCCGGCAGCGGCCGGCGCCCGGATTTGGATAGCGAGCGCGGCCGAATATCTTGAAGCTGAACATCCCCAATTTCATCACCATTGCCCGGGTGATGTCCGTGCCGGTGATTTTCTGGCTGCTGGTCTCCGGCCAGACCCGGACGGCCTTCTTCGTGTTTCTCGCGGCCGGCGCCAGCGACGCGCTCGACGGCTTCCTCGCCAAGCGCTTCGACTGGCGTACCGAGCTGGGCGCCGTGCTCGACCCGCTCGCCGACAAGCTGCTTCTCGTCAGCCTGTTCATTGCGCTCGGTGTTGCCCGGGAGCTACCCCTCTGGCTCGTCGTCGCAGTCGTCAGCCGCGACATCCTGATCGTGCTGGCGGTGATGGTCTCCTGGGTCATGTCCCAGCCGGTTGCCATCAAGCCGCTTGCCGTCAGCAAGCTCAACACTTTGTTCCAAATCGTGCTTGTCGCCACGGTGCTGGCCGATTCGGCCTTCGGCCTCGAGCTGGCCCATGTGCGCACGGTGCTCGTGTGGATTACGGGAACACTGACCCTGCTGTCGCTGGCGGCCTATCTCAGGGGCTGGTTTAGGCATATGACTGGGAGCTGAGCCGCAGGCTTGTCGCTTTCGCGAGCTAAGCCGGGTGCCGGCAGGGGGAGGCGTGTGAGGCGAGTGATGCGTGTCGAGAAGCAGCTTCTGTTCTGGTTGATCGCTCTCGTCGTGGTTCTGCTCGTGGTGGCGGCGCTGAAGGACATTCTTCTTCCGTTCGTCGCGGCCATCGTCATCGCCTACTTTCTGAACCCGCTTGCCGACGCGCTGGAGCGGATCGGCCTGCCTCGCGCGCTGGCCGCCGTCGTCATCGTCGGCATCGCCGGCGTCCTGATCACGCTGGCCGTCGTGTTCCTGGGCCCGCTGGTGGTCGAGCAGATCCGCCAGTTCGCAGCCAACCTACCGGGCGAGTTCGACAAGCTGCGCGCGACCGCCGACGAGCTGGTGCAGATCTGGCTCGGCCCCAGCTTCCCCAATCTCAAGAGCGTCTTCGACAAGGGCATGGATGGGCTGTCGGCGAATTGGAGCCCGGCGGTGGCGGCCGTTCTCACCTCGCTCTGGAGTGGCGGCCTCGCGTTCGTGAACTTCGTCGCGCTGTTCCTCATCACGCCCGTCGTGGTGTTCTATCTCATCGTCGACTGGCACCACATGCTCTCGCAGCTTGACCAGGCCCTGCCGCGCGACCACGCCGCGGTCATCCGCAAGCTGGCCTTCGACATCAACAGCGCGGTTGCAGCCTTCATCCGGGGCCAGGGCGCCATCTGCCTCGTGCTCGGCATCTTCTACGCTGCGGGTCTGAGTTGGGCCGGCCTCAGGTACGGGCTGCTCGTGGGCCTCACCACGGGGTTGCTGGCCTTCGTGCCGGTGATCGGCTGGGTTGTCGGGCTCCTGACCGCCCTCAGCCTGGCCGTCGTGCAGTTCGGCGCCGACGTGACCGTGCTCGCCAAGGTGGCGGGCGTTCTCTGCGCCGGCATCGCTATCGACACGGCCTTCCTGTCGCCGCGCCTCGTCGGCCAGAAGATCGGCCTTCACCCCGTCTGGCTGCTGTTCGCGTTGTTCGTGTTCAGCTATCTCTTCGGCCTGGTTGGCACCCTGATCGCCGTGCCTCTGGCCGCGGCCGCCAGCGTCCTCATCCGCTTCGCCATAAATATGTACCTCGCCAGCGCGCTTTATCGCGGCGTTGAGGTCGTGGCCGTGCCACCGGGCGCGGTCCGGCCGCAGGAGGTTGCGCATGACTGAGGCCGCAGGCCAGCTCGTTCTCGATCTCGCCCAGCGCCCGGCTCTGGGGGCGGAGGATTTCCTCATCTCCCGGGCCAACGGCGCGGCCGCCGGCGCCGTCGACCGGTGGCCCGATTGGCCCCAGGCCTCCCTGCTCGTGGTTGCGCCGGCCCGCGCCGGCAAGACGCACCTGGCCAACGTCTGGCGCCTGAAGTCGGGCGCCGCCCGCCTCGAGGCGGCTTCGCTGAGCGAGGACGACATCGCCTTCACGACCGGCGCGCTGGTTGTCGAGGACCTGCACGAGGGCATCGCCGACGAGCGTGTGCTGTTCCACCTCCTCAATCTGGTTCGCGAGCGCAAGTTGTCGATGCTGCTGACCTCCGAGCTGCCGCCGGGGGAGCTGCCCGTGCGCCTCCCCGACCTGCGCTCGCGTCTGCGCGCCCTGCCGGTCGCCACCATCTCCAACCCGGACGAGGCTCTGCTGAAGGCCGTTCTGGTCAAGCACTTCGCCGACCGGCAGATGCTGGTGGAGCCCCAGGTGGTCAACTACATCGCGCTCCACATGGAGCAGTCCATGGCGGCCGCGGCCGAGATCGTGGCCGAGATCGACAGGGTGGCCCTGGCAACCCGGCGCAAAATCAGCCGGATGCTGGCGGCGGAGGTCCTGGCGGCCCGCGAGGTTGCTTGAGCCCGCAAGCAATCGATAACCGATTCAACGACATAGTCGGACTGTCACAATTCTGAGATCTTGCGATCTCATTGCTACCCGTGACGGCGGATTTCTTGAGCGGCGGTGCCATGGCGGAACGCAAATCGGACGTGAAGCGCGCGCGCGGCAAACGTGCGCCCTCCCCCGCCCGCGCCGCGACCAGCTCGGTCGTGACGCGCGACTACGCGGCCCTGGCGGCACAGCCGGCGCCGGCCGCGCCCGCGACGGCCCCGGTCCCGATACCGGAGGGCCCGGCGCGCTACGTCAATCGCGAGTTGTCCTGGCTCCATTTCAACCGGCGCGTGCTGGAGGAGGCGGCAAACCCCCACCATCCGCTGCTCGAGCGGGTGCGCTTCCTGTCCATCTCGGCCTCGAACCTCGACGAGTTCTACATGGTCCGCGCCGCCGGCCTCTATGGCCAGGTCGCGGCGGGCATCACCCAGCCGAGCCAGGATGGGCTGACCCCCAGCCAGCAGCTTGCCGAGATCAATCGCTTCGCCGGCGCCCTTGTCGGCGACCAGCAGAAGTACTGGCTGGAGTTGAAGGCGGCGCTTGCTGCCCGTGGCATCCACGTCGTCGAGCCGGTGGATCTCTCCGCCCACGAGCGCGCCTGGCTCGACCGGCAGTTCATGACGCAGTATCTGCCGATCCTGACGCCGATCGCGGTCGACCCGTCGCATCCGTTCCCGTTCATCCAGAACGGCGGCATCACCATCGGCATCGAGCTCCGCCGCGAGCGCGACGGCACCACGATGCACGCCCTCCTGCCGTTGCCGAACCAGATCACCCGCTTCGTCCGGCTGCCGGTCGACGAGACGCTGCCGCTCGCCGATGGGCCCGTTGCGATCCGCTTCGTGCGGCTCGAATCCGTCATCGGCATGTACGTGACGCGCCTTTTCCCGGGCTTCGTGCCGAAGAGCCAGGGTGCCTTCCGCGTGCTGCGCGACAGCGACATCGAGGTGCAGGAGGAGGCCGAGGATCTCGTCGCGCTCTACGAGACGGCCTTGAAGCGCCGCCGCCGCGGCCACGTCATCCGCCTCGAGGTCGACGGCCAGATGCCCGAGCGCCTGCAGCAGTTCGTCGCCCAGGAGCTCGAGATCCGCGAGGACGCGGTGTTCGAGCGGGAGGGCCTGCTCGGACTCGCCGATACCCGGCAGCTCATCGTCTCGGAGCGCCCCGATCTGCTCTTCAAGCCCTTCAGCATCCGCTTTCCCGAGCGCATCCGCGAATACGACGGCAACTGCTTCGAGGCGATCCGCAAGAAGGACATCGTCGTCCACCACCCTTACGAATCCTTCGACGTCGTGGTGCAGTTCCTGCGCCAGGCGGTGGCCGACCCCAACGTCCTGGCCATCAAATGGACGCTCTACCGCACCACCCACGACAGCCCCATCGTCCGTGCCCTGATGGAAGCCGCCGAGATGGGCAAGAGCGTCACCGCCGTGGTCGAGCTGCGCGCCCGCTTCGACGAGGCCGTCAACATCCGCCTCGCGCGCGACCTGGAAAGCGCCGGCGTGCATGTGGTCTATGGCTTCCTGCAGCTCAAGACGCACGCCAAGCTCGGCATCGTCGTCCGCCGCGAGGGCAACGAGCTCGTCACCTATTCCAATCTCGGCACCGGCAACTATCACCCGGTCACGGCGAGGATCTACACCGATCTGTCGTTCTTCAGCGCCGATCCCGTCATCGGCCGCGACGTCACGCGCATCTTCAACTTCATCACCGGCTATGCCGAGCCGGCCGAGATCGAGCGCCTGGCCGCCAGCCCGCACGGCATTCGCGCCCGCATTCTCAGCCACATCGAGGACGAGATCGCCCACGCCAAGGCGGGTCGCAAGGGCGCCATCTGGATGAAGATGAACTCGCTGGTCGACGGCAAGATCATCGACGCGCTCTATGCCGCCAGCCAGGCCGGCGTCGAGATCGACATCGTCGCCCGCGGCGTCTGCTGCCTGCGGCCCGGCATCCCCGGCCTGTCGGAGAACATCCGCGTCAAAAGCATCATCGGCCGCTTCCTCGAGCACGGTCGGGTCTACTGTTTCGGCGCCGGCCACGGTCTGCCGTCGGCCAAGGCGGTCGTCTATATCAGCTCCGCCGACATGATGCCGCGCAACCTCGACCGCCGCGTCGAGGTGATGCTGCCGATCCTCAATCCTACGGTGCACGAGCAGATCCTCGACCAGATCATGGTCGCCAACATGAAGGACAACCAGCAGAGTTGGCGGGTGTTGTCCGACGGCTCCTCCGAGCGCGTCGTCCCCAAGCCTGGGGAGGAACCCTTCAACGCGCACGAGTATTTCATGACCAACCCGAGCCTGTCGGGCCGCGGTCAGTCGCTGAAGGACAGCTTCCCGCGCCGCTTCACCCTTGCACAGCCGGGCTGACGCGACGCTCCGTCCGGCTTGCCGGGGCTCCCCCCCGGGGGGTAGACAACTGCCGGACAGCGCGGCCTCGGCCGCGATTGGCGAGGACGGCACGGATGCGCGAACGGCGCGAACTCGAGCGCGACAACGACCTTGAGCCTATCGCCGTTGTCGATATTGGCTCCAACTCGGTGCGTCTCGTCGTCTACGAGGGGCTCGTGCGCAGCCCCACCACCACCTTCAACGAGAAGGTTCTGTGCGGGCTCGGCCGGCAGGTCGCGTCCACCGGCTTTCTCGGCAAGGAGGCGGTCGAGCGTGCCTTGCACGCCTTGCGCCGCTTCAAGGCCATCACCAGCCTGCTCGGCGTCAAGAGCATCTGCGCCATCGCCACGGCGGCTTGCCGCGATGCCAGGGACGGGCCCGAGTTCATCGCCCGCGGCGAGAACGCGCTCGGCGTCGACATCCAGGTCCTGTCGGGCGAGCGCGAGGCGGCACTGGCCGCCAACGGCATCCTCATGGGCTTTCGCAATCCCGACGGCATCGCCGGCGATCTGGGCGGCGGCAGCCTCGAGCTGATCGACGTCGCCGGCGAGCGCCTGCGCGAGGCCGTGACGTTGCCCCTCGGCGGCCTGCGCCTGATCGACATCGCCAGCGACCGCATCGAGAAGGCGCTGGACGTCGCCGACGAGCACCTCGCCAAGGTCTCCTGGCTGGCGGCCGGGCGGGGCCGCGATTTCTTCGCCGTCGGCGGCACCTGGCGGGCGATCGCGCGCATGCACATGGAGGTGGCCGACTACCCCTTGCGCGTCATGCACGGCTACACCCTCCCCACCCGCGAGGCGATCGCCTTCTGCGAGGAGATTCGCCGGGCGAAGAAGATCTCGGCCATGAAGGGCATCACCGATGTCGCCCGCCCCCGTCGGGAGGTGCTGCCGTTTGGCGCCCTGGTGCTCGAGCGCCTCTTGAAGCAGCTGCAGCCGGCGCGGGTGCACTTCTCCGTCTTCGGCATTCGCGAGGGCCTGCTCTACGGCATGCTGCCGGCGGCCGAGCGCAAGCGCGACCCGCTGCTGTCCTTCTGCAGCGAGTACGCGCAGCTGCGCTCCCGCTCCGCCGAGCACGGCGTCGAGCTCGGCAAGTGGACCGACGCCCTGTTCGAGGGGCCGGGGCCCCGCGAGACGCCGGATGAGCAGCGCCTGCGCCACGCCGCCTGCATGCTCTCCGACATCTCCTGGCGCTCCCACCCAGACTACCGCGGCGAGCAGAGCCTGATCCTCATCGCCCACGGGGCCCTGGCCGGCGTCGACCACCAAGACCGTGTCTTCCTGGCGCTGGCGGTGTATTTCCGCCATGCTGGCGGCAGCAGTGACGGGGAGGGCGACGCGCGCCTCCCGGACCGCCTCAAGAGCCTCATCTCCAAGCGTCAGTACAAGCGCGCTCGCATCGTCGGCTCCGCCATCCGCACCGCCCACATGATCTCCGTCGGACAGGCTGGAATCATCGACGAGGCCCCACTATCTTACGAGGGCAATCGCCTCGTCCTTTCCCTGCCCAAGGCCTATGCCGCCCTTGACGGCGAGCGCCTGCGGCGCCGGTTCGCGGCGCTTGCCGAGCTGGTTGATTGCCAGCCCGAGATGCGCGTGGGGAGATAGAGGGCGGCGGGGGCCGCGGGGCCGGCCATCCCAATTCCTTGTGCGGCTCGCGGCGGGCAAGCTTTACCGGCCACGTTTCTGCCGTAGAGTGGTCTGAAACACGACCAGTCGCTTGTGCCACGGATGGACCTGACACATGGCCGAGGATCCCTACAAAGTGCTCGGCGTGGCGCGCGACGCCTCGGACGACGAGATCCGCCGCGTCTACCGCAAGCTCGCCAAGGAGCTGCACCCCGACCTCAATCCCGTCAACCGCACCGCGGCCGAGGAGCGCTTCAAGCGCGTTTCGGCGGCCTACGAGATCGTCGGCGACGCGGAGAAGCGCAAGAAGTACGACCGGGGCGAGATCGACGCCAATGGCGAGCCGCAGCGCGCCTACCACCGCACCTACGCCGGCGCCGGCGGCTACGGCGGCCGCGCCGCAGGCGCCGATGCGGACTACGGCTTCGGCGACATCTTCTCCGACCTGTTCAACCGCGCCCGCGGCGGCGGCGCCGCCGGCGCGCGCGAGGGCTTCGATCCCTTCACCACGCGCGGCCGCGACGTGCGCTACACCCTGGAGGTCGATTTCCTCGAGGCCGTCAACGGCGCCAAGAAGCGGGTGACCATGCCCGACGGCGGCACCCTCGACCTCAGCGTGCCCGAGGGCGTCACCGACGGCCAGGTGCTGCGCCTCACGGGCAAGGGCATGGCCGGCGTGCGCGGCATGGAGCCGGGCGATGCGCTGGTCGAGATCAAGGTGCGCGCCCACCCCGCCTTCACCCGCGAGGGCGACGACATCAGGCTCGATCTCCCCATCACCATCGACGAGGCGGTGCTGGGCGGCAAGATCGAGGTGCCGACCGTGTCGGGTCGCGTGCAGCTCACCATCCCCAAGGGCACCAGCTCCGGCCGCGTGTTCCGCCTCAAGGGCAAGGGCGTGCGCAACCTGACGTCGGGCAGCCACGGCGACCAGCTCGTCACCGTCCGCATCGTGCTGCCCGAGAAGATCGACGACGAAATGTCCTACTTCTTCTCCGAGTGGAAGCAGAAGCACCAGTACGACCCCGGGCGGGGGTGAGGGGCGCTGGCGCTCACTCCCCCACCGCCCGCTCCCTCGGGTTGGGCTTGGCGACGCACCGGTCGGGGGGTAGAGCGCAGCGAAACCCGACATCTTGCAAAGCGCGCGTCGCCCTGCGTTTTGGCCCAAGGCTGCACGATCCTTCCGGCCAAGACGGTTGCTACATGCCGATCCGCGCAGAGCTTGACGTCAGTGTTTCTGGCCAGCGATTGCAACCCTCGCAACGTCATGGCCGCGGAGGCGGCCATCCAGTCACCTCGCGTGCTGCGCGCCGTCCGGGAACTTGGCGAAGCACCGTAGGTCGGGTAGAGCCGAAGGCGAAACCCGACGCAGGGCTTCGAGGGTGCGAGCGATGTCGGGTTTCGCTGCGCTCTACCCGACCTACACAGTCTGCCGCCGCGCGCTCACGCCCCGACCGTCCGCTCCTTCGGGTTGGGCTTGGCGAAGGCGACGTTGTTGCCGAAGCACATGGCCGTCGGCGGCATCGCCTTCACCTCCTCGGCCGGCAGCCGCACCGTGCCGTCGCTCAGCCAGCGCGCGTTCGCCTGTGTCCTCATCCAGGCGTCCGGCGGCAGTGCTGCGCGCCGTCCGGGAACTTGGCGAAGCACCGTAGGTCGGGTAGAGCCGAAGGCGAAACCCGACGCAGGGCTTCGAGGGTTCGAGCGATGTCGGGTTTCGCTGCGCTCTACCCGACCTACACAGTCTGCCGCCGCGCGCTCACGCCCCCACCGTCCGCTCCTTCGGGCTGGGCTTGGCGAAGGCGACGTTGTTGCCGAAGCACATGGCCGTCGGCGGCATCGCCTTCACCTCCTCGGCCGTCAGCCGCACCGTGCCGTCGCTCAGCCAGCGCGCGTTCGCCTGCGTCCTCATCCAGGCGTCCGGCGGCAGCAGGGTCGAGCCGCGGGTCAGGATGTCCCACGAGTAGTAGTGGTGCGGCACCGTGATGCGCGGCTGCAGCCGCTCGATCACGGCCGCGACCTGCGCGGTGCTCATCACGTGCTCCGAGCCGTCGATGGGCAGTAGCGCCACGTCGACCCGCCCGATCGCCGCCCACACGCTGTCGGGAGGGTTGGGCCGGTTGTCCCCCCAGTGCAGGATGCGCAAGCCCCCCGTCTCGACCACGATCAGCGAGTTGTCGAACGAGCGCCAGTTGTCCGGCGGGTCGGTTTTCATGTGCGTCAGCTCGCGCGTCATGCGGGCCCAGTCGTAGGCGTTGTGGCTGCTGTCGCTGACATGCTTGTCGGCGATGCCGGTGATGGTCACGTCGGCGAAGGTGTAGGTGCCGACCAGCCGGTCGAGCAGCACGTTGGCGCTCAGCGCATGCAACCCGTCGTGGTCGAAGTGCGCATGCGTCGAGACCCCGATGTCCACCTGCGTCTTGGGGAAGTCGTAGAGGTACCAGTCCCATTTACCCCACGGCGGGTTGCGCCAGGGGTCGATCATGATCGTCACGCCCTTGGGCGAGGTGATGCGGAAGGCGGAGCTGCCGAAGAACGACAGCTCCGTGCAGCCCGGCCCCGCCGGCGCGCTGCCGTCCTGGAAGGCGATCATGCGGTTGTTGTTGTCGGCCTGCTTCCAGGCCCACAGGCCTTCGTTGCTGCGGTTGCTCATGGGTGGGCCAGGGCTCCTCGGGTCGATGCGGATCAGCAACGATAAGGGCTGCGGGGCCCACGCTTAAGTCCCTTCGCGCGCAATCAAGCCGTGTCACGGGCGCGTGACGGTGCCTCCCAATTGCATCGGGAGGGACCATATCGAGGACAACCGGGCGCGGGTTTAGTCGGTGGCAAGCATTGTCGGCGACACTGGGCCCGATCCCTTCAGCTGAGCCGCGGCGCCCCGAGCGCCGGATGGCACCGAACCCGAGGTGTGAGCCTATGGACCCGTCACTGCGTATGATTTTCGTCGCCGGAGCGCTGCTCCTGGCCCTTTTCGCCGCCGTCGTCGGCTCGGTCGGCATCGACCGCGCGGAGCCCGCGGTCAGGTCCGTCGAGGTCATCAAGGGGTCGAAGCTCTGAGCCCCCACGCGTCCCCGGCGAAACCTGAGCCTTAGTAGAACAGGCTGGAGACGCTTTCCTCGCGCGCCGTGCGCGCGATGGCCTCGGCGAGCAGCGGCGCCATGGACAGCACCCGGATGTTGCCCGCCGTCTTCACCAGCTCCGTCGGCTGGATGGAATCGGTGATCACGAAGGTCTTCAGGTTCGACTTCGAGATCTTGGCGACAGCCCCGCCCGACAGCACGCCGTGCGTCACGTAGGCGTTGACCTCGAGCGCGCCTTCCTTGAGCAGCGCGTTGGCCGCGTTCACCAGCGTGCCGCCGGAATCGACGATGTCGTCGATCAGGATGCAGCGCTTGCCCTTCACGTCGCCGATGACGTTCATCACCTCCGACTCGCCCGCCCGCTCGCGGCGCTTGTCGCAGATCGCGATCGGCACGTTGATGCGCTTGGCGAGCGCCCGTGCCCGCACCACGCCGCCCACGTCTGGCGACACGACGATGAGGTTGTCCGACCCGTAGCGCTCCTGGATGTCGCGGACCATCACCGGCGCGGCGAGCAGGTTGTCGGTCGGGATGTCGAAGAAGCCCTGGATCTGGCCCGCGTGCAGGTCGACCGTCATCACGCGGTCGACGCCGGCACGCTCGATCAGGTTGGCGACCAGCTTGGCCGAGATGGGCGTGCGCGGCCCCGGCCGGCGATCCTGGCGGGCGTAGCCGAAGTACGGCATCACCGCCGTGATCCGCCGCGCCATCGAGCGCTTCAGCGCATCGACCAGGATCAGCAGCTCCATCAGATTGTCGTTGGCGGGGAACGACGTCGACTGCAGGACGTACACGTCCTCGCCGCGCACGTTCTCCTGCACCTCGACGAACACCTCCATGTCCGCAAAGCGCTTCACGACGCTCTTGGTCAGATTGATCTTGAGGGACTGGCAGATCGCGTCCGCGAGAGGGCGATTGCTGTTGCCGGCGACGATCTTCATGCGCGGCGCTCCCCGACCTCGGTTCGCGTCTTGGCTATCGAACGGCATCCGACGGCCCCCATTTGCTCAGAGCCGCTTCTAGCAAGCCGTTGGGTGGATTGTAAACGCCGGATGAAAGCCTGCGTGAAGCCAGGATGAATGGCGGCCGGCGCGTGGGTGGGGCCCGAAACGCGAAGGCCGGGCGCTTTCGCTGACCCGGCCTCTGCGCTGTGCTCAACCATTGCTTGCGGTTCGTTGTCCAGGCAACAGCTTGACGATGCCTTGCACCGCCGCTCCCGCTGCCTGCTGGGCGGTTGCGCCCCAGGCGCCGTCCAGCGACCCCGCCGGGATCTCGTTGCGCTGGGAGACCGTGCCGAGCTTCTTGCCCTGCGGGTCCTTGACCACCCACTCGATCATGATCGGCTGCTTGTTGTCCTTCGCCTCGCCGATCTTGACCGACCCTTCGACGCGGTAGGTGCTGGCGCTGGGCGTGTCGGCGAGCGCGACGCCCCGGTCCGTGAGCTCCTGCCGGATGGCCTGCGACAGCGACTGGCTGCCGTCGCCCGGTGCGCCTGTGACGCGCGGCACCACCGCCGCGATCGAGGTGGAGGCGGCAGCCGCAGCCGGTGTGGCCGCGGCCTTCTTCTTCGGTGCCGGGTCGGGAACCGAGGCCGTGCTCGTGCCGCTCGAGGCCGGCGTGGCGGCCGCCACGGGCGTGCCGGACCCCGATTGCGCCGCGATCCAGCCGGCAAACGAGTTCGCGGCCTTCGCCGCCAGCGACTGTGCAACTTCCGGCGTCAGCGCCGCCCAGGGATCCTTCGACGCGCCGCCGGGCAGCACCTCCTCGCCCGTCACCCGGTTGACCCGCTTGCCGGTGTTGTCGGTCACGTCCCAGATGTAGGAGACTTTCGTCGAGTTCTTCTCCTTCGCCGCCACCAGGTACCCGCGCAACGTGTAGTCGACGCGCTCGTCCTTGTTGGCGGCCACCAGCACGCGCTGCGACTGCACCGTGCTGGTGAAATCCTGCTGGATCTGCCGCGCCACGGTGTCGGGGGCGCCGATGATCGGCGCAAGCGCGATCTTGGCGAGCGGCTGTTGCACCGGCGCTGGCGCCGGTGGCGGCTGCGCCTCGGCCACGGCCGGCGTTGCCGACCCGAAGATGCTCGAGCCGAAATAGTCCCCGCTCAGCAGCGAGCTCCCGCCGCCTGAGCATCCGGCGAGCGACAGACTTACCAGGCCCAAGGCGAGCACGAGCCTGGGGCTGAAGCGCCGCGCCGCTGCAGCGTCGATGGTCGTCACGATGACGTCCCCCTGTTCCAACTACCTCGAACGCATTGCCGTCGTACAAACTTTGCGGCGGTTGTAACTGGAGCCACCCCACATGGATTCGCTGGCCCCTGGCAACCACGGCAGACCGTGTCGAGTTGGGGAAAACTGTTGCATTTGCACCCAAGTGCAACAGGTCCCAGTACAACAAATTGTGGAAATAAATCGCTAAGTCAAGACGATGGCAGAGATTTGGCGGCCGTAATCAGGCTCTTTCAAGGCCTGCGAGCGGCGGAAGCTGAAAAAGTCCCGATTCGCCTCGTACGTGCACGGCGGCGTTTCCTCTGCAACCATGATTTGTGCTCGTCTGAGCCTAAGGGCGACGTAGCGGGGCAGGTCGAAGTGCACCCGCGCGCCGGGCCGGGGCTCGTGGAAGCAGTCGGCCGCCGCCGCGTCCACCGCCAGCACCTGTGTCTGGAAGTCCGGCCCCACCTCGTAGACGGCGGCCCCGATCGTCGGTCCGACCGCCGCGCGGATGTTCTCGCGCCGGGCGCCGAGGCTCACCATCTGCGCCACGGTGGCCTCCAGGATGCCGCCCACCGCCCCCCGCCAGCCGGCGTGCGCCGCCGCCACCACGCGCGCCTGCGGGTCGGCGAGCAGCACCGGCGCGCAGTCCGCGCTCAGCGCGCCGACCGCCAGTCCGGGCGTCCGGGTGACGATCGCATCCGCTTTGGGTCTTGCCCCCGTCGTCCAGGGCGCCTCTGCGACGATGGCCGTCGCGCTGTGGATCTGGTGTGCCGTGACCAGGCCGCTGGCGCCCAGATGCGCCGCCACCCGCGCCCGGTTCCGGCTCACCGCGTCGGGGTCGTCGTCCGACCCGGGCCCGCAGTTCAGCGTCCCGTAGATCCCCCCCGAGACGCCGCCTTGCCGCGTGAAGAAGCCGTGCGCGATGCCGGCGAGCGGCGACAGGTTCGAGGCGGTGAGCGGTGCCAGCATAGGCTCGTTTTAGAGAAGGCGGCCGCGCCTCTCAACCCCAGGGCGGCGCCGGCGGCAGACTTGGCGTGCGCACGCACAGGACCTTGAAGAGGCTGCCCATGCCCGTCGGCGCCACCAGCCGCTGCGCCGCCAGCTCGATCGCCGCCGCCTCCGCCGGGTTCGCGGCCATCAGCCGCGAGGCCCGCGGCGCCAGCCCCAGGGCGCCGAGGAACTCGGCCTGCGTGATGGGACCGTCGACGGCAAGTCCCAGCGCTTGCGCCTTGCGGGCGAGGCCGGCAAAGCGCACGTGGGCCGTGAGGTCGGCAGCGCCGGGCTCCTCCAGCGGATCCACCCAGGCGTGCCGGCGCATGGCCTGCAGCGTGTCGCCCGTCTCACCCTCCGCCGGGCCGTAGTCGATGATCAGGGCGGCGAACGGTGCCTCGCGCCGGGCGAGCCGCCCGAGCAGCGCGTCCTCGCCCTGGCGCAGCTCGAGGATGTCTCCGGCCGCGGCACTGGGCCGCCCCTCGGGCGCCCCTGGCGGCACGGCTGCAGCCCCGGCGGCAAAGGCCAGTCCGTCGCCCGCGAGCCCGACCACGCGCTCCCGCCAGCCGTCCCCGTCCGCCACCAGCTGCCGGATCGGAAGGGCGTCCAGGAACTCGTTCGCCACGATCAGCGCCGGGCCCTCCGCGATCTCCCCGATGTCCTCATGCCAGTGCGGGGCTTGGCTCGGCAGGCCCTCGAGCATGGCCGCCTGCGCCGCCCGCAGCGGCGCGCCCACCTCGACGAGATGCACCCGCGCCGCCCCGTGCAATGGCCCCGCCGCGCGCCGCATCGTGCGCAGCATGTCCCGCATCAGGCTGCCGCGACCCGGCCCCAGCTCGATCAGGTGCACCGGATCGGGCGAGCCCATCTGCTGCCACACCACCGCGCACCACAGCCCGATCAGCTCGCCGAAGATCTGGCTGATCTCCGGCGCCGTGATGAAGTCGCCGCCGCTGCCGATGGTCTGCCCCCGCTGCCAGTATCCGGCGTCCGGGTCGCTGCCGCAGATCTCCATGTAGCGCGCGATGGTGATCGGCCCGTCGCGGCGGATCTCGGCCTTGATCCTCTCGAGCAGGTTTAGGCTCTCATTCTCCGGCATGGGCTGGCGTCTGCGGCGCCTTGCGCAGCGCCCGCGCGATCGCCCAGGCGCCGACGACGATCATCGGCAGCGAGTAGAAGATGCCGGCCGTGAGGGGCCCCACCGTCAGCCAGTGGCCGGGGTCCGGCTCGCGGAACAGCTCGCACGTCGAGCGGGCGATGCCGTAGCCGGCCACGAACGTGCCGCCGACCAGGCCGGGATTGCGCAGCGCCAGCTTCGAGTGGGTGAGGTAGCGCAGCACCAGGAACAGCACGAGCCCTTCCAGCGCGGCCTCGTAGAGCTGGCTCGGATGCCGGGGCACGCCGCCCGAGGCCGGGTGCGGGAAGATCATCGCCCAGGCCACGTCCGTCGGCCGGCCCCACAGCTCGCCGTTGATGAAGTTGGCCAGCCGGCCGAAGAACAGCCCCATGGGCGTCGCCGCCGCGCACAGGTCGAGCACCGACCAGGGATTGGCGCCCTGCGCCCTGGCGAACAGCACGATTGCCAGGATCGAGCCGAGCAGCGCCCCGTGGAATGCCATGCCGCCGTGCCACACCGCGATGATGTCGCCCGGATTGCGCAGGAAGTACGCGGGCTCGTAGAACAGCACGTAGCCGAGCCGGCCGCCGAGCAGCACGCCGACCGTCATGTACAGCAGCAGGTCATCCGCCTTCGCCAGCGCGAACGGGGCCCGCTGGCCCGGCCAAAGGCTGTCCTGCGCCAGCAGCCTCTTGATGTAGAGCCAGCCGAGCAGCAGCCCCGCCAGATACGCCAGCCCGTACCACTTGACCGACAGCGGTCCAAGCTCGAAGGCGACTGGGTTGAGACCCGGGAAAGGGATGAGCAGAGTGTGCATGGCCGCACCTAGTGCCAGGAGGTAGCTTTAGTCAAGAAAGCTTGCGGGACGCGCGCCTTGCAGGTCGCCTTCCGGCCTCGCGCGGTGGCCGCACGTTGCCGCTCGAGCTTGAACGCACACCCCGGCTCCGCATAGTGTCGGCCGCAACGCCAGCCGCCCAATCGGCCGGTCCCCGGGGCCTCCGGCCCCGTCGGCACCCTCGCCCAGGAGCCCACCATGACGCAGACCACGAACCGCATATTCGACGAGTTTGCCAAGCTGATGACGGACGCCGCCGGCGCCGCGCAGGGGGTGCGCCGCGAGGTCGAGACCATCATGCGGGCGCAGGGCGAGCGCATGCTCGCCGGCATGGACCTCGTGCAGCGCGAGGAGTTCGAGGCGGTGAAGGAGATGGCCGCCAAGGCGCGCGATGAGAACGCCGCGCTCGCCGAGCGCGTATCGAAGCTCGAAGCCGCGCTCGCCGCCCTGAAGCCGACGTGAAGCCGACCTGATGCGGGCATGCGGCGCGCCTGTCGCGCGCCAGGGCCTGCGCCGGCCGGGCCTCCGCGCCTGTGCATTCTTGCGCAGCGCCAGGCGTCTTGGTGCGTCAGGGGTGTTCGCGACACGGGCAAGAGGTTGTGCCCGTGTCCACAGTCTTTCCCCAGCTTACCAAGCTCCGATTCGAAAATGCCACACCCTGCCGTTTCTCGGCCATTTTGGCCGTGGACAATCCTGCCGTCGGCTTGCCACGAAGGCGCAGCGCAGCTTACCTCGCGAGTTGACGGCGCTGGCGATCTTGGCTCTGCCAGCCGGCGCGGTGCCCACTCAAACAAGTCCAGCGCTAGAGTTCGCGCGTTGGCGAAAGAAGAGGGACGGGATGGCCATCGGTGAAGTCGAGAGCCTCGAAGCGCGTAACCCGATTGATCTCATCGATCAGATCGCACACTACAACGACTGGGCCTCGGATCGCACCGCGGACGACGAGCTGACCATGCAGGTTGCAGGTCAGTGGACTGACTATCATCTTTCCCTGAACTGGCGCGGCGACCTCGAGACGCTGCACATCGCCTGTGCCTTCGAGGCCAAGGTGCCCGACTTGCGTCTTGCCGAGGTCTACAAGCTCGTCGCCCAGATCAACGAGCAGCTCTGGCTCGGCCACTTCGACGTGTGGCGCGAGGAGGGCCTCATCATGTACCGCCAGGGGCTGATGCTGCACGGTGCGCTGGCGACGCCCGGCCAGTGCGAGGCGCTGCTGCGCGCCGCGCTCGAGGCGTGCGAGCGCTATTTCCAGGCCTTCCAGTTCGTGCTGTGGGCCGGCAAGGACAGCCGCCACGCCCTCTCCTCCATCATGTTCGAGACCGAGGGCCGGGCCTGACCGAGGCCTGATCGCGCCTGCGCCGGCCCTGCGGCGCGTTGGCTCGTGCCCGCCTGTTCGTCTATGCTGGGCTTGACCCGGGTGCTCTCCGGGGCAGGCCCCTGAAGATCAGACGCAGGTTCCCATGCAGATCCAACTGAACGGCCCCCTGCTGCTCGTGGGTGCGGGCAACATGGGGCTCGCGCTCCTCTCCGGCTGGATCGCGCGCGGCCTGCCCCCGGCGCAGGTTCTCGTGCAGGACCCCGCCCCGCCGCCCGCGGCACGGGAGTTCCTGGCCGCCCACGGCATCGCCGCCCAGAGCACGATCGGCACGCTGCCCTCGGCGCCCGCCGTGCTTCTGATGGCCGTCAAGCCGCAGATCATGGCTGACGTGCTGCCGCAGGTGGCGCCGCACGTCGGCCCGGGCACCGTCGTGCTCTCCATCGCCGCCGGCAAGACCATCGCCAGCTTCGA
The DNA here is from genome assembly GCA_033764875.1 of Hyphomicrobiaceae bacterium. GTDB lineage: Bacteria > Pseudomonadota > Alphaproteobacteria > Rhizobiales > Hyphomicrobiaceae > AWTP1-13. Next base: position 1,010 of record JANRIO010000067.1, on the reverse strand, counting down.
GCGCGCGCTGCCGCCCGGCACGGCCGTGGTGCGCGCCATGCCCAACACGCCGGCGTCCGTCGCCCGCGGCATCACCGTCGCGACCCCCAACGCGCATGTCACGGCGGCCCAGCGCCAGGCCTGCACCGGGCTTCTCGCCTCCGTCGGCGAGGTCGCCTGGGTCGAGGCCGAGAGCGACATCGACGCCGTCACGGCCGTCTCGGGCTCCGGACCGGCCTACGTCTTCTATCTGGCCGAGTGCATGGCGGCCGCCGGCATCGCCGAGGGTCTGTCGCCCGACCTCGCGCACAAGTTGGCGCGCTGGACGGTTGCCGGCGCCGGCGAGCTTCTGCACCGCTCGCCGCTGCCGGCCGACACCCTGCGCCAGAACGTGACCTCGCCCAACGGCACCACCTTCGCAGCGCTCCAGGTGCTGATGGCCGACGACGGCATGCAGCCTCTCCTGGCCAAGGCCATCGCAGCCGCCACCCGCCGCTCCCGTGAGCTGGCGAGCTGACGTCGCAACGCTTGGATCCCCGCCTGCGCGGGATGACGGCGGTGGTGGGGAGGCGCCGCCTGCGCGGGCATGACGCCGGTGGTGGCAGTCGGTCCCTTGCCTCCCACACGCCCGTCATGCCCACGAAGGTGGGCATCCACGCCAGTGTCGGTGCGGTGCCGAGCGCGGGCCCGTCATCCTCGGGCGTGCCTGCCCTCGAGCACGTTGCGAGGGCCCCAAGGTCCGCCTCGCGGCAGCCGTGGCGCCAATGGTTGGCCGGACGGTCGGGACAAGCCCACCGCTGTCCGGCTTAGAGTTTGCCGGCCGTAAGCCAACCCAAGTCATGGCCCTGATGGAGGGGTGAATTCAGGTCGGAGCGAACCGAATTGGTGCAGCTCGATCTCGACGTGACGTGGATGCCCGCCTGCGCGGGCATGACGGACGAGATGGGGCGTCCGCTTGCCAATTCCTCAACGTCATGCCCGCGGAGGCGGGCATCCAGATACGCTTGCCCTTGATCGCGTCGGGTTGGAAA
>JANRIO010000058.1:0-1940 GCA_033764875.1 Hyphomicrobiaceae bacterium | reverse complement strand
AGGCTCCTGACGCGGTCATACATCACGATTGCGCCGGCCATGGCAACATTGACGCAGAACCGCGTCGGGATCTTGACCACATAATCGCAGCGGGCGAGCAGCGCTTCCGATAGCGATCCCTGCTCGGGGCCGAGCACGTAGGCGGCTCGCAGCGGATGCCTGAAACTCGGGAGGTCTATGGCATCGTCCAGCAGCTCGACGCCGACTAGCTTGCAGCCGTGCGGCAGCACGAGCTCGGTCGTCTTGGCCCAATTGTAGTGCGGAAGATGCCACTGGCCCTTCGAGGTGTCAGCCCGGGCCTCCATGGCTTGATAGCTGGCACCGATGGTGAAGGTGAAACTGGCGCCGAAACCGTGCGCCGAGCGCATCAGGTTGCCGAGGTTCAGCGCCTTCGACATCCGCTCCGCACCGATCGCGAAATAGCCGCGCGGCAGGGGAGGCCATTCGGTGGAGACGGGGCGCGTCATGGGGATCTCGGCGTGGGATCGGACGATTGGCAGTTGGAAAGACGCTGCGCGGAGGCTAAGTGCGTGTCGTTTCCGAATGCGCGGGGCCTTTTCGCCAGCGGCCCAGGAGGTGTCACATGAAGGCGGCGCTGTGCAAGAGCCTCGATGGTCCCGACGGCATCGTGGTCGAGGATGTCGCCGAGCCGGTGGCCGGCCCGGGCGAGGCCATCGTGCGTGTGCGCGCGGCGGCGCTCAACTTCTTCGACACTTTGATGACCCGCGGAAAGTATCAGCACAAGCCCGAACTGCCGTTCTCGCCTGCGGGGGAGATCGCGGGTGTGGTCGAATCGCTCGGCCCTGGTGCCGAGGGCACTGGCGTCGGGCAGAGGGTGCAGGCCTACCTCGGCTGGGGCGGCGCGCGGGAGCGCGTCGCCGTTCGCGCGAGCGACCTCATTCCGATCCCGGACTCGGTGTCAGATGACGTGGCCGCCGGGCTCAGCATCACGTACGGCACGGCGATCCACGGCCTCGCAGAGCGCGGACGACTGCGCCCCGGCGAGACGCTGGCGGTTCTTGGGGCCTCCGGCGGCGCAGGCCTCGCGGCGGTCGAAGTGGGAAAGCTGCTCGGTGCCGAGGTCATCGCGGTGGCCTCGTCGGCCGACAAGCTCGAGGTCTGCAAGGCGCACGGCGCCGACCACCTCCTCAACTACGGCGTGACCGACCTCAAGGACGGTCTCAAAACCATCACCGGCGGCAAGGGCGTCGACGTGGTCTATGATTGTGTCGGCGGGCCTCACTCCGAGCCGGCGCTTCGAGCCATGGCGTGGAAGGGGCGCTTCCTGGTCGTCGGCTTCGCGGCCGGCGAGATCCCGCGCCTGCCACTCAATCTGCTGTTGCTCAAGGGTTGCGACGCGATCGGCGTGTTCTGGGGCGAGAGCGTCAAGCGCGATCCGGCCGGCCACCGCGTCAACATGCTGAAGGTGCTCGACTGGGTCGCGTCGGGCCGCCTCGTGCCCCATGTCCATGCCGCCTATCCACTCGCCGAGATCGCCGAGGCGGTGCGGGTTCTCGATGGCCGCGCCGCGACGGGGAAGGTCGTGTTGAAACTCTGAGCAGCAGGGGGAGGGGGCAGCGTCCACGGAGGAGAGGGATTCTTGCTTGGGATTCCGTAGCTCCTTTGCTTTAATGGTGCCAACGGGACAACCGGACCACCGGCCATCCAGGGAGGAACGCTTGAAGATCGTCCGCACCATGATTGCCGCGGCAGCCTGTGCCGCATTCGCCGCCGGTGCCTCGCTCCAGGTAGCGACGGCGCAAGACGCCAAGCAACTCGTCATCGGCACGGGTGGCACCGGTGGCGTCTACTACCCGCTCGGCGGCGGGCTCGCAAACCTCATTGGCAAGGAGATCCCGAACACGCAGGCGACCGCGCAAGTCACCGGCGCCTCCGTCGACAACTTGAAGCTCGTCGCCGCCGGCAAGGCCGACATCGGC
>JANRIO010000054.1:0-45007 GCA_033764875.1 Hyphomicrobiaceae bacterium | reverse complement strand
AGCGCCGCTTGCCGCTCCTCTGCGGCTTTCTTGTCGGCTGCGGCTTTCTTCTCCAGCGCCGCCTGCTGCGCCTCTGCGGCCTTCTTGTCGGCTGCGGCCTTCTTCTCCAGCGCCGCTTGCCGCTCCTCTGCGGCTTTCTTGTCGGCTGCGGCTTTCTTCTCCAGCGCCGCCTGCTGCGCCTCTGCGGCTTTCTTGTCGGCCGCGGCCTTCTTCTCCAGCGCCGCTTGCTGCGCCTCTGCGGCCTTCTTGTCGGCTGCGGCCTTCTTCTCCAGCGCCGCCTGGCGCGCCTCCTCGGCCTTCCTCTCGAGCTCTGCCTGCCGCCTCTCGGCGTCCTCCTTCTCGATGGCGGCGCGCCGCTCGAGCAGCGCCCGCAGCAGCTCTCTCACGGCCTCCTGCACCGCCTGGCTCTGCCGGTCCGTGGCCGGGGCCGCCAGGGCTGCCTCGAAATCGGCCCGGGCGCGACGGTCGTCGTCCTGGCTTGCGTAGGCGCGGCCGCGCGCGGCGAGCGCGAGGATGTCCTTGGGGTTCTGGCGGAGCACGGCGCTGTAGTCGGCGATGGCGCGCGCGTAGTCCTCCTTCTGCATGTAGACGGTGCCGCGGTTGAACAGCGCGTCGACCAGCTTGGGGTCGAGCGCGATGGCCCTGTTGAAGTCGGCCATGGCGCGCTCGAACTCGCCGCGGTCGCGGTGGGCTCCGCCCCGGTTGCTGTAGGCTTGCGCATTCCTGGGATCGACGCGCAGGGCCTGCGCGAAGTCCGCGATGGCCCGGTCGAAGGCGCCGAGCGCGGCCCACGACACGCCGCGGTTGATGAATGCGTACGGCAGCTTGGGGTCGATGCCGATCGCGGTCGTGAAATCGTCGATGGCACGCGCGTGGTCGGCGTCGGCGCCGACGGCCTGGTAGGCACCGCCGCGGTCGTTGTGGAGCAGGTACAGCTCCACGCCCTTCGACTTCCGCGCCTCGATCAGCCGCGTGCAGGCGGCAACGGCCGGCGCCCCGTTCCTAGCGCTGCAGGCCTGCGCATCGCCCGACTGGGCCGCGGCCTCGGGCAGCGCCAGGGCCAGCATCGCCACCACGGCGATGAGGACGAGGGCTTTCCCCCAGGGCCGCCAGCGCGTCGCGGCGCTGCGCCGGCGCCTGTCGGGCCGCTGGCTCACCGCGGTCTCCGCGGCCACGGGGGGCGCGGGGCGGCGTCGCGGCGTGGTTCGCCCTGGGTCCGCATCGGCGCCCTCACGAAGCCCTCAGTGGTTGCCCGCCATCGCCACCGGCTGCCCGGCTGCCCACGTGATGGTCACGAAGTGCTTGTCGCTGTAGGAGCCGTCCGGGGTCTTGAGGGTGCCGGAGCAGCGTGTCTGCGTCGCCGACAGCTTGGCGCAGGAGTACTGGCCGACGACGGTGCCGCCGCGCCGCCCGGTTCCCCGCAGGCTGAGGGCCGCTCCGGTGAAGGTGCCCGTGATGGCGCTGATGTTCCGCGTCGACGGGAACGCGCCGGAGTATCGTGTCGGGATGTCGGCGGCGGCGAGGGCCGCCGTGATCAACAGCAGGGCGCCCGCCGCGAATGTCGCTGCGCGAAGTATCATCTCTTCCCCCAAAATCCGTGCCGAACCAATTTCCCTCGACTGGCGCGCCGACCTTGCCGGATTTCGGGCACGCCGCCAAGCTCATTCAGCCTGCCTCGCATCGACAGCGAGCACTTGGCGCGCACCGGTGAATACCGCATGCCTGTCGCACGATCACGCCGCGACGCCCGGCCCGCTGGCAGCGTCCGGGAAAGGCATGGGAGCAGGGCGCTTCGGCCGGCTCGGATGAAGAAGGCGGGCGTCCACGCCCTGCGCTGGCCACCGGCTCTCAGGCACGGAGCTCAGATGAGCAACGTCTGGCCTAACGTTCTTTCCTGAGCGACGCCCATGCGGGATGTCGTCACCGATGGCAGCCCCCCGCCCGCGCACTCGGAACGCCTCGCGAAGCGCACTCCCTCGTGGGCCGGGGTGCCACCAGTATCGTCGCGTCCGCCGCGGCGGGGATAGGCCGGGGCGCCGGGAATTGGCTGCGCCATGAGCGCACTGGCCGGCAGGCGTCCGGCCGGCTATGAGCTTGGCCGAGTGGCAGGATACGAGGCGGCGCGTCGGCGCCCCGGGGGAGCATGCGCATGAAGGCCAAGGCCAGGACGCAGCCGGCGACGATGACCGGCGGCATGGCGATCGTCGAGGCGCTGATCGCCAACGGCGTCGATACCGTCTACGGCCTGCCGGGCGCTCAGCTCTATCCCCTGTTCGATGCCCTGCAGCAGCGCGCCGACAGGATCAGGACCTACGGCGCCCGGCACGAGCAGACCTGCGGCTACATGGCCTTCGGGCACGCGCGCTCCACCGGGCGGCCGGGCGTCTACGCGGTGGTGCCGGGGCCCGGCGTGCTCAACACCACGGCGGCGCTGTGCACGGCCTATGGGACCAGCACGCCGGTGCTGTGCGTCACGGGCCAGGTGCCCTCGCAGTTCCTCGGCCGCAACCGCGGGCACCTGCACGAGCTCACCGATCAGCTCGGCGCGCTCAAGCCCTTCACCAAGTGGGGCGCGCGCATCGAGCGGGCGGCGGACGCACCCGCCATCGTCAACGAGGCCTTCCGGCAGATGCTGTCGGGCAGGCCCGGCCCCGTCGTCATCGAGATGGCCTGGGACGCCATGGCGCGCTCGGGCACCGTGCTGGCTCTGCCCGCCGCCTGCATCGCGCCGGCGCCGGAGCCCGCGCCCGCCGAGGTCGAGGCCGCGGCCCGGCTCGTCGTCGCCGCGCGCCGGCCGGTGATCATGCTCGGCTCCGGGGCGCAGGATGCGGCAGAGGCCGTGCGCGCGCTCGCCGAGGAGCTCGACGCGCCGGTCGCAGCCTTCCGCGGCGGCCGCGGCATCGTGGCGGAGGCGAGCGACCTCGGCGTCTCGAGCTACGCCGCCTACCGGCTCTGGCCCGAGACCGACCTCGTCGTCGCCATCGGCACCCGCCTCGAGATGCCGACCATGCGCTGGACCGGCATGATGACCATGCACGACCGGCTGCCGGGCGGCCGCAAGCTGGTCCGCATCGACATCGATCCGGCCGAGATGCGCCATCTCCTCGCCGATGCGCCCATCGTCGCCGACGCCGCGGCCGCCAGCCGGGCGCTGCTCGCCGCCGTCAAGGCCCTGCGCGGCAAGGCGGCGCCGAAGCCCGCCGAGCGCAAGGCGGCGCGCGCCCGTATCGCCGCCGTCAAGCGCGAGGCGGCCGCCGAGTGGGCCGGCGTCAAGCCGCAGGTCGACTACCTCGCCGTCATCCGCGATGTGCTGCCCGACGAGGCCCTGCTCGTGCCGGAGCTGAGCCAGGTGGGCTTTGCCTCCTACTACGCCTACGACGTGCGCCGGCCGCGCAGCTATGTGTCCGAGGGCTACCAGGGCACGCTCGGCTTCGGCTTTCCGACGGCGCTCGGTGCCAAGGCCGCCAATCCCGACAAGCCCGTGGTCGCGGTGACGGGTGACGGCGGCTTCATGTTCGCCGTGCAGGAGCTGGCCACCGCCGTGCAGTACGGCATCGCCGTCGTCGTGCTGCTGTTCAACAATGCCTCCTACGGCAACGTCATGCGCGATCAGAAGCAGGGCTTCGGCAACCGGCTGATCGGCTCGGCCCTGCAGAACCCGGACTTCATGGCGCTCGCCAAGGCCTTCGGCGTCGCCGGCCATCGCGTCGCCTCGCCCGAGGCGCTGCGGCCGGTGCTGGCCAAGGCGATCAGGTCGAAGGTGCCGGTGCTGATCGAGATCGAGGTGCCCCAGGGCAGCGAGACCTCGCCCTGGGCCTTCATCCACCCCAAGCCCATCGACCCCGATCCCGCCTGAGCGCCACCGCGGGTTGCCGGCCGCAGCAGGCGCGCCCTCTTCTCCCTCTCCCCGCGCGAGGAATGCGGGGCCGGGAGCCGCTGCGCCGTCGCCGATTTCGGTCTCCCGCTCGCCGCTTGCGGGGAGAGGGCCGGGGTGAGGGGCAGCGCCAATGGGTAAGGGGCAGCGCCGATCTCAATGCGCAGGAAGGGGTGTAGCCCGCTGCGCAGCGAGACCAGACACCTTGCGGTGACGTCGGGTTTTGCCCTCCCCACTCCGCCGACCCTGCATGGGGCGAGGCAACGCCCGCCCGCGCGGGCTACAGCCGCAGCACGCGCAGCCAGCGCATCACGTCGAGCGCGCTCATGGCGGCGGCGGCGACGTAGGTGAAGGCCGCCGCGCGCAGGATGCTGCGGGCGGCCGGCAGGTCCTCCTCGCGCACGAAGCGTCCCGCCTTGAGCACGGGGAGCGCGCGGCGGAAGCTCGCGTCGAACTCGACGGGAAGCGTGACTGCGTGCAGCACCACCGTGAAGCCGAACAGCAGCACGCCCATCGCCACCTCGATCAGCAGCACGTGCGGGGACTTGGCGAGCGCCATCACGATGGGCGCGGCCAGCATGACGACGGCCGCCACCTTCTCCATCCGGATTGCCTGCCGGGCAAGGCGCGTGCGCGCGGCGAGCGGCGGATAGCCTGTCGCGTCCTGCATGGCGTGCCCGGCCTCGTGCGCCGCGATCACCACGGCAGACAGCGAGCGGCCGTTGAAGTTCTCAGGCGACAGGCGGATCGCCTTGGCCTCGGGATCATAGTGGTCGCCGACCTTGCTCTCCTCGACCTTGACGTGGCCGAGGCGCATGCCGTCGAGGATGTGCCGGGCGAACTCGCCGCCGGTGCCGGGAAAGTCGGCGCGCTCGTGCGCATGCGCGGCAATCACCCGGCGCACCCACATCTGCGGCAGCATCGCGAGGCTCAGCACCAGCGCGAGAACGATGATCACGGCCGCCACGGTGCCAGGCTCCTCCCCGAAGGCGTGTCTCTTGCATAGTCCCGCCAGCAATATAGGGCCTGGCGTGCCCGCGCCAAGGCATGCAAGCGCATGACCTGGACAGTGGCGCTCGTCCCTCTCCCCCTGTCGTTTCAAGGGGCTGTGCAGACGAGGCCGCGCAGCTCAGCCCGGCCGCACCTGGCCGGTGCCGCGCACCACGTACTTGAAGGTGGTGAGCTGCTCGACGCCGACCGGTCCGCGCGCGTGCAGGCGGCCGGTGGCGATGCCGATCTCGGCGCCCATGCCGAACTCGCCGCCGTCGGCGAACTGCGTCGAGGCGTTGTGCAGCACGATGGCGCTGTCGACGCGGGCCAGGAACAGCTCGGCGGTGGCGGCGTCGTCCGCCACGATGCAGTCGGTGTGCTGGGAGCCGTAGCGGCGGATGTGCGCGATGGCGCCGTCGACGCCGTCCACCACCTTCACCGCGATGATGGCGTCGAGATACTCCGTCGTCCAGTCGCCCTCCGTGGCGGCCTTGACGCGCCCGTCTGCCGCTTGCGCCGCCGCGTCGCCGCGCACCTCGCAGCCCGCGTCCGCAAGCGCGCCGACCAGCGCGGCGAGGTAGGGCGCGGGCGCGCCCGCATCGACCAGCAGGGTCTCCGTGGCGCCGCACACGCCGGTGCGCCTGAGCTTGGCGTTGACCACGATGGCCTTTGCCATCTCGAGGCTGGCGCTGCGGTCGACGTACGTGTGGCACAGCCCCTCGAGGTGGGCGAACACGGGCACGCGCGCCTCCGCCTGCACGCGGGCAACGAGCCCCTTGCCGCCACGCGGCACGATCACGTCGATGGCCCCGTCGAGGCCCTGCAGCATGTGGCCGACGGCATCGCGGCTCGTCACCGGCACCAGGCCGATGGCGGCCTCCGGCAGGCCCGCCGCCTCGAGGCCCGCCACCAGGCAGGCGTGGATCGCCCGGCTCGAGCGGTGGCTGTCGGAGCCGCCGCGCAGGATGGCGGCGTTGCCGGACTTCAGGCACAGGCCGCCGGCGTCCGCCGTCACGTTCGGCCGGCTCTCGTAGATGATGCCGATGACGCCGAGCGGCACCCGCACGCGCGCGATCGTGAGGCCGTTGGGGCGCTGCCACTGCGCAATCACCGCGCCGACCGGATCTGGCAGGGCGGCGATCTCCTCGAGGCCGCGGGCCATGGCCTCGACGCGTGCTTCCGTCAGGGTCAGGCGATCGATGAAGGCCGCCGTCGCGCCCGCGCCCGCCGCTGCCTCCACGTCGCCGGCGTTGGCGGCCAGAATCTCCGGCACGCGTGCGCGCAGGGCGGCGGCCGCATACCGCAGCGCCGCGTCCTTGGCCTCGGTCGGGGCCAGCGAGAGGGCCTCGGCTGCCGCGCGCGCGGCCTGGCCCACGCAGTGCATCACCGCGGCGATGTCCGTCGTCTCGGACGTGCTGTCTGTCGCCTTCCGCTGCATGGCTCGACCTCGACTGGGGACGACGTCGCGCCCCGGGAGGCGACTTATGCCGCGCCGGCGGGGCGATGGCAAACCCGGAACCGGACCGCGGCTACGGGGTCCAGCGGACGGTCCCGGCGGTGCTGACGTCGAGCCCGCCGAGCTCGGCTGCCCGTCGCGCGAATGCCGGCGATGCCATCAGCCGCAGCAGCGCCTGCAGCGGCGGGCGGTAGCTGTCGCGATGCCGCATCAGCAGGTCGAAGTGCTCCGTCGCCAGCGGCACGAAGTCGAGCCCGGCCGCCGCGGCGACCGCGCGGGTTGCGATGCCGCAGTCGCCGTGGCCCGCGCGGACGGCCTGCGCCACGTCAGGGCCGGTCGGGGCGACGTGCCGGCACCGCAGGGCCGAGGGTGCAAGGCCGGCGGCCCGCACCAGCGCCTCGAGCAGCTGCTGTGCGCCCGCACCCTCCGGCCGCGCCACCAGGCGGGCCTTGCGCGCGGCGACGTCCTTGAGCGTCGACAGGCCGAGCGGGTTGCCGCGCGCCACCAGCAGGCCCTGCTCGCGCCGGGCAAAGCCGATCAGGACGGCATCGTAGAGGCCGGGCTCGCCGGAGACGCGGGCGCGGTTGGCGTCCCTCTCGGGATCGGCAAGGTCGTGGAGATGGATGGCGGCCGCCACCACCTCGCCGCGCAGGAAGCGGCGGTAGCCCGCCTCGCTGCCCTCGGGAAGGATGGCGAGCCCCGCCTTGCTCTCGGCCAGGGCCCACTGCAGCAGCGGGTCGTGGCTGCCGCCCACGATAGGCGGCGGCTCCGCCGGAACGACACCCTCCGGACGCGCCATGCCGGCCAGCAGCCAGCGGTCGAGCTCGGCACGCGGGAACAGCCATTTCCCGGTCGCCTTCGTGCAGGGCACGCCCCCCTCGGCCACCAGCTCGTAGAGCTTGCGCTCCTTGATCCGCAGGTATTCGGCCGCCTCGGCGGTGGTCAGGAGCTCTAGACCTGCGCGCAGTTGCATTTTTCTGCGTGATTTCTTTCCTTTGACAGATCCGGAAATGAACACGAAAACCGCGGCAGGTCAAACGTCGCGGCAGGAGCAGCCGCTCCGCGGGAGTTCATCGTCTTGGAGGCATCGGGCGCCCTCGGCCTCGTGCTCGGCGTCGATCCGGCGCTGCTGTCGATCGTGCGCCTGTCCCTCGTGGTGTCGGCATCGGCGACGCTGCTCGCGGCGCTGCTGGGCTTTCCGCTCGGCGCCCTCGTCGCCCTCAGCCGCTTCCCGGGCCGCAGCCTGGTGATCGTGGTGCTGAACGGCCTCATGGGGCTTCCGCCGGTCCTCGCCGGGCTTGCCATCTACATGTTGCTGTCGCGCTCGGGGCCGCTGGGCTCGCTCGGCATCCTGTTCACGCCGCGGGCGATGGTCGTGGCGCAGGCGCTGCTGGTGCTGCCCATCATCGCCGCGCTCGCGCGCCAGGTCGTGGAGGATCTCTGGAGCGAGTACCGGGACGAGCTGACGGCGCTCGAGGCCGGCCCGCTGCTGCGCATGACGACGCTGCTGTGGGACGCACGCTTCTCGCTGCTGACGATGCTGCTCGCGGGCTTCGGCCGGGCCGCCGCCGAGGTCGGCGCGGTGATGATGGTCGGCGGCAACATCGACGGCTTCACGCGGGTGATGACGACATCGATCGCGCTCGAGACGTCGAAGGGCAATCTCGAGCTCGCCATCGGGCTCGGCATCGTGCTGCTCGCCGTCATCGTTCTGGTCAATGCGCTGGCCTGGAGCATCGGCCGGTGGGCGGGGCAGCATGCTGGATAGGGCACGCGATGTGCGGACGGGCGACAGCGCCGCCGGTGCCGCCGCACCCGGCGCGGAACGGCTGCTGTGGCTGCGCGACGTCCGCGTCGAGCGCGGCGGGACGCGGCTGCTCGACGGTGTCAGTCTTGAGATCGGGCCTGGCCGCCCCACCGTCGTCGTCGGCCCCAACGGCGCCGGCAAGACCACGCTGCTCAAGCTCGGCATGGGCCTGCTTCAGCCCAGTGCGGGGCAATTCGTGCGGACGCCCGGCATGCGCGCCTCCTATGTGTTCCAGAAGCCGGTCATGCTTCGCCGCTCGGCGGCTGCCAACGTCGCCTTCGCCCGCAACGCGGCCGGGCTCGGCGCCGGCCCGGATGCGATCGAGCGGCTGCTTGCGCTGGTGGGTCTCGCCCATCTCGGCGCGCGCCCGGCGCGCAGGCTGTCGGGCGGCGAGCAGCAGCGGCTCGCCATCGCCCGGGCTCTCGCCCGCGAGCCGGCGCTCTTGTTCCTTGACGAGCCGACGGCGAGCCTGGACCCGGCCGCGACCAAGATGATCGAGGACATCGTCGCCTCGATCGCGCTCCGCGGCGTCAAGGTGGTGATGGCGACGCACGACCTTGGCCAGGCGCGGCGGCTGGCCGGCGACGTGATCCTTCTGGCGGGCGGCCGCGTCGCCGAGCACGCCGGCGGCGAGAGCTTCTTCGCCGCGCCTGCAAGCGAGGCCGCGCGCGCCTTCCTGCGCGGCGACCTCGTCCTCTAGACCCTCGCAAGCAAGACCACCTAGGGAGCCAAGACATGCTGACCAGAGCCATCACCTTCGCCTTCATACTCGTCGCCGCAAGCCTCGCGCCGGCCCTCGCGCAGGAGAGGTCGATCGTCGTCGCCTCGACCACGTCGACGGAGGATTCCGGCCTCTTCAAGCACCTCTTGCCGCTGTTCAAGGTCAAGAGCGGCATCGAGGTGCGCGTCATCGCCCAGGGCACCGGGCAGGCGCTCGACACCGGCCGGCGCGGCGACGCCGACGTCGTCCTCGTGCACGCCAAGCCGCAGGAGGAGAAGTTCGTGGCCGACGGCTTCGGCGTGCGCCGCTTCGAGGTGATGTACAACGATTTCGTGCTGGTCGGCCCGCGCAGCGACCCCGCCGGCGTCAAGGGCGGCAAGGACATCGTGGCGGCGCTGAAGGCGATCGCGGCGATAGCGAGCCCGTTCGTCTCGCGCGGCGACAAGAGCGGCACCCACGCCGCCGAGCTGGCGCTGTGGAAGCAGGCCGGGCTTTCGCCTGCTGCCGACAAGCCCGGCTGGTATCGCGAGATCGGCCAGGGCATGGGCGCGGCGCTTAACACGGCCGCCGCCATGGGCGCCTACACGCTGTCGGACCGCGGCACGTGGATCTCCTTCAAGAACAAGGCCGACCTCGTGATCGCGACGGAGGGCGACAAGCGCCTCTTCAACCAGTACGGCATCATCCTGGTGAGCCCGGAGCGGCACAAGACCGTGAAGGCGGAGCTCGGCCAGGCGTTCATCGACTGGGTCATCTCGCCCGAGGGCCAGGCGGCCATCCGCGATTTCAAGATCGACGGCCAGCAGCTGTTCTTCCCCAACGCCGGCACGGGCTCGTGAGCTGCGCCTGCGGTGCCGGCGCTCGCATGCTCCCTTGAGGTCGCCCCGCCCGCCGTCGGGCCGAGCGCGGACGCTCGGCTTGCCCGGTACGTGGATCCGCGTTCGCCGGGGAAGACGGTGCGCAAGATCGGCGCGTATTGACATGCCCACCACTGTCATGCCCGCGCAGGCGGGCATCCACGCCAGCATCGGCTGCCCGCGGCGTCATAGGGCGACCGCGAGCATGCGAAGGCTTCGGCCTCGCGGCGCGCTCCCGTGTCCGGGGCCCGGCGGGTGCGGCCCGGGGGGCAGATCAGGCCTGCAACGCCCGGGCGCGCAGCAGCGCCTCCTTCTCGGCGCGCGTCAGGGCCTTGATGCGGGCCTCCTCGCGCTGGGCCGCCGCCCGGCCGGCGCATGGCGCCTGGTAGACGAGCCGCACGGGCCGGCGCGCGGCCGTGTAGCGGGCGCCGCCTGCGCGCGCGCCGTTGTGCTCGGCGAGGCGCTTCTCGACGTCGCGCGCGATACCGGTGTAGAGCGTGCCGTCGGCACAGCCGAGGATGTAGACGAAATAGGTCGGCGCCTCTCCGGCGTCGGTTGCAGGGTCGCTGGGCACGTCGCATAGGCCTTTCGCAGCGGGAGGCCCGCACCATGCCGTGATTCGGCCCGCTCGGAGCCTGCCTCGGTTGCCCCTGGCGCCCGGGGGGCAGTGCCCTTTGGGGCTCCCCTTCGGCTCAGGTGTCGGACTTTGCAGCCAGCGCCGCGGGCGTGCCCGTGCGGCGGCGCACGGCGGTCCACAGGCGCTCGCCGAGCGGCAGCAGGCCCGCCGGGCTCAGGCGGATGACCAGGATCACGATCAGTCCGTAGATGAAGTAGTGCAGGCCCGGCAGCACGCCGCCGAGCTTGCCGCGCAGCACCTCGCCGAGCGGCACCAGCAGCAGCGCGCCCAGCGCCGGGCCCCAGGCGCGGCCGAGGCCGCCGACGGTGGCAAACAGCACGATCTCGATGGTGATCACCGGCGAGACGAGGAGGTAGGGATCGGCGAACGTCAGGTAGCGCGCGTAGACCGTGCCGACGAGCGAGGTCAGCACGGCCGAGATCATCATGGCCAGCATCTTGTTGCGCAGCAGGCGGACGCCGATGGCCTGCGCCGCCTGCTCGTTGTCGCGGATCGAGCGCAGGTAGTAGCCGAGCGGCGCCCCCAGGATCGCCACGTTGACGAGGATGGAGACGGTGGCCAGCACCAGCATCGCCCACAGCACGCCTTCGCCGCCGCCGAACTGGAACTGCCCGAAGGCGCCGGTGTCGCGCGGCAGGAACAGGCCCGAGGCGCCGCCGAGGAAATCCCAGCCGATGACCACGATCTCGCCCATCTCGGCGAAGGCGAGCGTGACGAGGGCAAATGAGAGGTGGCCGAGCCGGAAGCGCCAGTCGAGGAAGGCGATCATGGCGCCGAGCGCCGCCGACAGCGCCGCGGCGATCAGGGCGCCCAGCCACATGTTGACGCCGAGCTTGAGGAGCAGCGCGCTCGCCACCATGGCACCCATGCCGACGAACAGGCTGTGGGCGAGCGAGATCTGGCCGGCGACGCCGCCGACGATGTTCCAGGCCGACGCCAGCGCCACGTAGATCAGCGCCAGGATGACGATGTGCAGGTAGTAGGACTGCAGCACCAGCGGCAGGCAGGCGATGCCGACGAAGGCCAGCCAGAAGACGGGCGAGGCGAGCGTGCGCCGGAGGCTGTCGTTCATGGCAGGCCCCTCGTGGCGCACGTGTCGCTCGACGTCTTCGATGAGATCATGCGCAGCCTCCCCACGGTTTGCCTTCCCGGAAATCGCGCGCGCGCGATTGTCCGGGATCTTGCCGTGACGAGGCGATGCAATACGGGGGGATGTGCAGGCGTCCGGCTCGCGCGAGCGCCAGCGGGCAAGGCCCCGGACAAGCGCTCCGCGCTTTCCGGGGATGCAGGGGGAGAGTGGGTGGCCTGCAGGGCGAGCGCGCGTCCGCCGGCAACCCGTGCAGAAGTGACGGCAATGCTCATGGAGCTTGCAGGTCCGGGATGCATCATCGCCTCTGGGGCCGCAGCAGCATGATGGCGACGAAGATCAGGTATGGCAGCAGCAGCCCCAGCACGTTCGGCAGGTAGATGGTGCCCATGGCCTCCGCGATGCCGATGACGAGGCCGCTCGCCATGATGCCGGCGAAGTTGGTCATGCCGCCGAGCACCACGACCAGCAGCGTGATGACGGTGTAGCGCAGGCCCTGGCTCGGGTGGATCGGCGTGCCCGGCAGCAGCAGCGCCGCGGCCACCGCCAGCAGCCCGATGCCGATGGCGAAGGTCAGCACCTGCACGCGGGCCACGTCGATGCCCATCAGGGCGGCCGCGCGCGCATTCTGGTGCACGGCGCGGATGGAGCGGCCGGTATCCGTCGAGCGCAGCATCACGAACAGGGCCCCCGCCAGCAGAAACGAGACGACGCAGGCGATGAGGTGGGGCAGCCGCATCACCACGTCGCCGAGGATGATGAGCTTCGCTTCCACCACCGAGGGCGTGCGCGCGGGCTGGCCGCCGAAGGTCATCAGCAGCCCGTTCTGCAGCACCAGCGTCAGCCCCAGCGTGAGCTGGATGATCATCAGCAGGTGGCTGTTGGCCAAGGGCTGGATCAGGTAGCGGTAGGTGACGGCACCGATCAGCGTCAGCGCCGGCAGCGTGATCAGGATCGACACGTAGGGATCCATGGCGAAGGCGGAGTACAGCGCCAGGCACATGAACATGCCGAGCGAGACGAAATCGCCGTGCGAGAAGTTGACGATGCCCGACACGCCGTAGGTCAGGCCCATCCCCAAGGCCAGCAGGCCGTAGGTGGAGCCGATGAGCACGCCTTGCGTGAGCGCCTGCAGAAGCTCGTCCATGTCAAAGCCCCAGGTAGGCGCTGCGGGTGCGCGGATCGGCCTTCACCACCTCGGCCGGGCCCTCCACGACGAGCCGGCCCCGCTCCAGCACGTAGCAGCGGCCGGTGTGGCGCAGCGTCAGCGCCAGGTTCTGCTCCACGAGCAGGATGGTGAGGCCCTCCGTGTTGAGCCGGTCGATGATCTCGAAGATGTACTGGACGAAGCGCGGGGCAAGGCCGAGCGAAGGCTCGTCCAGCATCAGCAGGCGGGCGCCCGCCATCAGCCCGCGGCCGACGGCGAGCATCTGCTGCTCGCCGCCCGACAGCGTGCCGGCCAGCTGCCCCAGGCGCTCGGCAAGCCGCGGCAGCAGGCCCAGCACGCGCTCGAGCTCGGCCTTGCGGTTCGGCCGTGCGCGGCGGTTGATGCCGGCGAGCAGCAGGTTCTCGCGCACGCTCATGTCGGGGAACACCAGCCGGCCCTCGGGCACCTGGATGATGCCTTCCTCGACGCGGCGCCGGGGCGACAGCGCCGTCACGTCGCGGCCCTCGAAGACGATGCTGCCGGCCATCGCCGGCACGATGCCGGAGAGGCAGTTGATCAGCGTCGTCTTGCCGGCGTTGTTGGCGCCGAGCAGGCCGACGATCTCGCCCTTGTCGAGCCGCAGCGAGACGCCCTCGATGGCCGGCACGCCGCCGTAGCCCGCCGTCAGATCGCGTACCTCAAGCATCGAGCGCCTCGCCGAAGTAGGCATCGATGACGTTGGCGTCGCGCACGATCTCGGCCGGCGATCCTTCCGCGATCTTCTCGCCGAAGTTGATCACCACGAGGCGGCTGGCGGCACGCATGATCACGGGCATGACGTGCTCGACCATGATGAAGGTGACGCCCTGGGCGTTGAGCTCGCGGATCACGGCCAGCGGCGCCTCGGTCTCGGCCAGCGTCAGGCCCGCCATCACCTCGTCGAGCAGGATCAGGCGGGCTTCCGTCGCCACGCACTTGGCCACCTCCAGCAGCTTCTTGTCCTGCAGCGACAGGGAGGCCGGCGTCAGGTGCTCCTTGCCGGAGAGGCCGACGCGGCGCAGCACCTCGGCCGCCGCATCGGCCGCCTCGGCCAGCGGGTGGCGCACGAGGGCCGCCGTCGTCACCACGTCGAGCGCGCTCATGTCGGCGAAGGTCTGCACGATCTGGAAGCTGCGCGCCAGGCCGCGGCGCACCAGCCGCTCAGGCGCCACTCCGTCGATGCGCCGGCCCTCCAGGCGCACGCTGCCGGCGTCGGGCCGCATGAAGCCCGAGATCAGCGCGAACAGCGTGGTCTTGCCCGCGCCGTTGGGCCCGATGATGCCGAGAATCTCACCCGCCTCGACGGCGAAGCTGACATTGTTCACGGCGACCAGGCCGCCGAAGCGTTTGGTGATGCCATCGACCTCGAGCAGCGGCATGCGCGGTCCTCACCCTCGACTGGCGCGCGCGGCGTCAGGACCTGGCACGCGGCTCGACCTGGGCGAAGCTCTGCGGGAACACGACCTCCTGGGTCTGCTGGGGCGTCCACTGGATGAACATGGCCGAGCCGTCCGTCAGCATGCGGTCCTCGGCGAACTTGAGGCCTTTGGGCTTGGCGACGTAGAGATCGGGGTCGCCGAACGGGATCTCGACCTTCTGCAGCGAGGCGAGCAGCGCCTCGCGGTCGAGGCTCTTGCTGCCTTCGAGCACGCGCTGCAGCACGCGGGCCGACTGCGCCGCCTGGATGGCGCCCTGGCCGATCAGCTTGAGTTTCGCCACGTCGCGCAGCTCGGCGATGATGGCCTGCATGGAGGGCACCTTGGCGCCGGGGCTGAAGCCGGTCATGCCGAACAGGTTGCGCGTCAGCACGGCCTTGCCGATGTCGAGCCCGAGGTCGTGCCACAGGGTGAGGTCCGTGTAGCCCGCCGTGCCGCCGGCAAAGACGGTGTTGTGATAGTTCAGATTGTAGCGCGCCTGGTGCATCAGGATGCCGTCGCGGGCCGTGACGAGGCCGCTCGTCAGGTCGGGCTTCATGCCGCGCAGTCGGATCATGGCCGAGGTCTGGTCGGTGGCCTTGGTGTCGAGCGGCACCTCGCCCACGATCTCGAAGCCCGATGCCTTCATCCTCGGCACCAGGAACTTGTTGGTCTGCTGCCCGGCCTCGTAGTTGGAGTAGGTCGGGGCGAAGGTCTTCAGCGGGAACTTCTTTGCGTCGCGCAGCCAGACCGCGAAGTCGTGCATGCTCTGGGCGTAGCCGCGGTCGTAGGGGTAGCCGAGCGAGAACATCCAGGGCGATTGCGTGCCGCCGGCCCAGATCGACAGCGTCGGCATCTTCAGCTCGTCGAGGACCGGCGTGATCGCCAGCATCTGCGAGGACAGCAGCGTGCCGATGATGAGCGACACCTTCTCCTCGGTGATCAGGCGGCGGGCCTCGGCAGCCGTACGCGCCGGCTGGCTGGTGTCGTCGGCCAGCACCAGCTCGATCTTGGCGCCGCCCATCGACTTGATGCCGCCCCCGGCGTTGATCTTGCCGATGACGTACTCGAACGCCGGATGCCCCTCGGTGGCGTAGGCCGAGAGATTTCCGCTCATGGAGTTGATCACGCCGATGCGGATGGTGCTGCCCTGGGCCCCGGCCGGCCGCACGAAGGGCATGGCCAGCGCTCCGGCGGCGAGGCTGCCGGCGGCAAGGCCGAATTTTCTGCGGGTCAGCATCAGGGCTTCTCCTTCTGAGGCGCAATGCCGACCGGCCGACGCGGGCCCGCGAACGGGCGCACGAGGCGGTGGCTGGCACACTGCGCTGGCGTTTCCCGGGGACGGTGAACGGCCCCCTTCCCGCTTCTGCGACGGGAATTCCCTTGTCGTTCCGCACGATATCAGTGGGGCTGCGGCCCCACAAGGCGGCCGGCTCCGACCAGCCTTGCGATGATCCAAAAACAGTTTCCCGGCGTTGGAGCAGCCGAGCGTGCAGGATCTGATCGTGGGGCCGCGAGGCCGGGCCCATCCACGAGGATCGAGGCGCGCGGGGAGCAACGCCGCGAGGACACGCGCATGACCGCCCACCTCATCGCCTATATCGCGACCGCGCTGATCTTCACGGCGCTGGATTTCGCGTGGCTGTCGTCGGTCGGCGCGTCGCTCTATCGCCAGACGCTGGGCGACATTCTCCTGTCCGAGATCAGGCTGCTGCCGGCGGCGCTGTTCTACCTCCTCTATCCGGCGGGGCTCGTGATCTTCGCCGTGTCACCGGCCATGAAGGCGGGTGCCGTCTCCACGGCGCTGGTGTACGGGGCGCTGTTCGGGCTCTTCACCTACGCCACCTACGATCTCACCAACCTCGCGACGCTGCGCAACTGGACGGCGCAGATCACCGTCATCGACATCGGCTGGGGGGCTGTGATGGGCGCCCTCGTATCCGCCGCCGCCTACTGGATCGCGACCTGGTTCACCGGCTGACGGCAGGTGTTGCGCGTCTGGCCGGCCGCGGCTGATTGCACTATCGCGGCGAGGTCCCTGCGCTGTGGACGAAGCCGGCGACGTCGTCCGCCACCGGCGCCAGGAACGTCAGCAGCGGCGACATGGCGCCGATCAGGGACACGTGTCCGGTGCGCGGGTAGCGCGCGAGCTCGACGCGCGCGCCGCTCGCCTTGAGCCGCGCGGCCAGCCGCTCGGAGTTGCCAGGTCGCACCGTCGTATCCTGCGGCGCCACGCCCAGGTACACGGGCGGCTCGCCGCCCGAGACGAAGGTGATGGGCTGGGTGAGCTCGGGCGCGTCGCTCTCGAAGATCACCTGCACGATCGGGTCCTCGATGGGCAGGAAATCGTAGGGGCCGGCCAGCCCGACCAGGCCGGCAACGTGCTGCCTCGGATCGAGGCCGCTGCGGGCGAGCCAGCGGCCGTCGAGGGCCAGCATGGCGGCGATGTGGGCGCCGGCCGAATGCCCCATGATGAAGATGCGCCGCGCGTCGCCGCCATATCGTGCCGCGTTCGCCTTCGTCCAGGCCACGGCCGCCGCGCCATCCTCCAGAAAGCGCGGAAACCGCCCCTGCGGATAGAGCGTGTAGTCCGGGATGACGGCGATGAGCCCGCGCCGCGCCAGCGACGCCGCCACGAAGCGGAACGTCTCCTTGGCGCCGCGCTGCCAGCTGCCGCCGTAGAAGAACACGACGACGGGCGCCTCCTGCGCCTTGGCCGGGGCGTAGACGTCGAGGCGGTGCCGCTCGCCCGGCCCGTAGGCGACCGAGGCCTCGGCGCGGATGCCGCTGCGCGGGGCAAGCAGGTTGAGGACGAAGGCTGGGTCGAGCATGGCCACCATCACGCCGGCTACGGCGACGAGCATAGCGCCAAGGCCCGCCACAGGCACCATGCGCGCGAGTGTCCACAGCCATGGCATCGGTGCGCGTCCCGGCTTGCAGGGCTCACAGCCTGACGAACGGCTGCAGCAGGCGCCCCATGACGCCGAGCAGCCTGAGGTTGCCGTTCATGGCGACCAGGCAGATGCAGTCCTCTCCCGGGTCGACGATGGGCTGATGCTCGGTCGCCTCGTCCGCCTCCTCCAGGTCGCCGGCGGCATAGCGGCCGCCCTGGTGGCTGAAGGCGCCCTTGAGGACCAGCGTCATCTCGACGCCGGTATGGGTGTGATGCGGCAGGCGCGTGCCGGGCTTCGACCGCAGCAGGAAGGCCCGGGTGCCGTCCTCGGCCAGCACGTCGGTCGAGCGCCAGTGCAGGCCCGGGCCGATCCAGCGCCAGGGACCGAGCGCGCAGCGTTCGAGCGCCTGCGAGACGACCGGCATGTCGTGCCCCCTGCCCGGGACGGCCGCGGCCTCCGGCGCGATGCCGTCGAGCCGCGCCAGCGTCCGCGCGAGCGCGCCGTCGGTGAGGGGCGTCGGCTCGGCATCGGCCAGGAGCGCGCCGCCCACCTCCTCCATCAGGCGCACCTGGCCCGCGCACGCCGGGCAGCGCTCGATGTGACAGGCCACGACGAGGCCGCGGGCCGGGTCGAGGCTGCCGCTCGCGAAGGCCAGCAGGGTGTCGGGCGAGGGGTGATGGCGCGCAGTCATTGCGTATCGTCCAGGAGGTCGCGCAGCTTCTTCATGGCGAGGCGGAGGCGGGATTTGACGGTGCCGAGCGGAATGCCCAGCGCCGCGGCGATCTCGGCGTGCGGCCGGTCCTCGAAAAAGGACAGCCTGACGACGCGGCGCTGGTCGTCGCCGAGGCGGGCCATGGCCTGGCGCACGCGCTGCTCGAGATCGGCCGCGTCGAGCGCGACGTCGGGTGGCGTCATCGCCTCGGGCTGCAGCGCCAACTCGGGCTGCGTCTCGGCGGGATGGTTGTCGCGCCTGAGGCGGTCGCGGCGCAGGTTGCGGGCGATGGTGTAGACCCACCCCGAGGCGCTGGCGCCGGCGGGGTCGAACAGCGCCGCCTTGCGCCAGACCATCAGCAGCGTCTCCTGCGCCAGGTCCTCGGCCAGTGCCGGGGCGGCCCCGAGGCGCAGCATGTAGGTCTTCACTCGCGGGGCGAAGTGACCGAAGAGGCGGGTGAATGCCGCCCGATCCTTGCTTTGGGCGATGGCGACGATGAGCCGGGCGAGATCCGCGTTGCCGGCGGCGGGTGCGCGCCTCCCGGCGGCCGCCTGCACACCGCGCACCGGGCTGAAGGGAGGCTCTGGCGGAGGATCTTCGGGCACGTCGATCACGCGCCGGCCGAGGCCAGGGGCCCCGCGGCGGGACGGACAGGCGGCGATGTGCGCTCGGAACGAAGCATGCATGTCCCCGAAACGGATCTGGAGGGATTTTAGATCACGCGGGAAAGGTGATCCAAGCGGGAAAGCGCCCCGTTAACGCAGCAGAATAGGCGGCCAGCATCGTCGCGGCCCCTGGCTTGGCGACCGTCGCAGGCCGCAATCTTCGAGGGAGCCGCATGAAAATCGCCGTGATCGGGTCTGGCATTTCGGGCCTGTCGGCAGCCTGGCTCCTGGCGCAGCGCCACGAGGTCACGCTGTATGAGCGGGAATCGCGGCCGGGGGGGCATTCCCACACCGTCGACGTTGCCGGCCCGCGCGGGGCGGCTGTCGCCGTCGACACCGGCTTCATCGTCTACAACGAGCCGAACTATCCCAACCTCACCGCGCTGTTCTCGCACCTCGGCGTGGCGACGCAGCCGAGCACCATGTCGTTCTCGGTGTCGCTGCGCGACGGCCGGCTCGAGTACTGCGGCAGCGGCCTTGCGGGCCTGTTCGCGCAGAAGGCGAACCTGCTGCGCCCGGCCTTCTGGTCGCTGGTGCTCGACCTCGTTCGCTTCTACCGCACCATCGGGGCGGACGCGGACGCCGCGGGCAGCCTCACGCTCGGCCAGTACCTCGACCGCAAGGGCTTTCGCAGCCCCTTCCAGGACGAGCACATCCTGCCCATGGCGGCGGCGATCTGGTCCGCCTCGACGGCCGACATGCGCGACTATCCGGTGGCCGCCTTCGCCCGCTTCTTCGCCAACCACGACCTGCTCAACCTCGGGCAGCGCGCGCCTTGGCGCACGGTCGCCGGCGGCTCGCGCACGTACGTACGGCGCATGCTCGAGGCCATGGGCGGTGCCGGCGTGATGCGCACGGGCGCCGTTCGCCTCGAGCGGCGCTCCGAGCGGGTGATCGTGCACGACGCGAGCGGCGGTGCGTGCAGCTTCGACCACGCGGTGATCGCAACGCACGCCGACGATGCGCTGGCTCTGCTCGAGGCCTCGCCGCAGGAGCAGGCGCTGCTCGGCGCCTTCCGCTACACGCAAAACCGCGTGCTGCTGCACTCGGACCCGCGCTTCATGCCGCGCCGGCGCCACGTCTGGTCGAGCTGGAACTACGTCAGCGAGGGCGATGCCAACACCGGCGTGCCGTGCGTCACCTACTGGATGAACGAGCTGCAGAGCCTGCCGAAGGAGCTGCCCTTGTTCGTCACCCTCAACCCGGCGCGCGAGCCGGCGCCCGGCACCCTGCACCGCATCGACCACTACGCGCACCCCCTGTTCGACGCCCGGGCGCTGGCCGCCCAGCGCGAGCTGTGGTCCCTGCAGGGTCTGCGGCGCACCTGGTTCTGCGGGTCGTATTTCGGCTCCGGCTTCCACGAGGACGGCCTGCAGGCGGGCCTCGCCGTCGCCGAGCAGCTCGGCGGCCTGGCCCGGCCCTGGAGTGTCGCCAACGCCTCCGGCCGCATCGTGGTCGGCCCGGCGCCCGCGGCGGTGCAAGAGGAGAGGGCGGCATGATGCCGGCCCCCGGCATCTACGTCGGTCGGGTGGTGCACCGCCGGCTGCGCCCCGAAGCGCATGCCCTCTCCTATCGTGCCTACTGGCTCCTGATCGAGCTGCCGGGGGCGGCGGGGCGCGAGGCGGCGCGAGAGCTGCCGCGCCTGCTCTCCTTCGACCGGTTCAACCTCTTCAGCGTGATGAGCCGCGACCACGGCGAGGGCGGCGGCGGCAGCCTGCGCGCGCTGATCCAGGGCTATCTGGCCCGCGCCGGCGTGACGCCCGACCCCGGGGGCCGCATCTTTCTTCTCACCATGCCGCGCATCCTGGGCTACGTCTTCAACCCGCTCAGCATCTACTTCTGCTACCGCGGCGACGGCACGCTCGTCGGCATGGTCTACGAGGTGCACAACACCTTCGGCCAGCGCCACAGCTACGTGATCCCCGTCGACCCGGGGCGGACGGCCGGCGCGCCGCTGCGGCAGACCTGCGAGAAGCGTTTCTACGTCTCGCCGTTCCTGCCGATGGGCCTGACCTATGACTTCGTCGTCAGCGAGCCAGGCGCCGATCTCGCAGTCGCAGTAACGGCGCGGGACGGGCAGGGCCCTGTCATCGCCACCTCGCTTTCCGCTCAAAGACGGCCATTGCGCAGTCCAAGCCTCTTGCGCGTTTTCCTGTCACATCCTCTAATTGCCTTGAAGGTCATCGGCGCCATTCATTGGGAGGCGCTGCGGATCTGGTTGAAGGGTATCAGGATCGTGGAGCGGCCACCGCCGCCTTCGGCGCCAATTTCGGTGGCCGGCTCCGCCTCGCAGCGGGGTGGTGGCGATGTCGCGTGAACTCTCAGCCCTGGATGCTCTGCGGCCCGGCGACGATGCCAGGGTCGAGCCGGGCCTGCTCGGCCGGCGTCTCGAGGCGCTGATCGGCGTGGCGCGGCATGGGCGGCTCGTCATCACCCTGCCGGACGGGGCCCGCATCGAGCAGCGTGGCGACCTCCCGGGGGTCGAGGCTGCCCTCGCCATCGGCAATTGGCGCACGCTGTGGCGATGCCTGTTTGCCGGCAGCATGGGCTTCGCCGAGGGCTACATGGCGGGCGAGTGGTCGAGCCCGGACCTGGTGCGGGTGCTCGATTGGATTGCCGCCAACCGCCGCGAGTTGAGCGCGACCTCGGACGGGACGCGTCTGGCCCATCTGATGGAGCGCGTCACGCACGCCCTGCGCCGCAACAGCCGCCGCAACAGCCGCCGCAACATCGCGGCCCACTACGATCTCGGCAACGACTTCTACGCCCAGTGGCTCGACGCCGGCATGAACTACTCCTCGGCCATCCACGCGCGGCCCGACCTGCCGCTCGAGGCCGCCCAGGCCGCCAAGATCGCGGCTGCTGCCGACATGCTCGAGCTTTCCGCGCCCGCGCGCATCCTCGAGATCGGCTGCGGCTGGGGCGCGGTGATGGAGCATCTCGTCCGCCTCGGGCACGCCGTGACGGGCATCACCCTGTCGCAGGAGCAGCGCGCCTACGCCGAGCGCCGGCTCGGCACCGCCGCGCCCGCCGGCGGCTGGGACGTGCGGCTCGAGGACTACCGCGACGTCGAGGGCAGCTTCGACCGCGTCGTGTCCATCGAGATGGTGGAGGCCGTGGGCGAGGCCTACTGGCCTGTCTACTTCCGCACCCTCCACGACCGCCTGCGCCCCGGCGGCATCGCCGTGATCCAGGCCATCACCATCGAGGCGGAGCGCTACGACAGCTACCGCTGCGCGCCCGACTTCATCCAGCGCTACATCTTCCCCGGCGGCATGCTGCCGACGCGGGCCATCCTGGAGGGCCAGATCAGGGCGGCCGGTCTTGCGCTCGGACGCGTCCTCGACTTCGGGCAGAGCTATGCGCTGACGCTGGAGGCGTGGCGGCAGCGCTTCCTCGCCGCCTGGCCGCGGATCGAGCCGATGGGCTTCGACGCGCGCTTCCGGCGCATGTGGGAGTTCTACCTCGCCTATTGCGAGGCGGGCTTCCGCCAGGGCGCCATCGACGTGCACCTGATGCAGTTCCGCCGTCCCGCATGAGCCGGGGCGGCGCCCGGCGTGACCCGGCGACATCACTGCCGGGGCAACGCGCGCGCATGGGCGCGGCGACGGCTTGGCACGCAAGACCGCCGCATGGCATGTGAGGCCGTGACCTGATTTGCAGGAGGCACGGCATGCGGTCCACGCGACGGATGTTCATCCTGGGAGCAGGGTCGCTCGCGGCGGGCGGGCTCGGCAGCCGTGCGGCCGAGGCCCAGTCCTATCGCCGCCGCTATGCTCAGCCTGAGCCGAAGCCGCAGGCGCTCGCCCGCACGCCGGTCGGGCCCGTCATGGTCATCGTCTCCATCGAGGCCCAGAAGCTGTGGGTCTACGACAAGGACGGGCTCATCGACACGACCCATGTGTCGACCGGCACCGGCGGCTATCCGACGCCGCTCGGCGTCTTCGCCGTCATCGAGAAGAGCGTGCGCCACTTCTCCAACCTCTACGGCGGCGCGCCGATGCCCTACATGCAGCGGCTCACCATGTCGGGCGTCGCCCTGCACCAGGGTGTGGTGACGGGCCGGCCCGCATCGCACGGCTGCGTGCGCCTGCCTCAGGCCTTCGCGCCGCAGCTTTACCAGATGACGAGGCTCGGCAGCCGCGTCGTCATCATGCACGGCGAGGCCAGGCCCGCCGACATCGAGCATGCGGCCCTGTTCGCGTACAAGCCGCTGCAACCCGTGCGGCCCGAGGAGATCGCCGATCCGGCGGCGCGTGCCAGGGCGCTCGCCGCCGACCTCACCCGCGACTACGAGCGCGGCGTGATGCGCGCGCGCATCGGCTCGATCACGGCCTGGCGGCGCGACGAGCTGCAGAAGCTGCCCATCTCGGTGCTGGTCTCGCGGGCGGAGGCGCGCGTGTTCGTGCGCCACGGCTTCAGCCCGCTGTTCGATGCGCCGGCCATCATCAACGACGCGGAGAAGCGCATCGGCACGCACGTGTTCACGGCGCTGGAGCCGAAGGGCAGCGACGGCGAGATGCGCTGGAGCGTGGTGACTGCCAACAACGAGGGGGCGCCGCCGGCACAGGCCGAGCCGCAGCGCCGGCAGCGTTCGGCGCGCCGCGGCGAGGCCGCGCCCGAGCCGCCGCCGATCGTGACGGCAGCGCTCTCGGGTCCGCCGTCTAGCGCGGGCGAGGCGCTCGACCGGATCGAGCTGTCGCAGGAGGTGCGCACGCGCATCTCCAGCATGCTCTCGCCCGGCGCCTCGCTCATCGTCTCGGACGAGGGGCAGAGCCACGAGATGCGCGTGTCGGGAACCGACTTCGTCGTTCTCACCCGCTGAGCGGAACGGCGAGCCCCGCCGTCACTTCATGTTGCGGTGGCGATAGGCCCGGGCCTTCGGATAGACGGCGCGGACGGGGTAGTAGTTGCGATAGTACGGCGCCGCCCAGTAGTGGCCGTAGTTGTAGGGGCGGGCGTAGCGGAAGGCCGCATAGCTCGCCTGCTCGTAGCCGATCACGTGCACATAGCGGGGCGCGGGCTGGTGCACGCGATAGATGTGCACGTAGCGCGGGGGCAGGTACACGTCGTGATAGACCGCCCGGCGGCCATAGTCGTAGCCGTAGTCGTGGTCCCATCCGCCGGCCGAGGCCGTCGTGGCAGACATGGCGACGGCCGCAAAGCCGAGGCCAGCCAGAAGCAGACGAAGCGCGCGCATCAAACCCTCCCGTCGAAAAGCCGGGCGCTGGCGCGCCGGCAAGAGATCCGCCAGCGCAGAATACTACAATTCGAGGAAAACTGTCGCGATTTCAACGGCTAGGCTTAACCAATCCCTAACGCGGACGCACGCGGGTCAGATCACGCCCGCCGCCTTCAGCGCCGCGATCTCGGCCTCGGACTTGCCCAGGATGCCGCCCAGCACCTCGTTGGTGTGCTCGCCCAGCGCCGGCGGCGGCTGGTCGTAGGTCACCGGCGTGCCGGTGAGGCGCAGCGGGCTCGCGACGCCGGGGATGCGCACGCCGTCGGCGCGCACCTGCTCGATGCGCAGGCCGCGGTGCACGACCTGCGGGTCTTTGAACACGTGCTCGTAGTCGTTGATCGGGCCGCACGGCACGCCCTTGGCCTCGATGCGCGCCACCCAATCCGCCGTCGTGCGCGACAGCATGGTGCGGGCGAGCTCCGGGATCAGCTCGCTGCGGCCGACGACGCGCTGCGTGCTCTTCTTCCAGCGTTCCGACTGGGCGAGATCCGGCCGCTCGATGGCCTCGCAGTAGCGCTGCCACTGGCCGTCGTTGCCGACGGCGATGATGATGTGGCCGTCCGAGGTCGGGAACACCTGGTAGGGCACCAGGCTCTGGTGCTCGTTGCCCATGCGGCCGGGCGAATTGCCCGTGACCAGGTAGCTGACGGCCTGGTTGCCGCCCAGCGCCACCAGGCAATCCAGCAGCGCCATGTCGATGTACTGCCCCTTGCCCGTCTGGGTGCGGGCGTGCAGCGCGGCGAGCACGGCGACGGTGGCGTACATGCCCGTCACCACGTCGGCGACGGCGACGCCCACCTTCTGCGGGCCGCCGCCGGCCTTGTCGTCGCGCTCGCCCGTGATGCTCATGAGGCCGCCGAGCCCCTGGAACACGAAGTCGTAGCCGGGCTTCTCAGCGTAGGGGCCGGACTGCCCGTAGCCCGTGATCGAGCAGAACACCAGGCCCGGGTTGATCTTGGACAGGCTCGCGTAGTCGAGGCCGTAGCGGGCCAGATCGCCCACCTTGTAGTTCTCGAGCACGACGTCGGCGCGCGCCGCCAGCGCCCGCACGAGCTCCTGGCCCTTCGGATCGGCGAGGTTGACGGTGATCGACTTCTTGCCCCGGTTCGTCGAGGAGTAGTAGCTCGAATCCTTGGCTTGCGCGCCTTCGCCGTCCTTCAGCCAGGGCGGCCCCCAGGCGCGGGTGTCGTCGCCCACCTTGGGCCGCTCGACCTTGATCACCTCGGCGCCGAGGTCGGCGAGGTTCTGCGCGCACCAGGGCCCCGCCAGGACGCGGGAGAGGTCGAGAACCTTGATGTGGGAAAGCGCGCCGGTCGTCACTGTGTCTGCCCCCGTAGGTCGCTGATCGAGCCTAGCTGAATAATGCGGCGCGGGCCGGGGCGCCAGCACGGCGACGCCGCCGGCAGGGCAAGCCACTCTTGCAACAGCCGAATTGGCCTGCCGGACGACCGCCCGTGCCGGCCGTGGACGCCGGGCCGGGCGGCCCTGCGCGGTGCGGCCCGAATCAGCTAAGACTTGGCTGTGGCGCGAGCGTCCATACTCCGTACGAGGCATGGATTTGTCGCCGGCGCAGCGTTTGCGGAAACCACCCCGAAAGGCTGAGGCCCCCCGTGCCCGCGAAGCTCGAGATCTACCCCAAGCCCATCAGCTTCTATCAGAGCCCCCAGTACACGGGCATCCAGCACGTGCCCGTGAAGATGGGCTACGCCATGGACCGCGTCACCATCCTCGGCGCGGCGGCCGCCGAGGCCAAGCGCATGCACTCGCAGCTCACCTGCCAGCGCTACGCGCACATCGGGCGGCTCTCGGGCGAGTACGCCATCATGCGCTGGGCGCTGCTCGCCATCGACAGGGACGGCACGCCCGTGCGCATCAACAGCGCGCCGGACGAGGACTGGCACCACGATTCCTGGCTGCACCAGCTCGAGATGTATTGCGCCTCCGAGGAGTTCTTCAAGGAGCGCGAGGAGCTGCTGGCGCAGTGGGACAGCCTGCAGCTGGCCGAGAACGCCTACGTGCTCTCCGAGGTGCACGCGGCGCGCAACTACTATCATTTCACGACGGGCTTCCTGCCGAAGGTGCGGCGCTCGTCGAACACGCCCGACAGCGTGCTGTGCATGCCGGCCGACTACGTGCAGCAGCCGTTCCACGTCGACCTCCTGCGCAGGACCTGCGGCCACCGCGTGCTCAGCATCTACGAGCGCTACGTGCGCGTGCGCGACCCGCACGTGCTGCAGGAGCCGTTCTCGCGTGACGCGGCGGACTGGCTGCGGGCCGTGACGGGGCTCCGGGCGAAGGCCGGCCGGCGCCGCCTGTACGTGGCGCGCAAGGGCACCATCGTGGGCCGCGAGCACGGGTCGGTCTCCGAGAGCGATGCCTTCAGCCGCATGCTGGCGGAGTACGATTTCGAGACCATCGACTTCGGCACCGGCGAGGTTCCCGTCGAGGAGCAGGTGCGCCGGCTCGACGGGGCGGGCCTCGTGCTCTCCGCGCACGGCGCCCAGCTCACCAACATCGTCTACCTGCCGGCCGGCACGGCGGTCGTCGAGCTCTTGCCCCAGCACTGGAAGCAGCCCGCCTACATGCAGATCGCGGCGCTGAGCGACCTCGCCTACTTCGGCGTGGTCTGCGCCGTCGACGAGCAGTACAAGATGCAGGTCGACGTCGAGATGGTGCGCGCTGCCGTCACCCGCGCGCTGGCAGGGCGCTGACCGGGCGACCGTGCTCGCGCCGGTCGCGGCCTCGATCGAGCTGCGGGCGCATGCTGCAGCAGTGATATCGGGCGGCTGCGCGACGCGGCCGTTGTCAGCCGCGTGCCAGCACCATGTCATCGCGGTGGATCATGGCCGAGCGCCCGGCGTGGCCGAGGATGCTCGCGATCTCTCCCGACTTCTTGCCGATGATGCGCTGCGCCTCGGCGGTGGCGTAGGCGACGAGGCCGCGGCCGATCTCGCCGCCGTCGGCGTTGCGGATGATGACGGCATCGCCGCGCTCGAAGCTGCCCTCCACCCGGGTGATGCCGGCCGGCAGCAGGCTCTTGCCGGCCGCGAGCGCCTTCTCGGCGCCGGCATCGACCACGACCACGCCCTTGGGCTCGAGCTGGCCCGCGATCCAGCGCTTCCTCGCCGTGACCGGATCGGACGGCGCCAGGAACCATGTGCAGCGCGCGCCTTCGCCCAGCGCCTTCAGCGGGTTGAACACCTTGCCCGAGGTGATCACCATGTTGCAGCCGGAGGCAAGCGCGATCTTGCCCGCCTCGAGCTTGGTCACCATGCCGCCCTTGGACAGCTCGGTGCCGGCGCTTCCGGCCATGGCCTCGATCTCGGCCGTGATCTGGCGCACCTCCTCGACCAGACGCGCATCGGCGGTGGCGCCCGGGGGGGCCGTGTACAGCCCCTCGATGTCGGACAGCAGCACCAGGCAATCGGCGCTGACCATGCTGGCGACGCGCGCGGACAGCCGGTCGTTGTCGCCGTAGCGGATCTCGTTGGTGGCCACCGTATCGTTCTCGTTGACCACGGGCACCGCCTTCAGGGACAGCAGCGTCTCGATGGTCTGGCGCGCGTTGAGGTAGCGGCGGCGCTGCTCGGTATCGCCGAGCGTCAGCAGGATCTGCGCCGCATTGAGCCCGCGCGACTTGAGCACGGACTGGTAGACGCTCGACAGCGAGATCTGCCCGACGGCGGCGGCGGCCTGGCTTTGCTCGAGCGGCAGCTCGCCCTTGGGGAAGCCCAGCAGATGCCGCCCGAGCGCGATCGCGCCCGAGGAGACGACGATGACCTCCTTGCCCGCGGCGACGAGCTCCGACACGTCGTCGGCCAGCGCCTCGAGCCAGGCCGACTTCGGCCGGCCCTGGGCCCGGTCCACGAGCAGGCTGGAGCCGATCTTGACGACGATGCGGCGCGCCTTCGTCCATTGCGGACGGGCGGCGGCTTGGCGGGCATGGGCAGGCATGGGATGGCCGTGCTGTGGGCTGCGGGTTCGACCCGTGGGTTCGGGTCGCGGGCGCGGCACCATAGTGTACCGGCCGGCGGGACGGAAGGTGGCAGGCCCGCGGCGTATCCGGCAGGAGCACTGTTGCCCCTGCCGAGGGTTCCGCCGAGGCGGCTTCTGCCATAGGCTGGCGCCGCAGAACAATGCTGGAGGAAGCGATGGGGCAGGGCGAGGCACCGGCCGACGGGCGCATTACGACCACGCGCGAGGGTCACGTGTTCCTGATCGGCATCGACCGGCCGCGGAAGCTCAACGGCTTTTCGCCCAGGATGCTGGTCGAGCTCGCCGAGGCCTTCACCGCGTTCGAGCGCGAGGAGGCGGCGTGGGTGGGCTTGCTCTACGCGGAGGGGCGCAACTTCACAGCCGGACTCGAGCTCGACAAGGTGGCCCCGGTGATGCGCGAGCGCGGCTCCGTGACGCCCTCGGGCCTCGTCGATCCGCTGTCGCTCCGGCCCCCGATCCGATCCAAGCCCCTGGTGTGCGCGGTCAACGGCATCTGCTTCACGCTCGGCATCGAGCTGATGCTCGCCGCCGACATCGTCATCGCGGCCGACGACTGCCGCTTCGCCCAGATCGAGGTGAAGCGCGGCATCATGCCGACGGGCGGCGCCACCATCCGCATCGTCGAGCGGGCAGGCTGGGGCAACGCCCAGCGCTACCTGCTCACCGGCGACGAGTTCAATGCCGCAGAGGCCCTCCGCCTGGGGCTCGTGCAGGAGGTGGTGCCGGCCGGCGCCGAGAAGGCCCGCGCGCTGGCCATCGCACAGACCATCGCCGCCCAGGCGCCGCTGGCGGTCAGGGCCTCGCTCCGGTCCTCGCGCCTGTCTGTCGACCAGGGTCCGCACGCCGCGATCCGCGAGTTCAACGCCGAGCAGCACAAGCTGATGGCGACGGAGGACGCGGGCGAGGGCGTGCGGTCCTTCGTCGAGCGCCGCGCCGGCAACTTCCAGGGCCGCTGAGCCCGTTCGTCAACACCACCAGATGAGGGCCAACGTCATGAGCCTCGACCCCGACTGCAAGAAGGTGCACGAGCTCTACGCGCTCGCCAACCGGCCGCCGCTGGAGACGCTGACGGTGGCGGAGGCGCGCGAGGGCTATCGCCGCGGCACGGCCATCCTGGCCTCCGACCCCGTCGACGTCGGCAGCGTGCGCGACCTTGCGGCGCAAGGGCCGGCGGGCGCCATACCGCTGCGCATGTACCGGCCCAAGGGCGCCGCGGACACGGCCGCCCTGCCGGCTCTGGTCTTCTTCCACGGCGGCGGCTGGACCATCGGCGACTTCGACACCCACGACGCCGTGTGCCGGTATTTGTGTGCCGCGAGCGGCGCGGCGGTGATCGCCGTCGACTACCGCCTGGCCCCCGAGCACCGCTTTCCCGCCGCGGTGGAGGATGCCTTCGCGGCCACGCGCTGGATCGCGGCGAACGCCGCCGCGCTCGGCATCGATGGCACGCGTCTCGGTGTCGGCGGCGACAGCGCCGGCGGCAACCTCTCGGCCGTCGTCGCGCTGATGGCGCGCGAGGCCAAGGGTCCGGATCTGAGGCTGCAGGTCCTGATCTACCCGGCCGTCGACTTCACCATGGCCTCGCCGTCGTTCGCCACCAACGCGGACGTGCTGCCGCTGACGCGCCAGGCCGTGGTGTGGTTCGCCGACAAGTACCTGGGCTCCGCCATCGGCACGGCCGCACGCGACTGGCGGGCCTCACCGTTGTTTGCCGACCTCGCCGGCCTGCCGCCCGCCCACGTCGTGACGGCCGGCTGCGATGTGCTGTGCGACGAGGGGCGCGCCTTTGCCGACAAGCTCGAGGCGGCGGGCGTCGCCGTCGAGCGCGCCCACTATCCCGGCATGATCCACGGCTTCGTCACCATGGGCAAGGTCGTCGCCGGGGCGCAGACGGCGCTGGCGGGCTGCGCGGCCGCCATCCGGCGCGCGCTGGTGGCCTAGAGCAGATCGCGTTTCGCGCGTCCGCGTGTGCCGTGCTCAGGCCTTGAAGCCGATGCGGAAGCCGCCCCAGTGGCGGCCCGCGACGGTGATCGGCGCGGACGCATCCTTCATCAGGACGAACTGCCCGTTGCCCATGTCGCGGCGGTAGGTCTGCAGCAGGAACTTGCGCTGGTTGCGGCCGGCGGCGGCGCCGGTGCGGTCGTTGAAGATGCGCCGATTGCGGCAGTTGGCGGCGTTCCAGGCGGGGTCGTCGCCCTGCGGCTGGGAGTAGATCTTGTTGTGCGTCGGCAGGTAGCCGTTGCGGTCGACGGCGGCGCAGAACACGATGCGGGGGTTGCGCTTGACCAGCGGCTCCTGGATGGGCGGCAGCTTGCGGTCGGTGAACTCGGTGAAACGGGTCATCACCTGCTCCGGGTCGCTGCCCGGGATGGGTACGTAGCGCTCGTCGAACAGGTCGGCCTGCGAGATCTCGCCCGAGGCGACGGCAGCCTCGAACAGCGCGCTCACCTCGCCCGCCGCCTCGAGCGCCAGCTCGATGACGGCGGTATCCTCCGTCTCGACGCCGGATTCGGCCACGTAGACCATGAAGTCCTCGCCGATGCCGAGGATGTTCTCGGCCCGGTCGCGGGCATGCGCAAGGTGCGCCTCCGTCTCCTTCACGATCTTGGCGAGGCTCTTCAGGCTTTCCCGGACGCTGAGCCCGCTCTCGATGTTGAGCCGCACCGGCGCCGACATGGCATCGATGCGGGTCGTGAGCTGCTCCACGCTGGCGACGAGCGACTGCATCTTGTGCGTCGTGCCGGCGGCTTGCTTGGAATCCTCCATCGCCGCGCGCGCCGTGCTGACGTTCTCCTTCGTCGACTGCGACAGCGCCTGCAGGATGCCGCGCAGCTCGGCGAGCGTCGTCTGGTTCTGGTTGGAGAACAGCGCCACCTGGTCGGCGAGCGAGCGGATGGCGTTGGAGATCACCGCGAAGCCGTGGCCTGCCGCACCCGCGCGTGCCGCCTCGACACCGGCGTTGAGCGCGATCAGCCGCGTCTCGAAGGCGATGGTCTGGATCGCCTCGCTGTTCTGCTGCACCTTGGCGATGGTGTCGCTGACGCGCCCGATGGCGTCCATGCTGTTGAAGACGCCGGTGGCGAGCGACTGCATCTTGTCGCTGGTCCGGGCCAGCGTGCCGGAGATGATCTCCGCGCTCTCGCTCAGCACCTGGCGCGCGTTCTGGGCCGTCTCGCCCGCCTCGTTCATGGAGGTCTCGAGGTCGGCGTTGCTCCTGGCCGTGAGCTTGGCCGAGCCGACCACGGAGCGCAGCTGCTCGACCTGCTGCCCGCCGAGCTTGACGAGGTCGTCGACGATGCCGGTGATTTCCGCGATCTCGAGGCCGATCTGGCTCACGCGCGCGCCGATGTCGCCGTCGGACCGCCGCCGGCTTGCGTGAGGCGCGGGCTCCACTCGCTCATTTCGCAGGCTGGAGGCAGTCTGCATGGGGGCCGCCGGCGGGTCCTTGTGATTTCCTCAAACGCGTTGAAAACGAAATCATTTTTTCAGTGCACGGTTCGTTCACGATATAATGAATGCAGATAGTTAGTATACAGTTAACGCATGTCCCGCGGCCTGCTCCGGCACGCCCACGGCATGCCTCGCGTCGGGGTGATCCGCGCCCGTGCCCGGCCCGTTCAACAGCCGGCGGTGGAGGGCAACGGCACCATCCGCTGCAGGCACAATCTGCGCCGACGGCGCCGCGGGCTTGCGGGAACCGGCCGCATGCGCCAGATCTACGCCCGGGTATACCCGACGGGGGAGCACTGTGAGGGACGCACGACGCGGCGCCGCGCGCCCATCTGCAGGCCGCACGCGTCTACCCTCGTCCGCCAAATCGAGCAGCGACCGGGCGCGAGCCGCCCGGGGCCAAACGAGGTCGAGCATGGCTGAGAAGGACGAGAGCCGGGCCGAGGCGGGCGCTGCCGTCTCGCACAGGATCCGCGAGCGCATCAAGCGCGCGCGGCGGCGCTTCCACGCCAACGACAACATCTCCGAGTTCGTCAAGCCGGGCGAGCTCGACGAGCTCGTCGAGGAGGTCGCGGCCCGCATGCAGAGCGTGCTCGAGAGCCTCGTCATCGACACCGAGAGCGACCACAACACCCAGGATACCGCCCGGCGCGTCGCCAAGATGTACGTCCACGAGGTGTTCCGCGGCCGCTTCGCGCCGGCGCCCAAGCTCACCGAGTTCCCCAACGTCGAAGGCCTCAACGAGCTGATGATCGTCGGGCCGGTGACGGTGCGCAGCGCCTGCAGCCATCACCTGTGCCCGATCATGGGCCAGCTCTGGATCGGGCTGATGCCGAACCAGCACTCCAACCTCATCGGCCTTTCCAAGTACGTGCGGCTCGTGGACTGGGTGATGTCGCGGCCGCAGATCCAGGAGGAGGCGATCACCCAGCTCGCTGACATCCTGATGGACCGCGTCAAGCCGGACGGGCTCGCCGTCGTCATGTCGGCGGACCACTTCTGCATGCATTGGCGCGGCGTCAAGGACACGGCCTCGAAGATGAAGAACAGCGTCATGCGCGGGTCCTTCCTCAAGGACGCGGCCCTGCGCCGCGAGTTCCTTTCCCTCATCTCGCTCGATAGCCGAGGTTGATCATGCTCGTCCGCTGCGTTTACGCCAGTCGCGCCAGGAAGCCCGTCGACGCCGCCGTGTTCGAGGAGATCCTGGACCAGTCGCGCCGCAACAACCCGGCGCGGGGCATCACCGGCCTGCTGTGCTTCACCCGCGACCTGTTCGTGCAGGTGCTCGAGGGCGGGCGCGACGAGGTGTGCGAGCTCTACAACACCATCGTGCGCGACGAGCGGCACCAGGACGTCCGCATCCTGGTGTTCGAGGAGATCCCCGAGCGCCAGTTCGCGGGCTGGACCATGGGCCAGGTCAACGTCGACGGCGTCAACCCGGCGCTGCTCCTGAAGTACTGCGAGCGGGCCGAGCTCGATCCCTTCTCGGCGCCGGGCCGCACCACGCTGGCGCTGCTGACGGAGCTGGCCAAGAGCGGCTCCATCGTCAGCCGCGACCGCTGAGCTCGGGCACTGCCCCACAAAAAAGCGCCGGGCACGCGGCCCGGCGCGATCTCTCTTCAGGCGTCCGCCCTCCGCCCGCCGCAAGCGACGGAGGGAACCTCTCGGACGTGTGCGTCAGTGGACGCTCGCGATCTCGAGCTCGTCGCCCATGGCGTGGCCGACCGCCGCCTGCCGGCTGTCGGTCAGGGCGATCGGCGTGCCGTCGGCCGCGTGCAGGGCGAACAGGTCGATGCCCTGGGGCAGCTCGATCGCCGGGAACATGGCGCGGGCCTCGTCCGTGTTCATGACCTTGATGTAGGCGACTTTGCCGCCGCCGAGCTGGGCGAGATCGCTCAGGCTCATGATCGGAGGCGCGGGGGTCTTCCGGCTGGACTTCTTGACGACCTTCTGCACGACGCTCACTCCTTCTTGTCGGGGAAGCCGCACAACGCTTCCCAATCCTGGGGAAAAACGCACGCGCGCCTTCCCCGGAAACCCTCAGTACGCATCTTTCAACGATTCGCCCGCCCCGGCTGTTGCACGAAAGACTCAAGCCGATGGCCGCGCTGGCGCGGCGGGGCGGGTGGGCTCACACGGCCTTGCGGCCGATCTCGATCTTGCGAACCAGCCGGTCGGGCTCCCGTCGCACCAGGTCGATGCACAACAGGCCGTCCGCAAGCTCGGCCGAGCGCACCTCGATCCCATCGGCCAGGACGAAGCTGCGGGTGAACTGCCGGGCCGCGATGCCGCGATGGATGTAGGCCCTGGACTTGTCGTCCTCCTGCTTGCCGCGAATGACGAGCTGCTTGTCCTCGAGCGTGATCTCGAGCTGATCGCGCTTGAAGCCGGCCACCGCAAGCGTGATGCGCAGCAGCTCTGCCCCTGCGGGCGTCTCGTCGGCCGCCGCGATGCGCTCGATGTTGTAGGGCGGATACCCGTCTGCGCCCTTGCCGACCCGGTCGATCAGGCGCTCCATCTCGTCGAAGCCCAGCAGCAGGGGGCTCGACAGCAGCGACATACGTGTCATGTGCAAAGCCCTCCTTGAGCGGCTCGTTGCGTGCCCCCCGCCCGAACGGCCGGCGCGGTGGGTCTTGTCCGGACCGCCAGCCCCGGGTTCGGGCGCGGGCGTCCTTGCCGAAGATATGGGGGACGCGGGACGGACTTCAAGCAGGCTGGCCGGGGCCCTTCCGCGCGGCCCGGCAGCGTCGTCCGCACGGCACCGCGGCGAGCCTTGCGACCGGCTCTAACCCGGCCCCCGGCTGTCATATTTTGGCGCCTTTCGCCGCCAGAATGCCCCCTATCGGCCGGGAGCCGGCCGCTACAACCGGGGGACATCATCGCATGACGCGTAAGAGGCGCAACGCCTGGGCCTGTGCACGCCTGATCGGAGCTCTTGGCGCCCTGATCCTCGCGACGGGGCTGGGTGCCGGCGAGGCTGCGGCGCAGAGGCTGACACCCGAGGAGCGGGCCGCCATCCTGGCCAGCGAGACCCCGGAGGAGAAGGAGGAGCGCGAGACCCGCCGCAAGTGCGCGGCCGCCGCCTGCGGCACGCTGCGCAACAAGCGCCCGGATACCGGCGAGCTGACCTGCCCGATCCGCAAGACCTGGCGCAAGGAGGTCCTCAACAAGATCATGGGCCGGGCCAAGGTGTCCTGGCCGTGGGGCAACGCCCGCTGCGCGGGCGATCTGAAGATCGACCGCGCCGTCCTGGTGCAGGCCGTCAGCGGCGCGGACTACGAGGCCAAGTTCGACAAGCACGAGCTGACCTGCCAGATCGACCTCGAGAAAGAGAAGTACACCATGAAGGTGCAGCTGACGCCCAAGGTCACGTTCAAGGACGGCAAGGCGGTGAAGGCGGCCATGCAGTGGGGCGACATCGACGCGCCGACGCTCGCCAAGACGGCGCTGTGGTCGATCACGGCCGCCGACAATCAGCTGGGTGTTCTGCAAGGCACCATCGTCGAGGACATCAACGAGTTCATCACCGCCAAGTGCGACGAGGTGAAGCCCGAGTGGGAGGGCAAGTAGCGGCCGGGGCGAGGCTTTCCCGGTCGGCCGCGGGCCTCGCCGCCGCAGTGCCGTCAACCTCGAGGACGACGCGCGAGGCGGCGGTGCGGGCGGCCCGATGCCTCTGGCCGGGCCGCGCACGAGAGCCTTGCTTTGGAGCCGCCGGTGCCTATAGTGCGCCGCCTGCCGGGCAGCGCCCGCGCGCCCGCCGTGGCGGGCTGGAGGGATGGCCGAGTGGCTGAAGGCGCACGCTTGGAAAGCGTGTATACGGGCAACCGTATCGCGGGTTCGAATCCCGCTCCCTCCGCCAAGACAACTTCAGCGCGAACACCCTTTTTTCGGCTACCGAGTGGCGGCCGCTGCTTGATAGGACATTTTACTCATACGCATCAGCGCCCTATGGCGCACCGGCCTTCTCGATGACCATGACACAGTCGACGGCAAGCGGGCCGGCGCTGCTCACGAGCACCGGGTTCAAATCGAGCTCGGACAGCACCGGCTGCATGCCGGCGGCCCATTGCGACAGGCGCGCGAGCATCCGCGCGATGCCCATCCGATCCACGCCCGGCTTGCCGCGGACGCCGTCCAGGATGGCGCTTGCGCGCAGCTCGCTCAGCATGTCGAGCGCCTCCTCCTCGGCGAAGGGCGCGCGGCGGAATGCGACATCCTTCAGCACCTCGACCAGGATGCCGCCGAGGCCCACCATCACCACCATGCCGAAGACGGGGCTGCGCTGCACGCCCACGACCAGCTCGACGTGTCCGGCGGCCATCTTCTGAACCAGCACGCCTTCGAGCCGCGCGCTCGGGAGCGCGGCCGCGGTGGCGCCCATGAGCGCGTCGAAGCCTCGGCGGATGGCCGCCTCGTCATCCAGGCCGAGGAGCACGCCGCCCACCTCCGTCTTGTGCGTGATGTCAGGCGACTCGATCTTGAGGGCGACGCTGCCGCCGGCCCGCCGCCACTCGAGGACGGCCTCGTCCGCGCTGCGCGCAAGCGAGACGGGCGCCATGGGCACGCCCGCGCCCTGCAGCCAGGCGGTGGCCTGCACGCTCGGCTGCACGCCGTCATGCACCTCGCCCGGACGTGCCGCCAGGGCTGCCGGCGCGGGCCGCGCCAGCACGCGCCGCCTGCCGGCGTGCGCACGAACCAATGCCGAGGCGGCCTCCACGGCGCGCTCGCCGGCGCCGAATACGGTGATGCCCTCCGCCCGCAACCGCCGCACGGCCTCCGCCGGCGCCGCCGTCCAGCAGACGAAGAGGGGCTTGCACGTGCGGTCGCGGATCTCGCAGAAGAGCTTGACGAGCCGGTCCACATGCCCCGCCATCAGTTGCAGCCAGACGATGCCGACGTGGATGGCGGGGTCCTCCATCATGGCGACGACGGCCTCGCGCAGGATCGCAGGATCGGCGAGGAACTGCCCGGTCACGTCCACCGGATTGGCCGACGCGCCGAATGCCGGCATCACCGTGGCGATGCGCGCGCGCGTGTCGGGGCCGAGCTCGGGCACGGCCAGCCCCACCTCGTCCGCCCGGTCGGCCATCATCACGCCGGCGCCGCCCGACATAGTGGCGATGCCAAGGCCGTTGCCGTGCGCCACGCGCGGCTGCACCAGCGCCTCGAGCATGTCGAGCATGTGCTCCTCGTTGCGCGCGCGCAGGATGCCGTACTGGGTGAGGACGGCATCGAGCACGGTGTCCTCGACGGCCAGCGCGCCCGTGTGCGAGGCGGCCGCCTTCTGGCCGGCAGCCCGGCGCCCGACCTTGGCGATCACCAGCGGCTTGCCGAGCGCGTGGCAGCGCAGCGCCAGGCTCACCAGGGCCTCGCCTTCGTTGAGGCCCTCGAGGTAGCCGGCCGCCACCTTGATGCGCTCGTCCTCCACCACGGCCGCCATCAGCTCGGCGAACGAGAGGTCGGCTTCGTTGCCGGTGCTGATGAAGTAGCCGAGCCCCAGGCCGCGCTGCCGGATGAGCGCCGCGGTGGCGGTGCCGAAGGCGCCGGACTGGGTGACGAAGGCCACCGGCCCCGCGCCGACGTCGCCATCGGCGTACTGGCTGAAGGTGGCGTAGAGATTGTCGAAGGCATTGACGAAGCCCAGGCAGTTCGGCCCGCACAGGATCACGCCCGCCTCGCGCCCGGCCTGCAGCAGCCTTGCCTCCAAGGCCTTGCCTTCCGCCCCCGCCTCGCCGAATCCCGAGCTGAAGATGACGGCCGACCGCACGCCGCGGCGGCCCAGGGCCTCGACGCTGGCGATGACGTCGGAGGCCGGCACCGCGACGATGGCCAGGTCCGCCGCCTCGGGCAGCGCCGCGATGCTCGGGTAGCAGGCGTGCCCGCCGATCTCCTTGTACTTCGGGTTCACGGGCAGGATGCGGCCCGCGTAGCCCTTCTCGATCAAATGCTTCAGCGGCCGCCCGTTGAGCTTGTTGAAGTCGGCCGAGGCGCCCACGATCGCCACGGAGCGCGGGCTGATCAGGCGCGCCACCATCTGCGCGCGGCTCATCGATGCATTGGGGGACTGCATGCTGGATCTCGCTCAGGTGCAACTCGGATTGGCCCCGTCATCTCCGCCTTGCGGAGGAAGGGACGGAGAGGGGGATTGCAGGGCACCATGACCTAGTTGAAGGCGGCGATGCCGGTCTGCGCGCGGCCGAGCACGAGGGCGTGGATGTCGTGCGTGCCCTCCAGCGTGTTGACCGTCTCCATGTTCATCAGATGCCGGATGACATGGTACTCGTCCGAGATGCCGTTGCCGCCGTGGACGTCGCGGGCGGCGCGCGCGATGTCGAGGGCCTTGCCGGTGCAGTTGCGCTTGAGCAGGGACACCATCTCCGGGCTTGCCTTGCCCTGGTCGCGCAGGCGGCTCAGGTGCAGGCAGGCCGTGAGGCCCAGCGCGATCTCGGTCTGCATGTCGGCGAGCTTCTTTTGCACGAGCTGGTTGGCGGCCAGCGGCCGGCCGAACTGCTTGCGGTCGATGGCATACTGGCGCGCGGCCTGCCAGCAGAACTCGGCCGCGCCGAGCGCACCCCAGCAGATCCCGAAGCGCGCATTGTTGAGGCAGGCGAACGGCGCCGCCAGGCCGCGCGCGCCCGGCAGGCGCTGCGCCTCGGGCACGAGCACGTCGTCCATGAGGATCTGGCCCGTGGGCGAGGCGCGCACCGAGAACTTGCCCTCGATCTTCGCGGTGGCGAGGCCCTTCATGCCCCGCTCCAGAATGAAGCCGCGGATCTGCCCCTCGTCGTCCTTCGCCCACACGATCATGAGATCGGCGATGGGAGCATGCGTGATCCAGGTCTTGGTGCCGCTCAGGCGCCAGCCGCCGTCGGCCTTGCGCGCCCGCGTCGCCATGCTGCCGGGATCGGAGCCGTGGTCGGGCTCGGTGAGGCCGAAGCAGCCGAGCTTCTCGGCGCGGGCCATGGCGGGCAGGTAGCGCTCGCGCTGCGCCTGGCTGCCGAACAGGTAGATCGGCATCATGCTCAGCGTCGACTGCGTCCCGAGCGCGGACCTGTAGGAGGTGTCGACGCGCTCGAATTCGCGCGCGATCAGCCCGTAGCTCACGTAGTTGATGCCGGCGCAGCCGAAGCCCTGGATGGTGGCCCCGAGGAAGCCCAGCTCGGCCATCTCGCGCATGACGGACACATCGAACGTCTCGTGGCGATTGGCCTCGAGAATGCGCGGCATCAGCTTGTCCTGCGCGTAGGCACGCGCGGTGTCTCGGATCAGGATCTCCTCGGGCGTGAGCAGGTCGTCGAGCAGCAGCGGATCATCCCACTTGAACGGGACGCCCTGCATGGCCGCCCGCCGCAGCTCGTCGGCCTCGGGCTCGCTGTGACGCGCGTCGGTCATTCGGCTGGCCGGAACTTTGGGATCGCCGCCTCGCCGCTGATGTCCTCAAACACCACCGCCACGCGCATGCCGATCCTGATGTCCTCCGGCTTGCACTGGATCACCTGGCCGTACAGGCGCGCACCGTCGTCGAGGTCGATGAGGCACATGAGGACCGGCAGCTCGTCCTGCCAGCCGGCAAGGTTCATGGCGACCGCCCGCGAGATGGTGAACGAATAGACGGTGCCCGAAGGCTTGGCCTCGGTCCAGGGAATGTCGCGGCAGCCGCATTCCACGCACCAGGGCTTCGGATGGAACTGGGCGGTGCCGCAGCGCGCGCACTTCTGCAGCATGAGCGTGCCGGCCTTGGCGCCGGCCCAGAAGGGGCGCGTCTGGTCGGTGATCTCGGGCAACGGCTTGTTGGTGGTCTTGTTGACGAGCATGGCTCAGCCCTCCGTGCCGAATACGAGCGCGACGCAGCTCCGCCCCGGACGCCCGTAGGGAATCCCGCCGAAGCCGCAGGACGCCGCGACCGTCGCGTTCCTCACCTGTCGCTCGCCCGCTTCCCCGCGCAGCTGCGTGACGGCCTCGATCAGCGGCGCGAAGCCGCCGATGGCGCCGCCCGGCTGCCCGCCCGAGAGCTGCCCGCCGTCGGTGGACAGCGGGAAGTCACCGTCGAAGCTCAGGCTGCGCTCCTCGATGAAGCGGCCACCCTCGCCCTTCTTTGCGAAGCCCCAGTCCTCCAGCGTCATCATGACGATGAAGGGGTAGTCGTCGTAAGGCTCGAAGACGTCGATGTCCTTGTGCGCGACGCCGGCCATGGCGAGCGCGGCGGGTCCCGCCTTGGCAAAGCCGGTGGTGGTGACGTCGGGCGCGGTGCGCGAGCCGTGATAGTAGTTGTTCGCCTCGCCGAAGCCCTTGAGATAGACGGGCTTGTCGGTGAGTGTGCGCGCCGTCCTCGCCGAGGTGACGATGTAGGCGAGGCCGCCGTTGACGATCGGCACGCAATCGAGCAGGCGGATCGGGTCCGACAGGACGCGCGAGTCCAGATACTCGCGCAGCGTGATCGGCTTGCGGAAGAGCGCCTGCGGATTGAGCGTCGCGTGATAGCGCGTCGCCACGGCGATCTTGCCGAGCTGCTCCGGCGTCACCTTGAACTGGTGCTGGTAGCGCATCTGGATCAGG
Source organism: Hyphomicrobiaceae bacterium (assembly GCA_033764875.1). GTDB lineage: Bacteria > Pseudomonadota > Alphaproteobacteria > Rhizobiales > Hyphomicrobiaceae > AWTP1-13. Next base: position 5,462 of record JANRIO010000054.1, on the reverse strand, counting down.
GCGAATTGCGCCGTGGCCCCCATCAGCCCGAACGGACCCTGGAAGTCCCAGTAGGGGCCGCGCGTACGCTCGGGCGAGAGCGGCAGGCCGGGCGCGGCCGATGGGATGCTGAGCGGCGTGTCGGCGCCCAGGATGAGCGCACGATCGATCACGCCGGCCTTGATGAGTGCGGCCGCGCGGATCAGCATGGCGGAGGCCGACGCGCCGCCCTGGTCGGCGCGGATCAGAATCTGCGGGCTGATGCCGAGCGTCTCGGCCACGGCGGCCGACCAGTTCACCGTGTGCGCGGCCTCGGCGTGCGCGACCCCGAGGCCTTGGCCGTCGAAGTCGGCCTTGCTCATTCCGGCCTTCTGCAGCGCGAGGTCGGCTGCCCATGCCAGGTACTCGTCCACGGTGTAGACGCGCTCGCCCGGCTTGGCACGGCTGTAGGGCGTACGCCCGTAGCCGACGATGGCGACATCTGCGCTCATGCTCACTCCTTGAATGCTTCTTCCCTCTTGCGCCGGATGGCGGGTGCGAGCGCAACCACCAGCCCGAGCACGGCAACGGCCAGCAGCGTCACGCTGATCGGCCGTCTCAGGAACGATGTCGGATCGCCCTGGGCAAGCTGCATGGCACGGCGGAAGTTCTCCTCCATCATGGGGCCCAGGATGAAAGCCAGCAGCAGCGGCGCTGCCTCGCACTCGAGCTTGATCAGCACGTAGCCCAGCACGCCGAACAGCGCCATGAAGTAGACGTCCATCTCCTTGTTCGCGAGGGTCAGCACGCCGATTGCGCTGAACACCAGGATCGCAGGGTAGAGGAGGTGATAGGGGGCCGTGATCAGCCGCGCCCACATGCCGACCAGCGGCAGGTTCAGCACCAGCAGCATGACGTTGCCGATCCACATGGACGCGATGATGCCCCAGAACAGGCCCGGCTGCTGCTGGATGACGAGGGGCCCCGGCTGGATGCCCTGGATCAGCATGGCACCAATCATCAATGCCATCACCGGATTGGACGGGATGCCCAGCGTCAGCATCGGGATGAAGGAGGTCTGGGCACCCGCGTTGTTGGCGGCTTCCGGCGCCGCCACGCCTTCGATCGCGCCGTTGCCGAAGCCCTCGGGGGGACGCGACACGCGGCTCTCCAGCGAGTAGGCGGCGAAGGACGCGAGCACCGCGCCGCCGCCCGGCAGCACGCCGAGCACGGACCCCAGCGCCGTGCCGCGGATGCTCGGGCCGAGGATGCGGCGCAGATCCTGCCGCGTCGGCAGCAGGCCGGCGATCCGTTTGGCGACCACGTCCTGCACGCGCTGGACCTCCAGATTCTTGATCACCTCGCCGAGCCCGAAGATGCCCATGGCCAGGATGACGAAGCCGAAGCCGTCGGAAAGCTCCGGGATGCCGAAGGTGAAGCGCTCTTTCGCCGTCTCCACGTCGGTGCCGACGCATCCCAGCAGCAGGCCCAGCAGCACCATGCCGAGACCCTTGAGCAGGGAGCCGCTCGCGAGCACGATCGAGCCGACGAGACCGAGCACCATGAGCGAGAAATACTCGTGCGAGTTGAACTTCAGCGCCAGGGTCGCCAGCGGCGGCGCGAACAGGGCGAGGATCAGCGTCGCGACGGTGCCGGCGAAGAACGAGGCGATTGCCGCCGTCGCCAGCGCCACCCCGGCGCGGCCCTGCCGCGCCATCTGGTGGCCATCGAGCGTGGTGACGACGGAGGCGGATTCGCCCGGCAGGTTGATCAGGATCGCGGTGGTCGAGCCGCCATACTGCGCCCCATAGTAGATGCCGGCCAGCATGATCAGCGATGCGACGGGCGGCAGCCCGTAGGTTGCCGGCAGCAGCATCGCGATGGCCGACACGGGCCCGATCCCTGGCAGCACGCCGATCAGCGTCCCCAGCAGCACGCCGACGAAGCAGTAGGCGAGGTTGGCCGGGCTGAGCGCCGTGCCGAACCCGATCATCAGGTTGGAGATGATGTCCATGGCCGCTCTTAGTAGCCCAGCACGTGCGGCAGCACGGGCACCGTGATGCCCAGTCCCTTGACGAACACGAGCACGGACGCGATGGCGAGCGCGAGCGCCAGCGGCACGGCCCAGCGCAGATTGAATTGCACGCTCGCGAACGAGGCGGTGAGCACCAGCGTCACGATGGCCGGCGCCAGGCCCGCCCAGTTGACCATGGCCGCGAACAGCACGGTCCCGAGCGTGACGAGGAGCAGCGGCTTCAGTGCCCAAGGACCAAGCGGAGCACCCTGTGTGGCGACCCCCTTGACGGCGAGCAGCACTCCCGTCACCGCCAGCCCCCCGCCGAGCCAGGCGGGGAAGTAGCCCGGCCCCATCTTGCGCGCCGAGCCCAGCTCGTAGCCGCCGGCGAGCACGATCACCACGGCCGCCACGCCGACGCCAAGGAACAGAAGGCCGGCCCAGAAGTCCTTGGGATCTTTCACGGGCCCATCCGCTCGCTCGTCACAGCTTGATGCCCAGGCTCGTTGCGATCTGCTTCATCTTGTCGAGGGCGCTCTGCATGAACGACTTGGTCTCGGCGGGCGACCAGATCGACGGGATCGAGCCCAAGCGCTTCACGCCGTCCTGCCAGGCCTTGTCGTTCTTGACCTCGCCCAGCAGATCGACCCAGAACTTCACCGCGGCCGGATCCATGTTGGGCGGACCCAGCAGGCCACTCCAGCCGATGGCGATCTCCATGCCCTCGATGCCGAGCTCCTTCGATGTCGGGACGTCGGGAAGGTCGGTGAGCTTCTCATTCCCGAGCACGACGAGCGCGCGCAGGGCGCCGCTTCTCACGTGTGCACTCATCTCGTTGTAGCTCTGGCAGACGAAGTCGACCTCGCCCTTCACCGCGGCGAGCGCGGCCGGCCCGCCGCCCTTGTAGGGGATGTGCGTCGCCACCTTCATGGGGTCGCCGACCTTCGCCTTCTCCAGCAGCATGACGGACGACAGGTGCAGAATGGTGCCCGGTCCTGCGGAGCTGTACGTGATCTCGTCCGGCGTCTTCTTGATTGCGTTGATGAGGTCCTGATAGGTCTTGTAGGGCTTGTCCTTGGACGTGGCGCAAGTGACCGGGTTGGTCTCGAGCATGCCGAGAATGGCCCAGTTCATCGGATCGTAGGGCGTCGCGCGCACGGCCGGCACCGCCGTATGCGTGCCGACCCGGGCCAGCAGCAGCGTGTAGCCGTCAGGCTTCGACTTGTAGACCTCGTTGGCGCCGATGATGCCCCCGGCGCCGTCCTTGTTCACGACGATGATCTGATTGGGGCCAAGCTTGGCCGCCGTCGCCGCCGCGAGTGCGCGCGCGGCCTGATCCGACGCGCCGCCGGGCGAGTAGGGTACGATCAGCGTGATCGGCTTCTCAGGATAGACCGCGAGTGCGGGTGTCGATGCTGCAACGGCGAGCACCGCTGCGGCCGCACAGGCCAGCTTGCGAAAGTGTGGCATGACTCTCCCCGACGTTTGCGCGTCCTGACGTGCACCGGTCTTGTTAGGCCGCGCGTTGAGCGGGGGCCGGTGTCGGTGTGATCAGGGCGGATCAGTTTGCGACGCGTTCAACTTCTTGCGAGCGGCAACGGCAAGTCAAGCAGCTTCCGCAATACGACAAGCGGAGTTTCCCGGGAGCCCGCAGCGGCTTGAGCGGCGAGCGCCCCGGGGCGTCGGCCACGGCCAGAACGGGCGATGCCCGATTATCGGCAGGCTGCTGTTGCGATCCGTCGCTCGCCTCGCTCGCCTGCCCGAAAGCTAGCCCGGAGCCTCGGCGGCGGCGATCACCGGCGCGGGGTGCGGGCTGAGCCGCACGTTGAGGCATGCGGCTTTCCCGCTCCCATGCGCACGTTCCAAAGCCGCGGGCAGGTCCTCGGCCCTGGTCACGAGCTCGCCGTGTGCCCCCAATGCGGCGACTGCCAGGTCATAGCGGACATCGGGCGGCAGGGTGCACGCGTGCGCCCGGTCGCGCCCATAGTCCCGGCATTGAATCTGGTACTCGGCGTTCCAGCGGCTGTCGTTGCCGACGATCGCAATGAACGGCAGATCGTGGCGAAGCGCCGTCTCGAATTCTGCCATGTGGAAGCCGAAGGTGCCGTCGCCCAGCATGGCAACCACGGGCCGGTCAGGCCGCGCCAGGCTTGCGCCGATGGCGAAGGGCACGGCAGGTCCGATTGCACCGGCCGGCCCGTTGATCAGCCGCTCGGGTGCGCGCACGAGTGCCTGGGCCCACTGGGAGAACTCGCCGCCGTCGGCGACCAGGACGCCGCCGTTGCGATCGATGAAGGCCTGCACGGCTCGTCCGATCGTGACCGGGTGCAGCGCGCCGTCGGCGCCGTCCGCCGCCTGGTCCCATTCCTGCGGGCGATGACTGAGCAGCGCCTCCGCATGCGCCAGCCATGGCCGGTGCGCCGGCGCGCGCTGCACCGTACCCTTGGACAAGGCGTCCGCCGCGGAGAACGCGTCCACCGCGGCCAGAAGGGCGAGACGGTCGCCAAGCATGCGGCGTGCCCGTTCGCCCAGCCGCGCCTCGGGCTCCAGCACGATCCAAGCCGCGCTTGCAGCGAACGGTGCATCGCCAAACCGCAGGGTGAAGTCGAGCTGCTTGCCGAGCAGGAGGACGAGGTCTGCGGCACGCAGGACTTGCGAGAGCGCGCCTTGCGACGGGTCGTTCACCCCCCGCGGGCTCTCCATCGCAATCACGGGAAGGCCCAGGGCCTCGCGAAGGCCGTGCAGCAAGCGCCGGCCGTGCGGGGTGCACAGGGCAGGCGGCGCCAGCACCACGGGCCGCTGCGCTTTGCCGATGGCGCCCAGTATCCGATCCCTGGCGTCGGGCGCCAGCTCCTGCGAGGGCGGCGTCGCCGGTGCCGCTGGGCCGCGGCCGGTGACGGGGCCGTCGAGCACGTCGCTCGGCACGTTGAGCTGCACCGGGCCGGGCCGGCCTGCCGCCGCAATCCGCATCGCCCTGATCAGATCGTCGGCCAGATCGTCAGGCGATTGCACGACCCACGCCGACTTGACCGTCGGCGCGGCCAAGGCTGCTTGATCCTGCTCCTGGAAGCTCCCATTGCCCAGCTCCCTGAGAGGCGCATGCCCCGAGATCAGCACGAGCGGAGTTTCCGCCGCCAGCGAGGTGCAGAGCGCGGCCACCGCATTGGCGTGCCCCTGGCCCGCGCTCACCAGCGCGACGCCGACCCTGCCGGTCAGCCGCGCCCACGCATCCGCCATGTGCACGGCCGCCGCCTCGTGCCGGGTGTGGACGATCCGGACCGGGCGCCCGAATGCCGCGTCGTAGACCGGCATGATGTGATTGCCGGAAAGGCTGAAGAGGACGTCGATGCCCTGCTCTTCGAGCGTTCGGACGAGCGCATCGGCGCCTCGCGCAGGTTTGGTCATGGGGCAGAGTTCCGATTTCAGGGAGCGCCATCTGGTCGTGCGTGACTATCACACGGCAAGGCATTGTCGAGCCGTCTTGCCCGTC
>JANRIO010000053.1:0-70761 GCA_033764875.1 Hyphomicrobiaceae bacterium | reverse complement strand
GGGCTCGACAGGCGTGCGCCCCGAGCGCGGCCGTAGAAATGCCATGCTGAGGCCGTTGCCTGCCGGCCATTCGATGGGCTCGGGGGACCAATGGCGCAGCCGCAGGACAATCTCTCAGGGATCTCGGGCTTTCCCAGCCTCTCGCGCATGGCCCGGGGCGGCAGCAAGCTCGCGACGCTGGTGTCGGCGTTCGCGCTGGCGTTCTCGGCGGCGAGCTTCTACGAGACCGTCCTGAAGCAGGCGCACATCAAGGCCTACGTCACCGACACCATCTCCTACACGCGCGACCCCTACGGCAGCTACGAGGTGTTCGCCGTGCCGGTGACGATCGCCAACACGGGGGCGCGGGACGGGGCCATCGTGACGCTGAGCCTGACGGTGAAGAACCTCGAGACGGGCACAACCGAGACGCTGACCGGCGAGTACACGGCGGACGCGCAGTACTTCGGCGGGCGCGACGACGTGGCGGCGCGCGTGAAGCGGCCCAAGCAGCCGTTCGCGCCGCTCGCCATCCTCGGCCGCAGCGCCTGGGCGGGCACCGTTCTGTTCTACGCCAAGGAAGGGCGCGGGGCGCAGGACGAGCGGCTGCTGGTGGTGCCGCAGGCGAGCCTCGCCATGACGCTCAGCGTGCAGTCGCCGGTGCCCGACAGCTGGCTCGACCGCGCCTTCTATGCGCCGCCCTCCTCGGTGACGCTCGCGGCCAAGGTCGGCGGCTTCCTGCCCGGGGCGCTCTACGCCGGCGACACGGTGCGGGTGCGGCTCACCGGGCCGGGCGCGCCGAAATCCTGATCGGCGCGGCGCGCAGCCGGCGCACACCCTCACTCACAGCAGCGGGGCGGCGCCCAGGCGCCGGCACCAGGCCTCCAGCCGATCCTTGAGCATGCCGTCGCGCTGATAGGGGAGCGTGTCGTCGTCGAGCCGCTCCAGCGGCTCGAAGAGCAGCGCCGCCGGGCCGTGGGCGTTCCAGGCCGCCTGCAGGGCGCGATCGCGATGGCAGCCCTGGCGCAGCTCGAACGTGATGCGGTTCCAGACGGTGGCGAGGCTCGTCGCCCGCCCTGCCCAGAGCGCGCCGGTGGGAGCGCAGCGGACGGCATAGATGCCGGCGGCGGTCTTGGCTTCCTTGCAGCGGGCGGCGGCCGACTTCTTCCACGGCTCGGACACGGGGGCAGCTCCTTCAATTGCTCAGGGTGTGGGCTCGTCTATATCATCCGGGTAAAATTGACGAGTCAAATTTATCCGGGTAATAAGGCCTCAAACCTCGAGAGGCGCCTGCGATGCCGGATTCCCTGACACTGCCCGCCACGGCCTTCGCCGGTCACCGCCTGATCGCGCAGGGCGCGCTGGCCGAGGTGGCACTGGCCGTGAAAGCCTGGGAGGCGCGGGGGGCGGCCGGGCCGGTGGTGACCCTCGACGACCGCACGGGCGCCGTCATCGATCTCGATCTGCGCGGCAGCGAGGCCGAGATCGTCGCGCGGCTGGCGCAGGCCGCGGGGCAGGCGGCGGGCAAGGGGCCCGCGCAGGCGGATGCGGCGAAGCCCGGCCCGGGCCGGCCGAGGCTCGGCGTGGTGGCACGGGAGGTGACCTTGCTGCCGCGCCACTGGGACTGGCTGGCCGCGCAACGGGGCGGGGCCTCGAGCGCGCTGCGCCGCCTCGTGGAGGAGGCCATCCGTACCGACGGCGGCCGCAGCGCCAGCCGGGCGGCGCAGGAGGCCTGCTACCGGGCATGCACGACGCTTGCCGGCGATCTTGCCGGCTACGAGGAGGCGATGCGGGCGCTGTTCCGTAGCGACGGCCGGGCCTTCGCGCGGCACACGGGCCGGTGGCCCAAGGACGTGCGCGGCTATGCGCGGAGGCTCGCCGCGCGCGCCGGCCTTGCTCCGGCCGCCGCGGCGGCGGGCTAGCGGCGCTGCCGGTGCCGCTCGGCGCGCTTGCCCTTGTCGGGGAAATAGTCGGAGCCGTAGTCGTAGAGCAGCTCGTCGCCGGCCTTGACGCCCTCGACGCCGGCAACCAGCCAGACGCGGTCCTTCTCGCGCAAGAGGAAGCAGTTGGCGGCCTCGCGGGCGTGGTTGATCAGGCCAGCGCCGTTGCCGGCGTCGAAGCCGTCGATGTTCTGGTCGGGTCCCAGTGCCATGATGCCGGAGGCGCCCGCGGCGATGCGGCGGGCCGCCTCCTTGTCGTCGATGACGGCGCCGCGGTACTCGACGATCTTGCGGCCCCAGGGAATGTCCTCGCCGGCGAAGACGCCGTCGCCCGCGATGGGGGACGGCTTGACGACGAGGCGGTAGTTGGCGCCCGTCACGCGCTTTGGTGCAGTCACGGCGCGGCCTCGCCTTCCCCGTTGCGACAGGGCAGGCGCATAGCGCGGATCGCGGCGTGACGGAAGCCCGGGCGCGGCCTCGGGCCGCCTCAGTCCTGCGGTTTCACCCCGGCGGACTGCAACAGCCCGCGCAGGCGCTCGATCTCCGCCTCGAGGCGGGCCTTGTGGGCGGCGGGCGTGCGCTCCTGGGCGGGCAACTCCGAGCGGCCCATGTCCGCGTAGCGCTTGCGGATTTCGGCGTCATCGAGGCTGGCGTTGAGCGCCCTCGACAGCGTGTCGATGACCGGCTGCGGCGTGCCGGCCGGCGCATAGAGCCCGTGCCAGAGCACGAAGTGGAACGCGGGGTGACCCGCCTCGATCATGGTCGGCACATCCGACAGGGGCGGCAGACGCTGCGCCGACGTCACGGCCAGTGCCACGATGCTGCCGCCCTGCACCTGGGGCAGCGCGGTCGCGGTCTGCTCGCACATGATGTCGAGGGTGCCGCCGACGAGGTCGTTCATGGCGGGCCCGGCGCCGCGGTAGGCGACCTCCGTCACCTTCGCACCGATGCTCGCCTGGAGGAGCAGGCCGCACATGTGCGAGTTCGAGCCGACGCCGGAGTGGCCGAGGTTGAGGGGCGCCTGGTCCGCCTGCATGCGGCGCGACAGCTCGCCGATCGAGGCGATGCCGAGCGTGCGGCGCGCGATCAGGACCATCGGGCCGGTATTGAGCACGCCGATGGGGGCAAGATCGGTGCGGACGTTGAAGGTGAGATTGCGCTTGAGGAGGGGTGCGGAGGGAAGCGCCAGGTCGTTGATAAGCAGCGTGTAGCCGTCGGGGGCCGCCTTGGCGACGCGAGCCGAGCCGAGCGTGCCGCCGACGCCGGCGACGTTCTCGACGACGATCTGCTGCTTTAGATCCTGGCTCATGCGCTGGGCGAGGACGCGGGCGATGGCGTCGCTCGGGCCGCCGGCCGCAAACGGGACGACCAGCGTGACGGGGCGCTCGGGATAGGTTTGGGCGTGGGCCCCGGGGAGGAGGACGGAGAGCAGGAGCAGGAGGACGGCAGCCATCAGTCGCATGCGGAGAGGTCCGGACAATCGGGGAGATGCCGGACGCTATCGGCGCCAGGAGGCGGCCTCAAGCGACGATGACGGGCGCGCGTCCGAATTGGCGGGTGCGCGGTGTTTCGCGTCACGCTGTGCCCCGCCGAGGGCAGACGTGCAGGAGACTGCGCAGACTTTGATCGACCCAGTGCCGGCCCGCGCGAGGGAGGGGCCGGGCGCCGCTCAGCCCTTGTTGAGCACGCGGCCGGCGACGGCGTCGAGCTTGGCGAGGAGGGCGGGATCGCGTGCCTCGGGCGGCGTGATGATGGCGACGTCCAGCGCCCGGTCCGAGCCCACCGGGCAGCGCGGATGCTCCCGGGGAAAGAGGCGCGCCAGCTCGGCCACGAGGCCGTGCGCCTTGTCGACGTTGGCATGCAGCACGCGGATGATCTCGGCGACGTCGACGTCGGTGTGCTCGTGGTGCCAGCAGTCGTAGTCGGTCACCATGGCGACGGTGGCGTAGGAGATCTCGGCCTCGCGGGCGAGCTTGGCCTCGGGCATGTTGGTCATGCCGATCACCGCGCAGCCCCAGGCGCGGTAGAGGTTGCTCTCGGCGCGGGTGGAGAACTGCGGGCCCTCCATGACGAGATAGGTGCCGCCGCGGGTGTGGGCGATGCCGGCCTTGGTGGCGGCCTCGGAGATGAGGTCGGCGAGGGCCGGGCTGACGGGATCCGCCATGGAGACGTGGGCGACGCAGCCGGGGCCGAAGAAGCTCTTCTCGCGGGCGAAGGTGCGGTCGATGAACTGGTCGACGAGCACGAAGTGGCCGGGCGCCAGGTCCTCGCGCAGGGAGCCGCAAGCGGAGATGGAGACGAGATCCGTGACGCCGGCGCGCTTCAGGACGTCGATGTTGGCGCGGTAGTTGATGGCCGAGGGTGGCACCTTGTGGCCGCGGCCGTGGCGGGGGAGGAAGCGGATGGCCAAGCCGTCGAGCTCGGCGAACAGCACCTCGTCGGAGGGCTCGCCCCAGGGGGAGGAGACCTTCTCCCAGCGCACGTTCTGAAGGGCCGGGATGTCATAGAGGCCGCTGCCACCCACGAAGCCCAGAACGGATCGGGTCATGCGCCCACTCTCCCTCGATTCACCTGCGGTGCCGCAAGACTACAGCAAGCGAACGGGCGTTGTCGCGCGGGGCGGCGTGGGGAGGAGCCTGCCGAGGGGCCGGCGGATGTCGCGAAACGAGGCGCGTCGCGACCGCTCGCGGTCCGGGGCCTGCGTGGCCTGCCGTCCTCAGTCGGACTGCAGACGCCGCCGGCGTGATCGCCGGGCATTGCCTGCAGCGGCGCGAGCTGCAATCATCGCGGCGATTACTGCTCCATCACGTTTCTCAAGTCAGGCTTCCGAGCATTGCAGGGCGGATTTGATCATGGAAATTACCGACATCAAGATTCCCTTCTGGCGGCTGGTGGTGATCTTCGTCAAATGGGCCATCGCGGCGATCCCCGCGACCATCATCCTGGTGCTGATCGGCTCGCTCGTCGCGGCCTTGATCGCCGGTCTGCTCGGGATGCCCTTTGCTCCGCCGAGACGAGGCTTCTAGGCTGCCAGCGCCGGGCGGATGCGCCGTCTGCGCCGCAGGCGCCGTCGCGCCCAGATCCAGACGCCGGTGACGAGGAGCAGGAGGAGCGCCAGCGAGGTTACGACGTTGAGGGCCGCGGAGTAGTGGCCGGCGAAGTTGCCCTCGTGCCAAAGGCGGGGCCAGTTGCGGCCCTGGAGCACCACCCCTGCCGGCGTCACGGCGTAGATGCGGTACTCGCCGGCCTCGGCGATGCGCGCCAGCGTCTGGCCGCGCAAGGGCCGCACCCAGATGAGCCCGGACAGGTCGTGCTCGCGGCCAAGCGCGCGCAGCGCATCGGGCAGGCGCATGGGACGTGCCTCGCCGGCCTGGGGCGGGCTGCCGGGACCGGCGGGCGGTCCGCCGATGCGCATCGACATCAGCAGGCCCGACAGCGGCGACAGCACGACCAGGGGAAGCAGCACCCAGGCGACGCCGCGGTGCCAGCCGGAGAGCGTGTTGGAGAAGCGCGGCAGGCCCAACAGCAGGCCGAGCGCGATCAGCGCCAGCATGACCGCGGTCGAGGCGATGACGAGCCAGCCGGCGTCGATGAGGAGGCGCTCGTGCAGACCGCGGGTGGTGCCGAGCAGCCTCGCGAGGCGGCTCGGCCCGGCGAGCCTCTCTCCGCTCGCCAGATCAACGACGACGCCGGCATTGCCGCGGCCGCCGCCGATGGTGAGGGTGCCGTCGTAGCTGCGATGGCTGAGGCCGCGAGCCTGGCCGCCCGGATCGTGGCGGGCGATCAGCGCCGCGAGCCTGTCGGGCGTCAGCGTGCCGGGCTTGATGGAGCCCATCACCAGGGAGGGCTCGACGGACAGCACCAGCCCGGTGGCGATCACCACCAGCAGCGGCACGGCGAACGCCAGCGCCAGCCAGCGATGCAGTCTCAGGAGCCAGGGCTTCATGACCGGTCTCGAAGCAATGTTGACATTTTTTAGCTACAATAAACGATCGAAGAGGGGCTTGTCCGTCGATGTTGCGGTGCGGCACGTCGTCTGTGCTGGGCGCCCGCGGGACGACCGAGACCTCGGGGGCATCGCTTGCGAGACGAGTGTCGTAGTCTGTAGGCACCCTAGGCCCCGCTCGGAAAACGCCCGGTCTGGCGGAGGGCCTCGCCGAGGGCGATGGCGGCGGCAACGGCGATGTTGAGCGAGCGCAGGGGCGGGGCAATGGGGATGCGCACGCGGGCGTCGGCGGCCGCGTGCACGGCCTCGGGCAGGCCGGCGCTCTCGCGGCCCAGCAGCAGGATGTCGCCCGGCGCGAAGGCGAAATCCACGTGGCGGGTCTCGGCGCGGGCGGACAGCGCGACGAGGCGGTGGCCGTCGCCGCGCCGCCAGGCGTCGAAGGCCGCGAAATCGGCGTGGCGGCGGATCTGCGCGTGAGCGAGGTAATCCAGCGCGGCGCGGCGCAAGGCCCGGTCCGACAGGTCGAAGCCGGTCGGCATGATGACGTCGACGGGCACGCGCAGGCAGGCCGCCATGCGCAGGATGGTGCCGGTGTTCTGGGGGATGTCCGGCTGGTAGAGGCCAATGCGCATGGACGCCTGCGTGCTGGGGGCTGTGCTTGCTGAACGATGGCAACCGTTTAGCGCGCGAACGGTGGCTTTCTTTGCGTGCGCCAAATTGCCCGCGCGGATGCGTGTCGATAGCCTTGTGCTGGATTTCGAAGAATGTAAAAAGAACGCGCGTCAAAACGTCCAGTTGGGGCGGCCGGGGGTAGTCCTAGACATTCTGCTTCGCCTGCAGATTGCCCTTCGAGCCGCGGCACGGCTCGTGCTGCCGTGCGCGAGGCCAGGGACTACAAAGGGAGGCCGAATTTGTCGTCTTCAAGTGCGGACGGAACCAGCCGCCGCGATTTCATCGTGGTGGCGGCGCAGGCCTTCGCGGGGGTCGGCGGCGCCATGGCGCTGTGGCCTTTCATCAGCCAGATGAATCCTGACGCGTCGGCGACGGCGCTGGCCTCGACGGAGGTCGATCTCGCCCCGGTGAAGGAAGGGCAGGCCATCACGGTGGTGTGGCGCGGCAAGCCCGTGTTCATCCGCAACCGCACGCGCGACGAGGTGAAGGCCGCGCAGGAGGTGAAGGTCGCCGAGCTCCCCGACGACAGCGCGCGCAACGACGCGCTGCCCGAGCGCACGCCTGCCACGGACGCCAACCGGACCAAGAAGGGGCACGAGAACTGGCTGGTGCTGGTCGGCATCTGCACGCACCTGGGCTGCATCCCCAAGGGCCAGTCGATGGCCGACGCCAAGGGCGACTTCGGCGGCTGGTTCTGCCCCTGCCACGGCTCGCACTACGATACGGCGGGCCGCATCCGCAGAGGCCCGGCGCCGCGCAACCTCGAGATTCCGCCCTACGATTTCGTGTCCGCCACGAAGATCAAGATCGGCTGAGGAAGACCCGAAGATGGCCTCGCACGAATCGACTTTCCGTCCCACGAGCCGCATCGGCAAGTGGCTCGACGAGCGGCTCCCGGTGCCGCGCCTGATGCACGGGCAGTTCGTGGACTTCCCGACGCCGCGCAACCTCAACTACCTGTGGACCGTCGGCGGCATCCTGACCTTCTTCCTGGCGTCGCAGATCGTCACGGGCATCGTGCTCGCCATGCACTACGCGCCGACGGCGGCAGACGCCTTCAACAGCGTCGAGCACATCCGCCGCGACGTGAACTACGGCTGGCTGATCCGCAACCTGCACGCGGTCGGCGCCTCGATGTTCTTCCTCGCGGTCTACATCCACATCGCCCGCGGCCTCTACTACGGCTCCTACAAGGCGCCGCGCGAGATCCTCTGGATCCTCGGCGTCGTGATCTTCCTCCTGATGATGGCGACGGCCTTCATGGGCTACTCGCTGCCGTGGGGGCAGATGAGCTTCTGGGCGGTGACGGTGATCACCAACCTGTTCTCCTCCGTCGATTCCGTGGTGCCCGGCCTCGGCACGCGGATCGTGCAGTGGCTGTGGGGCGGCTACTCGGTGTCGGGGGCGACGCTCAACCGCTTCTTCTCGCTGCACTACCTGCTGCCGTTCGTGATCGCGGGCGTGGTCGGCCTGCACATCTGGGCGCTGCACGTGGTCGGCCAGAACAACCCGACGGGCCTCGAGATCAAGACGGCGTCCGACAGCGTGCCGATGGCGCCCTACGCCGTCATGAAGGACGCCTTCGGCCTGTCGGTGTTCATGATCCTGTTCGTGTGGTTCGCATTCTTCCTGCCGGACTACCTCGGACACGCCGACAACTACATCGAGGCGAACCCGCTCTCGACACCGCCGCACATCGTGCCGGAGTGGTACTTCCTGCCCTACTACGCCATCCTGCGCGCGATCCCGAACAAGCTGCTCGGCGTGGTCGCTATGTTCTCGTCGATCCTGATCCTGTGTTTCGTGCCGTGGCTCGATACCTCGCGCGTGCGCTCGGCCAAGTACCGGCCGCTGTACAAGTGGTTCTTCTGGCTGCTCGTGATCACAGTGGTGGCGCTGGGCTACCTCGGGGCGAAGCCGGCGGAGGGCGTCTACATCGCCTGGGCGCGCGTGTTCACGGCCTACTACTTCCTGCACTTCCTGATCATCATGCCGATCGTGGGCGTGCTCGAGACACCATCGAAACTGCCGCGGTCCATCGCGGAATCGGTTCTGGGCAAGGGCGGCGGACCGCTGAAGGCGGAAGCCGTCGCGGCTCCCGAGCGGCGCTGACGTGGGGGCAAACGCAATGATCAGGTCGCACATCCGTTCCGTCTCCGCGCGCGGCGCCGCAGCTGTGGCAATCGTGCTCGCAGCCAGCGCGCTGTCCGTTCCCGCCGTGCGCGCCGCCGGGGACGAGGCCCACCACCAGGAGATCAATGCGCAGCGCTGGTCGTTCGGCGGCCTGCGCGGCAGCTTCGACAACGCGCAGCTGCAGCGTGGCTTCAAGGTGTACGTCGAGGTCTGCTCGCGCTGCCACGGCCTGAAGCGGCTCGCGTTCCGCAATCTCACCGAGAAGGGCGGGCCGGAGTTCCCCGAGGCCGCCGTGAAGTCGCTCGCCGCCACCTACCAAGTCGACGCGGCGCCCGATGACGACGGCAAGGTCAAGAAGCGGCCGGCCATCCTCTCCGACTACATGCCCTCACCCTACAAGAACGACAACGAGGCGCGCGCCTCGCAGAACGGCGCGCTGCCGCCCGACCTGTCGCTGATCACCAAGGCGCGGGGCATCGAAAGCAACGCGCCGTTCTACATGTTCCCCGTGCGGCTCGCGGCCGACATCGTCACCGGCTACCAGGAGGCCGGCTCGGACTACCTGTACAGCTTCATCACCGGCTACAAGACGCCGCCGGCGGGCTACAAGCTCGGCGACTTCATGAACTACAACACCGCCTTCCCGGGCAACCAGACGGCCATGCCCAATCCGTTCGCGGGCGGCGACGGGCTGGTGAAGTATGACGACGACACCCCGGCGACGGTTGAGAACTACGCCAAGGACGTGACGGCGTTCCTGTCGTGGATCGCCGATCCGCGGCTCGAGGAGCGCAAGCGGCTGGGTCTTCTGGTCGTTCTCTACCTGTGCGTCACCGCGGGTCTCCTGGGTGCCGCCAAGCGCCGGATCTGGAAGGACGTCCCGCACTGAGCGGGACGGCCCGGGCCAAGCCCCCTGCCGAGTGCCGAACGGAGCGGTCATGCCGCTCCGTTTCCGTTTTGGAAGGTCGCGGACGCTGCCTCGACGCCGGCGGGCGGGTGCCGTAGACAAGGACAGAGATCCATCCGCCGGCGAGGCCCCCATGCGCAGCTTTCGCGAGGCCGACATCATCGCCTCCGTGCGGGAGGGGCTGCAGTTCATCGCCTGCACGCATCCGGCGGATTTCATCCGGCATCTGGCCGCGGCCTACGCGGCGGAGCCCGCGGGGGCGGCGAAGGACGCCATGGGGCAGCTGCTGCTCAACGCCCGCATGAGCGCCCTCGACAAGCGCCCCATGTGCCAGGACACGGGCACGGTCAACGTGTTCGTGAAGATCGGCGTCGGCGCGCGCATCGACAGCACGCGCGGGCTGCAGGAGATCGTCGACGAGGGCGTGCGGCAGGCCTACCGGGACCCGGCCAATCCGCTCAGGGCCTCGATCGTGGCGGACCCGCTGTTCCTGCGGCCGAACACGCGCGACAACACGCCGGCCGTCGTCGCCGCCGAGATCGTGGCCGGCGACGGGCTCGAGATGACGCTGGCGGCCAAGGGCGGCGGCTCGGAGAACAAGGCGCGGTTTGCCGTGCTCAATCCGGCCGACGACGTGGCCAGCTGGGTGGTCGACACGGTGGCGACGCTGGGCGCGGGCTGGTGTCCGCCCGGCGTGCTCGGCATCGGCGTCGGCGGCACCTGCGAGAAGGCGATGCTGCTCGCCAAGGAGGCGCTGATGGAGCCGCTCGACATGAGCGAGCTGAGGCGCCGGGGCCCGCGCGACAAGACCGAGGCGCTGCGGCTCGAGATCTGCGACAGGGTCAACGCGCTGGGGCTCGGTGCGCAGGGGCTCGGCGGGGCGACCACAGTGCTCGACGTGAAGATCCGCACCTTCCCGACGCACGCGGCCTCGATGCCCGTCGCCCTGATCCCCAACTGCGCGGCCACCCGGCACATCCACTTGAGCCTCGACGGCAGCGGTCCGGCGCGGATCGAGATGCCGGACCTGGCCGACTGGCCGCAGGCGATCGCGGCAGCAGCGCGCGGCAGCATGCGCGCGGTCGATCTCGACCGCCTGACGCGGGACGAGGTGGCGACGTGGCAGCCCGGCGAGCGGCTGCTGCTGTCGGGCCGGCTGCTGACGGGACGGGATGCCGCCCACCGGCGGATGGCCGAGATGATGGCGCGGGGCGAGGCGCTGCCGGTGCCGCTCGAGGGGCGCATGATCTACTACGTGGGCCCCGTCGACCCGGTTCGCGGCGAGGCGGTGGGGCCCGCCGGCCCGACCACGGCCAACCGCATGGACCGCTACAGCGAGGCGATGCTCGGCCCGGCGGGACTTCTCGGCATGATCGGCAAGGCGGAGCGGGACGAGGCCACGCGGCAAGCCATCGCGCGGCACGGGGCCGTCTACCTGATCGCGGTGGGCGGCGCCGGCTACCTGATCTCCAAGGCGATCAAGCAGGCGCGCGTGCTGGCCTTCGAGGACCTCGGCATGGAGGCGATCCGCGAGCTTCAGGTGGAGGACATGCCCGTCATCGTCGCCATCGATGCGCGCGGGGCCTCGATCCACGAGACGGGGCCGCGGGCGTTCCGCGCGCGGCGGGCCGGGGCAGCAACTTCCTGATCCAAGGCCGCCGAGGCCGCGCCGATCACGCCTGCCAGCGGTAGGGGCGCAGCTCCTCCGGGTGCTCGCGCACGAAGGCTGCGACGTGGCGGCGCTTCTCGGTGCCGCGCGTCGCGGCGGCGGCGTCGGCGCGCAGCACATAGGGCGCGTGGCGGGCGACGCGGGCGTAGATCGAGCGCCAGCGCTTGGCGACGGCGTCGGGCGTGATCTGCAGGTCGGCGGCGATCTCGGCATCGGTCATGCCGCCCTCGGCGCGGGCCAGGACCTCGCACTCGGCCGGGGAGAAGGCGCAGAGCGGCGGATTGTAGATGAAGAGGGAATCGAGCAGCGCCCCGGGCCACTCGGTCTCGAAGTCGGGGCGGCTCGCCACGAAGACGACGTGCTCGCGCGTGCTGACGCGGTCGCAGAAGCCGAGGCGCGTGCCGGCAGGAATGCGGCCGCAGTCCTTGAAGCCGCCGCGGAGAAAGGACTGCGCCCGCTCGAGCGGCGCCTCCTTCAGGATGTGGGCGAGGCGATAGCCGCGGTGCTGGCGCAGGAAGATGTGATGGCTGATGTCGAGAAGCTCGCGCGCCTGCGGATCGCCCGGCGTGTCCGGCGTCTGCAGCCACAGCAGCGGCAGCAGCGTCATGCCGCCCTCGCGGTTGGCGGCTGCGATGGCGTCGGGGCCGAGCAGCGCCGGCGATGCGGCGCCGCGGCGGGCGGCATCGAGGAGAGTGAGCTCGAGGTGGGCGAACGGCCGGCCGATGTAGGCCTCGGCGAAGGCGTTGGCGAGGAAGCCGGACAGGCCGAAGCCGACGAGCCGCGTGCTCCAGGACCCCGCCGCGGCGCGCTCGATGGCGCCGCCGCGCAGCACGCCGGCCTGCAGCAGGCGCCGCAGCACATCCGGGAGGGCGCGCGCGAGAGTCTCGCCGACGGGGAGCTCGCGCGCGATCCACGCGCTCATGACGGCGGCGTCATCGGGCCTGATCTCGCGGATGCGCGTGCGCGACGTCGAGAGGCAAAAGTCCGGCTCCGTATCGGGCAATGCGGTCGCTCCAGGGAATGCAGTCGGCGGGCACCAATTAATGGAGTTGTGCGCCCGAGCGTAGCCGACGGAAGATCCGCTTCACAAGACCGTGGCTGCCGGTCCTCCCGAGCTGCGTGGCGATCGTCTTGATATGCGGGGGCGGCGTGGGCAGGGCGGGCCGAATTGCGGGTCCTCGGCCGGGATCCTGCTCCCGCCGCTTCGCAGATGCAGGCGCGACGCGCCTCAAGCGCGGCGGTCGAGCGTGAGGAAGGTCGCGGCGAAGGCGTCCTTGGGGGTGCGCGGCATCTCGGCGCGCTCGATCTCGTGCCAGTGAGCCATGTCGATGCTGAAGGTGGTGTCGCCCTCGGGCGCCGCGTGCACGCGCGTCAGGTAGATGCGGTCGGCGAGTGGCAGGAGGGCAGCGTAGATCTCGCCGCCGCCGATGACGGCGATCTCGGCGGCGCCGCGGGCCTTCGCCTTGACAGCCGCCAGAGCCAGCGCCGCCTGCGGCGAGGCGACGACATCGACGCCGGAGGCGGCAAAGGCCCGATCGCGCGTCACCACGATGTTGTCGCGGCCGTCCAGCGGCTTGCCGATGGAGGCGAAGGTCTTGCGGCCCATGACGACGGGCTTGCCGAGGGTGACGCGGCGAAAGTGCTTCAGGTCGGAGGAGAGGCGCCAGGGCAGATCGCCGTTGCGGCCGATGACGCCGTTGTCGGCGGCGGCGACGACGAAGGCGACGCGAAAGCCGTCGATCACACCGCGACCTCGGCCTTGATGTGCGGGTGGGGGTTGTAGCCCTCGAGTGCGAAGTCCTCGAACTTGAAGTCGAAGATCGAGCGCACATCCGGGTTGAGCCGCATGGTCGGCAGCGGGCGGGGGTCGCGCGAGAGCTGCAGATCGGCCTGGGCCAGGTGGTTCAGGTAGAGATGCGCATCGCCGAAGGTGTGCACGAACTCGCCGGGCTGAAGGTTGGTCACCTGCGCCATCATCATGGTGAGCAGGGCGTAGCTGGCGATATTGAACGGCACGCCGAGGAAGACATCCGCCGAGCGCTGGTAGAGCTGGCAGGAGAGGCGGCCGTCGGCGACGTAGAACTGGAACAGGCAGTGGCAGGGCGCCAGCGCCATCTCCGGCACGTCGGCGGGGTTCCAGGCGGAGACGATGATGCGGCGGCTGTCGGGGTTGGTCTTGATGGTCTCGACCGCCTCCTGGATCTGGTCGATGGAGCGGCCGTCGGGCGAGGCCCAGGAGCGCCACTGCTGGCCGTAGACGGGCCCCAGGTCGCCGTTCTCGTCGGCCCAGTCGTCCCAGATGCTGACGCCGTGGGCGTTCAGGTACTTGGTGTTGGTGTCGCCGGAGAGGAACCAGATCAGCTCGTGCACGATCGACTTCACGTGCAGCTTCTTGGTCGTCACCAGGGGGAAGCCGTCGGCCAGGTCGAAGCGCATCTGGTGGCCGAAGACCGACAGCGTGCCGGTGCCGGTGCGGTCGGTCTTCTTGCTGCCGGTGGTGCGCACGCGGCGCATCAGGTCGAGGTACTGCTGCATGGCCGCGCGCTCCGCCTCCAACGAAGAATTCCTGCGTTCCTCCTCGGGCTCGTCCCGAGGGTCCAGCGCATCCACAACGCTGGAGCAGGCGGTCGGGTGGCCGACCGGGGCAAGTCCGACCACAACAACCCGGAGCCGGCAAGCGCCGGGGCCCAGGCCATGAAAGGGTACCTGATTCCCCCCCGCCGATGCCGGCGGCGCCCGGGCCTGGCGCCAAAGGCTGTGAACGGCGGCTCGCGCCGTCAGCCGGGTCCGGTCAGCGCCGCAGGCAGGGGCGCATAGCGAAGCACCAGCATGATCAAGCTGTTGTACAGCGCATGGCACAGGATCGTCACGCGTATGGAGCCGGTCCGATACAGGAGCCAGGAAAAGACCAGGCCGACGAGGAAAACCTCGAGCAGGCCGACCAGGCTGTAGCCGGCGTGCAGCGTCGTCCACAGGGCCGTCGAGAGCAGGGCCGCGCCGGTGAAGCCGAGCCGGCTCCTGGACAGCGCCGGCAGCAGGAAGCCGCGGAACAGAAGCTCCTCCGCGAGCGGGGCGCCGATGCCGATGACGAGCAGCACCAGAACCCAGGCTGGCCCCCGGGCGAGGCCCACGAACTGGCGAAGGTCGCGGAACATCTCGCTCGGCACGAAGACGAGCTCCAGCGCCGACACCACGACCTGGAACACGAGCACGAGCAGCACGGCGCCGATGTAGATGCGCCATCCGCCTGCGGGGCCGAGACACAGGCCGTCCCGCACGGGACCGCGCAGGCGGGCCGCAAGCAACGTCAGCAGGACCACGGCCACCTGCCAGACGCCCAGGGCCGCGATGCCGATGGTGTCGCCCGGAACGCTGCCCTGGCCGCCGGTCACCCCGGTCATCAGGACGGCCGCCGACACGGCCATGGCGAGGATGGCGACGGCCACGGCCATGATCAGCCCGCCCCAGGGGCCCCAGGGGGTACGCGCGGCGAACGCGGCCGGCCCGGCGAAGAGGCGGCCGGGCGGCGCTGCCTGCGGCGGATCGACTTGCGCTTCCATGGCTTCCCCTTCGCTTTCGCCCGCGTCGACAGTTCAATGTGCAAGCTTAGCTTTTTTTTACGGCCGATCTTCCCTATATTTGGGGGGCCGGATTCGTCCGGCTATGGCGATAAATGGACGTCGGAATAAGCCTATCGGACCCGGGGGCAGTACCCGGCGCCTCCACCACCTGCCGCTGCAGACCGGGCCGCATGCTGGCCTTGGCCCACGCGCGGCGGCAGCTGATGGGGGCGAACTAGGATCGACGAGGGTGTAAAGGACGCGCTTTTGCCCGGCATGATACCGCCGTTATCGGGTCACACAGAATAGTTGCCAACGACAACTATGCTGAGGCCGCTCTCGCTGCGTAATGCAGCGCGAAACGCCTAAATCCAAGCCCTGACGCCTAGCAGCGGCAGGCGCGGTTCGGAGGGCACCGGGCAACAGAAGCCCTCCACTTTCCTTGGCGCCGCGCGCCTGTGCCTTCTGCAACCGGCGGGCAGCGGGGGCGCGATCGAAGGTGACGACCGATTAAATGACGGCCGAGCCGCACATTGACTACGAGGCCCTGGCACAGGGCGCCATGCGTGCCGTGGTCCGCACCGTGCTCTCACGCGTGGCCAAGACCGGCCTGCCCGGCGAGCACCACTTCTATATCGCGTTCAATACGCGCGCCCCGGGCGTGTCCCTGTCGCCCCGGCTGAAGGAACGCTACCCCGAAGAGATGACGGTGGTGCTGCAGCACCGCTTCTGGGACCTGGCGGTGACCGACGACCGCTTCGAGGTGAACCTGACGTTCGATTCCATCCCCGAGCGGCTGGTGGTGCCGTTCACGGCCATCAAGGTGTTCTTCGACCCCAGCGTGCCCTACGGCCTGCAGTTCGAGGACGCCAGCCTCGGCGCCAGCCAGGGCGGGGTGGCGCTGCCCGGCGAGGACGAGGCCGAGGCCGGCGACGGGGCGGAGCTGCCGCGGGTGAAGCCGCGCCCACCGGCCCTGGTGAAGCCCGAGCGCAAGCCGCGCGGCCCCCGCAAGCCGGCGGCCGAGAAGACCGCCAAGGGCGGCGACAACGCGAGCGAGGCGGAAAAGGGGGAGACGGCCCAGGGCGAGGAGGCCCCGGCCGCGCCGCCCGCCGATCCCGGCCCCAAGGTCGTCAAGCTCGACGCGTTCCGGAAGAAATGAGGGCACGCCTGCGCGAGCCGACGGCGGGCCTGGAGAAAAGCTTCAACCGAGACGTCCGGCCGGGCCCCCAGGGGACCCATTGCGCTTGCCGCGCGTCCTCGCTATAAGCCCGGGCACAAACCGATCAGCGATGCGGGATCGTAGGCGGCGCGAGGGACGCGACGCCTCGCTTTTTCATTGGGAGATACGCGTACCATGGCTCAGGTGAGCGAGATCAAAGCCTCCGCGCGGCCGCGCGCCGGCCAGGGTGGGGCCCGTGCCACGCGGCGCGAGGGCCGGGTTCCCGCGGTTCTGTACGGCGACGGCAAGGACCCGCAGAACCTGTCGCTGGACAGCAAGGACATCACGCTGACCGTCAACAAGGGCAAGTTCCTGTCGACGGTGTTCGCCCTCGACATCGACGGCACCAAGGTGCAGGCGATCCCGCGCGAGGTGCAGCTCGACCCGGTCAAGGACCGCATCATCCATATCGACTTCCAGCGCGTGGGCAGGGACTCCAAGGTCCGCGTCAACGTGCCGGTGCGCTTTGTCAACGAGGCCGCCTCGCCGGGCCTCAAGCGCGGCGGCGTGCTCAACATCGTGCGCCACACGGTGGAGGTGATGGCCCCGGCCGACGCCATCCCCGAGTTCTTCGAGTTCAATCTCGAGGGCCTCGAGATTGGCCGCTCCATCCATATCTCGGCGACCAAGATGCCCGAGGGCGTGCGCCCGACGATCACCAACCGCGACTTCACGGTGGCGACGATCGCCGGACATCGCCAGGACGAGGAAGGGCCCGCAACCGGTGCCGCCGCTGCCGCAGCTCCCGCCGACGGCGCGCCCGCCGCAGCCGCGGGCGGCGATGCCAAGGCGGCTGCCGCCAAGGCGCCAGCCGGCAAGGATGCCGCCAAGCCTGCGGCCGCCGCCAAGCCCGCTGCGAAGAAGTAACCCGCCGGTCCTTTGGGCCTCCCGCAGGGCGCGGGACGCCCGCGGCCCACGCGAGGCGCGGGGCCGCGCCGCCAGGACGATAGTTGCCAGGACTGGGGACGTCGCGCCATGAAGGTGTTCGTCGGTCTCGGCAACCCGGGCGGTCAGTACGAGCGCAACCGGCACAACGTCGGCTTCATGGTGCTCGACCGGATCGCGGACGTGCACCGCTTCGCGGGCTGGAAGAAGCGGTTCCAGGCGCTGACCGCCGACGGCAGCATCGGCGACAGCCGCGTGCTGCTGATCAAGCCGCAAACCTACATGAACGACAGCGGGCAGGCGGTGGGCGAGGCCCTGCGCTTCCTCAAGCTGTCGGCGGCCGACCTCTACGTGTTCCACGACGAGCTCGACCTGGCACCCGGCAAGCTCAAGGTGAAAGTCGGCGGCGGCAATGCCGGCCACAACGGCCTGCGCTCGATCTCGGCCCACATCGGCAACGACTACGCGCGGGTGCGCATCGGCATCGGGCACCCGGGCGCGAAGGAGCTGGTCTCGGGCTACGTGCTGCACGACTTCGCGAAAGCCGACGCGACCTGGCTCGAGCCGATGCTCGACGCCATGGCCAAGTGCGCCGGCCGACTAGCGGCTGGCGATGCCGAGCGCTTCCAGACGGACGTGGCGCGGGCGCTGGCGCCGCCCAAGGACAAGAAGGGCGGCAAGGACGAGGGCGCGGACGGGACCGGCCCGGACGCGCAAGGCGGCGAGGCGGCGCGCGAGGATGCCAAGCCGCCGCGGCGGCCCCCGCATCCGGCCGGCGAGCGGCAGTCCAAGCGCGCCTCGGCGCTCGCCGAGAACCTGCAGAAATGGCTGAAAGGCCGCGATCAGCAAAGCTAGAGATCTCATCCCATGGGCTTCAAATGCGGTATCGTGGGCCTGCCGAACGTCGGCAAGTCCACGCTGTTCAACGCGCTCACGCAGACGGCGGCCGCCGAGGCGGCGAACTATCCGTTCTGCACCATCGAGCCGAACGTCGGCGAGGTCGGCGTGCCGGACCCGCGGCTTGCCGAGCTCGCCGCGATCGGCAAGAGCGCGCAGATCCTGCCGACGCGCCTCACGTTCGTCGACATCGCGGGCCTCGTGCGCGGAGCCTCCAAGGGCGAGGGGCTCGGCAACCAGTTCCTGGCGCACATCCGCGAGGTGGATGCGGTCGCCTACGTGCTGCGCTGCTTCGATGATCCCGACATCGTGCACGTCGAAGGGCGCATCGATCCGACGGCGGATGCCGACACGGTCGAGACGGAGCTGATGCTCGCCGACCTCGACAGCCTGGAGCGGCGCCGCGACAGCCTGCAGAAGAAGGCCAAGGGCGGCGACAAGGAGAGCAAGGAGACGCTGGTCCTGGTCGAGAGGGCGCTGGCGCTGGTGCGCGAGGGCCGCCCCGCGCGGCTGGCGCAGGTCTCGGCGGAGGAGGAGACGGCCTGGCGGGCGCTGCAACTGCTCACCTCCAAGCCCGTGCTGTACGTGTGCAACGTGGAGGAGGCCTCGGCCGCCACCGGCAATGCCTACTCGCGCAAGGTGGAGGAGCGGGCGAAGGCGGAAGGGGCGGGCTGCGTCGTGATCTCGGCCAAGATCGAGAGCGAGTTCGCAGGCCTGCCCGAGGAGGATCGCGAGGCCTTCCTCAAGGAGATGGGGCTCGAGGAGGCCGGGCTCAACAAGCTGATCCGCGAGGGCTACCGGCTGCTGGGGCTGATCACCTACTTCACGGTGGGACCGAAGGAGACGCGGGCCTGGACCATTCCCAAGGGCACCAAGGCGCCGAGGGCGGCGGCGGCCATCCACACCGACTTCGAGAAGGGCTTCATCCGCGCCGAGACCATCGCCTACGAGGACTACATCGGCTGCGGCGGCGAGGTGGGCGCCAAGCAGGCCGGCAAGATGCGGCTGGAAGGCAAGGAGTACGTCGTCAAGGACGGCGACGTGATGCTGTTCCGCTTCAATACGTGAGGGTGGGGCGGCGCCTGCTCGCCCCAAAGCATGTCGCCAGCGGCCTCTGGGCCCCCGGGTCGGCGCAATCGCGCCGTCCGGGGTGAAAGCGGGAGTATGGCACCGCCGGCGCCCTTCCCCGTGTCATCCCCGCCGGAGCGCGAAGCGCGCAGAGCGGGGACCCAGCAGCGGCGGTTTGCGAGTGCCGAACTGGCGGGCGCTGCGGCTGCGGCGGCATGGGCGGCGGGCACGGCGTTTTGCGCGCCGACTGCGAGTTGCTATAGCTGGCGGCGGCGCTCGCGCGGAGCGCTGCCCGCAGCCAGCCCGGAAGGTCCCACCATGTCCAACATCAACCCCGGTCCGTTCACCACGCGGCCCGAGATCGACGGCACGTTCGGCGTCGTGGCCTCGACGCACTGGATCGGCACCGCGGTCGGCATGGGCGTGCTGGAGCGGGGCGGCAACGCCTTCGACGCCGGGGTCGCCACGGCCTTCACGCTGCAGGTGGTGGAGCCGCACCTGTGCGGGCCCGGCGGCGACGTGCCGGTGATGATTTGCAAGGCCGGCAGCGATGCGCCGCAGGTCGTCTGCGGGCAGGGGCCGGCGCCGGCGGGCGCCTCGATCGCGCACTACCGCGGGCACCTCGGCCTCGACATCGTGCCCGGCACCGGGCTGCTGCCGGCGTGCATCCCGGGCACCTTCCAGACCTTCCTCGCCGTGCTGGCCGAGCACGGCACGCTGAGCCTGCGCGAGGCATTGGAGCCGGCCATCGGCTACGCGCTGAACGGGCATCCGCTCGCCGAGCGGGCGTCGGCCACCATCGCCACGGTGGAAGATCTGTTCACCGAGCACTGGCCGACGTCGGCGGCGCTCTATCTGCGGGACGGGCGCGTGCCGGCGCCGGGCAGCCTGTTCGCCAACCGGGCGATGGCCGAGACCTACCTGCGCATCCTGACGGAGGCGGAAGCCGGCGGCGGCGGCCGCGAGGCGGTGATCGCGCGCGCCCAGCGCGTGTGGTCGCAGGGCTTCGTGGCGGAGGCCATCGACAGCTTCTGCCGCACGAGCGAGGTGATGGACGTGAGCGGGCGGGCGCACCGGGGCGTGCTCACGGGCCAGGATATGGCGACGTGGGCGCCCGTCGTCGAGGCGCCGCTCGCCCTCGACTACGGACCCTATCGCGTGTTCAAGCCGTCGTCGTGGACGCAAGGCCCGGTGCTGCTGCAGATGCTGGCCCTGCTCAAGGGCTTCGACCTCGACGGCCTCGATGTGACGAGCCCGGAGTTCGTGCACCTGTGGGTCGAATGCGCCAAGCTCGCCTACGCCGACCGCGAGGCCTTCTACGGCGATCCCGCCTTCGTCGAGGTGCCGATGCAGGTGCTGCTGTCGGAGGCCTACAACGCCGAGCGGCGCCGGCTCGTCGGCGAGACGGCGAGCCTCGCGCAACGGCCCGGCAGCATCGCCGGCTTCGGCGGCGAGGTGATCGTGAAGGGCGCGCGCGAGATCGGCGCGGGCGCCGGCGAGCCGACCTTCGCCAAGATCGAGACCCACGCGCACGCGACGCGTGAGGATGGCCGCGTCGTCGGCGACACGGTGCACATTGACGTCATCGACAGAGCCGGCAACATGTTCACGGCGACGCCGTCGGGCGGCTGGCTGCAGTCCTCGCCGGTGATCCCGGCGCTCGGCTTTCCGCTCGGCACGCGCGGGCAGATGTTCTGGCTGGAGGAAGGGCAGCCGGCCTCGCTGGCGCCGGGCAAGCGGCCGCGCTCGACGCTCTCGGTCGGCATGGCGCTGCGCGAGGGCAAGCCCTACCTGGCCTGGGGCACGCCCGGCGGCGACCAGCAGGACCAGTGGAGCTGCCAGATGTTCCTGCGGCACGCGCGCCGCGGCTCGGCCGCCCCGCGCATGAACCTGCAGGAGGCGATCGACGCGCCGGCCTGGCACATCGAGCACTTTCCCGGCTCGTTCTGGCCACGTACGGCGCGGCCCGGCGTGCTGGTGGCCGAGAGCCGCCTGCCCGCGGCCACGATCGCGGAGCTGAAGCGGCGCGGGCACCAGGTCGAGGTGGGGCCGGACTGGTCGGAGGGACGGCTGACGGCGGCTGCGCAAGAGGGCGTGCACCGGCGGGCGGCCGCCAATCCGCGCGGCATGCAGGGCTACGCGGCCGGGCGGTAAGCGAGCAGGGGACGGCATGAGCCGCAAGCGGGTCAACGCGATCTGCGCCAAGCTGCCGGGGGCGGAGGTGTCCGATCCCTGGGGTGGGGGGCACGATGCCTGGAAGGTGGGGGGCCGGATGTTTGCCTGCATCGGCGCGGTGATGCCGGGGGTGTCGGTGAAGACCGACAGCATCGAGACGGCGCAGATGCTGATCGAGACCGGCGTCGCCCAGAGAGCGCCCTATTTCCATCGCTCCTGGGTGAACCTGCCCTGGGGCACGCCCGCAGACGAGCTGCGCCACCGGATCGTCAGCTCCTACCGGCTGGTTCGCAAAGGCCTCACAAAGAAGGCGCAAGGTGCGCTGCCCCCGTTCGACTGAGCGCGCCGCACGGCCAGGGTTCGGCGTGTGCCGGGGGAGCGGCATCGGCGGTACGGTCCGTCCCATTGTATTCGGCGCGGGTTTCGGGCAGCTACATCGATTGGCCGCGCGCATGAGTCGGGCGGCCGGCGTGCGCGGGGTGTGACGGACACGTGGTGAGGGGCTCTCCAGGGGGACTTCGGCAATGACGTTCTCTGTCGTGGCGTTCGACGAGAGGACCGGCCGCATCGGCGTGGCGGTGGCGAGCCGCTTTCTCGCCGTCGGGGCGCGCAATGCATTCGTCAAGACCGGCGTGGGCGCGATCGCGAGCCAGGGGCTGCTCAATCCGTACTTCGGGCCGCGGGGGCTCGCCGTCATGTCGGCCGGCGCCAGCGCCGCGGACGCCGTGCGCATGCTGCTGGCGGCGGACGAGGGCCGCGAGATGCGGCAGCTCGTGGTCATGGACCGGCATGCGCGGTTTGCCGCGCACACGGGCACGCTGGCGGGCGAGATCAGCGGGCACCGGATCGGGCGCACGTACGCGCTGGCCGGCAACGTGCTCGCGAGCGAGGCGGTGCTGCAGGCCATGGCCGAGACCATGGAGCGCGGCGCCGACCTGCCGTTCTCGCGCCGGCTGATCTCGGCGCTGCAGGCGGGAGAGGCGGCCGGCGGCGATCGGCGCGGGCGGCAATCGGCCTCGCTGCTGGTGCACGACGGGGAGGAGTACTCGCTCTACGACCTGCGCGTCGACGACCACCCCGAGCCGGTCAAGGAGCTGGCGCGGCTGGAGGCGGTGGCGCGCGAGCGCTGGGTGCACGTGCGCAAGGTGCTGCCGAGCCGCGACCAGCCGCACGGCATCCTGAACCCGGCCGAGATCGACGACGCCATCGCCAACTCGATCAAGAGCGGGTTCGAGTAGAAGGGCGGCGTCGGGCCAACGGCGGTGTCAGCACGGGAGATCGCGGGCAGCGTGGTCCACGCGCAGAAATGACGACGTGCGCGAAGCGCAGCTCCTCGATACGACGCATCACGCGCCGCGCGGCATCGGGATTGCGGTTCCCGGGCGCCTCGGCGACCCTGCGAGGCCGAGGCGCGCTCGGCGGCCTACCAGCGGTGCTTGATGGAGCCGATGATGGTGCGGCCGGTGCCGACGTAGCAGCCGTCCCAGCAGGTGATGGTCTTCTCGTCGGCGATGTTGTTGACGTTGAGCGCGAACTTCCAGCCGTTGCGCTCGAAGTCCACGACCGCGTCGAACAGGGTGTAGTCCGGCGCCTTCATGTCGTCGGAGTTGGCGATGTCGCCGTAGCTCTCGCCGATGTAGCGCACGCCGCCGCCGTAGCCGAAGCCCTGCAGGGGGCCGCTGCGATGGGTGTAGTGCAGCCACAGCTTGGCCGAGTGCTCGGCGACCATGGGCTGGCGCTTGCCGACCTCGGCCGCGGAGGCGCTCTTGGTGATCTCGAAGTCGGGCAGCCAGGTGTAGGCCGCGATCAGGTCCAGGCCCGGAGCGAGCTCCGCCTTGGCCTCGAGCTCGATGCCGCGTGATTTGATCTCGCCCAGCTGATGCGCGGTATAGGCGTTGTCGTAGGTGAGGTGGTTCTGGCGCGTGATGTCGAAGGCGGCAAGCGTATAGAGGGCCTTGCTGCCGGTGGGCTGGTACTTGAGGCCGACCTCGTGCATCTGCCCGGTCTCGGGGGCGAAGGCGTTGCCCGTCGCCGGGTTGAGCGCGCCGACGGGGAAGAACGAGGTGGCGTAGGTGTAGTAGGGGGCGAGGCCGCTGGCCGTGCGGTACATGACGGCCGCTTTCCAGGTCGCGGCGCGATCGGCGACCTCGGGGCTCGTGCCATCGAGGTAGTTCTCGATTTCGGTTTTGGCCCAGTCGTAGCGCCCGCCGAGCGTCAGGATGAGGCCGCCGAGCTTGGCCTGGTCCTGCACGTAGAGGCCGGTCTGGCTCAGCACGGTCTTGGAGTTGTTGTAGATCGCCGGGTCCGTGACGGCGACGCCATAGACGGGATCGTCGAGGTCGAGGGAGGGGCCGGAGCCGAAGCCCGAGCGCTGGCGGAAGTCGTTGTTCTGGTAGTCGATGCCGGCGACCAGCGTGTGCTTGAGGGGGCCGGTTGCGAAATTCGCCTGCACGTGGGTGTCGGTGGTGAGCAGCGTGGCCGTCTCGCGGGACGTGAACGCGTAGCGGTTGAGCACGCTGGGGTCGGTCGAGCTGAGGCCGGCGCTGTACAGCGTCTTGTAGTCCACCTCGACGGAGCTCAGTCGCACCTTGTTGCGGATCTGCCAGGTGTCGTCGAACTTGTGCTCGAGCTGGTAGCCGACCGCCCACTGCTCGCGATCGAACTTGTCGTAGCTCGGATCGCCGATGAACAGGCTGCGCCGGACCTCGGCGTGGGGGTTGGGCAGGTAGGTGCCCTGCGAGGGAATCGTGTCGTCCTTGGAGTACTGGCTGAGGAAGGTGAGGCTGGTGCTGGAGTTGGGACGCCAGGTGAACGACGGCGCAATGAAGACGCGCTTCTGCTCGGCGAAGTCGACCTGGGCGTTGGTGTTGAGCATCGTGCCGGTCAGGCGGTAGAGGAGCTTGCCGTCGGATGTCGCGGGGCCCGAGAAGTCGAACGCGGTCTCGAGCCGGTTGTAGTTGCCAAGCCGCACCTCGACCTCGTTGAGGGGCTTGTCGAGCGGCATCTTGCTGACGACGTTGAGCATGCCGCCGACGTTGCCCTGCCCGTACAGCACCGACGGCGGGCCCTTCATCACCTCGATGCGCTCAGCCCCGTAGGGCTCGACCTTCCACACCGACCAGGTGTCGTTGTTGCGCATCAGCATGCCGTCGAGGAAGACGCCCGGCAGGTAGGCGCTGAAGCCGCGGATGCTGATCCAGTCGAAGCGGGAATCGATGCCGTAGAAGCCCGTCGAGACGCCGGGGGTGTAGTTGAGCGCCTCGCTGAGCGTGGTGGCGCGCTGCTGGGTGATCTGATCGGCGGTGACGACCGAGATCGATTGCGGGGTCTCGAGCAGCGGTGCGTCGAACTTGGTGCCCGTGGCGCTGCGTGTCGCGACGATGCCTTGCACGGGGCCCGTGGCCTTCTCGCGCGGCGGCGGCTGCACCGGAGCGGTCTCGGCCTTGACGGGTTGGGGCGCGGCCTTCTGCTTGGCTTTCGGCTTGGCCGCCTGTGCCTCCACGGTGATGGGCGGGAGCGACTGGGGCGGAGACTGTGCGGCGGCCACCGCGCAGGACAGCGCCAGGATGCTCAGGGATGTGGAAGCCGTGGTGAAACGCATGAGAGACCTCGCTCGACGACGGTCTCCATGAAACAATGTTGAAAAGCAGAGTCAACATATGAATGTGCGGCGCGGCGCGCGAGGGTAGCGGTGTGTTGCGGCGAGCACAAGGTGCACCGGGCGCGGGCAGCGCGCGGAAACGGCTGGAGAAATTGCGCTTTGCGCAAGGAGTGCAGAAATCATCCGAAAGCGGATCATATCGCCCACGTTCTGCGTCCCCGGACGGCGCGCAGCGCCGATCCGGGGCCTTGCCGCTCGGCAATTGGCGCCGCGCTGCCAACCTCGAGCTCCATCGCTGCCGGGCAGGATCCCGGACGTTCGCGCTCGCGCGCGACCTCCGGGAAAGCACAAGAGGGAGCAACGCCTGGTGCCCCTCGCAGCCGGCGGCAATGTAGGCCCGGCTTGGCGTCCCCTTAGAACGATGCGCCTAATAGCAGCGCGATGTTGACATCTTACGTTTTGTTGGACAGCATGGAGAGATTGAAGCTGTCAATTCGCGGAGAATGCAAATGTTGCGTCTGCTGTTGGTCGTACTCGGTTGTTTTGCGCTTTCCAGTCCCGCATCGGCCCAGTCCGTTGGGCGGGAAACCATGGAATGGGACGCGAATGCCGGAAAGCAGTCCTGCAACCGGCAAGGTCAGGAAATCAAGGAGACATTCACGCTGAAAGCCACCGGTGATCGCTTCATCAAGAACTTTCATGCGAAGCAGTGCTGGCTGAGATCCATGACGGGCGCGCTCGATCCGCGATGGACCAGGGTCGGAGAGAAGAAAGTCAAGATCCCGATCAAACTGCCAAGCGGCGATGAGCATATTCTCGAGGAGACCACTGAGATTGCCGTCGAACTGTATGCCGATTGTGGAAACCAGATTGTTCATTGGGTGGGCAAGCCGCCAATCGAGGCGCGCTGCATATTCCAGTATGATCTGGTGCGCTACACAAAGTAGCTGGCGCGCCGCTCACACCACGCCCTTCGCCTTCAGCTCGGCGATCTCGGACTCGCTCAGGCCCGCCTCGCGCAGGATCTCGTCGGTGTGCTGGCCGCGCTCAGGCGGTGGCGCGACAATGCGGCTTGGCGTGCGCGAGAGGCGCACGGGCTGGGCGAGGAGATGCAGCGTGCCGCGGGCGTCGTCCGTCGCGACGTCCTCGACGATGCCGAGATGGCGCACCTGCGGGTCCTCGAAGACCTTGTCGACGGTGTTGATCGGCCCGCAGGGGACGCCGGCGGCGTTG
Organism: Hyphomicrobiaceae bacterium; assembly: GCA_033764875.1. Classification (GTDB taxonomy): domain Bacteria; phylum Pseudomonadota; class Alphaproteobacteria; order Rhizobiales; family Hyphomicrobiaceae; genus AWTP1-13. Next base: position 44,877 of record JANRIO010000053.1, on the reverse strand, counting down.
AGGCGGTCGACCCACTCCTGCGTCGTGGCGGCCGCGAAGTGGCGGGCGAGGTCGGCGTTGAGCGCATCGCGGTTGTCGGAGCGCAGCTTGCCCGTGGCATAGGCGGGGCTCGTGCGCATCTCCTCGGCGCCCAGCACCTCGCACAGGCGGTCCCACATGGCGCCGCCGGTCGCGGCGATGTTGAGGTAGCCGTCGCGGGTCTTGAAGACGCCGGTCGGGATCGAGGTCGGGTGGTTGTTGCCGGCCTGGCCCGGCACCTCGCCCTCGTTGAGCCAGCGGGCGGCCTGGAAGTCGAGCATGAAGATCTGCGCCTGCAGCAGGGAGGTCGCCACCTCCTGTCCCTTGCCGGACACCTCGCGCTCGAGCAGGGCGACGAGGATGCCGTGGGCGGCGAAGATGCCGGCCGACAGATCGGCGACGGCGATGCCGGCGCGCATGGGGCCGCGGCCGGGCTCGCCCGTGATCGACATCAGGCCGCCGAGCCCTTGCGCGATCTGGTCGAAGCCCGGACGCTTCACGTAGGGACCGTCCTGGCCGAAGCCGGAGATGGAGGCGTAGACCAGGCGCGGGTTGAGCTGCGACAGCGCGGCGTAGTCGATGCCAAGCCGCGCCTTCACGTCGGGGCGGAAGTTCTCGATGACGACGTCGGCCTTGGCGGCGAGGCGCTTGAAGAGCGCGCGGCCTGCGTCCGACTTGAGGTCGATGGCGATGGCGCGCTTGTTGCGGTGCAGGTTCTGGAAATCCGAGCCGTGGCGCGGCCCGCCCATGCCTTCGCCCGCCTCCAGGTGCTCCGGCAGCTCGACCTTGATGACGTTGGCGCCCCAGTCGGCCAGCTGGCGGGCGGCGGTGGGGCCGGCGCGCACGCGCGTCAGGTCGAGGACGGTGAAGCGGGCGAGGGCTTGGGAAGCTTGGGGTCTCGGCATGGGGGCTTCGGCTCGCGGGATGTGACTGCGGCCCGATTAGCCGTCCGCGGGGCGCGAATTGCAAGAGGCAAGCGCGCGAGGAAAGAGACCTGACGCGGAGGGGGGCGGCCGGGAGCTGCGGGCCGCCCTTGTGCCGTACGCGGGGCTATGCTCTTGCTTGGGCAAGAACACGCAAAACACCGGAGGAGACGGACGTGACGAATCAGATCGATCTCAAGGGCCGCATGGCGGTGGTCACCGGCGGCGCGCAGGGCTTCGGCAAGGCGATCACGGAGCGCTTCGTGGCCTCCGGCGCCAGCGTCGCCATCTGGGACCGGGACACGGTACTGGCCGAGAAGACGGCGGCGTCCCTGGGCAGCGCCGTGTCGGTGCTCGCCTGCGACGTCGGCGATGCGGCAAGCGTCGAGGCGGCGACGAAGGCGACGCTGAAGGCGCTGGGGCGCATCGACATCCTGGTCAACAACGCCGGCATCGCGGGGGCCAACGCCAAGACCTGGGAGACGGACGTGGAGGAGTGGCGCAAGGTGATGCGCATCAACCTCGACGGCCCCTTCATCTGCTCGCGGGCGGTGGTGCCGGCGATGATCGCGCAGGGCTACGGGCGCATCGTCAACATCGCCTCGATCGCGGGCAAGGAGGGCAACCCCAACGCGGCGCACTACTCGGCGTCCAAGGCCGGCGTGATCGCGCTGACCAAGTCGCTCGGCAAGGAGCTCGCAGGCTACGACATCGCCGTCAACTGCGTGACGCCGGCGGCGGCGAAGACGGCAATCTTCGACCAGATCACGCAGAGCCACATCGACTTCATGCTGTCGAAGATCCCTCGCAACCGCTTCGTGCTGGTGGAGGAGCTGGCGGCGATGGTGGCGTGGATGGCCTCGGCGGAGAACTCGTTCACCACCGGCGCCGTGTTCGACATCTCGGGCGGGCGGGCGACGTACTGACGGGATCCGACACGGCGGGGCTACCCACCTCCGCCATCGACGGGCGGCGCTGCGCGGGTGGGCAAAATGCCGGCCGGTCGGTCGCCGGACGTCGCCGGATCTGGATGACACTGGCAGAGTCAAATGCCTGATGCGGTGCCTGTTTCTCAATTGCCGACTCCCAAGCCAGACGCGATAATGCTTTGCACCTGCGAGGCGCCACACTAGGCTCGCGCACTGCGAAAGGCGTCGGACGTTGCATTCCGAATAGACGCCCCAGAAAACAAAGATTGGGAAGGGAGAACATGAAACTCGTCACGCGCCGTACTGCCATCGCCACCGTCGCCGCCGGGGTCTTCGCCCCCGCATTGGTCAGGGCCCAGGGAACCTATCCGGCCGGTCAGACCCTCAAGATCATCGTTCCCTATCCCGCCGGTGGCGCGACCGACATCGTCGGCCGCGCGGTCGCAGACGCACTCGCGGAGCTGTGGAAGGTGACGGTGGTGGTCGAGAACGTGTCGGGCGCGGGCGCCAACCTCGGCATGGACCGGGCTGCCAAGGGACCGACGGACGGCACGGTGATGTTCGTCGTCCCGCCCAACATCTCCACCAACCAGTTCCTCTATGCAAAGCTCGCCTACGATCCCGAGAAGGACCTGATGCCGCTGGCCCAGGTCTCGCGCTTCTGCAACCTGCTGACGCTGAAGAAGGCGCTCGGCGCGGAGCTGAAGACGGTCAAGGACTTCATCGACTACGCCAAGAAGAACGCAGGCAAGCTGAACTACGCGTCGTCGGGCGTCGGCACGACCATCCACCTGTCGGCGGAGCTGTTCAAGCGGATGACCGGCGTGGAGATGACCCACGTCGCCTATCGCGGCTCGGCACCGGCCGTGCAGGATCTCGTCGGCGGCCAGGTGGATGTCATGTTCGACAACCTGCCCTCGATCTATCCGCAGGTGAAGGGCGGCACCGTGCACGGCCTTGCCGTCACGCAGGCGACGAAATCCCGTTTCGCGCCGGAGTTCCCGACCGTCGCCGAGACGGTCCCCGGCTACGATGTGCAGTCGTGGTTCGGGATCGGCGTGCGCAGCGGAGTGTCCTCCGAGATCGCGGCGATCATCGAGCGCGATGTGATCGCCGTGTGCAAGACCGAGCCGGTGCAGGCGCGACTGGCCAAAGCCGGCATGGACACGGTCGGCTCGACGAAGGCCGAGTTCGACGCCTGGATCAACACCGAGCGCAAGCGCTGGGGCGACCTGATCGTGAACCTCAATATCAAGGCTCAATAGGCGCGGGCGCGGGCACGTCGTCAGTGTCCGCGTCGATCGGGGCGAGGAGGAAGGCCCGGGGCGGCGGAAAGTACGGCGGTCCTCGACGGCTCTTGCGCTGTCAAGGATCCACGCCGGGCGTCGCGTCGGACGCTACCAAGTCGGACGCCACCAATGCGAGGGGAGGTGCCGGATGTCGCGGCCAGACACCGAGGCGCTCGGCATGAGCGCCAAGCTCTCGCGCCTGGAGGACAGGCTGCAGGGCGTGGTGCGTCCGATCGGGTCGTTCCTGGTCGACGCCTTCCACTATGCCGGCCTGTTCGTCATCGGCGCCGCGACGGTGTGGGCGGCCGGTGCGACGTTTCTCGACCTGCTGCAGAGGAAGCCGTTCGCCTCGATCGAGGACCTGCTCCTGCTCTTCATCTTCCTCGAGGTGGGGGCGATGGTCGGCATCTATTTCAAGACCAACCACATGCCGGTCCGCTTTCTGATCTACGTCGCGATCACGGCGGTGACGCGTCACCTGATCGCGATCATCAACCACGCGCAGGGCCTGGGATGGGAGCTCCTGGTCACGGCCGCGACGCTGCTGACGCTGGCGCTGGCGCTGCTCGCCATCCGCTACGGCTCATACCGGTTCCCGGCGGGGCCGGCGCGGCCCACGTCGTTCAAGACGGACCTGGACGGCCCGGACTGAGGGGGGTGTGCCGCGAGCGGGCGGAAACAATTCTCTGCGCTTTGGGAAAGACATTCCGGTTTCGGAGCAAGGTCCTGCCCCTCACCCTAACCTTCTCCCCATGAAGGATGGGGAGAGGGGACCGGGCGCATGTGCCTCGGGCCATGCCCCAGCCCTCACCGTTGCGCGCCAGCAGAGTGCGCCGCTCTTCTCCCTCTCCCCGCGCGCGGGGAGAGGGCCGGGGTGAAGGGCAGCTGCACGCGCGACGCGAGGATGATGCCGGAACGACATTCCGGTTTCGGAGCAAGCTCCTGCCCCTCACCCTGACCCTCTCCCCATGAAGGATGGGGGAGGGGACCGGCGCATGTGCCTCGGGCCATGCCCCAGCCACCACCGTTGCGTGCCAGCAGAGTGCGCCGCTCTTCTCCCTCTCCCCGCGCGCGGGGAGAGGGCCGGGGTGAGGGGCAGCCGCACGCTGCCTTCCCTCTTCCACTCCCCTTAAGGACGGGGAGATGGAAGCACGTCGCCGCGAGCGGGGACGTGCGGCGAGCGGAGAAAAGTGCCGCACTACTCCCCCTTCCCGCGCGAGGTCGCCGCGGAGGCGCCGCACCTCGTCCAGGTGTTTCCACCGGAACATGGTCGCCCGGGCCCGGCCGCTATGATGGCGGAGACGGTTACGCGGGGAGCGTGACGGCTCGGGGGACGGACGGGATGATCGCGGGTCGCAACATACTTCCGGAAGGCACGGTGCTCGACGGATGCTACCGCATCGAGCGGGTGGTCGGGTTCGGCGGCTTCGGCATCACCTATGAGGCGCACGACACCAACCTCGGCACGCACGTCGCCATCAAGGAGTACTTCCCGCAGGACTTCGGCGAGCGCGACGCGGGCATGAGCGTGCGGCCGAAGTCGGAGCACTCCAAAGGGCAGTTCGAATGGGGGCGGACGAGCTTCCTGCAGGAGGGGCGGACGCTGGCGGAGTTCGATCACGCCGGGATCGTGCGCGTGCTGCGTGTGTTCGAGGCGAACGCGACCGCGTACATGGTCATGCGCTTCGAGCGGGGCAAGAGCTTCAGCGCGTGGCTCAAGGAGCTCGGCCGGCAGCCGACGCAGGCCGAGCTCGACAGGATCGCGGGGCCGCTGCTCGACGTGCTGGAGCTGATGCACGCGCGCAACTTCCTGCACCGGGACATCGCGCCGGACAACATCATCATCCGCGAGGACGGCTCGCCGGTGCTGCTCGACTTCGGCTCGGCGCGGCGCGTCATGGCGCAGATGAGCCGGATGCTGACCGGCATCGTGAAGGCCGGCTACTCGCCGCAGGAGCAGTATGCCTCCGACAACCGGCTGCAGGGGCCGTGGACGGACCTCTACGCGCTGGGCGGCACGCTCTACCGCGCGGTGGCGGGGCAGGCGCCGATGGAGGCCATGCTGCGCTTCGACGGCGACCCGATGGAGACGGCCGCCCGGACCGGCGCAGGCGCCTACCGGGCCTCGTTCCTCGAGGCCATCGATGCCTGCCTGGCGGTGCGTCCCTCGCAGCGGCCGCAATCGGTGGCGGAGCTGCGGCCACGGCTCATGGACGGACCGACCGCCTCGGTGCCGGGCGGGATCGCCGCGCAGACGCGGCGGACGGACGCTGCGTCCAACCTCGCGGCGCCGGCGCCGGCAGGGCTGCGGACGGCGCTGGTGGGCCTGTGGTCCCGGCTCAACCTGGTGCAGGTCTCGGCGGCGGCGCTGGCGGTGGCCCTCTGCGCCGTCACGGTGATGGTGGTCGCGCGCACGCCGGGCCCGGGGCCAGGCCCGCAGCTGCCGCCGGTCGAGGCCGGGCAGGCGGCGTCGCGGGCCCTGGAGGAGCTGCGCGCCGAGCAGCGGCGGCGGGCGCAGGAGGAGGCGGAGCGGCAGCGGGCGGAGGCCGAGCGGCGGGCGCAGGAGGAGGAGCAAGAGCGCCAGCAGCAGGCGGAGGCCGAGGCGGAGCGGCTGCGGCAGGCGCAGGCCGCCGAGGACGAGATGCGGCGCCAGGCCCAGCGCGCGGAGGTGGATCGCAAGCGGCAGGCCGACCGCGAGGCGGCCGAGCGCGCCCGGGCCGAGGCGGCGGAGGCCGAGCGCAAGCGCCAGGTCGAGGCGGCGCGTCTCAAGCGCGAGGCGGAGGCGGCAGCGGCCGCAGCGGCTGCCGCGCGCGCGCAGCAGGCGAGCAAGCCGGCGCAGCAGCCGCAGGGTGCGGGCTCCAGGCCCGGAACGGGCGGCACGTGCACGAGCTGGATGTTCCACGGCTCGTCCTGCACCGACGCCGGCGGGCGCTGGTGCACGCAGACGCCGAACGGGCGCCGGTGCGGCTGAGGGCGGGGTTGGGCGGTTGATACTCGCGGTGCGCCTGTGTTTTGGATCGCAGGCCTACATCGGCACCGTGGTGCCGGTCCCGGCATCCGCTGACGGCCGCAACTCTCTTGACGCGCCGGCCGGCGGCTGCGTCAGGTGCGAGGGTCCGGCCGGTGGGCGGGGGCGATGCCGAACTCGTGCTCGACGACGGGGCCGGCAAAGCCGTGCATGCGCAGGGCCCACTGCAGGCCGATCAGCATGCCCTTGATGCGCGGCAGCAGCCACAGCGACAGGACCAGCGCCACCGTCAGCCAGACGCCGGCCTGCAGCCACGCCGGGGGCATGTACGCCCTCTCGGCCCACAGCACGCCGCCGACGGCGACGTGGCCGACGATGAAGATGGTGAAATAGGCCGGCGCGTCGTCGGCGCGCTGGTGATGCAACGCCTCGCCGCAGGCGGGACAGGCCGGATTGACGGACAGGAAGCCGTTGAACAGCCGGCCCTTGCCGCAGGCGGGGCAGCGGCAGCGGGCGCCGCGCCAGAGGGCGCTGGCGATGTCGCGGGGGGCGGGGAGATCGGCGGTCGCGGGCTCTTGCATGCCTCATATCTAGGCGAAATCGGTTGCGACACCCTTGCGACAAAAGCGACGTGCGTCGGCTTCGGCGCCGTGCCGGCCGGTTGCCGCCGCCGCCGGCGTCGTGGTGCGCCCTACAACTGGCGCTCGGAGCGGACGCGCCGCCTCAAAGCCACTGCCGCGGCCAGGGGGCACGTTGCGTCAGGCGGTGAAAGGCATAGGCGTAGGCCACGAGGAGCAGGGCGCCGGCTGCGACGGGCACCAGCACGAAGGCCGGGCCGGCATGCGCGATGGCCATGACCACGGGGTTGATGCCGGCCGGCGGATGGAAGGTGCGCGTCGCCTGCATCAGCGCGATGGCCGCCGCCACGCCCAGCGCCGCGGCCCACATCCCCGGGCCCAGCAGGGTGCAGAAGGCGAGGCCGCACAGAGCCGACAGCAGGTGGCCGCCGACGATGTTGCGGGGCTGGGCCTGCGGCGCCTCGGGGGCGCCGAGCACGAGAACGATGGAGGTGGCAAAGGGCACGAAGCCCCACTCGTAGTGCAGGAGTTCGGCGAGCCCGAGCATGATGGCGATGCCGAGACCGCCGCCGAGGGCCGCGATGGCCGCCGCCCAGGGCGCAGTCGGGGAGGCAGGAGCGGCGGGGTCGGAGGCCGGCGCGGGTTGAGAAATGTGTTTTTGCATCATAAGCTTGATGGCTCGAGAGCAGGCTGCAGCGCGGCCGGGCCTGAGGCGCCGACGGTGCCGGGTGGCGATGCTGAAGGCTTGCAAGTCCCGGGCCTCGCGCCCAGGGGCCATGAGCCGCAGCGGCGCGAAGCATAAGCCGTGTGCAGAATTCGTCACCGGACTCGTGTATCTCGGGAGGACGGACAACCAGGGGGTGCGCCTGTGCTCACGCTCTCGCTTCTACGCCACGCCAAGTCGGACTGGTCCGCGCCCGGCCTCGACGACTTCGACCGGCCTTTGGCCGCGCGGGGGCGGGAGGCGGCGCCGCGGATGGCGGCCTTCATGGCGCGCGAGGGCATCCGGCCGCGGCTGATCCTGTGCTCGGCGGCAGTGCGCACGCGCCAGACGCTGGAGCTGGTGCTGCCGATGCTCGGAGGCGAGCCAGAGGTGTCGATCGAGAAGGGCCTCTACCTGGCCCCCGCCTCGCTGATGCTGGCGCGTCTCGGCAAGGTGCCGGCCGGCATCGCGCACGTGATGATGGTGGGGCACGACCCGGGCATGCACGAGCTCGCCGTGGCACTGGCGGGAACGGGAGACGCGCAGAGTCTGAAGGCCCTTGCCGCCAAATTCCCGACGGCGGCGCTGGCGGTGATCCAGCTCGACGCCAAGGCCTGGTCCGAGATCGCGCCCGGCAAGGGCCGCCTGGTGCGCTTCATGACGCCGCGGGCGCTGGACTAGAAGGCGGGGGAGCGGGCTCAGCCGGCCGTGTCCCGGCGCTCCCGCGATCCAGCCAAGGACAGGGTCTCCCAGCCGGCGACGAGGACCAGAACGGCAGAGGCGAGGCTCGCCAGGGCGAGCGTATCGAGGGCTGGCGCGAGGAGGAAGCAGGCGACCAGCATCGCGATGCCCGCCATATGGGAGAGCGGCGGCCAGCCGGCCGTCGACCATTTGAACAGCAGGCAGCCGGCCAGGAACAGCATCGGCCCGCCGATCGTCACCAGGGCCGTTGCAGTGCCAGCGCGCCCCACCGGATGCTTGATGGCAAGCTCGTCTGCGACTGCCGCCACGATGATGCCGGCGACAATGACCACGTGCAGGTAGGTGTAGGCGAGCCGCGCGATGCGGCCGGGATCCGCCGCGTGCTCGATCAGGCGGGTCGCCCGCTCGGCGCCGATGTTGAAATAGATCCACCACATGGCGATGCTGCCTGCGAGCCCGACGGCGAAGGCAGTCGAGGTCGGCGCGCTCCAGCTCAACTCGGCGAAGGTCGAGCCCGTGATCAGGATGGACTCGCCCAGTGCAAGGATCACGAACAGGCCGCATCGCTCCGCCATGTGCGCCCCGGACACGTCCCAGTCCGCCGTTCTCGAGCGGCCGAGCCCGGGGGTCCAGAAGCCGAGCGCGGGCGATATGAACTCGAGCAGCATCGCCAGCAACCACAACGCAAAGCGCGCTTCGCCTTGCAGCAGGCCGCCTGCGAGCCACAGCACGCCGGACAGGGCAAGCCAGGCCGTAATGCGCTGGAAATTGCGGTAGTTGACGGGGCTCGCAGCGCGCACGGCCCACAACGTGAACAGGCTGCGTCCAACCTGCATGGTGACATAGGCGCCGGCAAACAGCAATCCGCGCTCCTCGAATGCCTTCGGGATCGAGGCCGACATCACGAGCCCCGCCAGCATCAAGGCGAACAGCATCAGACGCACGGGCGCCGCCTCAGGGTCGAGCCAGTTCGTGACCCAGGACGTGAAGATCCACACCCACCACACGGCGAGCAGCAGCAGCAGCGTCTGTGCGGCGCCGCCAAGGGTGAGGTGGTGGAGGAGGCCATGCGACAACTGTGTGATGGCGAACACGAACACGAGATCGAAGAACAGCTCGATGAACGTCACGCGGGCGTGCGTGCCGTCACCGCGTCCGCGCAGCAGGTGCGAGCCTTCCGGTTCGGCCATGAGCAATCGCTGTTCTATCTCGGCGTGAGCAACCTGGAGAGCACATACGCCAAGCCGGCGGGCACCGCAAACACCAGGACGAGGATCGGCAGCTCCTGCGCGATGGTGTAGCCGGCCTGGGTGACGCCGACATACATGTTCGCCGCGGCCGCGAGGAGCCATACGGGTATGAATGCCCGCGCCGCGCTGCGCATGGCGGGCGAGCCCATCCCGCCCCTGATGGCGGCGATCGCCAGCATCACAGCCAGCAGCACCAAGCCGGCGCCGATCACCATCAGGGTGTGCATGCCGTCCCTCTACGCTGCGCGTTCGCATGATCCGCAGTTGCGGATGGCATCATAGCCATTCTGCAGCGTTGGCGACAGGCCACAGCACCGGGACGCCTCGCGCGCTTCATGACACCGCGGGGGCTGGATTGGCGGTTTGGGCGGCGAGGCTGCCGGCTGCTCAAGACAGGTTGACCAAGCGAAACTGCTCGACGGCGAAGTCGATGAAGGCGCGGGCGCGCAGGGGCAGCTGGCGGCGGTTCGCATAGCACACGTAGAGCTGCCAGGGCGTGGCAGTGTAGTTGGCCAGAACGCGCACGAGGCGGCCCTGCTCCTCGAACGGGCGCACGTAGGCGGTCGGCGGCTGCACGATGCCGTGCCCTTGGGCCGCGATCTCGCACGCGACGTCGACGTCGTTGGCGATGATGGTCGGCCGGAACGGCAGCAGCATCGTCTTGCCGCGGACCTTGAACTGCAGCTCCGCCACGCGCCCGGTGGACGCGTAGCGATAGCCCACGCACCTGTGGTTGGCGAGGTCGCGCGGCGTCTGGGGCACGCCGGCCTCGGCCAGGTAGGCGGGTGCGGCCATGGTCACGGCGGACAGAGCCGCGATCCGGCGTGCGATGACGGCCGTGTCGCGCGGCCGCAGAATGCGGATCGCCACGTCGATGGATTCGTCGGTCAGGTCGCGCAGGGCGTCCGTGGCGTCGATTTCGATCTCCACATCGGGGTGGCGCTTGGAGAAGGCGGCGACGACGGGGGCCAGCTGATGGCGCGCGACGCCGATCGGCGCCGACAGGCGAAGGGTGCCGGAGATGCGGCCGCGGGCCTCCTCGAAGATGTGCCCGATGTCGTCGAGCTCCTGCAGGGGCGCGCGGGCGCGCGCGAGCAGCATGCGGCCCTCCGGCGTCAGGCTCATGGATCGGGTCGAGCGGTTCAGGAGGCGCACCCCGAAGTGGTCCTCGAGGCGGCGCACGCTCTGGCCGAGGGCCGCGGCCGAGATGCCGGCCTCGCGGGCCGCGGCGGCGAAGCTGCCGTGCTGCGCCGCCCTGACGAAGGCGAGCAGGGCGGAGCCGTTGGTGAGCCTATTCAATGGATTCTCCTTCGAGTGAAGAATTCATTCGCAATATAATACATTCTCCAGGCTTGTGTTAGTCAGCGCGGCTTCCGGCCCAGACACGGGCCATTCAACAACGCGAGCGCATTGCCATGTACGATTTCATCATCGCCGGTGCCGGCACGGCCGGCTCGGTCCTTGCCGAGCGCCTGTCCGCGGACGGGCGCAACCGCATCCTGCTGCTGGAGGCCGGCGGCCGGCCATCGAGCCCCTTCGTCAAGATCCCCGCCGGCTTCCCGAAGCTGTTCGGCGGCAAGCTCGACTGGCGCCATACGAGCCGGCATCGCGAGGGCGAGCGGATGATCCTCGTGCCGCGCGGCAAGATGCTCGGCGGCTCGTCGAACATGAATGCGCAGATCCACCAGTGGTGCCATCCGGCCGATTTCGACGCGTGGGAGCACGACGGCGCCGAGGGCTGGTCCTGGCAGGACGTTCGCGGCGTGCTCGCGTCCCAGGAGGCGCTGGCGGGCGGCGCCGTGCCGGGGCGCGGCCGCGACGGCCCGATGCGCGTCGCGCCGATCGCGAGCCCGCATGCCTCGAGCCAGGCCTTCGTCGAGGCCACGCGCCGCGTCGTGCCGCAGTCGGGGGCGAGCTACAACGGGGCGCACTACACGGGCGCATGGATCAGCGAGATCGCCCATTGGAAGGGGCGTCGCTTCAGCGCCTACGACGCCTATCTGAGGCCGAGCCTGCGGCGACAGAACCTCGATGTGGTGACCGGCGCCGAAGTGGCGCGCGTCGTCGTCGAGGGCGGGCAGGTGCGCGCGGTGGAGGCCCGCCGCGGCGGACGATCCGTCCGATACGAGGCGCGGAGGGGCGTCATCCTCGCGGCCGGTGCGATCGGCTCGCCGCTGGTGATGATGCGCTCCGGGATCGGGCCGGCGCGCGCGCTGGCGGGGCTCGGCATTGCGACCGTCGTCGACAGTCCGGACGTCGGCAGCAACCTGCAGGACCATCCCCTGGTGCCGGTCGTATTCGAGACGCGCGGGGCCGACACCTTCAAGAATGCCGAAGGGATCGCGCATCTCGTTCGCTACCTCGTCGCGCGCAAGGGCATGCTGGCCTCGAATGCGGTCGAGGCGGTCGCCTTCGCGAGGTCGACGCGGGCGCGGGCTGGAGCGCCCGACATCGAGCTGATCTTCGCGCCGCTCGAATGGCGCGACCAGGGCACGTCGGCACCGGACGTGCATGCCGTGACCCTGGGGGCGGTCGTGGCCAAGCCGCTGGCGCGGGGCCGTGTGTCGCTCGGCGCGCGCGAGGTGGGGGCCGACCCCGTGATCGACCTCAACCTGCTGGGCGATGCGGCCGGCCACGACATGGCCGTTATGCAGGAGGCGATAGGGCTCGCGCGCCGCATCGCGGCGCAATCGCCCATGCGCGAGTTGTTGACAGCGGACGCGCTGAAGGCCCCGATCGCATCGCCGGCCTGGATCCACCATCGTATCCAGACCGTCTATCACCCGTGCGGGACCTGCCGGATGGGGAGCGACACGGCATCCGTGACCGACCCCTCGCTTCGCGTGCGCGGGGTGCGTGGACTGTGGGTCGCGGACGCGTCGGTGTTCCCGTCGGTGCCGCGCGGCCACCCCAACGCCGTCGTTGCCATGCTCGCCGAACGTGGGGCAGGCTTCGTGGCGAAAGCGGATCTCCAAGACTGGCCGGAGGCGCCTTCGGCCAGCCGCCGCCACATGAGGGCAGACGATGTCAAACAGGCTGTATGACTGGGCACCGTCGCCCTTCTCGCTCAAGGTGCGCGCCATCCTCAACTACAAGGGCATCGCCTACGAGCGGGCCTCCGTCTTGCAGGTGCGCAACCTGCTGGCGCTGCGTCGCGGGGGCGTGGGCAAGGCGCCCGCGCTCGAGGTGGACGGGCGCATGATCGTCGACTCGACCGACATCGCGTATGCGCTCGAGAGGCTCGCGCCATCGCCGTCGATCCTGCCGCAGGAGGCGCGCCAGCGGGCCTTGTGCCACGCGCTCGAGGAGTGGGCCGATGAATCGCTCTACTTCGTGGGCCTGTATTTCCACTGGCACGATCCGGAGGGACGGCGCCAGGTGCCGCAGGTGTTCGGGCGAAGCCTTGCCGGGCGCGCCATGTTCCGCTTCTACCTGCGCCGGATGCTGCGCCAGCTCGAAGGCCAGGGCACGGCGCGAAAGACGCCCGGGCACGTGCGCGAGGATGCGGTCAGGCAGCTCGGCGCCGCCGAGGATCTGACGCGCGGGGACGGCTTCCTGCTGGGCGAGCGTCCCTATCTGTGCGACTTCGCGCTGGCCGGGCAGCTCGTCTATCTCGGGCGGTCGCCGGTCGGGGCGACGCTGCTGGCGCAGCGCCCGGGCATCGCCGCCTACCTGGACCGGATGAAGCTGCTCGCGCGCGGGGCGGCGGCGGCAGCGTAGGCGGGGCTCCGGATCTGGGCTCTGCGTGGGCGCTGGCCGGTCGGACGCCATCGCGCTACGGCAGCGGCCGGCTTCAGGTGTCCTGCGGGGGGCGGTCCACGGGTTGAGGACGGGGCAGCGCGCCCGCACATCGTCCGCCGCGTCGCGGGTCACCACGGTCAGGCCGCGATGCAGCGCCGTCGCGGCGATGATCAGATCCGGCTGCGAGAAGGTGTGGCCGGCCTTGCGGCCGTCCTCGACCAGCGGGCGCCACTTGAGCATGATGTCCTCGGTGATGGGCAACGTGCGCTGCGCGAACATCGGCCGCAGCTTGTGCGTCAGCCAATCGTCGAGCTCGGAGCGCTTCACGGCGTCGGCAACCGATCGGACGAGCCGGGTCCCTTTGACGAGCAGGGCGGGCGGGCCCGTCCGACGCGAGGCCCGGCCCCTACTGCGCGCAGGCGGCGCCGCGGCCGTCCCAGAGGCAGCGCAGGATAGCGGCCAGAGCCGCCTGGCCCTCGGCGTTGGGGTGGATGTCGTCGCGGTAGTAGGACCTGCGCCAGGTCTTGGCGCCGATGAGATCGATGTAGGGGAGGCCGAGCTTGCGGATCTCGGCGATCTCGAGGGCGCGCTCGGGCGCCGGCCCGCCGTCCAGCTCGGTCACGGTCGGGTAGAGCACGACGTAGGCCGCGCCGGCGCCAGCCTTCATCTGGCGCAGGAGGTCGGCGAGGGCCGCCACCCCCTCGCGCGTACGCTGATCCTCAGTGTAGGTGCGGCGGGGCGGCGTTGCCTGCGGCGACAGCGCCGCAAGCGGCGGGAAGACGCGCGGGCCGTAGCGGGTGACGGCCTCCTCGAGCGCGAGGTGGGGCGGCCGGATCGGATAGTCGGCGCCGTAGTCCTGGCGGAACTCGGGCAGGTCCGTCAGATCGTGGCTGCTCAGCACCAGGATGGCGAGATCGGCCTGGAGCCAGCCGAAGCGGCGGGTGTAGGCGAGGAGATTGGCGGGGCCCCAGGACGGCGCGGAGGCGTTGCCGACCCAGGCCTCCCGCCCGAGGCCCTTCTGCAGCAGGCTGGTGGCGAGCTCGGCCTGGTCGGTCAGCACGCCGCCGTGGATGATGCTGTCGCCGAGGACGAGGATGCGCGCGGCGCCGGCGGCGCGCGGGGGCGGCTCCTCGGCGCGCATCGAGAGGCTGTTGAAGCAGACGCTGTTGCCGAAGCGCTGATGGCAGCGCGAGGGCGCGGCAAGGTACTCGATGTCGGAGTCGATGCGGAACAGGGGCGGATCGCCGAGCCCGACGCCGAAGCGGCAGATCAGCTCGGCTGCGACGGCGATGCACACAACGGCAAGGGCGACACGCGCGAGAACGGGCATGGGCGGGCTCAAAGGCTTGGCGCGAGCGGGTGCTGATGATCGGCGAGAGCGGGCCTACGCCGCAGGGCCGGCCGTCCCGGCGCCGGCGGCGGCCCGCAGCCTGCAGGGATGCGAGACTACAGGCCGGGGAGGGCTGCGGCAACGCGGCGGCTGCCCTCGCGCCGGGGCGTCCCGGCCGGGGCCGCCTTGACCGGGCCCGGGCGGCTGCTACAAGCTTTGCACCATGCTGGTCCTGATCGACAACTACGACAGCTTTACCTACAACCTCGTCCACTACCTGGGCGAGCTCGGCGCACGTTGCGAGGTGTTCCGCAACGACAAGATCAGCGTCGACGGCGTGATGAAGCTGGCGCCGAAGGGCATCGTGCTGTCGCCCGGCCCGTGCACGCCCAACGAGGCCGGCATCTGCCTCGATCTCATCGCCAAGGCCGGACCGCAGATCCCGCTGCTCGGCGTGTGTCTCGGACACCAGGCGATCGGGCAGGTCTACGGCGGCCGGGTGATCCGCGCGCCCGCCCCCATGCACGGCAAGCTGTCGAGGATTGTGAGCAAGGGCGAGGGGCTGTTCAAGGGCCTGCCCAAGCGCTTCGAGGTGACGCGCTACCACTCGCTCGTGGTCGAGCGCGAGACGCTGCCCGACTGTCTCGGCATCACGGCCGAGACGTCGGCCGCCGCGGGCAGCCTGATCATGGGGCTCCAGCACAAGACGCATCCCGTGCACGGGGTGCAATTCCATCCCGAGAGCATCGCGTCCGAGCACGGCCACGCGCTGCTTGCCAACTTCCTCGAGCTTGCGGGGATCTCCCCGCGCCGGCCCAACGCCCGCCGCGAGCGTAGCGCCGCCTGACCCAGCCCACGCCACACGTAGAACGACAGCCATGGCCGAAGCCTCCAAGGAGCTGCGCCAGCTCATCCAGAAAGTCTCGACCGGGGCGACGCTGTCGGAGGACGAGATCCGGCTGGCGCTCGAGGAGATGACGGAAGGGCACGCCACGCCGGCGCAGATGGGCGCCTTCCTGATGGCGCTGCGCGTGCGGGGCGAGACGGTTGCGGAGATCACCGGGGCGGCGCAGATGCTGCGCGCGCGCATGAACCGCGTGGCGGTGCCGGCGGGCGCCGTCGACATCGTCGGCACGGGCGGCGACAGCCACGGCACCTACAACGTCTCGACCTGCGCCGCGCTGATCGCGGCCGGCGCGGGGGTGAAGATCGCCAAGCACGGCAACCGCCGCGTCTCGTCGCTGTCGGGGGCCTCCGACGTGCTGACGCGGCTGGGGGTGAAGGTCGATCTCTCCGCGCAGGCGGTGTCGCGCTGCGTTGCGGAGGCCGGCATCGGATTCATGTGGGCGCCGCTGCATCATCCGGCCATGAAGCACTGGGCGCCGATCCGTACCGAGCTCGGCATCCGCACCATCTTCAACCTGCTGGGGCCCATCTCCAACCCCGCCGGCGTGACGCGGCAGGTGGTGGGCGTGTTCTCGCGGGCCTGGGTGGAGCCCATCGCGCACGTGCTCAAGAACCTCGGCGCCGAGCACGTCTGGGTGGTGCACGGCCACGACGGCCTCGACGAGCTGACCACGACGGGGGCGACTGCCGTCGCCGAGCTGAAGGGCGGCAAGGTCACCGTGCTCGAGGTGACGCCGGCGGACGCCGGCCTGCCGCCGGCGAGGCTCGCCGACCTCAAGGGCGGCGACGAGGCGGTCAACGCGCAAGCCATCCGCGACGTGCTCGCGGGTCAGCGCACGCCGTTGCGCGACATCGCCATCCTGAATGCGGCGGCGGCCTGCATCGTGGCCGGCAGGGCGGGCAGCCTCAAGGAGGGCGCCGAGCTTGCCGCGCGCGCCATCGACACGGGCGCGGCGAGCCGGGCGCTCGACAAGCTCGTCGCGGTCAGCAACGCGAGCTAGCTAGCCCAGGGCAACGGGGATGCTGAGGAAGCCGCGGAAGCGGGCGCGGCCGCCGCGCACGGCCGGTTCCGCCAAGCGGTAGCCCGGGAAGCGGGCGAGGAAGCGGCCGATGGCGATGCGCCCCTCCATGCGCGCGATGTTGAGCCCGACGCAGAAGTGCGGACCGGACGCGAAGGCGAGGTGCCGGTTGGGCTCGCGCGCCAGATCGAGCGTGTCGGGATCGGCGAACTCGGCCGGATCGCGGTTGGCGCCGGCGATGCAGGTGGTGATGAAGGTGCCGGCGGGCATGGCGACGCCGCCGATCTCGACCGCCTCCGTGACCAGGCGGTTGCCGATCTGCACGGGCGCCTCGTAGCGCAGGAACTCCTCCACCGCCTGATGGATCAGCCCCGGCTCGGCGAGGAGGCGGGCCTTGGCGTCAGCGTGCTCGAGCAGCGTGTAGAGGCCGTTGCCGATGAGGTTCGTGGTGGTCTCGTGCCCGGCATTGAGGATGAAGATGACGTTCTGCAGAAGCTCGATCTCGGACAGCCGCTCGCCGCCCTGCTCGCCCTGGATCAGCCGGGTCAGCACGTCGCGCGCGGGGTCGCCGGGCCTGCGCCGGCGGTCCTCGACGAGCAGGCGCAGGTAGTCGAGGAAGTCGGCGACCGCCGTCTCGCCGGTCGCAAGCATGTCCCGGGTCGGCGCCGGCTCCAGCGCGCCGAGGATGGCGAGCGACCAGTCGCGCAAGGGGTGGCGCAGCTCGTGCGGGATGGCGAGCAGGTTGCCGATCACCTCGATCGGCACGGCGGCGGCGAGATCGGCGATGAGATCGGCCTCGCCCTTCCTCTCCATGGCGTCGAGGAGCTGGTCGCACAGGGCCACCATCGGCGCCTCCATGTCGGCCACCGCGCGCGCATTGAGCGCGCCGGCGATGATCTTCCGGACGCGCGTGTGCAGCGGCGGGTCGTTGAAGATCAGGCTCGTGGTGTGATGCTGGTAGAGCAGCCCGTCGCCGAACTTCGGCAGGAACTCCTTCTTCTTGTCGGAGGAGAAGCGGCGCGGATCCTTGTAGATGAGGTTGCAGTCCTCGATGCGCGAGACCAGGTAGCCGCCGCCCGGCAGCGCCTTCACCGGCGCGTGCTCTCTCAGCGCATTGTAGACCGGGTAGGGATTGGCGATGAAGTCGGGGCCGATGGCGCGCAGGTCGAAGGTGCGCGCCACCTCGCGCGCCTCCGCCTCGCTGGCAAAGCGCTGCGGGGCCGGGACCGGTGCCGGGAACATGATGCCTCCTCCTTTCGCGCGCCGACCGTCGCCGGGCGCGCCCTCTCAGCCGCGACCGTCGCGGGCCGCGTCCCACCAGGGGCACGCGCCCGGCATGCGATTGTAGTTGCCGTCCACCACCTGCACCGGCGCGCGCAAGCCGGCATCGGCCACCTTGGCGCGCACGGCGCGCGCCGCGGCCAGCTGCTCGGGCGGCAGCCAGGAGCGCTCGTGCCCCCACAGGCTCGGACCGCAGGTGAGCTCCACCGGCTGCCACGTGTCGACGTCGAGGGCGCGCCCGCCCCAGCCGTACTCGATCATGAAGTCGCTGGGGCTGCGCGCGTAGAACGAGGTCATGAAGTCGTTGGTGTGCCGTCCGAGCGTGGTGCCGACGCGCGTGGGCGGATCGAGCATGGCGATGTCGTAGGCCTGGCCCACGTCGTCGAGACTGTAGAGCTCCATCATCAGGTGATGGATGCCGGCCTTGCCGGTGCCGATCAGAGCCAGGCTGTGGTGGCGGGCGTTGATGTGGAAGAAGTAAGCCTTGAAGGGCTCGAGCATGTAGTCGGAGAGCTGGAAGCCCAGCACGTCCTCGTAGAACCAGCGCGCGTCCTCGAAGCGCTCGACGTTCATCACCACGTGGCCCATGCCGAGCACGCCGGTACGGAAGCCGGAGATGGGCCGGCCGGGCTTGAACGGCGTGGCCGCCGCCTCCGCGCCCCAGAACGCCTCGAGCCGGTTGCCCATCGGATCGCGGAAGCCGATGCCGCCCGCGACGCCGCGCAGCGCTGCCGTGGCACGGTCGAGGCTGGCGACGGCGATCTTGGCGGCCTCGAGCCTGCCGGCGAGCGCCTCGAGCGCGCCGGCATCCGCGACCTCCCAGCCGAACACCTGCTGCGAGGGCACCTCGCTGGACACGACGATGCGCTGACTGCGGTCGTCCATGCGGAAACGCAGCGCCGTGCGCGTGCGCTCGACGAGCTCGAGGCCGAGGAACCTCGGTCCGTACTCGGCCCAGTCGTCGAGCCGGTCGGAATGGAGCCCGGCATAGCCGAGCGCCGTCAGGAGCGATGGCTCGCGCGATGTCTGGGGCATGGCGCCCTCCCTGCCTGCTTCCTCAGTCCCCGGTGGGTCGCAGCCTCTTGCCGGGCGCGCTGCCGCCGGGATTTTTATCTGTTGCAAAAATCCTGATCCTCGCCGAATTATTGTAACACGAGCCGGCGAGGATTGCATTGCCAGCTTGCGTCACGCTGCGGATAATCGCTGCTTGCGTCGACCAAAAAAAGAAAAGTCTCACAGACCTTCGGGAGGACAACATGAAATCGCGCACACCCGCGCTCGCGGTGGCAGCCGTGCTCGCACTTGCAGCATGGGGCAGCTCGGCCGTCGCCCCCGCCATGGCCCAGGACAAGATCAAGATCGGCTCGGTGACGGCGGTCACCGGCCCCGCCTCGTTCCTCGGCGACCCCATCGCCAAGACCCTCAAGATGATGGTCGAGGACATCAACAAGAAGGGCGGCGTGCTGGGCAAGCAGATCGATCTCGTGCTCTACGACACGGGCTCGGATCCCAGCAAGGCCAAGCAGTTCGCCGAGCGTCTCGTCACCGAGGACAAGGTCGTTGCCCACGTCGGCGGCACCACCACCGCCGAGACCATGGCCATGGTGCCCGTGTTCGAGGAGGCGCAGATCCCGTTCATCTCCATGGGCGGGGCCGTCGTCATCATCGAGCCGGTGAAGAAGTGGGTGTTCAAGACGCCGCACACGGACAAGATGGCGTGCGAGAAGATCTTCGAGGACATGAAGAAGCGCGGCATCACCAAGATCGGCATGATCTCGGGCCAGGACGCGTTCGGCAAGTCCATGCAGGCCCAGTGCAAGGGCGTCACGGCCAAGTACGGCATCGAGGTGCTGGCGGACGAGACCTACGGGCCCACCGACAACGACATGACGGCGCAGCTGACCAAGATCAAGGGCACGGCCGGCATCCAGGCCGTGATCAACCCGGGCTTCAGCCAGGGCCCGGCCATCGTCACGCGCAACTACCGCCAGCTCGGCATCACGGTGCCGCTCTACCAGAGCCACGGCGTCGCCTCCAAGCAGTTCATCGACCTTGCCGGTGACGCGGCCAACGGCGTGCGCATCGTCGCTGCCGCGCTGCTGGTGGCCGAGAAGCTGCCCGACAGCGATCCGCAGAAGCCCGTCGTCGTCGCCTACAAGAAGGCCTACGAGGAAACGACCAAGACGCCGGTCTCGACCTTCGGCGGCCACGCGTACGATGCGCTCAACATCCTGGTCGAGGCGATCAAGCGGGCGAACTCCACCGAGCCCGCCAAGATCCGCGACGCCATCGAGCAGACCAAGAAGTTCATGGGCACCGGCGGCCTCGTCAACATGAGCCCGAGCGACCACATGGGCCTCGACCTCACCGCGTTCCGCATGCTCGAGATCAGGAACCGCGACTGGGAGATCATGAAGGATTGAGAGAGCGACATTGCCTCTCCCCGCCCTTGCGGGGAGAGGGAGAAGACGGCGCAAATTCCCTCTCCCCATGATTCATGGGGAGAGGGAGAAAAGAGCACGCTGAGCCCGAGCCCTGATGTCGCAATTCCTGCAGTTCCTGTTCTCGGGCCTTACGGAGGGCGCGGTCTATGCCATGGTCGCGCTCGGCTTCACCATCATCTACAACGCCTCCGACGTCGTGAACTTCGCGCAGGGCGAGTTCGTGATGCTGGGCGGCATGGTGACATTCTTCGTCAACGCCGCCGGCGTGCCGCTGCCGCTGGCGGCGCTGCTTGCCATCGTCGTGGCGGTGCTGGTCGGCCTGGCGCTGAACAAGCTGGCGGTGGAGCCCGCGCGCGGCGCCAGCGTCGTCAACCTGATCATCATCACCATCGGCGCCTCGATCTTCATCAAGGGCGTGGCGCAGCTCGTCTTCGACAAGCGCTTCCACCGCTTCCAGGCCTTCTCCGGCGACGAGCCGATCCGCGTGCTCGACGCCACCATCCTGCCGCAGAGCCTGTGGGTGCTGGCGGGCGCCTGCGCCATCTTCGTGGGCCTGTGGCTGTTCTTCGGCCATACGCTTGCCGGCAAGGCGATCACGGCGGTGGCCTCCAACCGGCTTGCGGCCGAGCTCGTCGGCATCAACACGCAGCGCATGATGGCGCTGTCCTTCGCGCTCTCGGCGGGCATCGGCGCCATCGCCGGCATCCTGATCACGCCGATCTCGCCGACCAGCGTCGAGGTCGGCACGCTGCTGGCCCTGAAGGGCTTTGCCGGCGCCATGCTGGGCGGCATGGGCAACCCGCTCGGCGCCGTCGCCGGCGGCCTCATGGTCGGCATCGTGGAGAAGCTGAGCGCCGGCTACCTCAGCACCAACTACAAGGATGCGGTGGCCTTCATCATCATCATCCTGACGCTGCTGGTGCTGCCCGCGGGGCTGTTCGGCAAGGTCAAGGTGGATCGCGTGTGATGCTGGCCCGTCTCAGCCGCCACCGCGCCTTCGGCCTGCTCGTGATCGCGATCGTGATCGCGGTGGCGCCGCTGCTCTTTCCCTCGACCTTCTACTACCGCATGGGCACGGCGATCTTCATCGCGGCGCTGGCGGCCGTGGGGCTGAACATCCTGATGGGGCTCGCCGGCCAGGTGAGCCTCGGCCACGCCGGCTTCTACGGCATCGGCGCCTATGCGGTGGCCGTGGGGCCGGCGAGCTTCGGCGTTCCGGGCTGGGCCGCCATCCTGATCGGCCTGGCGCTGGCGGCCAGCGTCGCCTTCCTCGTCGGCCGGCCCATTCTCAAGCTGCGCGGGCACTACCTCGCGGTGGCGACATTGGGCTTCGGCATCCTCGTCTCCATGGTGCTGACCAACGAGGGCGCCTGGACCGGCGGCCCCGACGGCATGAGCGTCAAGCGCCTGGTGCTGTTCGGCTACGTGCTGAAGGACCGCGCCGCCTGGTACTGGGCGAGCGCGCTCGTGCTGCTGATGGGCGCGCTGCTCGCCGTCAACCTCATCGACAGCCCGACGGGGCGGGCCATGCGGGCGCTGCACGACAGCGAGGTGGCGGCCGCCGTCAACGGCATCGACGTGGCCCGCTACAAGCTGTGGGCCTTCGTCATCTCCGCGTGCTATGCGAGCCTCGCCGGGTCGCTGGCGGCCCTCTCCGACGCCTTCATCACGCCGGCGTCCGCCGGCTTCCTCAAGTCCATCGAGCTCGTCACCATGGTGGTGCTGGGCGGCATGGGCTCGGTCATCGGCGGCATCGTCGGGGCCGCCTTCCTGGAGAGCCTGCCGCAGCTTCTCGCGCGCATGCAGGAGGTCGAGCACGTGCTCCTGGGCCTCATCATCATGCTGGTCATGATCTTCATGCGCGAGGGGCTGTTTCCGACGCTGGCGCGGCGCTTCGGGCGGGCCTCGCCATGACGCTGCTGGCGGTCGAGGGCCTCGCCATCCGCTTCGGCGGCGTCAAGGCCGTCGACGATCTCTCGTTCGCCATCGAGAAGGGGCAGATCTTCTCCATCATCGGTCCCAACGGCGCCGGCAAGACGACGCTGTTCAACATGATCTCGGGGCTGTACCGCCCGAGCCGGGGCAGCGTGCGCCTCGAGGGGGAGGACGTCACCGGCCTGCCGCCGCACCTGCTGGCGCGCCGCGGGCTGTCGCGCACCTTCCAGAACCTGCAGATCTTCTACCGCATGAGCGCGCTCGAGAACGTCATGGTGGGCTGCCACCTGAAGGAGCGGAGGAGCGTGCTGCCGCATCTGCTGGCGCTGCCCTCGGTGAAGCGGCAGAACCGCGAGAGCCGGGCGCGGGCGGAAGCGCTGCTGGCCCGCGTCGGCCTCGCCGCCGAGGCGCACAAGGACGCCGGCAGCCTGTCCTACGGCGCCCTGAAGCGGCTCGAGATCGCGCGCGCGCTGGGCTCCGAGCCCAAGCTCCTCCTCCTCGACGAGCCGGCGGCGGGCTGCAACCACGTCGAGACCGAGGAGATCGACGCCCTCATCCAGACGATTGCCCGCGACGGCGTCACCGTGGCGCTGGTCGAGCACGACATGAAGCTCGTGATGAAGATCTCGCAGCGCATCCTGGTCCTCGACTACGGCCGCAAGCTCGCGGAGGGCACGGCGCAGGAGGTGCGCCAGAACCCCGACGTGATTCGCGCGTATCTGGGCTCCCAGGCCAACGCGGGGGCGCCCCATGCCTGACGCGCCCGCGCCCGGCGCCTTCCTCTCCGTCGCGGGGCTCGCCAGCCACTACGGCCGCATCCAGGCGCTGCGCGACGTGGCGCTGCATATCGACAAGGGCGAGATCGTGGCCCTGGTCGGCGCCAACGGGGCGGGCAAGACCACGCTGCTGCGCACGCTGTCGGGCGTGCAGCCGGCAAGCGCCGGCCGCATCAGCTTCGAGGGCGAGGACATCACGCGCGCGCCGGCCAACGCGCGCGTCGCCCGCGGCATCGCGCAGGTGCCGGAGGGGCGCCAGATCTTTGCGCCGCTGTCCGTCGCCGACAACCTGCGCATGGGCGCCTACCTGCGCAAGGATGCCGAGATCGAGGCCGACACAGAGCGGATTTATGCGCTGTTTCCCATCCTCGGCGAGTTCAGGGCGCGGCCGGGCGGCTCGCTGTCGGGCGGCCAGCAGCAGATGCTGGCGCTGGGCCGGGCGCTGATGTCCCGGCCGCGGCTGCTGCTGCTGGACGAGCCCAGCATGGGGCTCGCGCCCGTCATCGTCGACCAGATCCTGGCGGTGCTCGTGCGCCTCAAGAGCGAGGGCATGACCATCTTCCTGGTCGAGCAGAACGCCTTCGCGGCGCTGTCGATCGCCGACCGCGGCTATGCGCTGGAGACCGGCTCGGTGATCCTCTCGGGCCGCGCCCGCGACCTCCTCGCCGACGACAAGGTGAAGGCGGCCTATCTGGGGATCTGAGGCGGGTGCGGGCGGCGACAGCGCCTCACGCCGCCAGCGGCGCACCCTGCACGTCCTCGAGCCGTCCATCGCGCAGGAGATACATGCGGTCGAACCGGTCGAAGATCTTCTCGTCGTGCGTGACGGCGATCACGGCCGCGCTCTGCTCGCGGGCGAGCCGGCGCAACAGATCCATGACGATCTGCGCCCGCTTCGAATCGAGGGCGGCCGTGGGCTCGTCGGCGAGGATGATCCGCGGCCTGTTGGCGAGCGCCCTGGCGATGGCGACGCGCTGCGCCTCGCCGCCGGAGAGCTTCGCGGGAAAGGCGCTCTTGCGCTTGCCGACCTCGAGATAGTCGAGCAGCTCGCGGGCGCGCGCGTCGGCCGCGGCCTTGTCGTAGCCGGCAAGGTGGAGAACGAGCGCCACGTTGTCGGTGGCGTTGAGGAACGGCAGCAGGTTGTGGAACTGGAAGATGAAGCCGATCTTCTCGAGCCTCAGCCGCCGCAGGTCGGACCGCAGCCAGCGGCCGTCGAACACGTCCTCTCCCTCGAGCTGCATGCGGCCCTGCGACGGATCGACGATGCAGGCGATGACGTTGAGCAGCGTCGACTTGCCGGAGCCGGAGGGGCCGCGCAGGGCGATCACCTCGCCGGGGCTCACGTCGAGCGAGATGTCGCGCAGCGCGTCGACCCGCGTCTCGCCCTCGCCGAAGTGCTTCGAGATGCCGCGCAAGCCGACCAGGGCCGAGGGTGAGAAATCGCGCTCGGCCATCGGTCAGCTCCCGAGTGCGGTGGCCGGATCGGCCTTGAGGGCGGCCCGCACGCCAAGCGTGCTCGCCAGCAGGCAGACCAGCACCACCACGCCGCCGAGCGCGAGCGCGTTGTCCACATCGAGCACCACGCGGCGGGGGAAGTGGTCCTTGATGGCGAGGATCAGCAGCGTTCCGAAGAGGAAGCCGGTGAGCCCCAGCGAGAGCGCCTGCTGCATGATCATCGCGACGATCGTCCGGTCCGGCGCGCCGATCAGCTTCAGCATCGCGATCTGGCGCAGCTTCTCCATGGTCATGGTGTAGACGATGAGGGCGATGATCACGGCGGAGACGAGCAGCAGGATGCTCGTGAACATGCCGATCTGGCGGCGGGCGCGGTCGACCAGGGATTCCGACAGGATCTGCTCCTGCTCGGCCTGGGTCAGCGCCGACAGATGCTTCCAGCGCCGCACGGCCTCCGCCACGGTCTCGATGTTGGCATCCGGCGACAGCCTGGCGACGACGGCGTTGATCGTGTCGCGGCTGAGGCCCTGGGTGCCGCGTGCCGTCTGCACGCGCGCGGCGGGCGGGGCCAGGTCGAATTGCAGCTTCTGGGCGTCCATGAGCGAGATGTAGATGACGGGATCGCCGCTCGAGGCCACCAGATTGCGCGTGCGCCCGACGACGGTGAACTCGATGCGCCCGAGGCGGATGCGGTCGCCGAGCGCAAGCCCGCTGCTGCGGTCCACCACCATCTCGAAATGGCTCTGGCCGATGCCGCGCCCCTCCGCCACCTGCGCCGGTCCGCCGATGCGCCCCGGCTCGTAGCCGATGACGTAGAGGCGCGACTTGCGGCTGGCGCGGACAACGTCGACGGTCTGGTAGGTGACGGAGCCGGTCGCGACGACGCCGGCGAGCCGGGCCACCGCCTCGCGGCTGTCTCCGGGGATCTTGGAGGCTTCCGCGAACGGGCCGCGGGAGTTCGCCTCGACCACCCACAGGTCGGCCCCCTGGCTCTGCGCGACCGTCAGGGCATCGACCACGATGCCGCGGTAGATGCCGATCATGGCCAGCACCACGCCGAGCAAAAGGCTCAGGCCCAGGCAGGTGAGAACGAAGCGGAAGAGGTTGTGCCGCACATCGCGGAAGGCGAGGTTCATTTGTCGGCTTCCCGGATGCGCGCGCGATGTCCCTCGGTCAGCTCGCCCTGCGCCCGGGCGACGGCGACGACGCCCGCCGGCAGCTCCTCGCGCAGCTCGATGCGTGCGTCCTCGGTCCGGTAGCCGAGCCGCACGGCGCGGCGGCGCAAGCGGCCCTCCTCGACGGTCCAGATGGTGCCTTTGGACCCGTCGAAGCCGCTCACCAGGGCTTCCGGCAGGAGCCGGGCGGCCTTCAGGGTATCGACCGTGATCAGCACCTCGGCCTGCTCTCCGAGGTGAAAGCGCTCCGGGCAGCGCTCGCACTTCACGTAGACCCGCCGCTCCTCGCTGACGCGGTCGCTCTCGATGCCGATGCGCGCCACCTTGGCCGCGAACACCTGACCCGGAAGCGACCTGAGCCGCACCTCGACGGGCTGCCCGACCCGGATGGCACCGGCGCGGGACTCGTCGATGTAGGCCAGCGCCCAGACCGAGCCCTGCTCCAGCAGCGTGAAGATGGGATCGCCAGCCTTGATGACCGACCCGAGCTCCTTTTGCCGGTCCACCACGAGCGCATCGAACGGAGCCGTCAGCGTGTGGTGCTCGAGCAATGCGGTCTCGTAGGCGAGCTGGCTGCGGGCGTCGACGAGCAGGGCCTTGGAGACCTCGATGTCGCTCTCGGCGACGCGCACGTCGGCGACGGCGACGTCCACGTCCCGCTGCGCCTCCTCGCCGGTTTGCGGGGAGCTCACCTGACGGCTGACGAGCTCCTGCTTGCGCCGGTTCGCCTCCAGCCGCTGCGCCATGATCGCGCGGGCCTTGAACAGGTTGGCCTCCGCCTTGCCCACCGCGACCTCGGCGCTCTGCAGGGCCGCGCCCGCCCGCGCCACCTTGGCCTTCTGCTGCGTGGCGTTGAGCCGCGCCAGAACCTGGCCCTTCCGGACGAGGTCTCCGTGATCCGCGTTGAGCTCGACGATCGCTGCCCCCACCTCGAAGCCGACCTTGGAGACGACGCGCGCCTCGACCGTGCCGAGGCCGAACACGCGCACCGGCACGTTTTCGAGAAGGCCTGCGGCCTGCACGAGGACCGGCTTCTGCGACAGGAACGCCAGCACGGCCGCAGCGGCCATGGCAAACGCTGCGAGGGCCGCTGCGCGGCGAAGGCTCAAGGCTCGCATCGGGACAACCTTCGGCTACTCGCTGTTCCAGCGCCAATGCCAGTGCCGCCAGCCCCATGTGCGCGGACCGGCAGCGTCGAGGCTCGCCTTCTGCTTGTCGTCGAGGGCGTCATAGAAAGCCTGGAAGGCAGGACGGACGGTCTTGATGGCCTGCAGCATCGCCTCGAGGCGCTTCTCCGCCAACTCCAGACGTTCCGTGGACGTGGCGGGGACCCCCGTCGGGCAGCCGCCGGCGATGATCTCGGCCGCCTTCGCCGACGCCGACTTGAGGTCGTTGAGCAGCGCCTTCTGCGCGTCGCTCGGCTTCACCGCCGCCTCGATCTGGGCGAGGCGCCACTCCGCGAAGCCCGCCATGCGCGGATTGCACAGGAAGCCGAAGCCGCCCCGGCCCATCATGCCGGGGCCCATCATCATGCCGGGCCCCCACCCGGAGCCGCCCGGTCCGGGCTGCGCAACTGCCTGACCGGCCGCACCGGCAGAGACGAGCGCCGCGAGCATCACGGCGCCCATAGTCCTGTTGACGCGCAGCATGGCACAACTCCTCTTCCGGCAAGGATGAGCCGACACCCTGAGCCGGACGGACGAAGTCTCCACTGACACAGATCAAATTTGCAAGGTGTTGGCGCGCTGGTGCAGGCGATGGCTGCCTCCTGCACAAGACCGCCGGGCTTCACGTTGTTGTTGCGGGAGGGTCGTGAAATCGCGGAACATCTACCGAGGATCAGGCGCCATCGGGGGGAAGCCCAGACAGATGCAGTTCGACGACGTCATGCTCGGCCGGCGGAGCATCCGCGGCTACAAGCCCGATCCGGTGCCGCGGGCGCTGATCGAGGAGATCCTGGCCATCGCCATGCGGGCGCCCTCGTCCATGAACACCCAGCCTTGGAACTTCTACGTCATCACCGGCGAGCCGCTGCAGCGCATCCGTGCTGGCAACACGGAGCGCATGCTGGCGGGCATCCCCCAGTCGCGCGAGTTCCGCACCGGCAACGGCTTCGCCGGCAAGCACCGCGACCGGCAGGTGGGCGTCGCCAAGCAGCTGTTCGCGGCGATGGGGATCGCGCGCGACGACAAGGACAAGCGCCAGGACTGGGTGCTGCGCGGCTTTCGCCAGTTCGACGCGCCCGTGTGCGTGATCGTGACCTACGATCGCGAGCTCGACGGCAGCGACGACACGCCCTTCGACTGCGGCGCGGTGACGACGGCGCTGGTCAACGCGGCCTGGTCGCGCGGGCTCGGCACCGTCATCAACAGCCAGGGCATCATGCAGTCGCCGGTGGTGCGCGAGCACGCCGGGATCGCCGACGACCAGGTGATCATGAAGAGCATTGCGCTCGGCTGGCCCGACGAGAGCTTCCCTGCCAACGCCGTCGTGTCGGAGCGCAAGTCCGTCGCCGAGGCGACCGTGTTCGTCGGCTTCGGCGAGTAGGCGGCAAGATCCCGGAAGCCGTGCTTGCGCACGGCTTCCGGGAATGCATGCCCGGCCGGGGGTCTCTGCAAGCCGAGGATCGTGCGGCACCCACGTCATGCCGTCCGTGCCGGGCCCGACGCCGCGCTCCTCGCTCCTCGGGCTCGCACCGACGCACAGGGCCTTCAGATCAGCTCGTCGGTCTTGTCGTCAGTCTCGCCGAAGCGGGCGAGCGTCGGCGGCTTGGTGCCGGCGTAAAGCTTCTCGATGTTGCCGGCGATCTTGGCGTTCTCGCGCTCGAAGAGGGAGTTGCCGGCAAGGTCGCTCTCGACCAGGAAGGGGCCGAAGCGCGCCACGTCGAGGACCCAGATCGCCTGCGCGAGGCCCAGCTCCTCCACCCAGTGCGCGGCGACCACCTCCTTGATGCCGCGCCCGAGCAGCGCGCCGGTGCCGTAGCCGACCGTCGTGAGGTAGATGGCGCTCCGCGGCACCAGCTTGGTGCGGTAGATCTCGCTGGTCATGCCGCCCTTGCCGATGATGATGTTGCAGCCCGAGATGTCGAGCCAGCCGTCGAGCCACTTGTTGAAGCGGAACGAGGCGGTGGCCGTCACGGCGCCCATCGTGTAGCTGCCGTCGGCCTCGATGGCGGCCGCGGGCGAGCAGTGGAAGTTGGCCGAGCCCATCTCGGCGCGCGAGGCCGGCAGGCCGGCGCCGTCCTCGACGGCGCGCTTGTAGACGCCCTCGCGCGCCGTGAACACGCGCCCCGTCAGGTAGACGACGTCGCCGAGCCGGAGCCTGGCGAGATCGGCCGTCGTCGCGGGCAGCTTCAGCTCGACCGTCTGGAGCGTCTGGGCGTTGGACATCAGGGATCTCCGGGCTCGTCCGAGGGGAAGTCGATGAACTGCGGCGGGACGGCGTCCGTGAGCCAGACGCCGTTGGCCGAGCGGTAGAACGCGGCGCCCTGCCCCGCCATGTCGCCCGCGCGCACGCTCAGCACCACCGGCTTGCCGCGCCGGCTGCCGACCTTGCGCGCGGTCTGGGCGTCGGGGGACAGATGCACGTGATGGCGCCGCTGGCGGGTCAAGCCTTGCCGGCGGATGGACGCAAGCGCGGCCGCCGTCGTGCCGTGGAACAGGACGGCCGGCGGCGCGACGGCGGCAAGCCCGAGATCGACGGCAATCGAATGACCCTGGCTGGCGCGGATGCGCTGGCCGGCCGCGTCGAGCGCGAAGCGCTGCTTGTCGCTCTCCGCCACGATGCGGGCGATGTGGGCGCGCGACAGCACCATGCCGTGCCGGCCGGCGGCGGCGATGAGCGCGTCGATGTCGGCCCAGCCGCCGGCATCGAGCACGAGCCCGATCGCCTGCGGGCGGTGCCGCAGCACCCGGCTCAGGAACTTGCTGGCAGCGACGAGGTCGCCTGTCATGCCACGGCCGCCTCGCTCACGGGCGCTACTCGGCCGCGACGCGGGGTTGCGACGCCTCCCACTCCACCGTCGTGCGGCGCATGTAGTCGGTGAACCATTCCGGGTCGGTGCGGAACGCGACGCGGCCGTCGGCGAAGATGCGCGCCGTCGCCCGCCGGGAGGAGAGGCAGAACATGTGCACGCTCATCGGCATGCCGCCGGTGTGGCAGTAGCCGACCTCGACGTGGCAGTCGACCACCATGGAGGAGCCCATGAAGCCCATGGCGCCCATGCCGATGGAGTTGCCGAGGACCTTCAGCTCCTCCTCCAGCGCGGCGATCTTGGGGTCGGGATTGCGCGAGCCGACCGTGCGCAGGCAGGCCGCCTGCTTGCCGAGCACCATGCAGGTGTCCTTGGAGCCGCCAAGCCCGACGCCGACGATGGCCGGCTGGCAGGCGAGCCCGCGCTTGCCGAAGGACACCAGCGTGTCGAGGAAGAAGCGCTTGATGCCGGCGATGCCGTCGGAGGGAAACAGCATGCGGTAGTCGGAGCCGAACAGGCCGCCCTTGTGCACGGTGGTCAGATCCACCCAGTCGGCATCGGGGTGGAAGGCGTACTCGATCTCGGGGGCGTTGATGCCGCAGTTGTTGTTGTGATCCGTGCGCCAGAGCGGGTGCACGCGGTTCGGCCTGAGCGGCACGTCGTGCGTGGCCTTGGCCGTGGCACGGCGCAGCGCGGCCTCGAGCGCGATCGGCCCGCCCTCGATGCTGGCCTCGTTGCCCATCTTCACGTACCAGCGCGGCGTGCCGGTGTCGCCGCACATGGGCCGCGCGTCCTCCTTGGCCGCGTCGTAGTTGTCGAGCATGGCCTTGATGACGAAGGCCGAGAGGTCGCCCTTCTCGGTGTCGGCGCAGGCGCGCAGGCCGCCCAGATAATCCTGCGGGATCTCGATGGCGGCTTTCGCCATCAGCGTCTCGGCCGTGCTCTGAAGCACCGATGTCGCAATCATGCCGTCTCTCCGGACGCGGCGCGCACCGGCGCCGCGCCCTCATTCTTGCCACTTCGCGCGCGCGCGCAAGACGGCTCGCGAAACAACAGCTTTCCAGATCTCGTCCGCGCTCCGGAATCGCTTGCGCGTTCCGAGATCGCATGCGCGTTCCGACACCCCCGCGGGGCGCCGGCCGGAAGGCGGCGGCGATGCCGCCGCCTTCAGTTGCTGGTGCTTGCCGCCTTGAGGATGGGCGTGATGTAGGCCATCTCGCGCTCGACAAGCCGCTGCAGGCCCTCAGGACCGCGCTCCTCGGGCTTGGGCGCGGTGCTGCCCAGCGTGACGTAGCGATCGATGACGGTCGGATTGTCGAGCGCCTTGTTCAGGGCCGCAACGAGCTTGGCGACGACCTCCTTCGGCATGCCCTTGGGCCCGACCACGGCGTTCCAGGCGCTGAACTGGAAGTCCGATCCGAGCTCGCCCGTCGTCGGCACGTCGGGCAGGCTGGCAAGCCGCTCCTTGGCGGCGACGGCAAAGGCCTTGACGGTGCCGGCCTTGATCTGCGGGATGACGTTCAGCGACTGGTCGACGATGTAGTCGACCTGGCCGGCGACGAGATCGGTGAGCGCTGGGCCCGTGCCGCGGTAGGCGACCATGCCCGGCTTGAGGCCGTACTTGGCGTTGAACAAGGTGCCCGACACGTGCGAGATGGAGCCGACGCCGGCGTGGGCGTAGGACAGCTTGGTGCTGTTGGCCTTCAGATAGTCTATGAACTCCTTCAGGTCCTTGGCGGCCGTCTCCTTCTTGGCCACGATGGCCTGCGGGGTGAAATTGGCGATGCCGATCTGGTCGAAGCTCTTGGCCGGATCGTACTTGAGGTTGGCATAGAGCGCCGGGGCCGCCGATTGCGTGCCCATGTTGCCGACGCCGATGGTGTAGCCGTCGGGTGTCGCGGCGGCGACGCGCGACATGCCCGTGGTGCCGCCGGCGCCGCCGACGTTCTCGACCACGAGCTGCTGTCCCAGCACGCGCGACATGTGCTCGCCGAGGAGCCGTGCGACGACGTCGGTGGGACCGCCAGCCGCGAACGGCACGATCACCGTGATCGGCCGCTCAGGGTATTCGGCCGCAGCCGGCAGGGCCGATGCCAGCACCGCCGCACAGGCGGCAGCGCCCACCAGCGCCTCTCGAATCCAATTCAATCGCGACATGGACATTTGCTCCCTAGCGTTTCTTAGTGCCTTGGGAATCTGATCCAGCTGCGCTACTTGTGCAAGAGGAGGCGCACACAAAAGCAAGCGCATCCGCTGCGAAGCAAAGTTGCGCAAATTCCGCTTTGGAATGACTAGGCCGAAAGGAAGCAGTCCCCGCATGACCAGCACGCATCCGGGATCCGGCGGGGACGCGCCGCGTGCTGCAGCGCAACAAACGGCGCCGATCGAGGTCTCCGTGTGGCGTGGCGGCGAGCGAGGCTCCTACGTCACCTACGCCGTGCCGACGCAGGCGAGCCAGACCGTGCTCGACGTCGTCACCTACATCCAGCGCGTGCTCGATCCGACGCTGTCCTACCGCTTCGCCTGCCGCGTCGGCGTCTGCGGAAGCTGTGCCATGACCGTGAACGGCCGCCCGCGGTGGACCTGCCGCACCCACATCTCCAAGGTGGTCGAGAACGGCCGGCTCGAGATCGCGCCGCTCGCCAACATGCCGGTGATCAAGGACCTCGCCGCCGACATGCGCGTGTTCTTCGAGAAATGGCAGGCCGCGCAGGGGCGCTTCCAGCCCTCCCAGACGCGGGCCGATCCGATCGCGCGCATCGCGCCCGCCGCCCGCACCGCCATCGACAAGGCGATCGAGTGCATCAATTGCGGCGTGTGCTATGCCGCCTGCGATGCGGTGCGCTGGAACGAGAAATACCTGGGGCCCGCTGCGCTCAACCGCGCCTGGACGCTGGTCAACGACGCCCGCGACGCCGGCAATGCCGAGCGCCTGCGCGCCGTCAGCGCCGAGGGCGGCTGCCAGAGCTGCCACACGCACACCTCCTGCGCCGAGCACTGCCCGGCCAACCTCGATCCCACGGGCTCGATCGCGAGCCTGAAGCGCCGCGCCGTCGAGGCCTATCTCAAGGGGGAGATCTAGACATGCGCGAGATGCGCCTCTACCTGCTGCAGCGGGCGACGGCGGCGCTGCTGGCGCCGCTGATCCTGGTGCATCTCGTCGTCATCTATATCGCCACCGGCCACGGCCTCACCGCCGCCGACGTCCTTGCGCGCACCCGCGGCAGCCTCGCCTGGGGGGCCTTCTACGGCCTGTTCGTGGTGCTGGCGGCCGTGCACGCCGGCATCGGCGTGCGTGCCATCGCGCGCGAGTGGACGCCGCTGCCGGCGGCGGCACGCGACATGGCGATGTGGGTGACCGGCCTGCTGCTTGTCGTCCTCGGCCTGCGCGCCGTGCTGGCCGTGGTGGGCCCATGACGCTGGCGGCACCTTCGAGATCCGGCCACGACCGGCGGCGCGACGCCGGCCACCGGCGCAACCTGCTCTGGATCGCGGCCATCGTGCACCGCCTGTCGGGGCTGGCGCTGGCCATCTTCCTGCCCCTGCACTTCCTGGTGCTCGGGCTCGCCATCGAGGGCGAGGCGCGGCTCGACGGCTTCCTGCGCTGGACCGAGCAGCCGCTGGTCAAGCTCGCCGAGGCGGGCCTCGTCGCCGCCCTCGTCGTGCATCTGCTGGGCGGCCTGCGCCTCCTCGTCGTCGAGGCGCTGCCCTGGCGCAGCGGCCAGAAGGCCGCCGCCCTTGCCGCCATGGCCGTCGCCGCCGCCGTGGTGCTGCTGCTCAGAGCCCTGTAAGGAGGCCCTGCACGATGCAACGGGTCAAGACCGACATCCTCATTCTCGGCTCCGGCGGCGCCGGCCTGTTCGCGGCGCTGCACGCCCACAAGGCGGCGCCGGCCGCGCGCATCACCATCGCCACCAAGGGTCTGATCGGCAAGTGCGGCTGCACCCGCATGGTGCAGGGCGGCTACAACGTCTCGCTGATCCCGGGCGACAGCGTCGAGCGGCATTTCATGGACACCATCGTCGGCGGCGCCTGGCTTCCCAACCAGGACCTCGCCTGGCGCCTCGTCGCCACGGCGCCCGAGCGGGTGCGCGAGCTGGAGAACGAGATCGGCTGCTTCTTCGACCGCAATCCCGACGGCAGCCTGCACGGCAAGGCCTTCGCCGGCCAGACCTTCGACCGCACCGTGCACAAGGGCGATCTCACCGGCATCGAGATCATCAACCGGCTCATGGAGCAGGTGTGGGCGCGGCGCATCGAGCGGCTGGAGGAGCACCGGGCCGTGGCGCTGGTCAAGGACCGGTCCGGGACCGCGCTCGCCGGCGTGCTGATGATCGACATCCGCACCGGCGCCATGCTGCTGGTCGAGGCCCGCGCGGTGCTGCTGGCCACCGGCGGCGGTCCCACCATGTACCGCTACCACACGCCGTCGGGCGACAAGAGCATGGACGGCCTGGCCATGGCGCTGCGTGCCGGCCTGCCCTTGCGCGACATGGAGATGGTGCAGTTCCACCCCACGGGCCTGCTCGCTGGCAAGGGCACGCGCATGACCGGCACCGTGCTGGAGGAGGGCCTGCGCGGCGCCGGCGGGCATCTGCTCAACGGCCAGGGCGAGCGCTTCATGCTGGCGCGCTCCGAGCGCGGCGAGCGGGCCACGCGCGACTTCATCTCGCAATGCATCTACGACGAGATGCGCCGGGGCAACACGACGCCTAACGGCGGCGTCTACATCAAGATGGCGCACCTGGGCCCCGAGAAGGTGGCCAAGCAGTTCAAGGGCATGGTCGAGCGCTGCGCCGACTGCGGCTTCGACCTCGCCGGCGGGCTCGTCGAGGTGGTGCCGACGGCGCACTACTTCATGGGCGGGCTCGTGTGCGACATCGACACCGGCACCGGGCTTGCCGGGCTGTTCGTGGCTGGCGAGGATGCCGGCGGCATGCACGGCGCCAATCGGCTGGGCGGCAACGGCGTCGCCAACTCCACCGTGTTCGGCGGCATCGCCGGGGACGTGATGGCGGACTTCATCGCAAAGACGCCGCACTGGCGCGAGCCCGACATGGAGGCCGTCGCCGCCGAGGCGGCGCGGGCGCTGCACCCGTTCGGCAAGCCGGCGGGCGACCTCAACGCCCTGCGCGAGCGCCTCATGGACCTGATGTGGGACGATGTCGGCGTCATCCGCAGCGCCGCCGGCATGACGCGGGCGCTGGGAGAGCTCGACAGCATCGAGGCCGAGCTGCTCGGCACCGGTGTCGCCACCTCCGAGCGCGCCTTCAACCTCACCTGGCACGACTGGCTGAACCTGCGCTCGCTCGTCGAGATCTCGCGCGTCGTCACGCTTGCCGCCCTCGAGCGCCAGGACAGCCGCGGGGCCCACTTCCGCGAGGACTTCCCCAAGGCCGGCGACCTGGCGACCAGCACCTACACGCTGTCCCAGCTCGTCGACGGCCGGCTGTCGATCGCCAGCGCGCCGGTCGACTTCACCCGCGTCAAGCCGGGCGACACGCTGCTCAAGGATGCGCCCGCCGCGGCGGAGTAGGGACGGCTCGCCGCCGCCACCGGCCGCGGGCGGCGTCGGGCGCCGGCGCCGGCGCCGCGTGCGGCCTCGCATGCGGCTCAGTCTGCGGAGCGCGGGGCCCGTCTGGGCCTTTGCCGTGCCGGCCTGCCCGGACGGGTGCGGCGGCAATCCTTCCTCGGACAGTCGGCTTTACCAATACCGGTGGGAGGGAGCAATTGCGACGCGGGATATAACGACTTGTTTATGTCTTTATTGCCTTGATGGGCGGGACTGGCTATACGTTC
Source organism: Hyphomicrobiaceae bacterium (assembly GCA_033764875.1). Taxonomy (GTDB): domain Bacteria; phylum Pseudomonadota; class Alphaproteobacteria; order Rhizobiales; family Hyphomicrobiaceae; genus AWTP1-13. The sequence goes on along the minus strand of JANRIO010000053.1, from coordinate 9,683 downwards.
GCGCGCAAGGATACCCCGGGGCCCAGGCGAGCGGGCGCCGACGAGGCCGCGCGAAGCGGCCGGGAAGATCGTGAACTCTCAATTAATTCAATTCTCTAGGAGCGAGGAGCTAACCAACATGGCGCGTGCCAGCGACTACATCGTGAAGGACATCGGGCTTGCCGACTTCGGCCGCAAGGAGATCTCCATCGCCGAGACGGAGATGCCGGGCCTGATGGCCACGCGCGCCGAGTACGGGCCCAAGCAGCCGCTCAAGGGCGCCCGCATCGCCGGCTCGCTGCACATGACGATCCAGACGGCGGTGCTGATCGAGACGCTGAAGGCGCTCGGCGCCGACGTGCGCTGGGTGTCGTGCAACATCTACTCGACGCAGGACCACGCGGCCGCGGCCATCGCGGAGGCCGGCACGCCGGTGTTCGCCGTGAAGGGCGAGACGCTGAAGGAGTACTGGGACTACACGCTGAAGCTGTTCGAGTGGCACGGCGGCGGCATGCCGAACATGATCCTCGACGACGGCGGCGACGCGACGCTGTTCATTCACCTCGGCGTGCGCGCCGAGAGCGGCGACACGGCGTTCCTCGACAAGGCGGGATCCGAGGAGGAGGAGATCCTGTTCGCGCTGATCAAGCGCGTCCTGGCCGAGAAGCCCAAGGGCTGGTTCGGCGAGGTCGGCCGCGCCATCAAGGGCGTGTCGGAGGAGACCACGACGGGCGTGCACCGCCTGTACGAGATGCAGCGCAAGGGCACGCTGCTGTGGCCCGCCATCAACGTCAACGACAGCGTGACGAAGTCGAAGTTCGACAACCTCTACGGCTGCCGTGAGTCGCTCGTCGACGGCATCCGCCGCGGCACCGACGTGATGATGTCGGGCAAGGTGGCGATGGTCGCCGGCTACGGCGATGTCGGCAAGGGGTCGGCCGCGTCGCTGCGCCAGGCCGGCTGCCGCGTGCTGGTGTCCGAGATCGATCCGATCTGCGCGCTGCAGGCGGCGATGGAGGGCTACGAGGTCGTGACCATGGAGGACGCGGCGCCGCGCGCCGACATCTTCGTCACGGCCACCGGCAACAAGGACGTCATCACGCTCGAGCACATGCGCGCCATGAAGGACCGCGCCATCGTGTGCAACATCGGGCATTTCGACAACGAGATCCAGGTCGCGAGCCTCAAGAACTTCAAGACGACCAACATCAAGGACCAGGTCGACGAGATCGAGCTGGCGCCGGGCCGCCGCATCATCCTGCTGAGCCAGGGCCGGCTGGTGAACCTCGGCAACGCCATGGGTCATCCCTCGTTCGTGATGTCGGCCTCGTTCACCAACCAGACGCTGGCCCAGATCGAGCTCTACGCCAACAACGCCGACGGCAAGTACAAGAGGGAAGTCTACGTGCTGCCCAAGCACCTCGACGAGAAGGTGGCGATGCTGCACCTGGCCAAGGTCGGCGCCAAGCTGACCAAGCTGCGCCCCGACCAGGCCGAGTACATCGGCGTCAAGCAAGAGGGCCCGTTCAAGGGCGACCAGTACCGCTACTGAACGCACACCGTGCGAGCCGGCATTGGCGGGGCGCCCTCAGCGGCGCCCCGTTTGCGTGGGAGGGGCTCAGGTCAGCGCGTCGCGCGTGTAGCTCCGACTACTTGGACCGTCGCCTTAGCGGGGCGCTTTGCCAGATCCTATCGATCTCCGCGGCCACCTGCGGGTCCGACGGCATGATGAATGCCGTGTGCCCATCGAACGAGGCCCTGATCTGCGGATCCAGATCCTTGCCAGACTCCGGCACACCGTTGCCAAACATCTTGTTGTTGCTGTTGGCCGCGACCACTCGGGGCTCGAGCAGAAAATTGATGAAGCGGTACGCCCCCTCCTTGTTGCGGGCCGCCTGGGGAACGACCAAGACGTCCAAGCCAAGTTGCCCGCCAACGACCTCAGGGACATGAAATCTGATTGTGCGCAGGCCCCGCGCACCTCTGTTGGCCAGCAAGGCATCGCCGGAGAACATGAAGGCCGCGCATAGTTCGCCCCTCGACATGTTGTCGATGATGACATCGGCAGCAACAGGCGTCAGGTACGGAGCCACGATGTTGAATTGCCGCTCAAGGTCCGGCAGCATCGAGGCCTCGATGCGCTCCAAGGGCTCCCGTCTGCCGTAGGCCGCGAGAGCAGCCAGCACGTTGCCAGGCTCGTCGATCACGGCAAGTTGGCATCCGCCGGCGACAAGCCTGGAAGCCGTTTGCCTATCGAAGAACATTCCGAGGCTCTTTGCGTTGATGCCGGCAGAAACTGCTCTCACTCTCGCCTCGTCCACGCCGATACCAATGACGCCAGCAAGGTATGGCATCGCGTAGCGGTACTGGCCCTCCTGAGTTTCAATCAGCTTGAGCGTCCCCGCACCAACCCGCTGGAAATTTGGTATCTGCTCCAGATCGAGTTGGCCGAGGAGCTTGGCTTTGACGGTGGATTGAAGATGCCTCAGATCGACGACGACCACGTCGAACCGCGAGTTGTCCTTCGACAAATAGTCCAAGGTCTCGGCTTGGCTCGACGAGACCTCATAGATCACCCGTAGCTTCTCCGCACTCTCAAACTCAGCGACGTTCTTGTTGTCGATATAGTCGGGCCAATTGAGCACCCGCACGTCGCCTTTCGGACGATCGGCGCCGAAACCTGCCGCACGCACGATATTGTCGTACACGTTGCGCGTCAGACGCGTCGAGACACGCAGACCTACGTCCTTCTGGAACAACGCAATTCCGGTGCGTGTTTTCGCACCCAGCTCACCATCGGTCCCGCCGATGGGATAGCCGAGCCGCTGCAGTGACCGCTGCGTTTTCTTGATGACGCCTTTGTCCTCGATGTCGTTGCCAGCCTCGGCTCTCCAAGCTCCCGTGCGATCGATCTCGGCGGCGAGCGAGGAAACGAGGGATTCGCCCGTCATTCGGACCGGGTCGATCCTCTTGGAGCGCACGTAGGTGGTGATGGCGTCACACGTCTCCTTTGTGAGCCGGCCCCCTGCCGCAGTCGGAAGCCTGCCGAGCTGGTTCAGCATGTGTTGCACCGCACGGATCTCAACCCAGGAGAAGCCGTCGACTGCCGGAGCATCCTGGCAGTCCGGCGGGACCGGCTCGTCTATCGTCTGAGAGAGCGAGGCGTTGGAGAGAAGCGCTGTAAGCACTGCAACTCGCAGAACCGGAGCCACGAGCAATCGCAACATCGGGAGCCTTACGGTTTGGAGTTGCTCATTTAGTGCATTTGCCAGGGTCGTTGGGATCACGAATGCAATGAGGAGGCGGTGGCTTGTCAGGTTGGCAATGCCCAAGGGAAGCAGGACCGTTGGTTAACTGAAAATAGACGGCTGGGGTCTGTTCGTGCCCGACGGTCGACGCCAGCGCGGTCACAGTCTTGGCAACCTCGGTAGCCACGTCGGTCAGATTCGCAGGCTTCCCAGGCGGGCACAACAGCGGGAGGAGAATGCGTGTGAATACCGACGTCGGCGAATTGTCGGCCGGGCCGAGACTGTCCAGCGCCGTCTGACCGGCGCCGGCCGAGTACATGACGAATGAATCCTTTCCCCCAACAATTGCGAGACCGCCACGTCCCCCGACAAGTGAGCGTCCATTCTCCCGGAAGGGGTTGTTGCGGCAGGCGTCGAGGACGACAAAGCTGAAGGCAGGCTTGCGAGCCCGAAGGTCGGCAAGCAGTTGGTCGAATGGCAGGCTTTCACTCCGAAGCAGACCCTCAAGGCCCTCCCGCACCGGGGTTGTGTCGCGCGGCAGCAGATAGTTTGCGCCTCCGAACTCGACACCATGCCCGGAGAAGACGAACGCCACAGTATCGCCCTCCCTCACTTGATTGAGGAAGGGATACCATCTGCTGAAAAACTCGCTGCGTGTCGGCCCTTCAAGTGGAGGGTCGACTACGAAGCCCAATGCCTTAAGCGCTTCTCCCATAGCGCTAGCGTCACCGACCGCCTTCTTAAGCTGCGCATGTGGCGGCAGGTTCTCGTAGCGGTTGATGCCAACCACGAAGGCGTGTTTTGTCTTAGCGAAGGCAGGGGCCGCGAAGGCAACCAGAGCCGCGACAAAGGCGAACAAGGCCAGCTCAGCGCGGAAATCGGACCGCCAGTATAACTCCATGCCTTTCAACGCCTTGCGCCAGTATTTTCCGTGCCGCTTGTTGGGGCGGGCTCCTCGGAAATTCACTGTAGCACGAGGTATGTGACGTAACGGTGCAAGGCACCTACCGGTTCGTCAGCTTCAGCTCGATGCGGCGGTTGCGGCGGCGGGAGTCGTCGGAGAGGCCGTCGTCGATGGGCTGGAACTCGCCGTAGCCGGCCGCGACCAGGCGCTTGGGCAGCACGCCGCGGCTGATCAGGTGCTTGACGACGCTGGTCGCGCGCGCGGTCGACAGCTCCCAGTTGGAGGGGAAGCGCTCGGAGGCGATGGGGCGCGTGTCGGTGTGGCCGTCCACCTGCAGGGCCCAGTCGATCTCCCTCGGGATGGTGTTCTCCAGCTCGACGATGGCCGAGGCGATGGGCTCGAGAGCTGCAAGCCCCTCGGGCGCCAGCTGGGCCTGGCCCGGCGCGAACAGCACCTCGCTCTCGAACACGAAGCGGTCGCCGACGACGCGGATGTCGCGGCGGTCGCGCAGAAGCTCGCGCAGGCGGCCGAAGAAGTCGGAGCGGAAGCGCTGCAGCTCCTGCACCTGGCGGGCGAGCACCACGTTCAAGCGGGCGCCGAGGTCGGTGATGCGGGCCTGGCTGTCCTTGTCCTTGGCCTCGGCGGCCGCCAGCGCCTCGTTGAGGGCCGCGATCTGGCGGCGCAGGGCGAGCAGCTGCTGGTTGAGCAGGTCGACCTTGGCCGCGCTCTCCTTGGAGATGTCGCGCTGGGCCTCGCCCTCCTTGACCAGGGCGGCGATGCGGGCGTCCTTGTCGGCGCCGGCGGCCACGGCGCCGGTCAGGCGCTCGTTCTCGGCGCGCAGGGAGGAGAGCGTCGCCTGCAGCGCCGCCAGCTCGTCCTCGGCCGACTTCGACTTGCTCTTCTCCAGGCTCAGCAGGCTCGTCATCTCGGAGATCTGGCGGGTGAGGCGCTTCAGCGCGTTCTCGCGATCCGACGACTCCTGGCCGACGTAGAACTGGGCCACCATGAACACCGACATGAGGAAGGTGACGACGAGCAGCAGCGTCGACAGAACGTCGACGTAGCCGGGCCAGAAGTGCTCCTGGGATTGTGCGCGGCGCGCGCGTCCGTATGCCATGGCTCAGCTCGCTCCCGGAAGAAGGCGTGTCGACCTGGCCGCGAGGCCCGCCGCGCTTGGTGTGGTGCGCCTGCTCGCCACCCCGCCGACGTCACCCGCGCGAAGGCGGGCATCCATGCCAGCCTGCCGCAAGCCGCGACGCGTCGAAGAGCTCAACCGCACCGCCTCGGGCCTGTCCCGGGGATGCAGCGCTGCGCAATCACCAGAGCCGGCGGTCGGGTGGATGGTCGGGACAAGCCCGACCATGACACCCTGGGGGGCACGCGTCGCACCGAGAGCACCGGCGCGGCAGACACCGGGAAGGGCGTCGCTCCCCCCAGCCGCATACGCTGCAACGGACGTCTCGGTCATGGCGCAGGGCCAGCTCACTTGCGACCCTTGTCGGCGGCTAGCCCGCGCAGGATGGCGGCCACCTCGCCCTGCTGCTGGGCCTGCTCGTCGACCCACTCGCGCACCACTTTCTGCTCGGCCCGCATCTGGCGCACGAGCTGGTCGACGCCCTTGGCCAGGTCCTTGACCGCCTCCTCGGGCGAAGGGGCCGCCAGCGCCGGCATCTGGGCGATGCGGTCGGTCAGCTCGAGGACGGCGCGGTGCATGTCGTGGACGGCAAGCGAGAGCTGGTGGCTCGTGTACTCGGAGGCCGTGGAGCCCGTGGTGGAGAGATCGGTGATGCCGGAGAGCCATTCCTCCAGCTGATTGTAGAAGCGGCCGTGCGCGTGGTTGGCCTGCAGCTCGAGGAAGCCCAGGATCAACGAGCCGCCCAGGCCCAGCAGCGAGGAGGCGAACGCCGTGCCCATGCCGCGCAGCGGCGCGGCGAGGCCGTTCTTCAGCTCGTCGAACATGGCCACGCTGTCGGCGGCCCGCGTGTCGAGGGCCGAGATCGCCTTGCCGACCGACTGGATGGTGTCGAGCAGGCCCCAGAAGGTGCCGAGCAGCCCCAGGAAGACCAGGAGGCCGACCAGGTAGCGCCCGGTGTCGCGGGCCTCGTCGAGGCGCGAGCCGATGGAATCCATGATCGAGCGCATGGAGGTCGCCGACAGCGACAGCGAGCCCGTGCGGTCGCGCAGCATGGTGGCCATGGGCGCCAGCAGCACCGGCCGGTGGGAGATGGCGAGCCCGGGGTCGGCAATGCGGAAGGCGTTGACCCAGCGGATCTCCGGGTAGAGGCGGATCACCTGCTGGAAGGCGAAGATGATGCCGGCGGCGAGCACGAACAGGATCAGGCCGTTGAGCCCGGGGTTGTTGAGCACCGCGGCACGCAGCTGCGGGTAGAGCACGCTGATGAGCATGCCGACCAGGATCAGGAAGATGAGCATGCGCCACAGGTATACGCCCGGGGTCTGCACGGTCCTGTGCATCTTCGGGGGGGACCGGTCGCCTCGTGCCATCGGCTTATCGTCTCCACGCTTCGCATTGGGTGCGGCCATTAGATCAGTTTCCCGGCCATAAGAAAATCGCGCGGGTGCGCCTGCTGCATCGCCGACGGACGGACATCCGGAGGACGCCCTCGGTCTCCCTGTAGCGGCAGGTTTTGCAGATCTGATGGCAGAGGAGACCTGAATTTGGCTCAGAGCGTGCGGCCGCCCGCTTCTCTAAGCCCTTCTCAGGCTTTTCCTTTGAGGATCGCGGCGAGCGCCTTGTGGATCGCCGGGTTGGCCGCGAGGATGTCGCCGGCGCCCAGCACGTCGGGGCTGCCGTCGAGGTCCGTGACGAGGCCGCCCGCCTCGCGCACGATGAGCGTGCCGGCGGCGATGTCCCAGGCCTGCAGGTCGTACTCGTAGTAGGCGTCGAAGCGGCCCGAGGCCACCCAGGCCAGGTCGACGCAGGCCGAGCCCGAGCGGCGCAGGCCGCTGACGTGGGGGATGATCGCCCTAGTCTCGGCGACGAAGACGTCGGGGTTGCCGCGGCCGCGATGGGGAATGCCGATGCTGATGACGCAGTCGGCGAGCGTCTTGCGCTGGGCCACGCGCAGGCGGCGGTTGTTGAGATAGGCGCCGCGGCCCTTCTCGGCCGCATACAACTCGTCGAGCACCGGATTGTACAGCACGCCGGCCACCAGCTCGCCCTCGCGCTCCAGCCCGATCGCTATGCAGAACAAGGGGATGCCGTGCAGGAAGTTGGTCGTGCCGTCGAGCGGGTCGACGATCCAGCGGTGCGTCTTGTCGCTGCCTTCGATGGTGCCGCGCTCCTCCATCAGGAAGGCGTAGCCGGGGCGCGCCTTGGACAGCTCGCGATAGAGCGTCTCCTCGGAGCGGTGGTCGGCGGCGGTGACGAAATTGCCGGGCCCTTTGATCGACACCTGCAGCTGCTCGACCTCGCCGAAGTCGCGGGCGAGGCCGCGGCCGGCCTTGCGGGCTGCGGCAATCATCACGTTGAGAAGCGGAGAGGCGGCCATGGGAATCCCTTGCTGCGGGGGCCCAGCGTCCCCGGCGCGCGCTGACCTATCCTACAACTTTCCGGCCTGACAAGCTTTTCCGGGCGCGGCCTGGCCGCGCGGCCGGGGCCAGGGTGCGGCGGGGGAGGTTGAGGGCGCGCCTTGCGGCTGCCGGCTCCGGCCGGCGGCGCGAGGCGGGGGCTTAGCGCTAGCGCGCGCCGCTTTGCTCTCGCGCCTGATTATTTCTGTGGAGAAGGTGTGGACAATGCCATTTCCGCCCAAATGCGTGTCGGCGCGAGCCTTGGACGGAGGCGGGCAAGCCGCGACACTCGGGGCGTCGCCGGGGCCATTTCGCCCGGCGGCAGCTTTTGCGGGGTTGGGCCATGTTGGAATTGCTCGAGACGCGCGCGGCAGGTCGCCGGCGCGCAGTGATGTTGGCGGCAGGTGCGGCGATCGCGGCGGCGGCTGCGGCGCTGGTGTGGCAGGGCGGTGCGCCGGAGACGGCCGGGGCGGTCGCGGCAGCGACCGGCAACAGCGCCTGCGTGGCGCTGGTCATCGACCGCGGCACAGGCCTCGCCACGCAGGCGCCGTGCGCCTCCGCCCGGGTGCTGCTGGCGGCGCAAAGCGATCCACGCTGAGGCCCGGGCCGTTCAGGTCGACTGCGGCAGGTTTCGGTTGCACGGTCTCCTGCCGGGCGCCGATACTCGGCTGCCAGATCCGACCCTGACGCCCAAGGTTCATGGACCCGATCGAGCCACCTAAGGTTGCACTCATCACCGGCGCGGCCAGGCGCATCGGCCGCGCCATCGCCGAGGATCTCGCCCGGCACGGCTGGAGCATCGGAGTGCACTGCAACGCCTCGCGGGAGGAGGCAGACGCTCTGGCGGCGCTCATCCGCAGCCGGGGCGGCCGGGCGGTGGTGCTGCCGGCGGACCTGGCGGATGCGCGCGCCGTGCAGCAGCTCGTTCCCGACTGCGCGGCGGCGCTCGGCACGCCGATCTGTCTCATCAACAACGCGGCGCTGTTCATCAACGACGAGATCATCTCGCTCGATCCCACCGTCTGGGACCTGCAGATGGCGGTCAACCTGAAGGCGCCGGTGCTGCTGGCCGGCGCCATGGCGCGGGCGCTGGGGCCGGGGGCCACGGGCACCATCATCAACATCGTCGACCAGCGCGTGTGGCGGCCGGTGCCGAGCTACTTCTCGTACGGCGCCTCCAAGAGCGGGCTGTGGAGCGTGACGCGGACGCTGGCCCAGGCGCTGGCGCCGCGCATCCGGGTCAACGCCATCGGCCCCGGTCCCGTCCTCGCCAACGTCACCCAGACCCCGGAGGCGTTCGCCGCCGAGTGCCGGGCCACGCCGCTCGGGCGCGCCACGCGGCCGCAGGAGATCGCCGATGCGGTCCGGTTCATCATTGACGCCCCGGCCATGACGGGCCAGATGATCGCGCTCGACGGCGGCCAGCACCTCGCCTGGGAGGCGAATGCCTAGCGCGGGCCGCGCCGTTGCCGAGCACGCCGCGTCCGGGCCCGGAGGCGGCGATTGCGCGACAAGCATAGCAAGCCCATGACTCTGCTCGTGTCCTGATCACATGCGAGGCAGAGGCCAGGCAGCGGGAACTCGATGAAGCCACACGCCAGACCTCTCGCGACGCAGGCCGGGCCTGACGAGGCCGCGACGTCCGCCCCGGCGCCGGCAGGCGTGCCGCGCAGCGGCCGGCGGCGCGTGCTCGTGCGCGACCTGGAGGTGGTGGCCAGCGTCGGCGTCTACGAGCACGAGAAGCGCTACGAGCAGCGCGTCGTGGTCTCGCTCGAGATCGACGTGGAGGATGCCTACGACGGGCGCTCGGACCGGCTCGAGCAGGTGCTGGACTACGGGCTGGTGGTCGAGAAGGTGACCCGGCTGATCCAGCAGGAGCATGTGCATCTCATCGAGACGCTGGCCGAGCGGATCGCGGAGCTGTGCCTGGCCAGCCCAACCGTGACGAAAGTCCGGGTGCGGATCGAGAAGCCCGACGTGCTGCCGTCCGTGCGCAGCGTCGGCGTCGAGATCGAGCGCGG
>JANRIO010000048.1:0-51919 GCA_033764875.1 Hyphomicrobiaceae bacterium | reverse complement strand
GCCACCGGCACCTACACCGGCCCCAAGGACGTCAAGCACAAGACCTACCAGCCGCGCGTCAAGGGCGACATGGCGGCGATCGCCCGCGCCGTCGAGCTGATGAGCCACGCCAAGAAGCCCGTGCTCTACACCGGCGGCGGCGTCATCAACTCTGGCCCCAAGGCCAGCCAGCTGCTGCGCGACCTCGTGCGCCTGACGGGCTTTCCCATCACCTCGACGCTGATGGGGCTCGGGGCCTTCCCGGCCGCCTCCAAGGAGTGGCTCGGCATGCTCGGCATGCACGGCACCTACGAGGCCAACCTCGCCATGCACGACTGCGACGTGATGGTGTGCATCGGCGCCCGCTTCGACGACCGCATCACCGGCCGGCTCGACGCCTTCTCGCCCAGATCCAAGAAGATCCACATCGACATCGATCCCTCCTCGGTGAACAAGAACGTGCAGGTCGACGTGCCGATCATCGGCGATGTCGCCTACGTGCTCGAGGAGATGATCCGGGTCTGGAAGGCCAAGGCCGCCACCGTCGACAAGACGGCGCTGAAGGGCTGGTGGGCCCAGATCGAGAAGTGGCGCGCCAGGAAGTGCCTCTCCTACAAGAGGCGCGATGACGTCATCATGCCGCAATACGCCATCCAGCGGCTCTACGAGCTGACCAAGGACCGCGACGTCTACATCACCACCGAGGTCGGCCAGCACCAGATGTGGGCGGCGCAGTTCTTCCGCTTCGAGAGCCCGAACCACTGGATGACGTCGGGCGGTCTCGGCACCATGGGCTACGGCCTGCCGGCGGCCATCGGCGCCCAGCTCGCCCATCCCAAGGCGACCGTGATCGACATCGCCGGCGACGCCTCGATCCTGATGAACATCCAGGAGATGTCGACGGCCGTGCAGTACCGGCTGCCGGTGAAGGTGTTCATCCTCAACAACCAGTACATGGGCATGGTGCGGCAGTGGCAGCAGCTGCTGCATGGCAACCGCATCTCGGAGAGCTACACGGAGGCCCTGCCGGACTTCGTCAAGCTCGCCGAGGCCTACGGCGGCATCGGCATGCGCTGCGACAACCCGGCCGATCTCGACGACGCCATCAAGGCCATGCTGGCCGCGCCCAACGACAAGCCGCTGATCTTCGACTGTCGCGTGGCGAACCTCGCCAACTGCTTCCCCATGATCCCCTCCGGCAAGGCCCACAACGAGATGCTGCTGGGCGAGGACGTGACCGAGGAGGAGATAGCCAAGGCCATCGGCAAGGACGGCAAGGTGCTGGTGTAGCCGCTTCCCCCTCTCCCTGCACGGCGGGGGGAGGGCCCCGGCGCCATCACGACCGCCCATTTCCGCAACGACGAGCAAGAGCGACCGCCCTATGCCCAACACGCAGCCCGGCTCCGCCTATGTCATCGAGGAGCGCACGGACAAGCCCGTGACCCATACCCTGTCGATCCTGGTCGACAACGAGCCGGGCGTGCTGGCCCGCATCGCTGGCCTGTTCTCGGGCCGGGGCTACAACATCGACAGCCTCACCGTCTCCGAGACCGAGCACGAGAAGCACCTCTCCCGCTTCACCATCGTGACCACGGGGACCGCCATGGTCATCTCCCAGATCAAGAGCCAGCTCGCCCGGCTCGTGAACGTGCACCGCGTCATCGACCTCACCGTCTCCGGCGACCCCCTGGAGCGCGAGCTGGCCTTGATCAAGGTCGCCGGCAAGGGCGAGAAGCGCATCGAGGCGCTGCGGCTGGCCGAGATCTTTCGCGCCGACGTCATCGACGCCTCGACCGACCACTTCGTCTTTGAGATGACCGGCCGCTCGTCCAAGATCGAGCAGTTCGTCTCGATCATGCGCGAGCTCGGCCTCGTCGAGGTGTCGCGCACCGGCATCGCCGCCATGGGGCGCGGCCCGCACGGCCTGTAGGGGCCGGCAAGGGCGCCGGCGCGGTCTTCCTAAGGCTTTGGCAACCGTTCGCGGGTAAAGCTGCCCGCTTGGGGCAACCTGGACGTCGGCCAATGACCTTCGCCCGCCACTTGGCACTGCAACTTGTGGACCCGCGCGGCCGCGCCGACCGCCGCGACTTCTTGCTTGCGGCCCTGGCGCTGTTCGTGCTGCAGGGCCTGTGCCTCCTCGTGCTCATGCGGTATGACGCCGAGGCGGAGGGCCTGTGGCTGCTGCCCGTCAACCTGGGCTTCGTCTACATGGCCTATGCGGCAACGTCGCGCCGCCTGCACGACATGGACCGCAGCGCCTGGTGGATGCCCATCGCCATCGTCGTCTGGGCCTTGGCCGGCTTCGTCGCGGCCCTGACCGTCGGGCTCGTGCTCGGCGCCGATGTGCTGGCCCCCGGCCAGCCGGGTTTCTGGACCGTGTTTGCCTGCCTCCTGTCGGCACCGGTGACAGTCGCCATCTGGCTGCACGTGACGCCGGGATCGGACGGCTCCAATCGTTTCGGGCCGCCGTCGCGTCCCGATGCCGGGCAGGGCGACAGATCCCGCCACGCGCCGCCCGCACTGTTGCCCGCAGAGTAGCCCTGCGGGCAGGGATTGCCGCCGAACCTTGATTTCGGACCGTCCCCGGCGCAATTTCCCGCCCACAGCCCGCGCGTCGCGAGGCGAGGACGCACTCATGGTCACGCTGCTCAACAACCGGCCCCCGCGCCACCCGGAGAAGGCCAACCGGCCGGATACGCCGCTCTTGCGCAAGCCGGAGTGGATCCGCGTGCGCATGCCGGCGCATTCGCCGGCCTACAACGAGACCAGGGCGATCCTGCGCCAGCACAACCTCGCCACCGTGTGCGAGGAGGCCGCCTGCCCCAACATCGGCGAGTGCTGGCAGAGCCGGCACGCCACCATGATGATCATGGGCGGCATCTGCACCCGCGCCTGCGCCTTCTGCAACGTCACCACGGGCCTGCCCAACGCGCTTGACGCCAACGAGCCCGACAACGTGGCGGAGGCCGTGGCCAAGCTCGGCCTCGAGCACATCGTCATCACCTCGGTCGACCGCGACGACCTCGAGGACGGTGGCGCCGCGCATTTCGCCCGCACCATCGGCGCCATCCGGGCGCGCACGCCCGCCACCACCATCGAGGTGCTCACCCCCGACTTCCTGAGGAAGCCCGGCGCCATCGAGACGGTGGTCGCGGCGCGGCCGGACATCTTCAACCACAACCTGGAGACCGTGCCGCGCCTCTACCTGCGCATCCGCCCCGGCGCGCGCTATTTCACGTCGCTGCGCCTTCTGCAGCGGGTGAAGGAGATCGATCCCGCCATGATCACCAAGTCGGGGCTCATGGTCGGCCTCGGCGAGGAGCGCGAGGAGATCCTGCAGGTGATGGACGACATGCGCGCGGCCGGCGTCGACTTCCTCACCATCGGCCAGTATCTGCAACCCACCCGCAAGCACGCCGAGGTGAAGAGCTTCGTCACGCCCGCCGAGTTCAAGTCCTACGAGGAGACGGCGCGCGCCAAGGGCTTCCTGCTGGTCTCGGCGAGCCCCATGACGCGCTCCTCCTATCATGCGGGCGAGGATTTCCGGAAGCTGCAGGCCGCGCGCGCGGCCAAGTCCCAGGCATGACCATCCCATGCAGCGCGTCCTCGTCATCGGCATCTCGGGTGCCGGCAAGTCGACGCTCTCACGCGCCCTTGCCGCGCGCACGGGGCTGCCGCTGATCCATCTGGACAAGGAGTACTGGCGCCCCGGCTGGACCATGACGCCGCGTGCCGAATGGCGGCCCAAGGTCGTCGAGCTGGCCACCCGCGAGCGCTGGATCATGGACGGCAACTTCGATTCGAGCCTCGATCTGCGCCTGCCGCGCGCCGACACGCTGATCTGGTTCGACTATCCGACGCTGCGCTGCCTGTGGCGCGCCATGAAGCGCGTCGCAAAGAGCTATGGCCGGGTGCGCCCCGATCTCGCGCCCGGGTGTCCGGAGCGCATCGATGTCGACTTCCTGCGCTACATCTGGCGCTTCAACCGCGTGCAGCGGCCACGGCTCCTGGCCCAGATCGCCAAGCACGGCGCGCACCTCGCGCCCATCGTCATCCGCCGCGACGCCGAGGCAGCGGCGCTGCTCACCCGCGCCGCGCCGACGGTACATTGAGCACGCGCCTATGTCCTCCTTCCGCACCACGCGCCGCATGCCGTTCACGGGCCGCCAGATGTTCGACCTCGTCGCCGACGTCGAGCGCTACCCGCAGTTCCTGCCCATGTGCGAGGCCCTCGTCGTCAGGAAGCGCTGGGAGGAGGGCGGGCGCCCGCACATCCTCGCCGACATGTCGGTGGGCTACGGCGCCATCCGCGAGACCTTCACCACCCAGGTGGCGCTCGATGCTGCCAGGCTCTCGGTGCGCGCGGTCAATCCGCCAGGGCAGGGGAGCGGACCCTTCAAGCGCATCGAGAACACCTGGGCCTTCCGCGACGTGGAGGGTGGCTGCGAGGTCGACTTCGCGATTGCCTACGAGTTCAAGTCGTTCGTCCTGCAGGCCCTCGTCGGTGGCCTGTTCGAGAAGGTCTTCCGCAAGTACACCGAGGCCTTCGAGGCGCGCGCCCACGCCATCTACGGCAGCCCCAGGGCGAACGTCTAGTCTCGACGCCCGGCAGAGGCCATCAGCGGGGCGGAAAGCGCACCGTCACGGCGGCGGTGATCCAGTTCGCATCCTCCCCGTTGATGTTGCGCCCGTAGATCAGATCCAAGGACAGCGTGTCGATGGGGCGCAGGCGAAGGCCGGCCTGAAACCGCGGGCTGGTCACGGGCTGCTCCTCCGCCCGTCCCGCTTGGCCGAACGTCTCCACGGTCAGCGTGAGCATGTCGGTGAGCTTCCAGTCCACTCCGAGACCGTACGTCAGGTAGTGCTGGTCGGCGACGCGGTCCAGCAGCCAGCCGCCGTTGACGTTGATCCGTACCATCTCCGAGAGCCGCAGCGTCGCCGGCACATAGGCAAAGATGGTCGTCTGCTCGCCGGAGATGGCGTCGAGCTGCGATCCCGCCGCGAGCGCCAGACCGAAGCTTCCGATCTCGGATTGCCGGATCCTCGCCTTGGCCTTGGGCGTGATGCTGGTCGCCCACTCTCCCTCGGCGCGCGCACGCACGATCTGCGCGCTGACCTCGATGGGCGTGCCGAACTTGATCACGCAGGCGGGGTTGGCGGTGACGACGGTGTCTTGGTTGTCGGCGCGGGAGACCCAGGTCTCGACTTTGCACGACCCCGGCTCCGACACCTCCGACGTGTCGACGCCGAACGCCGTCCCTGCACCCTGGGCTTGCCCCCAGCCCGCGAGGCATACCCCCGCGCTGCCCAGGGCCGCCAGGAGTGCGCCCCTGCGCAAGGTCGCCGCCATGCGCGCCGGCTTGCGTCGTTGTGTCTGTCCGTCCACAAGCGAAAGCTATGCCGTGATTCGACGGATTGCCCAGCGTTGATTGCGTGCGCCGACCGGAACCCCCGGGGCGTGGACGTGCGCGCCCGTCTCCCGGGACCCGACGCCCCTAGCGGTCCGCCACGGCGCGGCGCAGGAGGCCGAGCGCGGTCTCCACCGACTTTGTCCGGATCTCGTCGCGGGACAGCGCTCCGAAGCGGCATTCCTGGTGCAGGGTCTTACCGCCGCGTGCCGCGCATGCCAGGTGAACGAGGCCGACGGGCTTGGCCTCGCTGCCGCCCCCGGGACCGGCGACGCCCGTGACGGAGACCGCCACGTCAGCCCGGGAGTGCGCCAGCGCGCCCTCCGCCATGGCCCTCGCCACCTCCTCGCTGACCGCGCCTTTGGCGGCGATGATCGAGGCCGGCACGCCGAGCATCTCGGCCTTGGCCTCGTTGGAGTAGGTGACGAAGCCGCGCTCGACCACGTCGGAGGAGCCTGGCACCGCCGTCAGCACGCCCGCGACCAGCCCGCCCGTGCAGCTCTCGGCGGTGGCGAGCCGCTTGCCGGCATTACGATAGGCTTGCAGCAGCCCTGCCGCCTGATCGCGCAGGGCATCGGGAAAGGTGGGGTCGAACGACACGGGGCTCGATCGCTCCTCGCTGGATGAAAAATGCGACGCGCTGGGCGGAGCGCGTCGCAAGTATCAAGTCGGAGAGAGAGATGAGCAAGCGTAAGCAGGACGAAGGCAGCAGGCCTTACGCGGCAGCGAGCTTCTCGGCCTGGGTGAGAAGCTGGTCGAGCGTGGAGCGGCTTTCGGGCCCCAGTACGCGCACCGTCTTCATCTGCGCGTCGCGCCAGACCGGGTAGGCCTTGGCGATGACACCTTCACCCTTGGGCGTCAGGTGAAGACCGCGGCCGCGACGCCCGGCCGGCGGATCCATGGTGATGTGCCCCAGCGCCAGCAAGCGCTTGAGGTTGCGCGACAGGGTCGATTTCTCGATGTCGAGGGTGTGGCCGATCTCGACCGCCGTGATGCCGTCCTGCTGTGCAAGCTGGGTGAGCAGCGTGAACTGGCTGGCCGTGATGCCGAGGGGCCGCAGCGCGTCGTCGTAGACGCGGGTCACGATGCGGGAGAGCTGGCGAACGCGCGTCGAGATGCACGAGGACGAGGTGTTCTCGGCCATCTCACCGATATCAGGGAGTGCGGCCGTCACGCCCGGAGTCATGATGTTCATCGGTGCAATCCTCGCCCCATAGTGCCATTCCGATATGGAACCGAGTTGCGCCGATTCGAGCCTTGCTGGCAACTGACGGGTTAACGAAGGATTACGGTTGCGCTGGCAAGTGCGGCTATCCCTTCACGACGCCCGATACTGCCGAGGCCCTCGTTGGTTGTGGCCTTGACGCTGACCCGCTCGGTCGCGATGCCGAGCACCTCCGCGATGCGCGCCCGCATGGCGTCGCGGTGGGGGGAGATCTTGGGGGCTTCCGAGAGCAGCGTCACATCGACGTTGAGGATGCTGCCGCCCTTTGCGCGCACGCGCCGGGCCGCATCCGCCAGGAACACGTGCGAGGCCGCGCCCCGCCAGCGCGGGTCCGTATTGCGGAAGTGCTCGCCGATGTCGGCGTCCGCGATCGTGGCAAGCAGCGCGTCGGTGAGCGCGTGCAGCCCCACGTCCGCGTCCGAATGCCCCTCGAGCGTCGCCGTATGCGGGATCCTGACGCCGCACAGCCACACATGGTCGCCGGGCACCAGGCGGTGGATATCGTAGCCTTGGCCGACGCGCAGGTCGGCGAGCGGCGGCGGCGTCGAGGGCGCGCCGCCTGCGAGAGCGGTCTCGGCCATGGCCAGGTCCTCCGGCGTTGTGATCTTCCAGTTGCCGGCGTGGCCCGTCACCAGCGTCACGTCGAGGCCCGCCCGTTCGGCAACGGCGGCGTCGTCGGTGAGACTGCTAACGCCCTCGGCCGCTGCCGCCTCGTGCGCCGCAAGGATCGCGGCGAAGCGGAAGGCCTGCGGCGTCTGCGCCCGCCACAGCCGGCTCCGGTCCAGCGTCTCGACGACGCGCCCGGCAGCATCTGCAACCTTGACCGTGTCGGCCATGGGCATGGCCGCGACCGCCCCCGCGGCGCCGGAGGTGGCCGCAATGCACGCCGAGATCAGCTCAGGCGTCACGAAGGGGCGCACGGCATCGTGGATCAGCACGACATCGGGCTTGAGCGCGGCAAGCGCCCGCAGCCCCTGCAGCACGGAGGCCTGCCGGCTTGCGCCGCCCGTCGCGGGCGGCAGCAGCTTCGGCCCTCCGTCGCCCATGGCGGCACTGTAGGCCGGCCCGTCGTCCGGCCCGACCACGCACAGCACGCAATCGATCTCCGGGTGGGCCGTGAACGCAGCGACCGTATGCGCCAGCACCGGTCGCCCGGCGACCATGGCGTATTGCTTCGGAACGGGGCCGCCGGCCCGCACGCCACGGCCCGCCGCGACGATCAGGGCCGCCGTGACGCTGTGCTGCGGCATCTAGAACCTGCCTGCCATGACAATTCCCGACGTGTGTCAGACCTTTAGATGGGCTAGGGAAGCCTGCCAAGCCGGATCACTTTGCTGGCACAACGTCAAGATCGAGGCAAATCTCCCGGCAAACCATGAGCATCGCGCTTGCGACGGGGCAGCATCCCGGCTAGTCTGCCCAAAGCGAGTGCAATTTGGAGACCTGCCTAAATCATGGGCAGCCTGCCTTCGGAAATGACGACACGAGCGGCAACGGCGTCGCTCCGCATCGGACCGGTCGAGCCGGCGAGCCGCGTTTTCCTTGCGCCGATGTCCGGCGTCTCGGACGTGGCCTTCCGCCGCGCCGCCCACGGCCTCGGCGCCGGCCTCGTCGTCTCTGAGATGGTGGCCGGCGAGCACCTCGTCGCCAACCGGCATCGCGTCCGCCGGCGCACGCTCGGGCGCGAGCTCAGGCCCTTCGTCATCCAGCTTGCCGGCACCGAGACGCACTGGATGAGCGAGGGCGCCCGCCTCGCCCAGGATCTCGGCGCCGACGTCATCGACATCAATATGGGCTGCCCCGCGCGCGAGGTCACCGGCAAGCAGTCGGGCTCGGCGCTGATGCGCGACCCTGACCACGCCCTGCGCCTGATCGAGGCGACCGTCGCGGCCGTCACGGTGCCGGTGACCCTCAAGATGCGGCTCGGCTGGGACGATGCGACCCGCAACGCGCCCGACCTCGCCCGCCGCGCCGAGGCCGCCGGCATCAGCCTCGTCACCGTGCACGCGCGCACCCGCTGCCAGTTCTTCAAGGGCACGCCCGATTGGGCAGCCGTCGCGGCCGTGAAGCGCGGCGTGCGCATCCCCGTCGTGGTCAACGGCGACATCGTCGATCCCGACAGCGCCGCCCGCGCCCTCGCCCTGTCGCAGGCCGACGCGGTCATGATCGGGCGCGGCGCTTACGGCGCCCCCTGGATCGCCCGTCGCATCGCCGAGGCGCTCGCGACCGGCATCGATCCCGGCAATCCCGCGCTGGACGCCCAGGCCTCGATCGCTCACTCGCATGTGCGCGACATGATCGACACCTTCGGTCCCGCGGGTCTCAAGAGCGCCCGCAAGCACGTCGGCTGGTACCTGATCTCGAGCGGCGCGCCGGAAGCGCTCGTGCGCGACTGGCGCCGCCGCCTGTGCACCAGCGATGACGCCCGCGAGGTGCTCGCCGGGCTTGCCGCCTTCTACGCCGAGGCCGCGGCCGCCGGGCCGTGCCGGAAGATCGCCGCATGAGCATCGAGGGAAACCGCGATCGGGTGCCGCCGGGCGGGCGCCGGCACATCGAGTACGACATGCTGCTGGCCGCCCTGCCGCACGCCATCCTCGTGCTCGGCGAGGACGACCGCATCCTCTATGCCAACGCGGCGGCCGAGAGCTTCTTCTCGCTGAGCCTCGCCATGATGCGCAGGCAGACGCTTGCCGACCTCATCGCCTTCTCGAGCCCGCTGACGGCGCTCGTGGCGCAGGTGCGCCGCGCCGGCGCGTCCGTCAACGAGTACGGTGTCGACGTCGAGCTGCCGCGCAGCAACACGCACAAGATGGTCGACGTCTTCGGCGGCCCGCTGCCCGACCAGTCGGGCCTCATCCTCCTGATGCTGCAGCAGCGCTCGATGGCGCAGATGATCGAGCGCCAGCTCACCCACCGCCAGGCGGCCCGCTCCGTCTCGGGCATGGCCGAGGTGCTGGCCCACGAGATCAAGAATCCGCTGTCGGGCATCCGCGGCGCCGCGCAGCTGCTGGAGCCGGGCCTCAAGGACGAGGATCGCGCCCTGACGCAGCTCATCTGCGCCGAGACCGACCGCATCCGCAACCTCGTCGACCGCATGGAGGTGTTCGGCGACGAGCGGCCGATCGCGGCCGAGCCCGTCAACATCCACGTCGTGCTCGATCACGTGAAGCGGCTCGCGGAGACGGGCTTTGGCAAGTCGGTCAAGTTCTCGGCCGAGTTCGATCCCTCGCTGCCGCCGGTGCCGGGCAGCCGCGACAAGCTGGTCCAGGCTTTCCTCAATCTCGTCAAGAACGCCTCCGAGGCGATCCAGGACACGGGCGAGTCCGGCCGCATCGTGCTGCGCACCGCCTTCCGTCCCGGCATGCGTCTTGCTGTGCCGGGAACGGGCGCGCGCATCAGCCTGCCCTTGATGATCGAGGTGGAGGACAACGGTCCGGGAGTTGCGGAGGACATGAAACCGCATCTCTTCGACCCTTTCGTAACCAGCAAGCGCGCGGGCAGTGGCCTGGGTCTTGCACTGGTGGCAAAGATCATTCGCGACCACGGCGGCGTCATCGAGTGCGAATCGATACCCAAGCGAACGGTGTTTCGCGTCCTGCTTCCCACGCAGGACAAGAAGCGCACGAGACAGTGAAATAGGAAAGTCGAGGTTACTGCAGATGGCAGGCGGCACGGTACTCATCGCTGACGACGACAGTGCGATCCGCACGGTCCTCAACCAGGCCTTTGCCAGGGCCGGCTACGCGCCGCGCGCCACCGGCAACGCGGCCACCCTTTGGCGGTGGGTGGCGCAAGGCGAGGGCGACGTCGTCATCACCGACGTGGTGATGCCCGACGAGAACGCCTTCGACCTCATCCCGCGCATCAAGAAGCTGCGACCCGAGCTGCCGATCATCGTCATGAGCGCGCAGAACACGCTGATGACCGCGCTCACGGCCGCCGAGAAGGGTGCCTTCGAGTACCTGCCCAAGCCCTTCGACCTGAGCCAGATCGTGTCCATCGTCGGACGCGCGCTCTCCGAGCCATCCAAGCGCAAGGACCGCGCGACGGCCGACAGCGACGGCGACGAGCTGCCGCTCATCGGCCGCTCGCCCGCCATGCAGGAGATCTACCGCGTGCTGGCGCGGCTCACCCGCACCGATCTCACCGTCATGATCAACGGCGAGTCCGGCACCGGCAAGGAGCTCGTCGCGCGTGTCCTGCACGACTACTCCAAGCGGCGCAACGGGCCCTTCGTTGCCATCAACATGGCCGCGATCCCGCGCGAGTTGATCGAGAGCGAGCTGTTCGGCCACGAGAAGGGTGCCTTCACCGGCGCCCAGGCCCGCACCGAAGGCCGCTTCCAGCAGGCCGAGGGCGGCACGCTGTTCCTCGACGAGATCGGCGACATGCCGATGGAGGCCCAGACGCGCCTGCTGCGCGTCCTGCAGGAGGGCGAGTACACCACCGTCGGTGGCCGCACGCCGATCAAGACGGACGTGCGCATCATCGCCGCCACCCACCGCGAGCTGAAGACGCAGATCCAGCAGGGGCTGTTCCGCGAGGATCTCTACTACCGCCTCAACGTCGTGCCGCTGCGCCTGCCGCCCCTGCGCGAGCGCCTCGAGGACGTCGGCGACCTGGTGCGCCACTTCCTGCGCATCGCGGCCAAGTCCGGCCTCGGCCACAAGTCGATCGAGATGGCGGCCATCGACCGCCTCAAGCGCTACCATTGGCCCGGCAACGTGCGCGAGCTCGAGAACCTGGTGCGCCGCCTCTCCGCACTGCATCCGGAGGACACGCTCACCCTGGAGACCGTCGAGGCGGAGCTGGCGGAAGCCGCGCCGCCCCCTGCGACCGAGCCCGGCAAGAGCCCCAAGGATCTCTCCGAGATGGTCGAGCGGTATCTCTCGGCGCACTTTGCGAGCTACGGTCGCGAGCTGCCGCCGCCCGGGCTGTACGACCGCATCCTGCAGCATGTCGAGCGGCCGCTGCTGATGGCGGCGCTGGCGGCCACCCGCGGCAACCAGATCCGCGCGGCGTCGCTGCTCGGTCTCAACCGCAACACGCTGCGCAAGAAGATCCGGGATCTCGACATCCAGGTGTTCCGCACGCCGGCCTCCTGACGGCGCCTCGGGGGGCGGTATCGCCCCCCGCTCCCGCACCCGACGTGCTTCGCCCCGCGCGCAAGCCGCCTTGCACGAGCCGCGGCCCGGCGGCTATGCTTCCTCCGACTTCCCCGTTCGGCTGATGACGGCCTCGCCTGGCCTTGCTGCCAGGCCGCGCCGTCGCTTGCCGCGGGGCCCATGCGATACCCAGAGGACGCGCCGATGACGCAGCAACTCGAAGTGCATTTCGTGCCCCTGAGCGCTGCCCCGCAGGGCGCGCTCGTGCTGCTCGCCGGCCCCGACCTCGCGCTGGCTGCGACCGCCAAGGGCTACGACGAGCGCACCAAGGGCATGCTGACGCGGGCCGCGCACGCCGCCGAGTTCAGAGGCAAGGGCAAGGGCGCCATCGAGGTGCTAGCGCCCGCCGGCATCGAGGTGCCCCGCATCGTGCTGGCGGCCGCCTCCGGCCTCGCCAAGGAGCTCGACCGGCTTCTGCTCGGCGGCTTCCTCTATGCGCAGGCCGCGTCCCGCAAGGGAGAGGCCGCCACCATCGTCGCCGAGCTTGCCGATGCCGGCGGCGTCAGCCCCGAGGCGCTGGCCGCAGACGTGGCGCTTGGCGCCCTGCTGCGCAGCTACACCTTCCGCAAGTACCGCACCCGCAAGCAGGACGAGAGCGGCGAGGGCGAGGCGGCGGCACCCGCGCGCCAGGGTCTTTCGCGCCTTGTCATCGCCTGCGCCAGGCCCGAGCCGGCGGCCCGGGCCTTCGCTGCCCGCAAGGCCATCGCCGACGGCGTCTTCCTCGCCCGCGACCTCGTCAACGAGCCGGCCAACGCGCTGGGGCCCGTGGAGTTCGCAGACCGCCTGGCGGCCTTGCGCGAGGCGGGGCTCGAGGTGGAGGTCCTGGAGGAGGCCCAGCTCGGCGATCTGAAGATGGGCGCGCTGCTGGGCGTCGCCCAGGGCAGCGTCCGCCCCGCGCGCGTCGTCGTCATGCAATGGCACGGCGCCAAGTCGAAGCGGGCAAAGCCTGTCTGCTTCGTCGGCAAGGGCGTCGTCTTCGACACCGGCGGCATCTCCATGAAGCCGGCTGCCGGCATGGAGGACATGAAGGGCGACATGGGCGGGGCGGCCTGCGTTGCGGGGCTCATGCTGGCGCTCGCCGGCCGCAAGGCCGCCGTCAACGCCGTTGGCCTCGTCGGCCTCGTCGAGAACATGCCGTCCGGCAACGCCCAGCGCCCGGGCGACATCGTCACCAGCATGTCGGGCCAGACCATCGAGGTCTTGAATACGGACGCGGAAGGCCGGCTCGTGCTCGCCGACGTCATGTGGTACGCGCAGGACCGCTTCAAGCCGCGCTTCCTGATCGACCTTGCGACCCTGACCGGCGCCATCATCGTCGCGCTCGGCAAGGAGTACGCGGGCCTGTTCGCCAACGACGACAAGCTGGCCGAGGAGCTGGCGAAGGCCGGCGAGGCGACCGGCGAGAAGGTCTGGCGCATGCCGCTCGGCAAGGCCTACGACAAGATGATCGACAGCAAGACCGCCGACATGAAGAACATCGGCGGGCGCCATGGCGGCGCCATCACGGCTGCGCAGTTCCTGCAGCGGTTCATCATCAAGGACACGCCCTGGGCCCACCTCGACGTTGCAGGCACAGCCATGGACTCGGTGAAGTCGGAGATCAACCAGGGCTGGGCCTCCGGCTGGGGCGTCAGGCTGCTCGATCGGCTGGTTGCAGATCACTACGAGAAGCCGGACAAGTGATCTCGGCCGGACGCAGACCGGCGCCAACCTCATGACTTGCCGATACGTCTTCGGCCCATTTTCCATAATATAGATTATGCGAATGCCGAGTGCGCGCGCATGGCCGCGCCGCTCCTTCGCCCCCCGCCCCGAAACGCGCCCTGAAAGCCCCTGCCCTTTCCGCCTTGGAGGAGGTTCCTACCCATTCTGCATAGGGCGCATTAAACTGTTCTCTTACATCCCATATACGAAATCGCCATGGATTGAGATCTATAACGGATGGGCACCGTGGCGAGGTGCTTTGCATGGTGTTGTCGTAGGAGCCTTCATGAACAGGCAGTTGAACCTCAGCGAACCGCTTTTCGACGCCCTGGTGCTTCTGGTTCGTGAAGGGCACACCAACCTCGTCGCAACGTGGAACGACTACGGCGTGAGCAACGTCGACCAGAAGCGTGCGATCGAGGAGGTGGTCCGGCTTCTCGGCAGCCTTGAGGACGGCCACGCCAAGCGCCTGGCGCCCTCGCACGCAGAATAGCCGTCACTGCCCCGCTGCCGGCGGCCCTGCGCCGTCCGCCGCTCTCCGTGCCATCGGATGGGCGGAGCTGACGCGATGCAGCCGCGTCCAGTCTTTCTTTGATCGCGGCGCACCCACTCCCGCAACTTGCCCGCGGAGCCTGCGGCGCTCCGGCGGGTTCACCAGCCGGTGTCGAAGCCGTACAGTCGCATTCGGTCACGTCTTAGCTCGATGTGTTGCCCCGACCTGTCCGAGGCGGGGCGCACGCCCTTTGCTTCATGACGGAGCCACCGACATGCCCAAGCGCACGCTGACGACGGCAATCCTTCTGGCATCGCTCTGCATCGCCCTGTCGGGTGACGCGCTGGGCGAGGAGAAGGTCTCGACGAGCTCCCCGCAGGACGTCATCACCGGCGCGCCGCCCAATCCCTCCGAGGCGTGGAAGATTGCCGCCGGCGGCCGCATCTACGACGTCTGGTGGGATGCCCTGGGCCGCACCCGCCCGCGCGGCACCAACCCGAGCTACCCCGCGAGCGGAAAGCGATCGGGCTCGACGACGTGGCGCTGCGTCGAATGTCACGGTTGGGACTACAAGGGCGCCGAGGGGGTCACCGCGCCTGGCGGCGCGTTCGGGGAACGCTATACCGGCATCAAGGGGCTCTTTGGTGCGTCCGGCCGTTCCTTGGACGAGGTCGCCCGGGCCTTGCGTTCTGCGCCCCACAACTACACGCCCGATATGCTGCGCGACGCCGAGCTCGAGTGGGTGGCTCTTTTCACGCTCAAGGGGCTGCACGACGCCGACCGCTTCATCGACCGCAAGACCGGCAGGGTTGAAGGCGACCCCGCGCGCGGTGCGGCCGTCTTTCAGACCGTCTGCGCGACATGCCACGGCTTTGACGGCAAGACGCTCAACTGGGGCAAGCCGGATGCGCCGGCCTACGTCGGCACCGAGGCGGCCTCCCTGCCCTGGGAGGTGCTGCACAAGATCCGCAACTCGCATCCCGGCGCTGCCATGGTGAGCCTCCGGGCTTTCCCGATCGAGGTCGCCATAGATGTGCTCGCGTACGCCCAGAGCCTGCCGAAGAAGTAGCGAGCACGGTCCTTCACGCACGAACGGGCCTGCCCGCCCGCGCCATGCCCCACACGGAGCAGATGCCCGCCCCATCGGCGTCCGGTCATCTGCATCCGTGTCGGGAAGTCGCGATGGCCTACAGGCAGCCCGTGATGGTGCTGCCGCACTTCACGTACTTGATCGCGTCCCAGGCGCAGCAGGGCTCCTCCTTCTTGCACACCCAGGCCCGCTTCTCGCCGGTCGGGAACTTGTAGCGGCACACCTTCTCGCCCTTGCCGGCCTTGGGCGCGGCTTCCTTTTTCGAGCTTTGCGCGAAGCCCTGGTCGGCGGCGACGATGGCACCGCCCATCAGCAGGCTCGCGCCCAGCATGACGGCGGCGGCGGCCCGTACGATCCGTCCCTTGCCCATTCGCATGGTTGTCACTCCTTCGCTCGCTGCAGGGTTTTGCGTGCGGGACTATGCGGCGCCCGACGCAACGGGGCTATGGCGCCGAAGCCTCATGCCGCCGCTTTTTTGCCGCGCGGGGCAGCGTCGCGCGAGTCGCGCCAGGCTCTCCGCATGCTTCCTGAACCCGCGCTAAATGCTGAGTTCATAAAGGTTCTAGCTGGGGAACGAACCTGGGCCGCAAAGCCGGAGCATCTTCCTTCGCATCGCCTCCGACGTGAGGCTGCGAAACGAGAACCGAAGGATCCCATGCCCATGCAGAAGCTCATCGCGCTCGCTGTTGCCCTCGCCGTCGCGACGCCGGCTTTCGCCCAGGACGTCAAGAAGCCGGCCAACCCCGCTGCCGCCAACGCCCCGACCGTGACGACGCCCGCCGCCAAGCCCACCGACGCGACCAAGCCGCAGCCGGCCGCAACCACCGGCACCCAGAAGCCCGCCGAGATGAAGAAGGACGAGAAGAAGGTCGAGGGCAAGACCGACGCGAAGTCGGCAGGCGGCAACGGCGCGCCCGCCACCAGCCAGCCGGCCGCCGGCGCCAAGACCAGCGAGAAGCCGTCCGACGTCAAGAAGCAGTAACAGGCGCGATCGAGCGTACTGTTGGCCTCCCCAGGTGTCTCCGGGGAGCATCGGCCCTCCGGCAGTTCTCCGCTGCCGGGGGGTTGTGCGTTGCCGGTGCCGCGCAGTGCAGGGTCGACGAGGCGGCGCGCGCTGCTATACTCGATGATATTCAGCACCATGCTTTTGTTCGTTCACGAGGCACCGCTTGAACCGCCCGCAGGATCCATGGCTGATGCTGGCGGTGCTGTTCACTGCGCGCACGGCCGCCGGCTTCGTCTTCCAGTCGATCGGCTCCTCGGGGCCCGCCATCGCCGCCGCACTCGCCATCGACTTCGCCCTGATCGGCACGCTGATCGGGCTTTTCAAGCTGCCGGGCATTCCGCTGTCGATCCCCAGCGGCGCGCTTGCCAGCTATTTCGGCGAGCGCACGCTGATCACGCTGGGGCTCGGGCTCATGGCCTTGGGCTGCCTGCTCACGGCGGCGGCCTCTGACTTCCTGGTCGCGGCCACCGGCCGGCTGCTCTCGGGCGTCGGCTTCGTCATCGCCAACCTCTACTTCGCCAAGGCGACGCTCGACTGGTTCACCGGCTCCACGCGCCTGCCGCTCGCCATGGGCATCCTTGTCAGCAGCTGGCCGCTCGGCCTCTCGCTCGGGCTCATGACCCAGGGCGCGATCACCGCCGCGCTCGGCTGGCAGGCGACCATGCTGGCCTGCGGGGCGCTGGCGGGGGCCTCGACGCTGCTCATGCTGCTGCTCTACCGGGAGGCGCCCGGGCGCACCGTGCCGCCGGCCTCCGGCCTCAGCGCCCTGCGCGCGCTGTCGCCGCAGGAGTGGCGGGACATCACGCTCATCAGCGCCGTCTGGGGCCTGCTCAATGTCGGGCTGGTGATGGTCGCGGGCTTCACCCCGGCGCTGCTCGTCAGCCTCGGCTACGAGCTCACCGACGCCGGCTCGCTGGTGTCGATCAGCATGTGGGCCGCGCTCGTCTCCATTCCGCTGGGCGGCTTCCTGGCCGGCTGGATCGGCAACAGCCGCCTCGTCATCGTGCTGTCGACGCTGGGCTCAGTCGTCCTCTACGCAGCCCTTGCCTGGTGGCCTGCCTCCGTCTGGGTCTATCTGCTCTATGGCCTCGTGGCCGGCGCCGCCGCAGGCCCGGTGATGGCGCAGCCGACGGAGCTCCTGCGCCCATCCAACAGGGCCGCCGGCATGGGGGTGTTCTACACCACCTACTACCTCCTGATGTCGGGCATGCCCGCGCTCGCCGGCTGGCTGCGCGACGCCGCGGGGCCTCGCGCGCCGCTCATCCTCGCCGCCGGCATGATGCTGCTGTCGCTTGCGGCCCAGGCCGCACTGTGGGCGCGGCCGCGGCCCGACCCCGAGCCCGCCTCGAAGCCGGCCTGAGCCGGCCTGAGCCGGCCCGCTCTCACAGGCTCCCGCCCAGCACCAGATCCGCGGCAAGGCCCGCCGTCAGCAGCCAGCCCACGTGCATGTTGGCCTTGAAGCGCGCCAGGCAGTTGGCGGGGTCGTCGATGTCGAGCGTCGCCACCTGCCAGGCGAAGTGTGCGGCCGTCAGGGCGAGACCCAGGTAGAAGCCCGCCGCCGCCCCCGCCAGCGCGCCCGCCAGCACCCACAGCCCGATTGCCGCGGCGAAGAAGCCCACCAGCCAGACGGGTGTCGCCGCACCGAAGTGCAGCGCCGTCGACTTGAGGCCGATCAGCGCGTCGTCCTCCTTGTCCTGGTGCGCGTAGATGGTGTCGTAGGCGATGGTCCAGGCGATGCAGCCGGCGTAGAGCGCCAGCATCGGCCAGCCGAGGCTGCCCGTGATCGCGGTCCAGCCGACCAGCGCGCCCCACTTGAAGGTGAGCCCCAGCACCAGCTGCGGCCAGTTCGTGTAGCGCTTGGCGAACGGATAGAGCGCGACCATGCCGAGCGAGGCGATGCCGACCAGCACCGTCGTCCAGTTGAATTGGATGAGCACGAGGAAGCCCGCAAGGCACAGGCCGGCAGCGAACGCCAGCGCCTGCCGCTTCGTCACCTGGCCCGAGGGAATCGGCCGCGAGGCGGTGCGGGCCACGCGCGCATCGAAGTCCGCATCGACGATGTCGTTGTAGGCGCACCCCGCCCCGCGCATCACGAAGGCGCCGATGGCGAACAGCAGCATGTACCAGAGCCTCGGCACCCCCTGCCCCAGCGCGTCCTGGGCCAGCAGCATCGACCACCAGCAGGGAAACAGCAGCAGCCACGCGCCGGCCGGCCGGTCGAAGCGCGCCAGCCGCACGTAGGGCAGCAGCCACGGCGGCGAGAGGCGGTCGGCCCAGTTGTTGTGCGCAGCGTCGGCCACCCGGCCCGCTGCGCTCCCCGCCGCCTCCCCTGCCCGCGTCTCCTGCATCCCCTTCCCCATCTCAGCCACCGAGGATCGCGGGCAGCTCGTGCAGGCTGGCGATGGTGTGCTGCGGCGCCCCGCCGTCGACGGCCTCCGCCTTGGCGTGGATGCGCGCGTGCTCCGGCCGGTGCACCATGACGCTCACCCAGCCGCGCGCGTTGGGCGTGACGAAATCCTTCGACGGGTTGTCGCCGACGTAGACGAAGCGCGCCCGGGGCCCCGCGAGCGCCGCCTCGATCTGCTCGTAGGCGGCCGGATGCGGCTTGTGGAACGCGCGCCCGCCCAGCGCGCCGGTGAACACCATCTCGCGGAAGTGCGGTGCGATGCCGAGAGCCTCCACCTTGCGCCGCTGCATGCCGTGCGTGCCGTCGGTGATCAGGCCCAGGGGCCCCCGGCCCGCGTAGTGCGCCAGCGCCCAGCGTGCATCGTCGAAGAGCGCGATCTCGGGTGCGTGCTCGCGATAGATCTCGATGGCTCGGGCCAGCTCCTCCGGCGTGTGCGCGGGATGCGCCGCCTTCAGCGCGATGGGAAACAGGGTGCCGAGGTGGCCGTCGTCGAGCAACCGCGTCATCTCGGCCGCGATGCCGGGCGCAAGCCCCAGCTCCGCGCTGGCCCAGCGCTCGATGGCCCGGAAGCCCGAGAGCGCAAAGTCGCGCTCCGGGTAGAGCGTGTCATCGAGATCGAACACCAGAACGGTGGCCATGGTCGGCTCTTCAGCGCGCTGCCTTGAGCGCGTGAGCATGCCAGACCGTGATCGAGAAGAGAATGGCGGCGCCGAGCTGATGCACGAGGCCCAGGCCAAGGGGCACCTGCGCCAGCAGCGTCCAGATGCCGAGCCCGATCTGCACGAGGGTCGCGAGCCCGAGCGCAAGGGCCGAGGCGCGCGCCTGCGGCCCGGCTGCGGTCCTCAGCACCGCCGCGACGTGCCAGGCGGTGACGGCCGCGAGCAGGTAGGCCACCATGCGATGGTTGAACTGCACCGTCATTGCGTTCTCGAACAGGTTCAGATACCAGGGCTCCATGACGAGAAGCCCGCGCGGGACCAGCTGGCCGTCCATCAGCGGCCACGTGTTGTAGGCGAGACCGGCCTTCATGCCGGCCACCAGCGCGCCGAGCTCCACCTGCAGGAAGCTCAGCGCCAGCACCGCAACCGCCCCCGCCGGCAGCGCCCTGCGCACGGGCTTCTCCTCGTCATCGAGGCTCAGCGCCGTCCAGATCAGCCCGCCGAGGATGACAAAGGCGAGGCCCAGGTGCAAAGCCAGCCGGTACTGGCTCACCGACACCCGCTCCGACAGGCCCGAGGCCACCATGTACCAGCCGATGGCGCCCTGCAGGCCGCCCAGCGCGAACAGACCCACGAGGCGCGGCACCAGGGCCCGGCGGATGTAGCCGAGCGCCAGCAGCGCCAGGAACGGCACCAGGAACACGACGCCGACCAGCCGCGCCAGGAACCTGTGCCCCCACTCCCACCAGAAGATGGTCTTGAAGGCCTCGAGCGACATGCCCTTGTTGATCTGGTGGTACTGCGGGATCTGCTTGTACTTGTGGAAGGCGTCCTGCCAGTCCGCATCGGTTAGCGGCGGCACGGCGCCCATGATCGGCTTCCACTCCGTGATCGAGAGGCCCGAACCGGTGAGCCGGGTGGCGCCGCCCACCGCGACCATGGCGATGACCAGCGCGGCCACCGCAAGCAGCCAGAGCCTGACCGGCGCGCTGGGGCGGCGTTGGTCGGAGCGCAGGGCGGAAGGGGCGGTGAGATCGGCCATGTCCGCACTCATAGTGCCGTTTCACCCCCGCCGCCTGCGACATGGTTGCGCTGCCAAGGCATGCAATCCAGGCGGGTCGCGGCCGGCCGAGATCGGCGGAAGCCGGCGTGGCAGGGCGTCACACATGCACGCGCCGCAGGTCTCGCCGCGGCCCGCATTGACAAGCGGCGCAACCCGGGCGAGCGATGCCTGACCCATGGCGCCTCCCAGGTGCCCACCCGGAGAGGGAGCCGCCGCCCGTGCCGAGCAAGCCGCCCAGAGCGCAGTCCGCCGCCGCTCGCCCGCCCAGGGCTTCAGCCGCCAAGATGATGCCGGAGAGCGCTCTTCGGTTTCCCTTCGCCGAGCCGCCCGAGGGCGACGCACTGCTGGAGGTGGCGCCCGGCATCCTGTGGTTCCGGCTGCCGCTGCCCTTCGCGCTCAATCACGTCAACCTGTACCTGGTGAAGGACGACACGGGATACGTTCTCATCGACACCGGGCTCGGCAATCGCCGCACGCGCGAGATGTGGACGCACCTGCTCGCCGGCGCGCTGAAGCCCTACCCGATCAGCCGCATCGTGGTCACGCACTTCCATCCCGACCACGTCGGCGCCGTGGGCTGGCTCGTGCAGGAGCTCGGCGTGCCGCTCGAGATGAGCGCCACCGAATACCTGCAGGCCCTCATCTTGAATCTCACCCCCGGCAACATGGAGGCGCCGCACTACCGCGCCTTCTTCGCCCGGCACGGGCTCGCAGCCGACATCGTCGAGAACGTGGTCACCAAGGGGCACGAGTATCTGCGCCTCGTCTCGGGCCTGCCGCCGACCTACCGCCGCCTCATCGCCGGCGACACGCTCAGGATCGGCGCGCGCAACTTCGAGATCCTCACCGGCGGCGGCCATTCCCTGGAGCAGGTGATGCTGCTCGAACGCAGCGAGGGCCTGTTCTTCGCCTCCGACCAGGTGCTGGCCCACATCACGCCGAACGTGAGCGTGCACGCCGTCGATCCTGCCGGCGATCCGCTCGGCATCTACATCCGCTCTCTGCACGCGCTCGTCGGCACGGTGCCGGAGGACGTGCTGGTGCTCCCCGGCCACCAGCTGCCGTTCTTCGGGCTGCACACCCGCGCCCGCGAGCTCATCGCACACCACCACGCGCGCTGCGCCGAGATGCTGGACGCCTGCCGCGAGGCGCCGCGCTCCACGGCCGAGCTGATCTCCTTCGTGTTCAAGCGCCCGCTCGACGCGCACCAGATCGGCTTTGCCTTCTACGAGATCCTCGCGCACGTGAACTTCATGCTGCGCGCGGGCACGCTCGTCGAGGCGAGCTGCGACGACGGCGTGGTGCGCTACCGCGCCGCCTGATCCTGCCGAGCCCCTGCCGGGTGCCTGGGGCGGAGGCTCATGCTGCGTCGCATCATCGGTCGTCTGATGTTTTTGGGTGACGCTCGCCGGCACGAAATGCGTCGCGATGCCGCCCCCGCCCTTGCACGCTTTTGCTCGCCAGCTAGCCTTCTGATCAAGGGCTAGGCACAAGGCCCGCTGTATTGCGTGGGGAGTGGCGTCATGTTTTCGGGGCGTATTGCGTCTGCAGTCTCGGTTGCCTTCCTTGTGGCAGCGCTCGCGGGGCCATCGGCCGCGCAGACCACATTGTCGGCCACCGATCCCGGCGGTCGCGTCATCTCGTTCGGCGACAGCCTCTCCGACAACGGCAACCTGAAGGCCCAGACGGGCAATCCCCCGAGTCCCTACTACCTCGGTCGCTTCTCCAACGGCCCGGTGTGGACCGAGCTCCTCAACGGCCCCATGAACAGCCCGGTCCAGGGCACTGGCGTTAGCGGCAACGTCAACCTCGCCTTCGGCGGCGCGCGCGCCGACAATGCCGTGAACCTGAACGGCCCCATCCCGAGCATCGGCAGCCAGATCGGCACTTTCCTCTTCTACGGCGGGACCTTCGGCACCAAGGACGTGGTCACGATCCAGGGCGGCGCCAACGACATCTTCCAGTTCTTCGCCGTCAGCGGCTTCGCCAACAACGCGGCGACGACGACGGCCGCCACCACGGCTGCCGGCGCGCTGATGGGCGACATCGGGCTTGCCATCGGCGCCGGCGCCAAAACTCTGCTCGTGCCGAACCTGCCCGACCTCGGCATCACGCCGAGCTACAGCGCCGCCGCCGCCTCGGCCGCCGCCGGAACGCTCGCGACCACGAGCTACAATGCCGCCTGGCAGACCGGCCTCGTCACGCTCGCCAACGCCAACCAGAGCGTCAACATCATCCAGATGGACGTGGCCACTCTGGTCAAGCTCGCCGTCGCCAACCCGACCGCCTTCGGCCTGTCGAACGTCACCCAGGCCTGCCTCTCCGTGCTCGCCTGCGCCACCGGCAGCACCGCGACGCAGAACGGCTACCTGTTCTGGGACAGCGTGCATCCGACGTCGACGGCCCAGCAGCTCCAGGCCCGCTTCGCCCTGCTGCTGCTCAACGCCGACATCATGGCGCAGGCGGTGTCGCCGACGAGCGAGGTCAACCTCAACGCCCGCAAGCAGTCGACCGACGAGACCTTCGAGCGGGTGTCGCAGTGGGCCTACGGTGCCATCGCCCGCCAGAACGGCTTCTACGCCACGGCGAGCGGCTCGATCGCGCACGAGGGCAGCAACGGCGCCACACCCGCCTACAACGCCAGCCTCGCCAACGCGCGCATCGGCTTCGACCGGCAGGTCGGAGCCGAGCTCTACGGCCTCGCCGGCGCCGTCAGCATCGGCTCGCTGAGCTCGAGCCCGGGCCTGGGCTACGGCGGCTACAAGGCCGACCTGTCGATGCTGCACCTGGATGCCTACGCCGCCAAGCACTGGGGCAACGTGTACCTGACCGGCTCTGTCGGCGGCTCTGTCGCCTTCATCGACGGACGGCGCGACACCGGCCTGCCGACGGTGACGGCGACGGGCAACACGCGCGGCTCCTCGGCCGCGGCGGCGGTCGAGACCGGCGTCATGCTCAAGGCCGGCGACGTGACGTTCGTGCCGGCGGCACGCATCGCCTACATCCACTCCACCATCAACGGCTTCTCGGAGAGCGCGCCGCTGCTGGCCATGTCCTACACCGACCACACATTCGACGGGCTTGTCGGCTCGCTGAAGCTGCGCGCCATCACGCCCGTCGCCTTCGGCTTCGTGGCTCCCGGCCGCGCCTATGCCGAGGTCGCCTACGAGAGCTACCTCACCGCACGCGATGGCGGCTACGTCGGCGCCCTGATCAACAATACGGCGCATCCCTTCCAGGTGAGCACGACCGACCCGATCGCCAACGGTCTCAACCTCAAGTTCGGCCTCGAGGGCAAGATCAGCCCGACCGCCACCCTCACGGCGCAGTACGGCATCGGCTTCCAGGACGGCCAGGGCCAGTTCC
Source organism: Hyphomicrobiaceae bacterium (assembly GCA_033764875.1). Lineage (GTDB taxonomy): Bacteria > Pseudomonadota > Alphaproteobacteria > Rhizobiales > Hyphomicrobiaceae > AWTP1-13. Next base: position 28,354 of record JANRIO010000048.1, on the reverse strand, counting down.
ACACGGCCTCGGTGCGCCTGAAGGTGCCGTTCTGAGGCACCCGCTCTAGGGGGGGAGCTGTGTGCGGCGCGCGCCGGGACCCATCGCGGGTTCCGGAACGCGCCGCACCGGCTGCATCCCGCTGGGAGCCGGGTTCCCGCAAGGGTGTCGTCCGATGGCCGCAGAGGCTCCGGCCGGACCTCCACCTAGGCGCATCGGTGAGTGCGGGCAGCGCAGGCCTCAGCCGGTGGCCGACATCGAAGCCGCGCCGTCTCGGACCTCGCGCAGCGGTTCACCGGGTGAAGGCTCGGCACGACCGTGCTGCCGCATAAGGTCGCGGATCGCCTGCTCGCGCCGGTCGTGGACGAGCCCGCGAAGCGCCTTGAGGCACGTGTACACGTGACGGGACAGACGGGCCGCTGGAGGCGTGGGACGGAAGAAGCCGTCGGCCCCCGCACCGGCAAAGAAGCGGCGCATGGCCTCGCCATAGCGGGCCGGGTAGCGTGCCCGCACGTCGTCCCACGGCTTGCTCGGCCCCATGAAGTGCATGATGTGGGGAGTGAATGCGCGTGTCGTCCGCTCCCGCGTCGCGTGCGCCCAGTTCCACCGCGGGGAAAGCTCCTTCCAGCGGCCGTCGATCACCGCGTTGAGGGCGGTCTGGTCCTGATGATCGAGGCGGCCGGCCGTCGCGACATAAGCTAGCGCCCTCTCCTCGATGCGCTCGGCGACCCATTGCGCGCGGTCGATCAGCATCACGCCGGAATTGAAATAGAGAGCTGCTGGAGACATCCCGATAGCGGCTTTGTGCTGCAGGAAGCGCCGGTCGTGCCGCGAGAATATCTCGAAGCTGTCCCGCGCCGCGGCCAAGGGGCGGCCGCCGAGGTCGATGTCGAATATGCGATGCAGCTCCGGCGTGGCGACCCAAACGTCGCAGTCGAGATAGAGAATGCGCGTGTAGCGGGCGGGCAGCAGCCTCGCGACGAGCAGGCGCGCGAGCGCCGCAGACGACCGGCAGTGCGGCGGCAGGGCCGCGTCAATGGCGCTCTTCGCACCGATCGTGGCGATGCCATGCGCGGTTGCCAATGATGAGACGTCGCTGTCCGTGAGGACTAGGACCAGATCGTAGGTGCGGACCTGTTGCGCTGCGATCTGGCTGGCAACGAATTGCGCAGCAGGCAAATAGGCCTGGTCGCACACCAGCACGACAACATTCTTGAACATGACAGCCTAAACAAACAACCAACAGGAAGTATGCTCCTTTTCGTATCTTCGAGGGAGCCGTCAGGTCAACTCGCGAGGCAATGCCGGCAAAGGCGGCTGCCAGACGCGGCGCTTTTGCCACAGCTGCTTCGGACTTGAGCAGGAAGGCATATGCGCGGTGCCGAGAGGAGGTCACCCGCCCCTGGACCGCGCTGGCGCTTCTCGCCTCAGCCTTACGCAGCCACGCGCACCCGCGCGGCGACGAGGGCATCGATCAGGCGGTCGCCCGCCGCCTCGTCCTCGGGCGGCGATGCGGCGACGGGATCGCGCGGCAGCAGCTTGTGGGCCAGCATGAGCCGCGCGAGGTCGAGCCGCCGCGGATCGTCGAGGCGCCGGGCCTCGTCGAGGAACAGGCACGCCGCCGTCACGTGGTAGAGCGCCGTTGCCGCCGTGCGCGCCGAGCGCTCGTCGCCCTCGCGCGCCCCCGCCCGGTCGATCAGGGCGAGCGTCGTGGCCATCCGCTCCTTGAGTTGCAGCACCATGTCGCCGGGCGCCTCGGCAAGCATGGGCATGAGCCGCTCCGCTAGCGCCCTGTGCGCGCCGACCTTGCTCGCGGCGCGGATCACGTCGAGCGCGATGATGTTGCTGGTGCCCTCCCAGATCGAGCCGAGATGCGTCTCGCGCAGCAGCCGCGGCTCGATCCATTCCTCGATGTAGCCCGAGCCGCCGCGCATCTCCATGGCGTCGCCCGCGATCCTGCGCGCGTCGCGGCAGGCGCGCAGCTTGATCAGCGGCGTCAGCACCCGGCGCAGCACCTGCGCCTGCGCCTCGCCCTCGTCGGAGCGGCGCAGGCAGTCGGCGGTGAAGAAGGCGACGGAAAGGGCTGCTTCCGTCGGCAGGATCATCTTGGCGAGCTGGCGGCGCACCAGCGGCAGCTCGATGATCGGCCGGCCGAAGGCGACGCGCTCCAGCGCCACCGTCAGCGCCTCGTGCAGGGCGCGCCGCATCATGCCGGTCGAGCGGATGCCGTTCGACAGCCGCGACTGGTTGACCATCTCGGCCATCTGCTTGAAGCCCTGGTTGAGATCGCCGACCAGCCAGGCGGCCGCCCCCTCGAGCCGGATCTCGCCCGAGGCCATGGCGCGGGTGCCGAGCTTCTCCTTCAGGCGGATGATGCGGTAGCTGTTGGGCTCGCCGCTGGGCAGCACGCGCGGCATCAGGAACAGGCCGAGGCCCCTGGTGCCCTCGGGCGCCCCATCGGGTCGGGCAAGCACCAGGGCGAGGTCCGTGCTGGCGTTGGAGCAGAACCACTTGTCGCCCGTCAGCAGCCAGTGGTCGCCGTTCTTGACCGCGCGCGTCTCGGTGGCGCCCACGTCCGACCCCGCGAAGCGCTCGGTCATGAACATGGCGCCCTGCAGGTGCTCGTCCGCGTCTTCCGCCGTCAGCCCGTCGAGGTAGCGCGACAGCAGGTGCGGGCCGGCGAACCGGCGCAGCGTCCGCGTCAGGCTGTCGGTCATGTTGACCGGGCACAACAGTCCGAACTCGGACTGTGCGAACAGGTAGGTGAGTGCGTACTTGCTGGCCGGCGACATCGTCTCCGTGTGGCCGAGTGCCGGCCGGTGCGACATCGCGGCGAGCTGGAACCTACCGAAGGCGAGCCGCTCCATCTCCCTGTACTGCGGCGACTTGACGACGGTCTGGCGCTCCTCGCCGGTGCGCGTGCGCATCTCGAGCCGCGGCGGATTGCGGTCGGCCTCGCGGGCGAGATCGTCGAGCGGGCCCCCGACCAGCCGGCCGAGCTCCTGCAGCGAGGGCTCCAGATGAAAGCGCTCCTCCTGGCCGATGTAGAGCCCGAGCATGGCCTTCAGCGACGGATCGGAGTTGTAGAAGTCGAGGCCGCGGCTGTCGGGTGTGCGCGTCAGATCGGCCCGCGTCAGGTTGCGCGCGGAAATATTCATGGCTACTGCTCTCCCGGTTCCATCCCACCCCGCTGGCGGAGGCTTTGATGCACTATACCACGCTCGGCCGGACGGGCCTCAAGGTGTCCGTCGCAGGGCTCGGCTGCGGCGGCAACAGCCGGCTGGGCCTCGGCAGACTTTCCTCGGACCAGTCGGCCGACCTCGTGCGCGCGGCCATCGACCAGGGCATCAACCTGATCGACACGGCCGCAGCCTACGGCACCGAGGAGATCGTGGGCGAGGCCGTCGCGGGCCGGCCGCGCGACAGTGTCGTGATCTCGACCAAGGCCTACGTCAGCGACGCGAGCGGCCCGTTCTCCGGAGCCCGGGTGATCGCGAGCCTCGAGGCCTCGCTCAGGCGTCTGAGGACCGACTACGTCGACGTCTTCCACCTGCACGGCCTGCCGCCGCGCCTCTACGACCACGCCATGACCGAGATCATGCCGGCGCTCAGGCGCGCCAAGGCGGACGGGAAGCTGCGTCACATCGCCGTCTCCGAGACCAGTCCGCGCGACCCCGAGCACGCCATGCTCGCCCGCGCCGTCGAGGATCCCGCCTGGGAGGTGGTGATGCTCGGCTTCCACATGCTGAGCCAGAACGCGCGGCCCCAGCTCGCCCGCTGCCTGCAGAACGGCGTCGGCACGCTGTGCATGTTCGCCGTGCGCAACATCTTCTCGCGCCCCGGGCTGCTGCAGCAGACGATCCGCGAGCTGAGCGCTGCGGGCAAGCTGCCGGCGGCGCTCGCCGAGGATCCCGATCCGCTTGGCTTCCTGATCCACGCCAGCGGCGCTGAGAGCCTGACGGACGCCGCCTATCGCTTCGCCCGCCACGAGCCCGGCATCGACGTCGTGCTGTTCGGCACCGGCAGCCGCGAGCACTTGGCTGCCAACATCCGCTCCCTGCTGCGGCCTCCCCTGCCCGCCGCCGACGTCGCGCGTCTGGGCGCGCTTTTCGGCCATCTGGTCGGCGTCGGCTTCGACCTGCCCGATCATGTGCAGAAGGCTGCCGTGCCGTGACCGCCGCGCGTGCGCCGCTGGACCGCCAGTCGATCCTTCTCGTCGCCGACGACGTGCTGGGCGCCTTCCGCCTGCGCCAGCACCTCGCCGCCGCCGGCGCCCGCGTGATCATGGGCGACGCGCGCGAGACCATCCCCTACCTCGCCGCCCCGGCGCTCGCCGCCGTGGTCGTCGCCGCCGACGTCAACGCGACCGACCGTGCCGCGCTTGTTGCCGAGCTCACGCTTTGCGACGCCCCCTGGGTTGCGTATGGCAGCGGGGCCCAGACTGCCGACCTCGCCGGCGCTGCGGCGCGCCTCGGACCCGATCCCGCCCTCCTTGTCGAGACCCTCGCCGCCCTGCTGGCCCCTGCGCGGCACTGACCTCGGCCGGCTGTCGCGCCGGCTCCCGCTGGGCTACAAGGTGGCCATGACCGGAAAGCTCCTGGACGACTGCTTCGCCCACGACGACCGCCGCCTGACCCACGCCGAGGCGCTGGCCATCCTCGAGGCGCGGCTGCGCCCCGTCGTCGAGAGCGAGCGCGTGCCGGTCGCGGCAGCGGCCGGCCGGCTGATCGCGGAAGCCGCCATCGCCCGGCGCCCGGTGCCGGCCCACACCAACTCCGCCGTCGACGGCTACGCCTTTGCGCAGGGCCATTACGACCGCCGGACGGGCGCCCGCCTGCCGGTGCGCGGGCGCGCCGCGGCCGGCCATCCGCTCGTCGGCCCGGCCGAGACCGGCACCGCAGTGCGCATCTTCACCGGCGCCGTGCTGCCCGCGGGCGTCGACAGCGTCGTCATGCAGGAGGATGTGCGCCTCGAAGGGGATGCGCCCGCGCAGTTTGCAGTGATCCCGCCCGGCCTCAAGCCCGGCGCCAACGTGCGCAAGGCCGGGGAGGATGTGGCCGAGGGCACGACCGTGATCGAGGCTGGGTCGCTGCTGCGACCGCAGGATCTCGCCGCCCTCGCCTCGCTTGGGTATGCCGAGATCGCCTGCTTCAAGGCTTTGCGCGTGGCCATCGTCTCCAGCGGCGACGAGGTGGTGCGCACCGGCATGCCGTTGCAGCCGGGGCAGGTGTACGACGCCAACGCGCCCATGCTGGCCGCTCTCGTCACCGGCCTCGGCGCGCAATGCATCGACCTCGGCGTGCTGCCCGACGATCTCGGGGCGGTGAAGGCCTGCCTGTCGCGCGCCGCCCGTGAGTTCGACCTGATCATCACCACCGGCGGCGCCAGCAAGGGCGAGGAGGACCATCTCGTCGCCGCCGTCGACGGCCTCGGCAAGCGCCACCTCTGGCAGCTCGCCATCAAGCCGGGGCGGCCCATGTCGTTCGGCCAGATCGGCGACTGTGCGATCGTCGGCCTGCCCGGCAATCCCGTCGCGGTGTTCGTGTGCTTCCTGCTCTACGTGCGCCCGCTGCTGCGGCGCCTGGGCGGCGGCGCCTGGATCGGCCATCCCCGGCGCTTCCTGCTGCCGGCCCGGTTCGAGGTCCTCGACCGCAAACGCGGGCGGCGGGAGTTCTGGCGCGGCATCCTCAAGGAGACGCCCGAGGGGCCCGGCGTCGAGAAGTTCGCCCGCGACGGCTCGGGCCTGATCACCGGGCTGCGGATGGCCGACGGCCTCATCGACATTCCCGAGGACGTGCCCGAGGTCCGCCAGGGCGATCTCGTGGCCTTCGTCCCCTACTCCGAGTTCGGCATCCTCGTCTGACCGCGCGCCGATTGCGTCCGCCGCAGGTGATGCACGAAGGTCACGGCCGCCCCGCAACCGCGCCGCCCGCATACCGCAAATGCTGGGGAATTCGCTCGAGTTGCTGATTCAGCTCTTGCTGGCGTCGGCGACGCACCTAAAGCTGAACGCCCGCGCAGCATCGAGCGCACAGCACAAGAGGATAGAGTTCCATGAGCACGAAATTGAAGCTGCTCGCGGCCGTGTCCGCGATCTCGGCGGCCCTTGCACTGTCGTCGCAGGCTCAGGCCGCGCAATGCATGCGGGCCGGCGGCTGGGGTACGGGCGCGTTGCAGAGCTTCGCCTCGTTCATGTCCGAGGCGGCGATGAAGAACTCCGCCAAGGCCCGCCTCGGCGATGCCGTCAAGATCGGCCCCACGAAGACCAAGTGCGAGATCAAGGGCCTGCTCTACGAGTGCACGTCGTCGGCGCGTGCCTGCAAGTAGCCGGCAACCAGGAGGTGTGTACCCGCTCCGGCTTGATCGCCGTTCGCGGGTACACTGATCGTCCACCTGTCGACTCCCGAGCCGGTGAAGGCCGAGCTCGAGTACTATGGCATCAGTGTCTTTGTGTCGGCTTAAGTGGCATCGTTAATTTTTCCCGGACCAACTGTCCGGCCGCGCGGCGCAAGTCCCCGGGAGGCAACGGGCAAGGGCATGCGCGCGACGCGCGCGCCATCCGCAGCTCAGCTTCTGGAAGGATCCTTATGTCGACTCCACCCGGCTCGGGCACCCCGGGCAAGCAGCTCCTGCACCTGGTCTTCGGCGGCGAGCTCAAATCGCTGACGGACATCGAGTTCGCCAACCTCAACGCCCTGCACATCGTGGGCATGTACCCGAACTACGCGGAGGCCCACAAGGCCTGGAAGGCCGCCGCCCAGAAGACGGTGGACAATGCCCAGATGCGCTACTTCATCGTGCATCTCCACCGCCTGATCGATCCCGAGGATCCCAAGGCCTGAGCCCGGCCGGACGGCGCGGCTGGCACATGCCGGGCAACGGTGGTAGAGGGCGGGCCACCGACGCCCTCGCCACCGCAGCAGGATCACCCAACTGTTGGACGAGCCCCTGAAGACCAACCCCAATGCCGCCGGCACGGACCGCGCCCCGCTGGGCCTCGGGCTGCCGGCGAGGAGCACGCTGGCGCGCTTCCTCGACGACTGGATCTTCCCCCGCTGGAAGGACGTCGCCCTGGCGCTCGCCTTCACCACGGGGCTTGCCGCCACCACCGGCGCCTACCCGCTCATCATCAAGAGCTCGTTCGAGGCCCTGATGGCGGCCAAGCCCGGCGTGCTGCCGCTGGTGCTCGCCGCCATCGTGACCATTACCGGCCTGCGCGGCACCTTCCTCTACTTCCACAACGTCACCACGACGCGCCTCGTCACCGGCATGGTCAAGGACCTGCAGAAGGCGACCTTCGCCCACCTGATGCGGGCCGACTACGCCCGTCTCTCGCGCGACAGCACCGGCAACCTCGTCTCGCGCCTGACCAACGACCTGGCCTTCATCCAGGGCGCGGTCCAGACCTCCATCATCGCCTCGATCAAGGACACCCTGTCCGTCGTCGCCCTGTTCCTGTCGATGCTCTACATCGACTGGATGCTGACGCTGATCGCGTTCCTGATCTTCCCGTTCGCGGCCCTTCCCGTGTCGAGCATCGGCCGCCGCCTCAAGCAGGTCGCCAAGCGCACCCAGATCGAGCTCGGCGGCATGACCTCGACGCTGACGGAGACGTTCGCGGGCACCCGCCTGATCAAGGCCTTCCGCCTGGAGAGCTACGCCATCGACCGCCTCGACCGGCACTTCGACCTGGTCTTCGCGTTGCGCATGAAGGCGATCCGCGCCCGCAGCCGCATGGGGCCGGCGCTGGAGCTGCTGGCCGGGCTCGCCATCGCGGGCGTCGTGGCCTTCGCCTACTGGCGCATCTCCTCCGGCATCAGCACCACCGGCGACTTCATGGGCTTCATCACCGCGCTGCTGCTGGCGGCCCAGCCCATCCGCTCGATCGGCAACCTCACGACGGCGACGCAGGAGGGGCTCGCCGCCGCCGAGCGCATCTACGAGCTGATCGACGAGGCCCCGCACGTCGTCTCCAAGCCCGGCGCCCCGCCGCTCGCGGCGAGCGTTGGCACCATCGAGTTCGAGGCCGTGTCGTTTGCCTACGCGGCGGCCGGCAGCGCGCCCGCCGTGCGCGACTTCACGCTGGCCGTGCCCGGCGGCAAGACGGCGGCTCTCGTCGGCCGCTCGGGAGCCGGCAAGTCGACCATCATCAACCTGGTGCCGCGCCTCTACGACGTCACCGGCGGCCGCATCCGCATCGACGGCCAGGACGTGCGCGACGTCACCGTCGAGAGCCTCAGGGGCGCCATCGCCATCGTCAGCCAGGACGTGACGCTGTTCGACGACACCATCCGCAACAACATCGCGCTCGGCCGCCTTGGCGCCAGCGAGGCCGATATCGTCGCCGCGGCCAAGGCCGCCGCCGCCCACGACTTCATCATGGCCCAGCCCAACGGCTACGACACCATGATCGGCGAGAGCGGCCAGCGCCTCTCGGGCGGGCAGAAGCAGCGCCTGGCCATCGCCCGCGCCATCCTCAAGGACGCACCGATCCTGCTCCTCGACGAGGCGACGAGCGCCCTCGACACCGAATCCGAGCGCCTGGTGCAGGCCGCGCTTGCCCGTTTCACCCGCAACCGCACCACCATCGTCATCGCCCACCGCCTCTCCACCGTGCAGAGGGCCGACATCATCTGCGTCATGGACGAGGGCCGGCTCGTCGAGCAGGGCACCCACGCCGAGCTCATCGCCCGCGACGGGGCCTACGCGCGCCTGTGCCGCTCGCAGGTGCTCGTCGACATCGAGAGTGACCGCCCGCTGAGCACCGCGGACGCCTCGTGAGGTGTCCCACAAGCCGGAGCGCGGCCGTGGCGATCGGAGGCATGCGGCCCGCTCAGCACCAATTGCCGCACGCGGCCGAAGCCGCGGCCGGGCCCGGCAGGCTGTGCGCGATCAAGGCACTGCCGCCGTGCCCCGCGACCGCCGGGCAGCGTCGCGGCCGGGCCGGGCGTCGGCCGTCGCGCCTACAGCGCCAAGCTAAGCATATGGTATTGCAAGTGTCCTTCACATCTGCCACGCGCCGCGCGAGCCTGCGCCGGAGGTGCGGAGCAGGGCCCTTGCCGCCTGGCCGTCGGCCGCAGACATTCCCCATGCAAGCGCACCGGCCGGCTTCTCCACCCTCCCCCCGTTCGGGTATACGGGCGGCCGGGGGATTGCATGCGCGGGGCGCAGGCACTACGCCCAACCCTCCATCCGACGAACCCGCTGAAGGCGCTTGAAACGATCCCTCATGGCGACGCCCGAGACAACAAAGCTGTTCTACCGGATCGCCGGCCGGGCGCTCGCGCGCTACATCAAGTTCTGCCACCGCACCTGCTGGCAGACGCGCGAGATGACGGAGGAGATGGAGGAGCACTACCGCCACATGCCTGCGATCATCGGCATGTGGCACGGCCAGTTCATGCTGCTGCCGCTGATCAAGCCCTCCTTCATTCCGGTCGACATCATGGTGGCACGGCACGGCGACGCTGAGCTCCTCGGCGTGGCGCTGCGCCACTTCGACATGCAGCTGAGCCGCGGCGCCGGCGCCGCCGGCCGTGGCAGGGACCGCGGAGGCACCCACGCCTTCCGCGCCGCCGTGCAGGCGCTGCGCGAGGGCCGCACCGTCGCCATGACGGCCGACGTGCCCGGCGGCAAGGCACGCGAGGCCGGCATGGGCATCGTCATGATCGCGCGCCAGGCGCAGCGGCCCATCATGCCCGTTGCCATCGCCACCTCCCGCTACATCGCGCTTGGCACCTGGAGCCGGCTCACCATCAACCTCCCCTACACGGGGCTGGGCTTCGCCGTCGGGCCGCTCGTGCACGTGCCGCCCGACGCCTCGCCGGAGGAGCTCGAGCGCTGCCGCAAAGCGGTGGAGGATTCCCTCAACCTCGCGACCCGCAACGCCTACACGCGCGCCGGCGCCGATCCGTTGCGCGCCACGCCCGGGGCGGCCGACGTCAAGCCCGGCCTCAGGCTGCGGCTCTACCGCGCCGCCACCCGGGCCCTGACCCCGCTCGTTCCCCTGCTGCTCCGGGCGCGCGAGAGGCGCGGCAAGGAGGATCCTCTCCGCCGCCCCGAGCGCCTGGGTTGCGCCTCCGCGGCCCGTCCCGACGGGCGCCTCGTCTGGTTCCATGCCGCGAGCGTCGGCGAGACGCTGGCCGTGCTGCCGCTGATCGAGGCGCTGTCCGTGCAGCGCCCGTCGGCCAACTTCCTGCTCACCACCGGCACCGTGACGTCGGCCAAGATCGCCAGGGAGCGGCTGCCGCCCAACGCCGTGCACCAGTACGTGCCGCTCGACGTGCCCCAGTACGTACGCGCCTTCCTCGGCCACTGGAGGCCCGATCTCGCCGTCTTCACCGAGAGCGAGATCTGGCCCAACCTCATTCTTGAGACGAGCGCGCGGGGCATTCCGCTCACGCTCGTCAACGCCCGCATGACGGACCGCTCCTTCCGCCGCTGGCGCCGCAACAAGGGCCTGGCGCGCCCGCTGTTCGGCCGCTTCGCGCTGATCCTGGCGCAGAACGAGGTGCTGGTGCGTCGGTTCACGCTGCTGGGGGCTCAGCGCGTCGTGGTGTCCGGCAACCTCAAGGTCGACACGCCGCCGCCGCCGATCGATCTCAACGAGTACGCCCGCCTCAAGCACGCGCTCTCCGGGCGGCCCGTGTTCATCGCCGCCAGCACGCACGAGGGGGAGGAGGAGATCGTCGCCGATGCGCATCGCCTCATGGCCCGCACGACGCCGGGGCTGTGCACGATCTTCGCCCCGCGCCATCCCCACCGCGGCAACGCGGTGGCCACCATGCTGCGCGAGCGCGGTCTGTCGGTGGCGCAGCGCTCGCGCGGCCAGCCGCTCGAGCGCACCTGCGAGGCCTACGTCGCCGACACCATCGGCGAGCTGGGACTGTTCTACAAGCTCGCCACCGTCGCCTTCATCGGGGGCTCGCTCGTGGCCCACGGCGGCCAGAATCCCATCGAGGCCGTGCGCCAGGGCGTGATGGTGCTGACCGGGCCCCACTACAGCAACTTCACCGACGCCTACCGGGTGCTGCTCAAGCATCAGGCGGCGCAGCCGGTGCATTCGGCCGACGAGATCGCGCACGCCGCCCAGCGCCTCCTCTCCGACCCGAGGGAAGCCGCAGCCGTCGCCAAGCGCGCCACCGAGGCGCTGAGCAGCATCGCCGGCGCCCTGCCGCGCACCCTCGATGCGCTGATGGCCTACCTGCCTCCCGAGGAGGAGCTGGCGCGTGCCCCTTGAGGAGCCGGCGTGGTGGTATGCGCGCGAGCCCAATCGGGTGGCCCGCCTGCTCTCGCCGCTGGGCCGCCTCTGGGGCCACGTCGCGCGCCGGCGCCTGGCACGGGCGCGGCCCTACCGCTCGCGGCTGCCCGTCGTCTGCATCGGGAACTTCACGGCCGGCGGCACCGGCAAGACCCCGCTCGTGCTCCACGTCTGCGCCTTGCTTGCGGCCCGCGGCGAGGCGCCGGCGGCGCTGACCCGCGGCTATGGCGGCAGCTTCAAGGGTCCCTACTGGGTCGACCCCGTGCACGACCACGCCGCGCAGGTGGGCGACGAGGCGCTGCTCCTGGCTGCGGCTGCGCGCACGCTTGTGTCGCGCAACCGGGCGCTAGGCGCCCGCGCCATCGAGGCGGGCCCGCACGCCACCAGCGTCATCGTCATGGACGACGGCCTGCAGAACCCCTCGCTCGAGAAGGACCTCGTCATCGCCGTCGTCGACGGCGCGCGCGGCTTCGGCAACGGTCGCGTGCTGCCGGCGGGACCCTTGCGCGCCCCGCTCGACGTCCAGCTCGCCCTCGCCGACCTCATCGTCGTCAACGAGCCCCCCGGCAGCGACGCGGGCGTGGCAGAAGGCTTGCGGCGCAGCTTCACCGGGCCCGTCCTGCGCGCCGGCACCGTGCCGCGCGAGGACACCGCCTGGCTGCGCGACCGGCCGGTCCTCGCCTGGGCCGGCATCGGCAATCCGGCGCGCTTCTTCGCGACGCTGCACGGCCTCGGCGCCGATGTCCGCGCCCAGCGCACCTTTCGCGACCACCACGAGCTGCGGCCCGAGGAAGCCGCCGCGCTGCTCGCGCTTGCCGAGGCCAACGACTGGCAGCTGGTGACGACGGAAAAGGATCTAGTCCGCCTCGGCCGCCGCGACGGCGCCGCCGGCGTCCTCGCCATGCACGCCCGCGCCCTCCCGATCCGGCTGGCCTTCGCCGGCAACGACGGCGAGCGGCTCGGCGAGCTGATTGCCTCCAGCCTGCATGCCCGGCGGGCGGCCCCGTGATGCCGCCCGCGCGGTGCGACCCCAGGAGGCGCTTGTCTGCTGGGGCGTTTGGCCCGATCCTTTGCCCGAGGCGATGAAAGAGGCCTGATGGCATCCGACCGGCGCACCCTATCCATCGAGGATTACGCCCAGGGCGTGCTCGGCGGCGACCGGGCGATGCTCGCCCGCGCCATCACCCTCGTCGAGAGCGTGCGCCCCGAGCACGTGCGCCAGGCGCAGGAGCTTCTGCAGCGGCTGCTGGCGGCGAGCGGCACCCGCGACGGGCCGCCCGTGATCCGCCTCGGCATCACCGGCGTGCCGGGGGTGGGCAAGTCCACCACCATCGACCAGCTCGGCAGCAATCTGGTCGAGGCGGGCCACAAGGTGGCGGTTCTTGCCGTCGACCCGACCTCGACCCGCTCGGGCGGCTCGATCCTTGGCGACAAGACGCGCATGACGCAGCTGGCCCAGAGCCGCAGCGCCTTCATCCGCCCCTCCCCCACCTCCGGCACGCTCGGCGGCGTCGCCCGCAAGACGCGCGAGACCATGCAGCTGGTGGAGGCGGCCGGCTTCGACGTCGTCATCGTCGAGACCGTCGGCGTCGGCCAGTCCGAGGTGACGGTGGCCGGCATGGTCGACTTCTTCCTGGTGCTCTTGCTCGCCGGCGGCGGCGACGACCTGCAGGGCATCAAGCGCGGCATCATCGAGATCGCCGACATGATCGCCATCAACAAGGCCGACGGCGACAACATGGCGCGCGCCAAGCGGGCCCAGGCCACCTACCAGGGCGCGCTGTCCATCATCGCCCAGCCGTCGCAGGCATGGACGCCGCCCGTGCTCACCATCTCGGCGCAGGAGAACCGGGGCCTCCACCAGCTCTGGGACCGCGTCCTCGACCACCGCCGCCTCATGCTCGGGACCGGCGCCTTCTGGGCCCGCCGCGGCGAGCAGGCCGTTGCCTGGATGCAGGCCATGCTGCACGACCGCCTGTGGTCGGCGCTGATCGCCCGCCCGGCCGTCGCCGAGCGTCTGCCGGCGATCGAGGCGGAGGTGCGCCGCGGGTCCCGGGCGCCCGGCCACGCCGTGGAGGAGCTCGTTGCGCTCGCCGGGCTGGAGGCGCCGTCGTGATGCAGCCGGTCATGCCCGCCGGGCCCGCCTCTGGCCGCCCGCGGGTCCTCCTCACCGGCTTCGGTCCGTTCCCGGGCGTGCCCGTCAACGCCACCATGCGCCTGGTGCCGATGCTGGCCGCGGCGGTCCCGGCGCACTTTCCCGACCTCGCCTGCGAGCACCTGCTGCTGGCCACGGAGTGGGACAGCGCGCCGGCTTGTGTTGCAGAGGCCTTCCAGGCCCCGGGGCGTGCCCCAGATCTCGTTCTGCACTTCGGCGTGTCGTCGCGCGCCAGGGGCTTCGAGATCGAGACGCGGGCGCGCAACGCCTGCCAGGCGAGCGCCGATGCCGCGGGCTTTCTCCCGCCTGCCCGGCACCTCAACGAGGCCGGGCAGGCATACCTGCCCGCGACGCTGCCGGTCGCCCACGTCGTCTCGCGCCTGCGCGCCCAGGGCATCCCGGCCTTCGCCTCCCGCGATGCGGGCGCCTACCTGTGCAACGCGGTGCTCTACCGCTCGCTGCAGGCGCAGCCGCGGCTCGGCATCGCGCGTCTCGGCTTCGTGCACATCCCGGCGAGCCTCGCGCGGCCCGGCGCCGCCAACCGCGGTCGCTCGGGCGCCTGCCCGCTCACCTGGCCGCAGGCGCTCGCCGGCGGCCTCGAGATCATCGCGGCGAGCCTCGGACGGCCGGCGCCCAGGCTGCGCGCGGCCCCGCGCCGTTAAGGTCAAATTGCAAGCCTTCGCACGGGGGCCCCCGATCCCGTATCCTCCGGGTACACCCATTCGGAGCCGATCCCCGTGACGCACCCCCCGACCGTCCTCGACAGCGTCGAGATGTTCGCGCATCTCGACCCCGAGGATCGCGCGCGGCTGGTCGCCGAGCTCGAGACGCTCACCTTCCGCCGCGGCGAGGTTCTGGTGCGCCAGGGCGACGTCGCCGACGCCCTTTACGTCGTGCTCACCGGCCGCTTCTCCGTCACCATCGCCGGCCGTGCCGAGCCCATCGCGGAGCTGGGCCCGGGCCAGCCCGTCGGCGAGATCGCCTTCGTCGCGGGCGGCACCCGCACCGCCAGCGTCACGGCGTTGCGCGACAGCCTCGTCGTGCGCCTGCGCCGCCGCGAGTTCGACGCGCTGTCGGAGCGCCACCCCGGCATCTGGCGGATGCTGACCCTGGCCCTGGCGCAGCGCCTGGCGGAGGCCAACCAGGAGCGTACGCCGCGGCCCGACCCGCGGCCCCGCACCATCGCCCTCGTCCGCGCCGGCAGCAGCACCGTGCCGGACTGGTTCATCCAGGCGCTGGCGGAGGCCTTCCGCAGCAACGGCCGGGTCGCCGTCATGGGCCCGGCCAAGGCACCGGGCATCGCCCCGCCGCCGGCCGACCTCGACAGCAGCGGCTCCACGCGCATCCTCAACGCGCTCGAGCACGACAACGACTTTGTCCTGTTCGTCGCCGACGACGAGCCCACGCCCTGGTCGGACACGGTGATCCGCCAGGCCGATCTCGTCCTCGCCGTCGGCCAGCACCACGCCAACGCCACGCCCAATGCCCTGGAGCGCCGCGTCGCCGAGCTGCTGCAGCCCGAGGCCCGCCGGCTCGTGCTGCTGCATGCCCGGCGCGACAAGATCAGCGACACCGCCCGCTGGCTGCGCGGGCGCGCGGTCGCCATGCACCACCATGTGGCGCGCACCGAGCCCGACGATGTGGCGCGCGTGGTCCGCTTCATCGGCGGCACCGCCGTGGGCCTCGTCGCCTGCGGCGGCGGCGCCTACTGCGCCGCCCACATCGGGGTCTACAAGGCGCTGCTGGAGGCCGGCGTCACCTTCGACATCATGGGCGGCACCTCCGGCGGCGGCGCCATGACCGCCGCCTTCGCCATGGGCTCGGCCCCCGACGAGGTCGACACCGCCACCCACGACATCTTCGTCACCAACGCCGCCATGCGCCGCTACACGGTGCCCCGCTACTCGCTGCTCGACCACCGCCACTTCGACGCGCAGCTCGCCAAGCATTACGGCGGCCAGGCCATCGAGGACCTCTGGATCCCGTTCTTCTGCGTCTCCACGGACCTGTCGCGCTACGACTTGCATCGCCACCGCACGGGAAGCGTCTGGGAGGCGGTGCGCGCCACCAGCTCGATCCCCGTGCTGCTGCCGCCGTTCTACACCGAGGACGGTCACATGCTCGTCGACGGGGCGCTGCTCGACAACGTCCCCGTGCGCGTCATGCACGAGCTCAAGAGCGGCCCCAACGTGGTGGTGAGCTTCGCCACTCCGAGCCTGGAGCGTTTCGAGGTCGCCTATGACGCACTCCCCGACCGGCCGACGCTGATCAAGAGCCTGATCAACCCCTTCTCACGCGCCGCATTGCCGCCTGCGCCCGGGGTGGCCAGTGTGCTGATGCGCTCCCTGATGGCAAACCGGCACGACTTCGAGCGGCAGTTGCGCCCCGACGACCTGCTGGTCGTGCCGCCGATCCCCCCGGACATGGGGCTCTTGCACTGGCACCGGCACGGCGAGCTGAAGGACCTCGCGCACGCCTGGATGCGAGCCGAGGTCGCCCGCCTGGCGGCCGAAGGCCACACGCTGCTCGGACGCATGCGGCGGTAACGAGCAATTGCTTTGCAGCGCTTTGGGCGGTCGACTTAATTGCCCGCGCTCACTGTTCAACTCGGTTGGGGGAACCATGCAAAATTCGGCAATCTCGTCCGCGGCTTCGCTCATCGGCCGCATCATGCTCGCGGCGATCTTCGTGCACGGCGGCTATAGCAAGATCTTCGGCATTGCGGGCGTCCAGGCCTACATGGCCAGGGCAGGCCTTCCGGGCTGGCTGGTGTGGGCCGTGATCGTGACAGAGCTTGGCGGGGGTCTGCTCATCGTGCTCGGGCTGCAGACCCGCCTCGTCGCCTTCCTGCTGGCCGGGTTCACGCTGCTCGCCGGCCTCCTGTTCCACAATTTCTGGGCCGTGGACGCGGCGCAGTACCAGGCGCAGTTCATCCACTTCATGAAGAACCTCGCCATGGCGGGTGGCTTCTTGCTGCTCATCGCCAACGGCGCCGGCGCCTGGTCGCTCGACGGCCGCGGCAAGGCGACCTAGCCGACCCGATCCGCATGGATCTGCCGGGGGTGCCGCCCGTCTGCGGGCGCCCCCGGCTCTTGCCAAATGGACCGGCTTGCCGCTTTGCTGCGATGGACGATCGACAGCATCGAGGCCGCCCCATGTCTCCCAGCGCATCCCCTGCGGCGAACGCAGCCGAGCCCGTCGCTCCGCTGGTGGCGGAGTTCGCGCCCGCGACCCACGCCGAATGGCTGCGCCTCGTCGAGAAGGTGCTCAAGGGCGCCGATTTCGACAAGCGTCTGGTCGCGCGCACCGCCGACGGCATTGCCGTCAAGCCGCTCTACGAGCGGGCCGACCGCCCCGGCGCGGCCCCCCGCGCGGTTCCTGCCCAGGGCCCGGGCGCGGCCTGGGACATTCGCCAGCGCCACGTCGCAGGCGATGCCAAGCTCGCCAACGCCGCCATCCTGGAGGATCTGGCCGGCGGCGTCACCTCGCTGCTGCTGCAGATCGCAGGGCCCGGACGCGTCGGCCTGCCGCCGGGCAGGAACGGCCTCGCCGCGGCGCTGGCCGGCGTCCACCTCGACGCTGCCGGCGTCGCGCTCGATGCCGGCGAGGCGGCGCCGTCCGCCGCGCGTGACCTGCTGGCGCTGTGGGAGGCGGCCGGCATCGCACCGGCCCAGCGCGCCGGCGCCTTCAACTGCGATCCCCTGGGCACCCTCGCCGCCGCCGGCACGCTCAGCGCCATGCCCGAGACGGCCGTCGCCGAGGCGGCCCGGCTGGCCCGCGAGGTGGTCTCTCTGACGCAGGTGAGCGCCCTGCTCGCGGATGGCCGGCCTTATCACGCGGCGGGCGCCAGCGACGTGCAGGAGCTCGCCGCAGCGCTGGCCACGCTCGTCGCCTATCTAAGGGCCTGCGAGGCCGCAGGGCTTCCGCCGGAGCAGGCGCTGGGCACCATGGCGTTGGGCCTTGCCGCCGACGCCGACCTGTTCGCGACCGTCGCCAAGCTGCGCGCGGCGCGCCTCCTCGTCCTGCGCGTGGCCCAGGCCTGCGGGGCAGGCGCAGCCGGCGCGCGTCTGCCCATCGTCGTCGAGACCTCGGCGCGCATGCTCGCCCGCCGTGACCCGTGGGTGAACATCCTGCGCGTGACCAGCGCCACGGCCGCGGCCGCCTTCGGCGGCGCCTCGGCGATCACCGTGCTGCCGTTCACCTGGGCCCTGGGTGAACCCGATGCCTTCGCCCGCCGGATCGCGCGCAATGTGCATCTGGTGCTGCAGGAGGAGAGCTCCCTGGCCAAGGTTGCAGATCCCGCCGGCGGCTCGTTCTACATCGAGCATCTGAGCAACGACCTCGCCAAGGCCGCCTGGGTCCAGTTCCAGGACATCGAGGCCAAGGGCGGCATGCTCGCCGCCCTGCAGTCGGGCAGCCTGCAGCAGGCCATCGGCCGGACGGCCGCCGAGCGCGCGGCCCGCATCGCCACGGGCAAGGAGCAGCTCACCGGCGTCTCGGCCTACCCGCGCCTTGGCAGCGACGGCGTCACGGCATCACCCTGGCCCAAGCCCTCCGCGGGCGTCCCCGGACCCATCTCCGTCGCCCCGCTCGTCCCGGTTCGTGTCGGCCAGCCCTTCGAGGACCTGCGCGACGCGGCCGACGCGCACCGCGCCCGCACCGGCAAGCCGCCGCAGGTGTTTCTTGCCGCCCTGGGTGAGCTCGCCGTTCACTCCGCGCGCAGCACCTGGATGCGCAACTTCCTGGCTGCCGGCGGCATCGAGGCAGTGGGGGGCGAGGGGACTGGCGACACGGCGGCCCTGGGCCGCATGTTCGCCGACAGCGGGGCGGCCATCGCCTGCCTGTGCTCGTCTGACGCCGTCTACGCCGAGCTTGGCGAGGCCGCCGCCGGCATGCTCAAGACGGCGGGCGCCCGCAAGGTCCTGCTCGCAGGCCGGCCGAAGGACGACGCCGGCCTGAAGGCCGCAGGCGTCGACGCCTTCGTCTACGCCGGCGTCGACGCGGTCGCCGTTCTCAAGGGCCTGCAGGGGGACCTCGGCGTCGGCGCCTGAACGGGGGCTCTCAGCCCTTCTTGACGTAGACCTCCGTCGGCCCGCCGGCCTCCTTCCAGGCCTTGAAGCCGCCGATGACGTGCGCGACCGGCTTCAGCCCCATGTCCTGCGCGGTCTTGGCAGCGAGCGCCGAGCGCAACCCCCCGGCGCAGAAGAACACGAACTTCTTGTCCTCGCCGAAGATGGGCTTGTGGTAGCTGCTTTCCGGATCGATCCAGAATTCCAGCATGCCGCGCGTGCAGTGGAAGGCGCCCGGCACCTTGCCGTCCCGCTCCAATTCGCGCGGATCGCGGATGTCGACCAGGACAACGCCCTCTTGGCCCGCCAGCGCCACCGCGTCGGCTGCCGCAATCTCCTCGATCTGGCTTTTGGCCGTCTCGACCAGTGTTTTGGAACTCATCACGATTTTCTGCGGCATTCAGTATCCTCCGTGCCACGCCGGTCGTATGATGCGTTCACTCCTAAGCCAGAAGCCCTCGCTCCGCCACGTTTGATTGGCTATGCTGCAGCCAAGCGGAATCGCCGACGCGATCGGCAGACGGCTGATGGTGCCTCAGGGGCGCCGTCCCGCCGCCGGCCCTGGACCTGAACCCTCGCCGATGACAGCGCGCGCTGCCCCCCTTCTCGCCCTCCTCCTCGCCGGATGCGCAGCCGCCATGCCGGGCTATGATCCGTTGACCGGCGGCGTGGCCGACCGGCGCAAGGCCGTCGGCGCCGAGATGGATGGCGAGGGCCGCTACATCCTCACGGCCGCCGAGCGGGAGTACGATTGCCCGCGCCTGTCCGGCGGCATCGTGGTGACCATCGCGCGCCTCAGGGACAGGGAGCGCAGCGAGCCGGTGTCGGGGGTGTCGACCGGCATGCGCAACGTCGTCTCGCCGCTGTTCGGCGGCAGCGGCAGCAACAGTCCCGAGGCCGAGGCCGGGCGCGAGCGGGCCAAGATCGCCGCCTACAACAGCCAGCTCGTGCAGAAGGGCTGCAAGCCCGTCGACATCGAGGCCGAGTACGCCAAGCCGCTCGACCAGATGGTGCGCTATTGAGCCGGCGCCGCCGCCCAAGCCGCGATTGTGACAGCAGCCTCGTCAGGGCCTGACGCAGCCCGCTCCAGCCGGCGCCTCCCTCTTGACTGGACTTGCAGGACCGGCAACAGCTTACCGGTCGCAAGAGAAGCGGCGATCAGGGAGGAAATCATGCGCATGGTACGTCCTGCACGGCGTGCGGGAGTGATCTTGGGACTTGCCGCGACTGCCGTGTTCGGCGCCGCACCGGCCCTTTCGAAAGACATCAAGGTATGCCTGATCGCCGGCAAGACCGGCGCGCTGGAAGCCTACGCGAAGCAGACCGAGAACGGCTTCATGATGGGCATCGAGTTCCTGACCAAGGGCACCGGCAAGATCGGCAACGACAAGATCGAGGTGATCGTCAAGGACGACCAGCTCAAGCCCGACCGCGGCAAGGCGCTGCTCGAGGAGTGCTATGGCGACGACAAGGCCGACCTGGCGGTCGGCACCACCGGCTCCCCGGTGGCCCTCGCCATGCTGCCCATCGCCGAGGAGCGCAAGAAGATCCTCATCGTCGAGCCCGCCGTCGCCGACAGCATCACCGGCGATAAGTGGAACCGCTACATCTTCCGCACCGGCCGCTCCTCCTACCAGGACGCGCTGGCGGGTGCCGCCTCCGTGCCCAAGACGGGCGAGGTCTCCTTCGGCATGCTGGGCCTCGACACCGCCTTCGGTCGCGACGGCGTCGCAGCCTTCAAGGCCGCGCTGGCGCAGATCCGGCCCAACGCCAAGGTGGTGGCCGAGGAGTACGCCGCCGGCAACACGGCCGACTTCGCGCCCTTCGCCGAGCGCCTCTTCAACGCCCTCAAGGACAAGGGCGGCACCAAGATCATCGGCTTCATCTGGGCCGGCCCGCACCCGATGGCGAAGTTCGTCGACATGAAGCCCGACCGCTTCGGCATCGCCCTCGCCCCCGGCGGCAACATCCTGCCCGTGATGAACGGCTGGAAGGGCTTCGCCGGCACCGAGGGCGGCATCTACTACTACTACGACTTCCCCAAGAACGCGCAGAACGACTGGCTCAAGGCCGAGTACCAGAAGCGCTTCAACGCGCCGCCGGACTTCTTCGTGGCGGGCGGCTTCGCGGCTGCCGCGTCCGTGGTCGCGGCCATCCAGAAGGCCGGCTCCACCGATACGGAGAAGCTGATCGCGGCCATGGAGGGTCTCACCTTCGACACGCCCAAGGGCCCCATGACCTTCCGCAAGGAGGACCACCAGGCGCTGCAGGACATGTACCACTGGCGCATCAAGAAGGACGCCAAGGACAACGACGTTCTGGAGCTGGTGGCCACCATCCCCGCCAAGGACATGCCGCTGCCCATCCGCAACAAGTGACGCGCTGTTCCCTCTCCCGTGCGCGGAGAGGGAGGAGCCATTCCCTCTCCCTGTCCTTTCGGGGAGAGGGAGAGGAGGTCGCTCTCGTCGGGAGAGACGACGGCTAGGGGGAGCCCATGCAGGCGCCAGCACTGGAGACGCGCGGGTTGACGATCCGCTTCGGCTGCCACGTGGCCGTCGACAGCGTCTCCGCCGCCTTCACCGCCGGCACCCTGACGGCCATCGTCGGCCCCAACGGCGCCGGCAAGACCACCTACTTCAACCTGATCTCGGGCCAGCTTCCCGCCACTGCGGGCGAGGTGCTCCTCGAGGGCCGCGACATCACCAAGACCGGGCCGGCCGACCGCGCGCGCGCGGGCATCGGCCGCGCCTTCCAGCTCACCAACCTGTTCCCCAACCTCACCGTGCACGAGAACGTACGGCTTGCCGTGCAGGGCCGCAGCGCGGGTGCGGCCAACATCGTCCGGCGCTGGGCCTCCCGGCGCGACTGGATCGAGAAGGCGGAGCACTACCTGGCGGCCGCCAACCTCCTCGACAAGCGCGACACCCAGGCCGTGGCCCTGCCGCACGGCGACAAGCGCAAGCTCGAGGTCGCGATCATGATGGCGCTGGAGCCGCACGTGTTCATGTTCGACGAGCCGACCGCCGGCATGAGCGTCGACGACGTGCCGGTGATCCTCGACATGATCAAGAGGCTCAAGGCCGAGGGCAACAAGACCATCCTCCTCGTGGAGCACAAGATGGACGTGGTGAAGAGCCTGGCCGACCGCATCGTCGTGCTGCACAACGGCCGCCTCGTCGCCGACGGCGAGCCGGCCAAGGTGATCAACTCGGCCGTGGTGCAGGAGGCCTATCTCGGCGTCGCGCCGAAGGTCGAGGCCGCGAGGGAAATGTCCCATGGCTGAGGCGCTGCTCAGGCTCGAGGGTGTGCACACCCACATCGGCCAGTACCACATCCTGCAGGGCGTCGACTTCGAGGTGCCGGCCGAGGGCCTCACCGTGCTGCTCGGCCGCAACGGCGCCGGCAAGACGACGACGCTGCGCACCATCATGGGCCTGTGGAAGCCGAGCCGGGGGCGCATCCTGTTCGAGGGCCGCGAGATCGGCGGCATGGCGACCCCCGACATCTCCATGGCCGGCATCGCCTACGTGCCCGAGAGCATGGGCGTGTTCGCCGATCTGACCGTGCGCGAGAACATGATCCTCGCCGCCCGCAAGGGCGATCCCGATGCCGCCCGCCTCGACTGGATCTTCGGCTTCTTCCCGGCCCTGAAGCGCTTCTGGACGCATCCTGCCGGCGTGCTCTCGGGCGGTCAGAAGCAGATGCTCTCGATCGCCCGCGCCGTGATCGAGCCCCGCCGCCTGATCCTGATCGACGAGCCGACCAAGGGCATCGCGCCGGCCATCATCGACAACATGATCCGCGCCTTCAACGAGTTGAAGCGCGAGCAGACGGCGATCCTGCTCGTCGAGCAGAACTTCCGTTTCGCCGAGGCGCTGGGCGACACCGTCGCCGTCATGGACGACGGCCGCATCGTGCACCGCGACCGGATGGCGGGGCTTGCGGCAGACAAGGCGACGCAGGAGCGCCTCCTCGGCCTCTCCCTCGAGGCCCACGGAGCCGACGTATGACGGGTCGCACACCCCGTTCCTGTGTTGCGTTCCCGGACGCCGCGCGCAAGCGCGGCTATCCGGGACCTTTCCCCCTCCGCCGTGCCAACGGACATCACGGAGCGGCCTGGATGCCCGCCTGCGCGGGCATGACGGCATCTGAGCGGACCGCGCGCCACGCGATCTCCGCGGCACCCGTGGCACGCTCCCGGTTCCACGGTCGCCAGAGGGGCGATCCAGCTCCCCGGCAGCGTCCCTCTGAGGCCGCACGGCTCTCTCCACGCCATCCCCGCGCAGGCGGGGATCCACCTCAGTCGCGGGCGGGGCGCGACCGGTCGTCTGGGTTCGGCCGCTGCAGACGTGGCCTTGCGCAGGCGGAGGGAAGAGGGAAATCGGAAGCGACGGGTACACCATGACTGAGACCTCCGCAGCGGCACAGCCCAATTCCGCGCCGGAGCCGATCCCGGCGACGCGGACCGATTATCTGCCGGTGCTGCTGGTGCCGGTGCTGGCGCTGATCGCGCTGCCGCTCACCGGCAATCCCTCGACCTGGGTGACGCTGACCATCGCCGCTCTCGCCATGGGCATGATGATCTTCGTCATCTCGAGCGGGCTCACCCTCGTCTTCGGCCTCATGGACGTTCTCAACTTCGGCCACGGCGCCTTCATCGCCATCGGCGCCTATCTCGCCCTGTCCGTGCTCGGCCCGCTCGCCGGCTGGATGCAGGCCGACAGCCTCTGGCTCAATCTCGCGGCTCTGGGGCTCGCCATCCTCGCCGCCATGATCGGCACCGGCGTGCTCGGCTACGCCTTCGAGCGCATCATCATCATGCCGGTCTACGGCCAGCACCTGAAGCAGATCCTGATCACCACGGGCGGCCTCATCGTCGCCGAGCAGATGATCCACGTGCTGTGGGGCGGCGACCAGAAGTCCATGGCCCTGCCGACGGCGCTGCGCGGCAGCCTCGTCTTCGGCGACGTCGCCATCGAGAAGTTCCGCCTGTTCGCGGTGGCCATCGGCCTTGCCGTCTATGTCGCCATGGAGCTCGTTCTCAACCGCACCAAGCTGGGCCTCCTGATCCGGGCAGGCGTCGAGAACGGCGAGATGGTGGAGGCGCTGGGCTACCGCATCCGCCGCCTGTTCGTCGCCGTGTTCGTCGCAGGCTCGGCGCTGGCCGGGCTCGGCGGCACGCTGTGGGCCCTCTACCGCGAGACGCTGACCGCCGGCATCGGCGGCGAGGTGATCGTCCTCGTCTTCATCGTCATCATCATCGGCGGCCTGGGCTCGGTGACGGGCTGCTTCATCGGCGCCATCCTCGTCGCGCAGATGGCCAACTACACGGGCTACATCGCCCCCAAGCTGGCGCTCGCCTCCAACATCGGCCTGATGGTGCTCGTCCTGATGTGGCGGCCCCAGGGCCTCTATCCCGTCGCCAAGCGCTGAGGGCCCATGACGATCCCCTTCGAGCGCCGACCGACGTTCCCCCGTGTCATCCCGGCCGCAGGGGGCCCCACTCGCTGCCCCCGGGCCCGGATCTGCGCGGACCTGCCGTCCGCGATGAGACCTGGGGCGCGAGCTGCAGACGGGCGTGGATCACTGAGGAGGACATCATGATCGGCGCGCTCCTCTCGGACGACTATCCGCGCAGCCGCGTGCTGACGGTGCTGCTCGCCCTCATCCTCGTGGCGCTGGCCGCCGCACCGTTCCTGTTCCCCGGCGCGCAGGCGATCAACACGGCCGCCAAGGTGCTGGTCTTCATCGTGCTGGTGGCGAGCTACGACCTGCTGCTCGGCTACACCGGCATCGTGTCGTTCGCACACACCATGTTCTATGGCCTGGGCGGCTACGGCGTCGGCCTGGCCCTCTACGGCTGGGGCCCGACCTGGGCCTCGGCCTTTGCCGGGATCGGCATTGCGCTCGTTGCCGGCCTGCTGCTGGCCCTTGCCATCGGGCTGTTCTCGCTGCGCGTGCGGGCCATCTTCTTCGCCATGGTGACGTTGGCCGTGGCCAGCGTCTTCGCCATCCTCGCCGCGCAGCTCTCCGACATCACCGGCGGCGAGGACGGCCGCTCCTTCCGCGTGCCGGAGATGCTGCGGCCGGGCACCAGGCTGCTCGAGTTGCCGATACTCGGTGAGATCACGGGCCGCACGCTGTGCTACTACCTGATCTTCTTTGCCAGCCTGGCGCTGTTCCTGGCCGCGCTGCGCGTCGTCAACTCGCCCTTCGGCCGCGTGCTGCAGGCGATCCGCGAGAACGACTTCCGGGCCGAGGCCCTGGGCTACCGCACCGTCTACTACCGCACTATCGCCAACTGCCTCGCCGCCGGCATGGCCGTGCTCGCCGGCGGCCTCAACGCCCTGTGGCTGCGCTACACGGGGCCCGACACCACGCTCTCCTTCGCCATCATGCTCGACATTCTCTTGATGGTCGTGATCGGCGGCATGGGCACCATGTACGGGGCCGTGATCGGCGCGACGCTGTTCATCGTCGCCCAGAACTATCTGCAGAAGCTCATGGCCACCGCCTCCAAGGCGACCGAGGGCATTCCCCTGATCCCGCAGCTCGTGCACCCCGACCGCTGGCTGCTGTGGCTCGGCGTGCTGTTCGTGCTCAGCGTCTACTTCTTTCCGACCGGCATCGTCGGCAAGCTGCGGCAGAAGCGGGTTTCGAGCGCGTAAAGCAGAATTGCGCCCGGCCCCTCTCCCCACACGTGGGGAGAGAGGGAATAAGAGTAGGTGTCGTCCTCGGGCTTGTCCCGAGGACCCAGCCATCAGCATTCTCTGGCGGTTGGAGCAGCGCCAGCCGCGCAACGAGTGGCCTGATGGATGCTCGGAAAAAGTCCGAGCATGACAGGTGCTCTCCCCTTCTTCGGGAAGAGGGAGAAGACATGACGAGGGAACGACAGAAGCCCCATGCCTCAGATCAAATCCCGCATATCGACCGCGTCGGACGAATTTGCCGCCAACGCCGCGGCCATGCGCGCGCTCGTGGCCGACCTCGCCGCCAAGCGCCAGGAGGCCGGCAGCGGTGGCCCGGACAAGCTCAAGGAGCGCCACGCCGCCCGCGGCAAGCTGCTGCCCCGCGACCGCGTGCTGCGCCTGATCGACCCGGGCTCGCCGTTCCTCGAGCTCTCCCCCCTTGCCGCCCTCGGCATGTACTCGGGCGACATCCACGGCGCCGGCATCATCACCGGCGTCGGCCGGGTGTCGGGGCGCGAGTGCGTGATCGTGTGCAACGACGCCACCATCAAGGGCGGCACCTACTATCCCATGACCGTGAAGAAGCACGTGCGCGCCCAGGAGGTCGCCCGCGAGAACCGGCTGCCCTGCATCTACCTGGTCGACTCAGGCGGCGCCAACCTGCCCGTCTGGACCGAGGTGTTCCCCGACAAGGAGCATTTCGGCCGCATCTTCTACAATCAGGCGACGCTCTCCGGCCTCGGCATCCCGCAGATCGCAGCCGTGATGGGCTCGTGCACGGCAGGCGGCGCCTACGTGCCGGCCATGTCGGATGAGAGCATCATCGTGCGCCGCCAGGGCACCATCTTCCTTGGCGGCCCGCCGCTGGTGAAGGCCGCCACCGGCGAGGTGATCTCGGCCGAGGACTTGGGCGGCGCCGAGGTGCATGCGCGCCAGTCGGGCGTCGCCGACCACTACGCCCTCAACGACGACCACGCCCTCGACATCGTGCGCTCGATCGTCGCCAACCTCAACACCGTGAAGCGCCACGACATGGCACTGCGCGCCGCCCGCCCCCCGGCCTACGACCCGGCCGAGCTCGACGGCGTTGTGCCGGCCGCGCTGACGACGCAATACGACAGCCGCGAGGTCATCGCCCGCCTTGTCGACGGCTCGGAGCTCGACGAGTTCAAGGCCACCTACGCCCAGACCATCGTCACGGGCTTCGCCCACATCGAGGGCCTGCCCGTCGCCATCCTGGCCAACAACGGCATCCTCTACTCGGAGACGGCGCAGAAGGCCGCCCACTTCATCGAGCTGGCCTGCCAGAGGAAGATCCCGCTCCTGTTCCTGCAGAACATCACGGGCTTCATGGTCGGCAAGGCGGCGGAGGCCGGCGGCATCGCGCGTGACGGCGCCAAGATGGTCACGGCCGTCTCGTGTGCGCAGGTGCCGAAGCTCACCGTCATCATCGGCGGCTCCTATGGCGCCGGCAACTACGCCATGTGCGGCCGGGCCTTCGGCGCCCGCTTCCTGTTCACCTGGCCCAACGCCCGCGTCTCGGTGATGGGCGGGCAGCAGGCCGCGAGTGTGCTCGCGACCGTCCGCCGCGACAACATCGAGGCCGAGGGCAAGGCCTGGGGCGCCGACGAGGAGGCCGCCTTCAAGGCGCCGATCCTGGAGGCCTACGAGCGCGAGGGCCACCCCTACCACGGCACCGCGCGGCTGTGGGACGACGGCATCATCACGCCGGCCGAGACCCGCCGCGTGCTGGCGCTGGCGCTGTCAGCCGCGCTCAACGCGCCCATCCCGGAGCCGCGGTTTGGCGTGTTCAGGATGTAGAGAGCACTCACGGCGCTCTGTCGGCGGGGTGTACCGCGCGCTACCCGATTGCCAGTGGAGGCAGCGGGAAAGCCTGCTCGCAACAAGCGTCGATCCCGCCTGGATCGACGCGGCCCTACGCACATCACCACGTGATCACGTAGCTGCCGGCGTACGGGCTCGATCCCGGCAGCACGTTCTGTGTGCCGTAGAGCGCCTGTAGCGCGGGGATGTCGGCGTGCACGGTGACGCCGCTGCCGCTCCAGCCCACGCCGTCGTTGTGCACCGTGAAGGCGTTCGTCGCGGACACCAGCTTCGGGTCGTCGACGGCATGGACCTGCATCCGGCCCTGCTGAGCGGCGGCCAGCTCGCTCTCGTACCCGGCGATGATGTCCGGCCAGCTCGCCTCCTTCAGCGTGCCGTTGGCGACGCCCTCCTTCATCCGCGCGATGCTCTCGGGATAGCCTTCGAGCACCTGGGAGACGTGCCGTGTCAGTGCGTCCTCGATGCTCTTGGGCTGGCCGTCGTACAGCCCTTGCAGCGTGCGCACGAGTCCGTAGATGTTCTGCTCGCTGGAGGAGAGGCGGCTCCATTGCTCCTCGTCGAGCGCGCCGAGAGACGCGAGCTTGCCGTCCTTGACGAGGTCGCGCAGCTGGTCATCGACCACGCCCCTGCCGGCGCTCTGGAATTGCCCGAGCTTCGCCCAGGTCTTGACGGTGGCGATGTTGTCGGCGCCGCCAGCGTCCGTGGCTCCCAGCGCTTGGATGGCCGAGAGCGCCGCGTTCGACGTGCGGTTGGAAGCGCTCTGGAGATCGAGCACCGCCACGGAAGGCGCCGCCTGTGCTCCTGACGCTCCGCCCCCCGGCGCGAGCATGCCTCGGCTCAGGATCCGCAGCGCGACGTCCGCGCCGCTCAGGGCTCCGATCTGCATGCGTCTCCCTCCCCGGCCTGACTGCGCCAGAGGATCACGGGCATGGTTAAGCGAACCTTAAAGTCAGCGTACCCTCCGGCCGGCCGCCGCCCACGGCGAGAGCCTCCCGAGAGGGTTTAGTGGCCAAACGAAAACCCCCGGAGCCAAGCTCCGGGGATCTCGATGCCAAATAGGTTGTAGCGCCCTAGTTCCGGCTCTTGTCGACCAGCGCCTTCTCCTTGATCCAGGGCATCATGGCGCGCAGTTTGGCGCCGACCTCCTCGATCGGGTGCGCGTCGTTCAGGCGCCGCGTCGCTTTGAACTTCGGCTGGCCGGCCTTGCACTCGCGGATCCACTCGGAGGTGAACACGCCCGACTGGATGTCGTGCAGCACCCGCTTCATCTCGGCCTTGGTCTCGGGCGTGATGATGCGCGGCCCCGTCACGTACTCGCCGAACTCGGCCGTGTTCGAGATCGAGTAGTTCATGTTGG
>JANRIO010000040.1:0-19790 GCA_033764875.1 Hyphomicrobiaceae bacterium | reverse complement strand
CGGCTCGGCGCGGGCGTCGCCTTCGCGCAGATCGGCATCATCGGCTTCGATGGGCAGATCGAGCTCGAAGCGCTGCGGCTGTATGGCCTGCCGGAAGACGCGCCGGCGATCCTCTACGGGTGTCCCTCGCTGCCGGCGGGGACGCGGACGCTCGCGCTGGAGACCAGCTGGGACCTGCCGAGCCTCAGTCCCGGCGCGACGGCCAACGTCGACGTCACGGTCACCGGTGCGCGGCGCGGTGACTTCGCTGACGCGTCGCTCGACACCAGCAGCATCGCCTTCGTGCTGGACTGCCATGTGTGGTCGAACAACAGCGTGCGCGTGACGGCGCGAAACGTCAGCGCCTCGACAGTGGATCTGGCCGCGGCGCCACTGGCGGTGCAGGTGTCGAAGCGGCGGCTGCCGTAGTCAATTCAGAATACGCGATCGGTCATCAGCAACGGCGTATCCGAGGGCACCAAGCCCTGGTCGCGCGCGAGCGTCCGCGCGAAGAACAGCATGAGCTTTCGACCGTCGTCGTCGACATGCCCCCAAATCCGAAGCAGCTCGTCGCGCTGTGCTGGCCCTGGCTTACGGCCAGGAACGCGCTTGGACTTCAGCGCGGTCGCATCGTCGGGCATGGCGCCGCCTCCATCCAGATCTGGCCGAGAGATGATGCCAGCGGACCGTGGGCGCAGCCAGGACAGATCGAGCTCGAGGCGTTGCGGCCCTGTGACCTCCCGCACGCGTCAGTGGTCGTCGGAGCCAAAGCGATAGCCGACGCCGGGCTCAGTGCGGATCAAGCGCGATGCGCTGCCGAGCTTCTGCCGGAGGTGGCCGACATAGACGCGAAGGTACTGGGTCTCCTCCGCATGGGCCGGCCCCCATACGGATGTCAGAAGCTGGCGGTGGGTGATCACCCTTCCCTCGCCACCGCGCACCAAGGCCGCCAGCAGATCCCACTCTCTCGGCGTGAGCTTCAGCGGTTCGCCATCTTCGACACGAGCCGTGCGCCGGGCAAAATCCACTTCCAGGCCGCCCACGCGGACGACCGTCTCTTGCACCTCGGGTAGGTGCCGCCCCACTCGGCGAAGTGCGGCACGGATGCGGGCGAGCAGTTCGCCCAGTGCGAAGGGCTTCTCGACATAGTCGTCGCCCCCAGCGTCCAGCGCGGCAACCTTCTCGGCCTCCTGGTCACGCGCAGACAGGATCACGATCGGCGCCTCCGTGAACCCGCGCAGCTTCGGGATCGCCGTCTTGCCGTCGCCGTCCGGCAGACCGAGGTCGAGCAGCACCAGTGCCGGCGACCGCTCGGCGGCGACCCGCAGCCCCTCGGCCACCGTCTCGGCCCGCAAAGGCTCGTAGCCCGCGGCCTCGAGCGCTGGGGCCAGGAAGCGGTGGATTTGCGGCTCGTCGTCCACAACGAGAATGCGAGGCCGCGTCGCGTCGGAGACGCGCGGAGACGTCTTCTCGCTCATCCGCCGGGGAACCTCACCACCATCCGCGTCCCGCTTCCGTCCGGCTTCACCGGGCTCTCGGCCACGATCCGCCCGCCCATGGCCTGCACGAGCCCGCGGCAGATAGCGAGCCCCAGCCCACTGCCCGCCGCGACGCGGTCCGTGCGGGTCGCGCGGAAGAACGGGTCGAAGACCCGGTGCAGATCCTCGTGCGGGATGCCGGGACCGTCATCTTCCACCGTGATCGCCACCTCCGGCCCCTCCCGGCTCAGGCGAAGCACCACCTGGCCCGTGGGTCCGGAGAACTTCAGCGCGTTGTCGAGCAGATTGGCCAGCACCTGGTCGAGTAGCGCAGGATCGAGGCGCGGCGCCGTGGCCCGCGATGCAACGTCGAGGATCACCTCGCGCCCATGCGCCCGGCCCGCCCGGACGGCCGCCGTCTCCAGCGCGTCGGCGAGGTCAACCGTCTCGCGTCGCGGCTCGATCTGGCGGTTCTCGATGCGCACCATGTCGAGGATGTTCGAGATCCAGCGCGACAGCCGTTCGGTTTCCTCCTCGGCGGTTGCGAGGAGATCGGCACGCGTCTCTTCCGAAAGCGCAGGGCCTGCCGTTCGCAGTGTCCCGATCGCCCCGCGGATCGAGGTGAGCGGCGTCTTCAGGTCGTGGCCGAGCGAGGTGAGAAGGGCGGTGCGCAGCGCCTCGGTCTCGGCGCGGGCCTCGCCGCGGGCCCGCTCCTCCATGAGTTCCGCCCGTTCCAGCGCGACGGCGGCCTGGTCGAGCAGCGCGTCGAGCGCCCGGTCGGCCTCGCCCTCCAGCGGGCCGCCCTCCTCCGGCAAACGCAGCCCGACCAACCCCGCCAGCCCGCGCGCCGTGCGCATGGGGCGGAACTGCCAGGCGGCCGAAGGCAGGGTGTCGGTGCCGCGTCCGGCCGGGCGTCGGTTGGCGGCCGCCCAGCGCGCCGCGGCCATGCTCGCGTCGTCGGGCTCGACCTCGATCGGCACACTGGCCCGCAGGACCGGCTCCGGGGCGTTCTCGCCCGGCAGCGGAGGCAAGAGCAGCAGGACGCAGGCGGGCCCGCCGGCGATGCGCGACGCCTCCTCGGCAATCGCGAGCACGAGGTCGCCCTTGTCGCCCGGCGCGCCGAGCCGGCGGCTGAACTCGACGAGCCGGCGCAGGCCGAGCATGCGGGCCCGCGCCGCGCGGACGGAGCGGCCAAGCCCCCCGGTCGTGCCCGCCAGCAGCAGCGCGACGAGCGCGAAGACGATGACACCCACTACATCCTGCGGCCCGGCGATGGTCAGGGTGTAGCGTGGCGGCAGGAACAGGAAGTTCCAGGCCAGGAAGGAGAGCGCCGCGGCGAAGGCGCCCTGGATCGGCCCGAACCCCACCGCCGCCGCGACGATCGGCACGAGATAGATCATGCCGAGCGCGCCCTCGGGAACCACGCCATCAACCGCGAGGCCGGCCGCTGTCGCCAGCGCCACGAGGATGGGGGTGGCGACCCAACCAGCCCAGGCCGGCAGGTCGCGGCGCTCGGGCCGCAGGCGGCGGGACGCGCCCGCGGGCTCTGGCACCAGGTGCAGCGTGAAGTCCGTCGCCTGCCGCAGCAGCGTGGCCGAGAGCGTCCGCCCGGCGATCCGCCGCCACCATCCCGGCCGCCCGCGGCCGATGACGATGTGGGTCACGTTGCGTGCCCGCGCCTCGCGCAGGATCGCGCTCGGCAGGTCTGCGGCTGCGACCGTCTCGACCTCCGCCCCCAGCCGCTCCGCCAGCCGCTGGGCCGGGCCCGAATCGGCGGCAGGGTCGGCGGTCGGCTGCTCGACATGCAGCGCGATCAGCGGCGCCTTCAGCGCATCCGCCACGCGCCGCGCCTCCCGCACCACCGTCTCGGCGGAGGGATCGGCGCCGATCAGGGCCATCACGCGGTCCCCGGCGGGCCAGGGGCCGGAGATGGCATTGGCGCGCATGTAGCCGGTGACGTCCGCGTCGACGCGTTCCGCCGTGCGGCGCAGCGCCATCTCGCGCAGCGCGGCGAGATTGCCTTCCCGGAAAAAGCCCTTCAGCGCCCGGCTCGCCTGGTCGGGTCGGTAGATGCGGCCCTGGCGCATGCGCTCGATCAGCTCGGCCGGCGGGATGTCGATCAGCTCGACGGCATCCGCCTCGGCCAGCACGCGGTCCGGCACGGTCTCCGCCACGCGCACGCCGGTGATCCGCGCAACCGCCTCCGACAGGCTCTCGAGGTGCTGGACGTTCATCGTCGTCCAGACCTCGATGCCGGCCTCGCGCAGCTCCTCGACGTCTTGCCAGCGCTTGGCGTGCCGGCTGCCGGTGGCGTTGGTGTGCGCCAGCTCGTCGAGCAGCAGGATCTGCGGCCGGCGCGCCAGCGCGCCATCGAGATCGAACTCCTCGATCTCCTGGCCGCGATAGGGGATGCGCGTGCGGGGCAGGATCGGCAGGTCGCCGATGGCCGCCTGCGTCTCCGCCCGCCCATGTGTCTCGACGATGCCGATCAGCACGTCGGTGCCGCCCGCATGGCGGCGGCGGGCCTCGGCCAGCATCTCCATCGTCTTGCCCACGCCCGGGGCGGCGCCGAGGAAGACCTTCAGTCGCCCGCGCCCCTCTCGCCGCGCGAGCGCGAGCAGGGCGTCAGGATCGGGGCGGTTCGGCTCACCGTTCATCGGGGCCAGCATAGCAGGGGGCCGGTCCGGTTGACGTCGGTTGATCCGGGTCCGGCGCGTCGTCTAGGGGTGGGCGCGAGATGGAACGGACGGCGTCATGATCTGCTTCTACGCGGTGCGCGACGGGGCCCTGCTCCGCCTGGCGGACGGCTCCGACGCGCTGCCCGCAGGCACCACCTGGATCGACCTGCACGACCCGACCGCCGCGGAGGAGGCGCGGGTCGAGCGCGCGCTCGGCCTCGACATCCCGACCCGCGCCGAGATGGCGGAGATCGCCGACAGCGCCCGCCTGTACGACGAGGGCGAGGCATTGTTCATGACGGCGACGGTCGTCGCCGGCGCCGGCGAGGGCCGCCCCGTCTCGGCCAGCGTCACCTTCGTGCTCACGCGTCAGGTTCTCGTCACCGTCCGCTACGCCGACCCGCTGCCATTCCGTGCCTTCGAGGCGCAATGCGCCCGCCATCCGGAGCTCGGCGACGGGTCCGGGCGCCTGTTCCTGGCGCTGGTGGGGAGCGTCGTGGATCGCGTGGCCCGCCTGCTGGAGGCGAGCGAGGAAGATCTCGACCGCCTGTCGGATGTGATCTTCTCCGACGATCCCGGGGCCGGCGGCACAGGAAAGGGGCGCCGCGTGAAGCGCACCGACCTGCACGCCGTGGTCCGGCAGCTCGGTCGCGCCAACATGCTCGCGGCCCGGCTGCGCGACAGCCTGCAGAGTGTCAGCCGGATGCTGACCTTCTACCGCACCGCCGCCGGGGAGCGCCTCGATGACGCGCAGCGGACGATGCTGAAGGCGCTCGACCGCGACATCCGTTCGCTGGCGGAGCACGAGTCCAAGCTGGCGCACGAGGTCGGTTTCCTGCTCGAGGCGACGCTCGGCCTGATCGACATCGAGCAGAACCGGATCATCCGCGTGTTCACGATTGCCGCCGTGATCGCGCTGCCGCCGACGCTCATTGGCACGATCTACGGCATGAACTTCGAACACATGCCGGAGCTCCGCTGGCGCTACGGCTACCCGCTCGCCCTGCTGGTCATGGCGGCCTCGGCGGTGCTGCCCTACCTTTGGTTCCGCCGGCGTGGCTGGCTGTAGGGCGGCCCGGCCTTTTCGCGCAGCGCGAGCGCCGTCAGCCCGCCGACGGCGCCGGTCCCGCCGAGCCAGAGCAGCACGATGTGCAGCACCGGCAGTCCGCTTCCGTCCGTCAGCACCAGGCAGGCAAGCGTCCAGGCGAAACCAGCGACGATGCCGAGCGAGGCGACGTCGGCAACCCGTCGCCTGCCCGCGCTGCCGGGCTCGCGCGGCACGGCCGGCCACCCTCAGAACACGCGGCTCAGCGTGACGAGCACCCGGCTGTCGCAGATCTTCTGTCCCGCATCCGCACGCTCGGCCACCGGCGCGCACTCCCGCTGGCTGATGTTCGTGCCGTACCAGCCGACCGCCAGCGTCATGCCGAGGATGACCTCGCGCTGGACGCCGACGCCGTACCAGAGGTAATCCGGCGTGCCGAAGCGCGGGTTGTTCTGGATCCACTGGTAGCCGACGCGGCCGAAGGCGGTGAACCCGAGCGGCAGCGAAAGGTCGGCGCCGCCCTCCACGTAGTAGCCGTTGCCAGACCGCCCGAAGAAGTTCGGCGACCAGTTGAAGGCGGCCGAGAGCTTGAGCGCCTCGGTCACCTGGCTGGAGGCGCGGAGCGCCACCTCCTGGTACTCGTTGAGCTGCGTCCCGGGCGGCTTGGTCTGGCCGGGGTAGAGATAGGCGACGTATCCGAGGTCGAGGCTGACATTCCCGATCGTGAACCGGTAGCCGGCGAGCAGGTCGAGTTCCTGCCGCGTGTCGTTGTAGGGGTTGCCGAGGAAGGTGGCGTTGCTCACGAAGGCGCCGACGTAGAAGCCGCTGTCATGCGCGAGGTCGAAGGTGCCCTGCGCCGCCGGCCGGTTGCGGGTCTGGCTGATGCCGCGGAAGAGGTAGTCGGTGGTGGCGGCCGCGGTCGAGGTCAGCGTCAGCGCGGTACCGGGGATGGCGATGCCTGGCGTGGCTGGGGCCGGCGACGCGGTCTCCGATGTCGCCGGCGTCGCGGCCGTCTGCGCGATTGCGGGCGAGGCCAGGAAGGCGGCCATTGCGACGGCAGGAAGCATGCGGGCGTACATGATGAGGTCGGTCTCCAGAGCGGATCGCGCCGGGCTCAGCGCAGGGCGTCGAGCGCGCGGTTGAGGCGCAGCACGTTGACGCGCGGCTCGCCCAGGAGGCCGAGCTCGCGGCCTTCGGTGTGCTGCGCGACGAGCTCCGCCAGGCGCCCCTCCGGCAGGCCTCGGGCCTGCGCGACGCGGCGGATCTGCCGCGCCGCGTTCTCCGGGCTGATGTGCGGGTCGAGGCCGGAGCCGGAGGCGGTGACGGCATCGGCCGGCACCGGGCCGCGGCCGAGCGCCGCGATGCGCTCCTTCACCGCGGCGAGGAGCGCTTCGGAGGTCGGGCCGAGCTGCGAGGCGGCCGAGGCGGCGCCGTTGTAGGGCGCGGCGCGCGTGCCGCCCTCGTTCTCCGGATCGGACTCCGTCGTCGCCGACGGGCGCGGGTGGAAGTAGCGCGGCTCGGCGAAGTTCTGGCCGATCAGGGCCGAGCCGATCACGCGTCCGTCGTGCGTGAGCAGGCTGCCGCCGGCCTGGGTCGGGAAGATCACACCGGCGATGCCGGTGAAGGCCAGCGGCACGGCCAGGCCGAGGAAGAGCGTGAGGAGCACGACCACGCTGATGGCGGGTCGGAGGATGGTGGTCATGGTCAGGCGAGCCCCAGGACAACGAGGATAACGTCGATGATCTTGATGCCGAGGAACGGCGCAACGATGCCGCCCAGGCCGTAGATCAGCAGGTTGCGCCGCAGCAGCGCCGCGGCGCCGACCGGCACGTAGCGCACGCCGCGCAGCGCCAGCGGCACCAGCGCCACGATGATCAGCGCGTTGAAGATCACCGCCGAGAGGATTGCGCTCTCCGGGCTGGCGAGCCGCATGACGTTCAGTGCCTGCAGCTCCGGATAGGACGCCACGAAGATGGCCGGCAGGATGGCGAAGTACTTCGCGACGTCGTTGGCGATGGAGAAGGTGGTCAGCGCGCCGCGCGTGATCAGCAGCTGCTTGCCGATCTCCACAACCTCGATCAGCTTTGTGGGATCGCTGTCGAGGTCGACCATGTTGCCGGCCTCGCGCGCCGCCTGCGTGCCGGTCTGCATGGCCAGCCCGACATCGGCCTGGGCCAGCGCCGGCGCGTCGTTGGTGCCGTCGCCGGCCATGGCGACCAGCCGCCCCTCCGCCTGCGCCTTGCGGATGTAGGCGAGCTTGTCCTCGGGCGTGGCCTCCGCGATGAAGTCGTCCACGCCGGCCTCGGCGGCGATCGCCGCGGCGGTCAGGCGGTTGTCGCCGGTCACCATCACCGTGCGGATGCCCATCTTCCGCAGCGCGTCGAAGCGGGCGCGCATGCCGGTCTTCACGATGTCCTTCAGCTCGATGGCGCCGAGGAGGCGTCCGTCCTTCGCCACCGCCAAGGGCGTGCCGCCGGCGCGGGCGATGCGGTCCACGGCCTCGCGCAGGGCGGGCGGAGCCTCCCCGCCGAGGCTGCGCAGCAGCGCATCCACCGCGCCCTTGCGGTAGCTGCCTGTCGCCAGATCGAGGCCGGAGATGCGTGTCTGCGCGGTGAAGGGGATCACCCGCGCGCCGTCCGGCAGCGCCGGCGCCTCGATACCGAAGCGCTCGCGCGCGAAGGCGAGGATGGAGCGGCCCTCCGGCGTCTCGTCGGCAAGGCTCGACAGGACGGCCGCCTCGGCCACCTCGCGCTCCGTCGCGCCTGGGACCGGGATGAAGCCCGCGGCCTGGCGGTTGCCGAGCGTGATCGTGCCGGTCTTGTCGAGCAGCAGCACGTCCACGTCGCCGGCGGCCTCGACGGCTCGCCCCGACGTCGCCAGCACGTTGAAGCGCACCAGGCGGTCCATTCCAGCGATGCCGATGGCCGAGAGCAGGCCACCGATCGTCGTCGGGATCAGCGTGACCAGAAGCGCAGCCAGAACTGCGACGGAGGGCGGCTGCCCGTTCCAGCTCGCCAGACCGACCAGCGTCGCCACCGCGATCAGGAAGATGATCGTCATGCCGGCCAGCAGGATGTCGAGCGCGATCTCGTTCGGCGTCTTTTGCCGGCTGGCTCCCTCGACCAGCGAGATCATGCGGTCGAGGAAGGTCGAGCCGGGTGCTGCGGTGATGCGCACCACGATCCAGTCGGAGACGACCAGCGTGCCGCCGGTCACCGCGCTGCGGTCGCCGCCGCTCTCGCGGATCACCGGCGCGGATTCGCCCGTCACGGCCGCCTCGTTCACACTGGCGATACCCTCGACCACCTCGCCGTCGGAGGGGATGAGGTCGCCGGCCTCGACCAGCACCAGCTCGCCGACGCGAAGCTCGGTCGCGGCGCGAGGCTGCCACAGCGTGCGGTCGTCGGACCGCAGCAGCAGCTTGGCGCGGGCATCGGTCCGCGTGCGCCGCAGGCTCTCCGCCTGGGCGCGGCCGCGGCCCTCGGCGACCGCCTCGGCGAAGGTGGCGAAGAGCACCGTGAGCCAGAGCCAGAGCGCGATGCCGGCCTGGAAGGTCCAGGGCTGGCCGAGCACGGCCGCGCGGATCGCGAGGACCGTCACCAGGATCGCGACGACCTCGGTGACGAAGATGACGGGGTTGCGCACCAGGCGCCGCGGATCGAGCTTCGCGAGCGCGTCGAGCGCGGCGCGCCGGACGATCGGGCCGGTGAGCAGCGCGCCGCCGCGCGTCGCCCGGCGGGCTTCGCCCGCATGGAGGGTGGGGGTGACGTCCATGACGGATGGCCTCAGAAGGTCTTGCCGGCGGCGAGCACGAAGTGCTCGGCGACCGGGCCGAGGGCGAGGGCGGGCATGAACTGCAGACCGCCGAGGATCAGGATCACGCCGGCCAGCAGCCCGACGAAGAGCGGCCCGTGCGTCGGGAAGGTGCCGGTGGAGGCGGCGAGCTTCGGCTTGGCGGCGAGCGAGCCGGCGATCGCCATGACCGGCACGACGTAGGCGAAGCGGCCGAGCAGCATGGCGATGCCGAGCGTGGTGTTCAGCCAGGGCGTGTCGGCCGTCAGCCCGCCGAAGGCCGAGCCGTTGTTCCCAGCCGCCGAGGTGTAGGCGTAGAGCATCTCCGACAGGCCGTGCGGTCCCTGGTCCTGGATCGAGGACACCGCGAAGGGCAGCACGAGGGAGACCGCCGTCAGCCCGAGGATCGCGGCCGGCAGCACCAGCACCGCGAGCATCGCCAGCTTCACCTCCCGCGCCTGCACCTTCTTGCCGAGGTATTCGGGCGTGCGCCCCACCATCAGCCCCGCGACGAAGACCGCGAGCAGCGCGAAGACCAGGATGCCGTAGAGACCCGATCCCACGCCGCCCGGCAGCACCTCGCCAAGCTGGATCAGGAACATCGGGATCATCCCCCCGAGCGGCGTGAAGCTGTCGAACATGGCGTTCACGGCGCCGCAGGAGGCGCCGGTGGTGGTCGCGGTGAACAGCGCGACCAGCGGCAGGCCGAACCGGACGTCCTTGCCCTCCATGTTGCCCATGGCGGGATCCACCCCGGCCGCCAGGTGCAGCGGGTTGCCGCCCGCCTCGGCCGCGTAGACGATCGCGGTCGCCACCAGGACGTAGCCGAGCATCACCGCGAGCAGCGCGCGCCCCTGCCGGGCGTCGCCCACGATGTGGCCGAAGGCCAGCGCCAGGGCGAAGGGGATCACCGCCTGAGCCCAGGTCTGCAGCGCCGTTGCCAGCGCCGAGGGACCTTCGAACGGGTGCAGCGAGTTCACGCCGAAGAAGCCGCCGCCGTTGGTGCCGAGATGCTTGATGGCGACCTGGAAGGCGGCCGGGCCGAGTGGGATGGTCTGGGTCGCGCCCTCCAGCGTCGTGGCCTCGACGTAGGCCGCGAGCGTCTGCGGCATGCCCATCGCCACGAAGGCGAGGCCGACGACGATCGCCATCGGCAGCAGGACGTAGAGGCTCATCCGCACGAAGTCGGCCCAGAAATTGCCGAGCTCCTTCATTCCACCGGCCGCGAAGGCGCGCGACACCGCGAGCGCGAGCGCGATGCCGGTCGCCGCCGAGGTGAAGTTGTGGACCGCGAGCCCCCACATCTGGCTGAGGTAGCTCATCGCCGCCTCGCCGCTGTAGGCCTGCCAGTTCGTGTTGGTGGTGAAGCTCACGGCGGTGTTGAAGGCGAGCCAGGGCGCGATGCCGTCGAAGCCCTGCGGGTTCAGCGGCAGCAGTCCCTGCAGCCGGAGCTGCGCGTAGAGGATCAGGAAGCCGACGGCGTTCGCGGCCAGCATGGCGAGCGTGTAGGCCTTCCACCCCATGCCGCGCGCCGGGTCGATGCCCGCCACGCCGTAGATCGCGCGCTCCAGCGGCGCGAGGAAGGTAACCCGTCCCGCGGCGACGGCGGCGATGTAGCGGGCGAGCGGAATGGCAGCAGCCACGATGGCGGCCAGCACGAGCGCGATCTGCGCCCAGCCGAGGAACGTCATGGGATCAGAGGTCCTCTGGGCGCAGCAGCGCCCACAGCAGGTAGAGGAGGAGGCCGGCGGTCACGGCGCCGCCAAGGAGCAGCTCGGTCACGGCGGTCACACCCGCTCGCAGCCGGCCACATAAGCGGCCATCAGGCCGAAGACACCGACGCCGAGCGCCAGCAGGAGAAGGTCGATCATGTTGCGCCCCAATGCCGAAGGATAGGTGCGGACATCACGTGTCCGGCCCGTGGGCGTAGCTGGGCGGCGCGCAAAGGATCGATGTGAGATCGGCGGACGCAGCATAAAAGGCGCATAAAGAGGCCGGCGCGCGTCGGCGCCGTCGTTACCGCCCCTACGCCAGCAGGCCGCGGCTTTGCAGGCGACGCAGGTGCTCGGCGACTGCGGATGGCGGCCCGGGTGTCGGTTTCGTTGGCACGGGCGCCCTCCAGGGATTTCCGGAAACCCGGCCGGAAATCTGGGCGCGGCTCAAGGGCGTGAGGGCTCGGCGCTCGGCGAGGATGCGGCGAGAACCTGTCGCAAAGGCGACAGGTCGGCGAGCGTTCGACTCCGGGAGCACTTGCTCCCGGCACTAGCCCCCTATTGGCATCCCACCCCTGGGGCGGCGCTGGTCTGCCGCTCCTCCGGCGGCTTGATGTGCCGGAACGCCCGAAGCAGCGCGATATCGTATCTGCCCGAGAACACACATCCATCCCTGATCAGCTTCCTCGCGATGCTGCGCAACAATGTGCCGGTATCCCCGTCTCCATCAGCACCGTTCGGCGTCGGGGCGGATGACGCCATCGACCTGCATCGGCACGATCACCTGCGCCCGCTGGTCGAGGCGATCATCCATCATGAATGCGCCGGCCTGAGCTATCCGGCCGGCGTCATCGATCGGGCCCTGACCCTGGCCGGCGTGCCGCCGGCGCCACCGGTGACGCTGCGGGAGGTCGCCGCCGTCACCGGCACCGGCCGCGGCGCCGTGCTGGTGGGCGCGGCGGGCATCGCCACCGCCGTGGCGCAGGCCGCTCCGGCGATCCAGGCGCTGGGCACGCTGGCGCCCGCCGTCGCCATCGCGGTCATCGCCGCCGCGGTGGTCGGGGTCCTCGCCTGGCGACTGCGGCGGCCAGCGTGAGCGCCTTTGCCGCGGCCATGGATGCACTGGCTGCGGATCCGAACATCGGGACGGATGCGACCTATCGCGCGGGCGGGACCGGGGCACCGGTCCTGCTCCGCGTGGTCCGTTCGTCGCCGGACCGCCTCGGCGATGCCTTCGGGACGAGCGTGATCCAGGCCTCGGACGTCCTGACCGTTGCCATCGCGGTGCTGCCCAGCGTCACGGCGGACGACACCTTCACGCTCGGCGCCGACACCCTGAACGTCCAGCACGCCGAGCGCGACGCTGCAGGCATCGCCTGGCGCGTCTTCTGCCGCCGATAGGAGCACCGCCATGATCGACCCAGAGCGCATCGGCGGCATTGTCGGCGAGGCGCTGCTCGCCGGCGCCCTGGGTGCGCTCGGAGCGATGGCGCGCTTCTCCTCCACCGACCGGCCACTGCTGACCCGCGCCTATCTGCTGCACGCCCTGGCCGGCGGCAGCCTCGGCACCGGCGCCTGGCTGATCGCCCATGCCTTCGAGCTCGACGGGTGGTGGCTGTTTGCCGTCGCGTGGCTGGCCGGCACGCTCGGCTATGCTGCGCTGCACGACCTGCTGCTGCGGATCCTCAGCCGCAAATTCGGCGGGCGGTGATCCATGCGGCTCGGCGCCAGCATCGTCGGCGACCTCCGCAAGGTGCTGGCCGATGAGGTAAAGGCGGGTGAGCGCGCGGCCATGACCGCCATCCGCGCCGAGACCGATCAGGTGAAGGCCGAGCTGCGCCGGCAGGTGACGACCGCTTTCTCGGGCAACGCGCGCGGCATCGCCAATGCCTGGCGGTCGATGATCTTCCCGCGGACCGGGCAGTCGCTGCGGCCGGCGGGGCTGGTGTTCACGAAGGTGCCCAACGTCATCGACGCCTTCGAGCGGGGCGCACTGATCCGCGCCAAGGGTGGCGGGAAGTTCCTCGCCATCCCGACTGGATTCAACGCCGCGCGCGGTCGGCGTGGCCGCGGCGAGAAGGGCATGCGCGTCACCCCGGCGCAGATGGTCGCCTCCGGCCAGGCCTTCCTGCGCCCCTTCAAGTCGGGTCGGGGCTTTGTCTGGTGCCTGCCGCTGCGCCAGGGCGAGCAGACCGGGCGCCGGCGACGCACGCGACTGGTTGCCGGCGGCGTGACGGAAGTCGGCACCGCCAATCGCAAGGGCCGCGAGGCCTGGGCGCGCGGGCTGCTGGAACAGGGGATGGTGCCGATGTTCCTGCTGCTGCCCCAGGTGAAGCTGGCCAAGCGGCTCGATGTGCGAGGCGCGGCCGAGCGCGGGCTGCGGCGCCTGCCGGGGCGCTTCGTGGCGGCCTGGGAACGCGAGAGTGGGAGCGCAGGATGAGTGCGCGCGAGACGGCCATTGCGGCCCTGCACAGCCGGCTCGTCACCCAGCTGGTGGTGCGGAATCCGGCACCGCTGGTGCTGCGCGGTGAGACCATCCCGCAGCGCATCCCCGCCGGTGGGCTGGTCATGGTCCGCGACGGCGAGACGGTGGAGGAGACGCCGATCCTCTCGCCGCTGGCCTGGCAGGTCGAGCATCGTGCCGAGATCGAGGTTACCGTCGCCGGCGCCGCGCCCGTCGCGCGCAACACCCTGCTCGACGCGCTGCTTGTCGATGTCGCTGCCGCCATCGCCGCTAACCGCACGCTGGGCGGCGCCGTCGAATGGGCGCAGCCCGGCAGCGCGTCCTTCGAGGATGTCGAGTTCGAAGGCGCTGCCGCGGCCCGTGCCGCCGCGATCCCCGTCACCCTGTGGTTCACCGTCGCCGGCTCGCCGCTGGCCTGATCCCCCTCCAGGAGAAAGCCCATGCCCCGTGCCATCGGCGCGAATTGCCGCCTGCTCATGCTGCCCGAGACCACCTACGGCACCGCCCCCGGCAGCAATTGGCGGCGCATGCCGTTCCTGTCCTGCGATCTCGGCGCGGAGCAACCACTGCTGGACGCCGACGTCATCGGTGTGGGCAGCAACCGCGATCCGGCCGCGCCCTTCCTCGACACAGTGACGGTCGCCGGTCAGGCGGTGGTGCCAGTCGATCTGATCAACATCGGCCACTGGCTGCGGCTGCTGCTCGGCGCGCCCACCACCACCGGCACCACCAACTTCATCCACACCTTCGGCTCGGGTGCGGCCTCGCTGCCCAGCAACGCGATGGAGATCGGCTATCCGGACGTGCCGAGCTTCGACGTCTGCACGGGCGTGCGCGCCGACACGCTGGAACTGGACTTCACGCCGACCGGCGCAGCCACTGCGACCTTCGGGCTGCTGGGCCAGGGCTCGGTGCGCACGGGCGCCACGTCAGGCGGCACGCCGACCAGCGCGGCCTACACCGCCTTCAACAAGGCGCAGGGGTCGATCACCCGCAGCGGTTCTGCGCTGGCGCAGGTCACCGGCGCGCGGCTGACCTACGCGAACGGCATGGAGGCGGTGCGCACGATCCGCGCCGATCGCCGCGTCGAGGGCGTGGATCCCGGCATCGCGCGCTGCACCGGCCAGATCACGGTTCGCTTCGAGAACACGACGCTGCTCGCCCAGGCGCAGGCCGGTACGTCGGCTGAATTCGCCATGGCCTTCACCATCGACGCCAACCGCAGCCTCACCATCACGCTGCACGAGGTCTATCTGGCACTGGCCAAGACCCCGATTGAAGGGCCGGCGGGGGTGGAGGCAAGCTTCGATTTCCGCGCCGCGTTCAACGCGACAGCGACGCGGATGATGACCGTGGTGCTGCGGAACCAGCAGGCCGGGACGGAGTATGCGTAAACCAGCGGAACGCGAGGTTAGACCGGGCGTCACTCAACGATGCGAAGCGACCG
The DNA here is from genome assembly GCA_033764875.1 of Hyphomicrobiaceae bacterium. Lineage (GTDB taxonomy): Bacteria > Pseudomonadota > Alphaproteobacteria > Rhizobiales > Hyphomicrobiaceae > AWTP1-13. The sequence continues at coordinate 5,195 of JANRIO010000040.1, read as the reverse complement.
CGTATTCAGTGCGGAACGGGCTCGTTGGATGGCTTGCTCCTTCGCTCCGAGGTCAGGCGCAGCGATAATCGCTTCCAATATTTCTTGAAAAACATCATGACGCTGGAGCCGCATAAGAACACCCACTTGATCCAGTCCATTGGGAACAACATCCACGGTATATGAGTTTTCCTTTACGTTGATCGTGTAAGACAGCCGGAGATCATAACGTTTCAGCATTCGCCCGGCGCTATCGAGGGCACTGCGTAGAAGAATGGCTTCATCACCGGGTTGGCGCTCCATAACTGTGTTCTCCTCCTCGGTTTCCGATACTCTGTACGGTGCCGCTCCGGCTGCGAGAGCAATCCTTCAATGGATCGCTGGTAATGATGATGGCAGTGCTGCGGGATCTACAGGCAGGCACGGAGTACGCCTGATCAACCGCGCTCACCGGACAGGTCCGCCAGTAGCGTGGCGAGGTCCTGCGATGCATGCACCATCCGGAGGATACGGGGTGGCTTCGTGTCGGGCTCGTAGACAATGAGATACGGAGAGTTCCGGAGAACGAAAAATCTGAAATGCTCCGGCGCGAACTCCGTGCGCACCGGCCCAATCTGCGGGTGCTCCCCAATGGACTTCGCGGCGCGGTTTGCCGCGACGCGCAAGCGGTCCGCCGCAGCGGGATCCTCTCGGGCGATCCACGCCACGGCCTGACTCAGGTCGGCCAGTGCCTCTCGCGTAAACCGCGCGACTATCTGCGCTCGCGCGGGACTCAAGCGCGTTGCTTGGCCGCGGCGATCACCGCCTTGAGCTCCGCGTCCACGTCCTCCGCCGAAATCGTACCCTCGCGGTCGGCGCGGGCGCTAACGTCGCAGAGCATGGCCACGAAGCGCTCGCGACGCTCCTCGGCCTCCTGCATGAGGCGCACGGCGTGGCGCATGACCTCGCTCGCGCTGGCAAAGCGGCCCGAGGCCACACGCGCCTCGATGAACTGCTGCTGTTCCGGCGTCAGGCTGACATTGGGCACCGCACATCCTCCTTCGACACCTATGGCCAACTTGGCCATTGCTGGGTCGCGGGTCAAGGCCAACCCTCCAGGAGACCCTTCGATGCTCACCCTCGACCTCCCGGTCGAGCCGTACTGGCTCGACCTGCCCCGCGGCGTGCGCGTGGAAATCCGCCCCGTCACCACCGCCGTGATGGCCGCGGCCCAGGCCGGCTCTGCCCGTCGCCTCGGCGCGCTCCGGGCCGCACCCGAGGACCTCGACCCCGACATGGCGCGTGGCCTCGCCTTCGCCTTCCTGGTCAAGGCGCTCGCTCGCCACGCCGTCACCGCCTGGGAGGGCGTGGGCGACGCCGCCGGCAAGCCGCTGCCGCTCTCGCCCGAGGCCGTTGAGCGGCTGATGGACATGGACGAGATGGCCGCCGCCTTCTGGGATCGCGCCACCGGCCCCGTCGCCACAGTGGCGCTGGAGGGAAACGGCTGAGGGCTCGGGCCGAATGGCATTTCGGCCAGGGCCCTGAATACTGCCGCGGCTGCGCGGCGCTCGATCGCGACTGCGGTCTGGCTTGCCCCTACGCCGCCCACGCGCCAGCCAGCGTCGAGGGTGCCGCATGCTGGGCCGCTGGCACCACCTGCGCCACGGCGACGATGGCCGGCCTCGATCTCGACATGCCGGCAGCACTCGCCACCGCCCGCGAGATGGGCGCCTCCGGCTGGGCCGCCGCAGAACTGCTGCTGGCCATGCGCATGGGCCTCGCCACCGGCAGCGCCGCGCGCCGCACCGATCCCCCCGGACCCTGACCACCCACCGACGCAGGAGGCGTGACCCATGGCCGACGCCACCCGCCGCGTCTCGGTCCGGCTGTCGCTGGACGATGCCGCCCGGGTCAAGCAGGAGCTGCGCGAGGTCGGCGAGACCGGCCAGCGGAGCCTGGAGCGCATCCAGGGCGGTGCTGATCGCGCCTCCCGCGCGCTCGACCTGCTCGACGTCGCCGTGCGCGGCGTGCAGATCGCCGGCCTCGCCGCGGGCCTGCGCGCGGTGGTGGTGGCCGGCGATGCGCTCACCCAGTCCATGGGCCGGCTGAACACCGCGCTCGGCTCTGTCGAGCGCGCCGGCGAGATCTACGACCGCCTCTATCGCGACAGCCTGCAGACCGGCGTCGCCGTGCGCGAGAGCGTCGACGCCTTCGCCCGCTTCTCGATCGCGGCGCGGGAGATCGGCGCCACCTCCGACCAGGTCGCCACCCTGGTCGGCGGCCTCCAGCGCATCGCCATTGCCTCCGGCGCCAGCCAGCAGGAGATCGCTTCCTCCACCCAGCAGCTCGCCCAGGCGCTGGCGTCGGGCACGCTGCAGGGCGACGAGCTGCGCTCGATCCTCGAAGGCCTGCCGACGCTCGCGCAGGCGCTGGCGCGCGAGCTCGGCGTGTCCATCGGCGAACTGCGCAAGCTCGGCTCCGAGGGCAAGCTCACCGCCGACACGGTCTTCCCGGCGCTGCTGCGCGCCGTCGAGCGGCTGAATGGCGAGTTCGAGCGCGCGCCGCTGTCGGTGGGCCGTGCCTTCGGCCAGCTGACCGCCGCCGCCGACCAGTTCCTCGCACGGCTCGACCAGGCGATCGGCCTGTCCAACGCGCTGGCGCGTGCCCTCTCCGGGGCCGCCCGCGTGCTGGACGGGGTCCGCCGCGGCTCCGGCCTGCTGCTGCCCAGCGAGCAGGAGGCCGACCGTCGCGCCCAGGCCGAGGCGCTGCGCGCCCAGATTGCCCGCCTCGAGGCGGAGAACGACGGCCGCGACAGCCTGCGCTCGCAGCCCCGCCGCGGTTCAATCCGCGGCGGGCTGGTCGGCACCGCACAGCAGCAGGCCGGCGTGGATCGCGCCGCCCGGCTGGAGGAGCTGCGCCGGCAGTACCAGGAGCTTTCGGAGGAGATCACCCGCGGCGAGCAGGCCGCCGGCGAGCGCCAGCGCACCGAGCAGGAGGCCGCGGCCGGCCAGGCCGCCGAGGCCCGCCGTCGCCGCACCGCTACGGATGCCGAGGAACTCCGCAAGGCACTCGACGATCGCTTTCGCATCAACAGCGAATACGAGGACCGGGTCCGTCGCCTGCGCGAGGCCGAGGCCGCGGGCGGCATCACCGCCGCCGATCGCACCCAGCTGGAAACGCTCGCCCTGCGGGAACGCGACGAGGCGCTCCGCCGCATCGAGGGCACCACCCGCCGCGTGGCCAGCATCCCGCGCCCCGACCGTGAGGCCGAGCGCGAGATCAACGACATCATCCGCGAGCGCGAGCGGCTGATCCAGAACAACGAGAACGCCCAGGAACGCTACACCCGCCGCCTGGAAACCCTGGGTCGGCTGGTGGAGCGCTCCGAGCGCATCGGCCAGCCCATCCCCGACGAGACGGTCTCGCGCGAGGCCAATGCCGCGCTGGAGGAGCTGGAGCGCAGCCAGCAGCGCGTCCAGCAGGCCACGGAGCGCACCAGCAGCACGGCGCGCGAACTGGGCCTGACCTTCTCGTCGGCCTTCGAGGACGCGATCATCAAGGGCGAAAGCTTCTCGAAGGTGCTGCAGGGCATCCTGCAGGACATCGCGCGCATCGTCGTCCGCCGCACCATCACCGAGCCGCTCGGCACGGCGGTCACCTCCAGCCTGGCCGGCTTTGACTTCGGCTCGATCTTCTCGGGGCTGGGCACGGCGCTGGGTGGGCTGTTCCGCGCCGAGGGCGGGCCGGTCGCAGGTGGCCAGCCCTATATCGTCGGCGAGCGCGGGCCAGAATGGTTCGTGCCGAACCGCAGCGGCACGGTGCTGCCCAACGGCATGGCGCCCGGTGGGCCGGTGATCAACCAGAGCATCACCATCGATGCCCGCGGTGCCGATGCCGGTGTTGAGGCGCGGCTGCGCGTGCTCTCGGCGCAGATCGTGCGCCAGGCCAGCGCGGCCACGCTCGACGCCATCCGCCGCGGCGGCAGCGCCACCAGCATCGTGCGGGGATAGCGGTCATGACGGAATACGCCTGGCCCGCCGTGCTGCGGCCGTCGCGGCTGAGCTTCTATCTGCAGCACAACACCCTGCGCTTTGTCTCGCCCGTCACCCGCGCCACGCAGGTGCTGCGGCGTGAGGGCGCGCGCTGGGTGGCGGAGGCAACCTTCGAGCCGCTGGGCCGCGTCCAGGCCGGGGTGATGGACGGGCTGCTGGCGGCGCTGGCGGGATCGGCCAACACGGTACGCATCTGGGACTGGCGGCGCGAATACCGCACCGGCGATCCCCGCAGCCAGGGCGATGTGCCGACCGGGCCCTACAGCTTCTCGGACGCCACCATCTTCACGGACGGGACCGGGCTGGTGGTGGGCTCCGGCAATCCATCGCTGGCGGCCGGCGCACCACGGGGCGCGCTGTCGATCGTCACCCAGGGCTGGTGGCCGAGCACCGTGGCGGTCGGCGCCGGCGACTACATCGGCCTCGGCGGGCGCCTCTACATCGCCACCGCCGCGGTGGCGGCGTCGGGCGCCGGCACTGCCACCATCGCCATTGCGCCGCCGCTGCGCGCCGCGGTGGTGGTCGGCGAGCCGCTGATCCTCTCCCTACCCAGCGTGCCGATGCGGCTGGTCTCGGACGACGAGGCCGCGAACCCGACGCGGCCCGGCCCCTTCGCGGCCGTGACCATTCGCATGGAGGAGGCGCTGTAGCCATGTCCGGCACCCCACGCCTCAGCAACCAGGCGGCGGCCGCTGCCACGGCGCCTGTCGCCACACCAGTGGTGCTGGTCGAGCTCGACTTCGCCACCGGTCCCTTTCGCGTCTGGACCGGGCTAGGCCCCCTGGATTGGGCGGGGAAGGTGTTCGAGGGCGCCGGCAGCATCGGCGCCATCTCGGATGTCGAGGAGACGGTCGAGCTGCGTGCCGTGCGGCTCACCCTCGCGCTCTCGCCGGTGCCGCAGGAGGTGGTCGACATTGCGCTGGCCGAGCGTAGCTATCGCCTGCGGCCGGTCACGCTGTGGGGCGCGCTGCTGGACGCGCAGGGCGCCTTCGTGGCGGACCCGTTCCCGCTCTGGGCGGGGCTGATGGACACCATGGAGGTGACGGACGGCGCCGAGCCCTCCGTCGCGCTGGCCTGCGAGAGTCGCCTGGTCGACCTCGAGCGAGCGGAGGTGCGGCGCTACACCGATGCTGACCAGCAGGCGGAATATCCCGGCGACCGCTTCTTCGAGTTCGTCCCCGCCCT
>JANRIO010000036.1:0-84035 GCA_033764875.1 Hyphomicrobiaceae bacterium | reverse complement strand
TGGCCGTTCGACAGCACGGCGGGCTTGAACGACGACGACGCCGTCTGCCCCTTCACGACGGGATCGGCCTCCACGATCTCGAACGTCACGCGCTGCGGCAGCTCGATCGAGACCGGCACGCCCTCGTGCAGCGAGATGCTGACCGCCATGTTCTCCTGCAGGTAGACGGCCTGCTCGCCCAGGATGTCCTTCGGCACCGAGATCTGCTCGAACGTCTCGGGCTCCATGAAGTTGTAGCCCATGTCGTCCTCGTAGAGGTAGTTGAAGGTCTTGTCCTCGAGGTAGGCGCGCTCGACCTGGTCGGTGGTGCGGTAGCGCTCGGTGATCTTCACCCCGTCCGAGATGCGCCGCATGTCGAGATGCGTCACCGGCGTGCCCTTGCCGGGGTGGATGTTCTCCGCCTTCATCACGACGCACAGCTTGCCGTCGATGTCGAGCACGTTGCCTTTGCGCACCGAGCTTGCAATAACCTTCGCCACGATCGCTTCTCCGCGGAAGTTCTGGATCCGGATGCCTCAGGGCGCGCCGATGCTCGCGAGGGCGCCAAGGCCCCGTGCGCGCCCGGCGCCGGCGCGCCGGACCCCGTTCTGGTGGCGCTTCATAGAGCAATCCGCCTCCTGAGGGAAGCGCCCCGCTCTGGAGCGCGCTGCAACGCCCTGAGGCCCATGCCGAATTCCACTCCACCGCCTGCGCCCAAGCCCTGGTGGGACAGGACCCGCCATGACGACCGGCGGCCCTTCCTGATCGGCCGCGATCGCATCAAGAAGGCAGTGCGCGCCTGGTTCGAGGCCGAAGGCTTCATCGAGGTCGAGCCGGCCGCGCTGCAGGTCTCGCCCGGCAACGAGGTGCACCTGCACGCTTTTGCCACCGACCTCGTGCGCCCCGACACGACATCGCAAAGGTTGTATCTCAACACCTCGCCCGAGTTCGCCTGCAAGAAGCTGCTGGCCGCCGGCGAGACCCGCATCTTCACCCTGGCGCCCGCCTACCGGAACCGCGAGCGCGGCGCGCTGCATCACCCCGCCTTCACCATGCTCGAGTGGTACCGCGCCGGCGCACCCTACGAGACGCTGATGGCGGACTGCGCCGCGCTCCTGCGCCTTGCCGCCGACGCCGCCGGAGCAACGCGCTTCTGCTTCCGCGGCCGCACCATCGATCCGACGGCACCCCTCGACCACCTCACCCTCGCCGAGGCCTTCACCCGCCACGCCGGCATCGATCTCCTCGCCACCCTCACCCCGCACGGCGGCGACCGGACGCGTCTCGCCGCGGCGGCGGGCGCCGCCGGCATCCGCTTCGCCGCCGACGAGACCTGGACCGACATCTTCACCCGCGTGCTGGTCGAGCGCATCGAGCCCGCCATCGGCAACGGCGCCGCGACCATTCTGAAGGAGTACCCGGCCGCCCTCGCAGCCCTCGCGCGCCCCGAGCCGGTCGACCCGCGCGTTGCCCAGCGCTTCGAGCTCTACGCCTGCGGCATCGAGCTTGCCAACGCCTTCGGCGAGCTCACCGACGCGAATGTCCAGCGCGCGCGGCTCGAGGCGGAGATGGACGAGCGCCAGCGCATCTACGGCGAGCGCTACCCCGTCGACGACGATTTTCTCGCCGCCCTGGCCCACATGCCGCCGGCCTCCGGCGCCGCGCTCGGCTTCGACCGCCTCGTCATGCTGGCCACCGGCGCCACCCACATCGAGCAGGTGCTGTGGACGCCGCTTCCGCCTTGAACGGCGTCCCGCCTCCGATCACGTCCTCGCCACAGGCCTGGGCCCGCACAGCGGTCGCAGCGCCTGCCGCTCCTCGCGCGTGAGCACGCGGATGGGATAGCGGGGCACGCCGCTGCGCTCGAAGAACGGGTGCGGCCAGGTCTTGCCGGTGAGCTTCCAGCCCAGAACGCGCCGCAGCGCCCGCACAACGATCCCGAGCGGCATACCCTGCCACTTCGCCGGCACCTCGCCGGTGGCGTAGCGTCCCAGGATAGCGCCTATCGGCTTGCCGAATACCGCGTCCGCCCGCTGCCCGTCGTGGTCGAAGTCCTGCGCCACGAAGCCGACGAAGGGGATCTGCGGTCCCACCGTGTTGCCGAAGGGCGTGTTGCAGCACGTCGTGTGCCAGCGGTGCAGTCCCCTGGGCGACAGGCGCACGCCCGCGATGTGCTCCTGCCCCTTCGTCAGCGTCACCCTCGCCGGGGCCACCTGCACGATGTCGGTGCCGCCGTTGCCGTCGAGCAGATCCGCGCGCCCCAGATGGTGCGCGAAGGCCTGGCAATCGTCGCAGTAGCACACGACCCGGTTGGCCGTGCGCCCCGAGGCGTTCGCCACCTGCCCCTCGACCGCCCCGCACCTGCAGCGCACCGTCGCGTTCGCCATCGCCACCGTCCGTACGAAGCCCGCGCGGGTGCCTGGCAGGATGCCCTGCGCCGGGCGCGAGAGATCCCGACACTAGAGGATCCAGTCGCCCGTGGGAAACACGCCCTGACCCGTGCGGCCCTTTGCCGGCATTGACCGGGATCAACGCTCCACGGGGGGCCGGGGCGTCCTGTGCCTCGAAACGACAGGAGGCGCTCGCCATGGAAACCCCGACCAAGACCAAGCTGTTGTCCGCGCTGCGTTCCGCTCGCCACGTGCGGGAGCCGTTCAACTACTGGCTCTTGCAGGACGTCCTGCCGACCCCCGTGTGCGATGCCATCGCCGGCCTGCCCTATGCCCCGCCCTCGGGTGCGGTGTTCGACGGCCGCCGGGAGGCGAACAACTCCACCCGCGTCTACTTCTCCCCCGAGAACCAGAGGCAGCACGAGGTGATGCAGGGCGTGGCGGACGCCTTCCGCGCCCCCGACACGCGCCGCACCATCGAGACGCTGACCGGCACGGATCTCTCCAAGGGCAGCCTGCGCATCGAGTACTGCCAGGACATCGACGGCTTCTGGCTCGAGCCGCATCTCGACATCTCGGTCAAACTGTTCACGATGCTGGTCTACCTCAGCGACGATCCGGCGCTGCGCGACGCCGGCACCGACATCTACGACGCCTCGCCCGAGCACAAGCTGGTGGCGAGCGCGCCTTACGAGAAGAACAAGGGCCTCATCTTCATCCCGGGCACGGACACCTGGCACGGCTTCACGCGGCGGCCGATCCGCGGCGTGCGCAAGTCGATCATCATCAACTACGTCACCCCCGACTGGCGCGCCCGCGACGAGCTGGCCTGAGCGGCCGAGGGCCCGCTCGATTGGGCTCGCTCACCGAGCCGCGCCTGTCCCTCCCTCCGTGCATCCCCGGACGGCGCGCAGCGCCGGTCCGGGAGCTTGCCGCGCGGCGCTCTCGCACCGGCCGCACGCTGGCGCCGGACGGGTCACGCCCGCGGCCCGCGCCAAAACAATGGGCACGGACGGGATCGCCGCCGTGCCCTCGAGGTTGGTCTGCAAGTTTCTTGTTGTCAGATCACGGCCCGGCCCTTCATGCGCCGCAGGGATTCGAGCGTGATCGCGTTCGGGCAGTATTCCTTCCACACCGGGTCATCCGGGTGCTGGGCGAGATCGCCCTTGCACTGGCCCTTGTCGGCGCAGCAGGCGCAGCTCCTTTCCAGGTCGCGCATCAGGCCGTGCGCCAGCCGGTCGGCGTCGTCGCGGGTGATGCCCAGCGCCGCCATCCGCTCGTAGAGCAGGTCGGACGCGTGCGGCCCCTTCAGCGCGAGGCTCGCGAGGTCCTCGCCGGTCATGCCGAGCTCGCCCGCGACGCGATCGAGCTCCCCGGCCGGCAGTTGGCTGAGCTCCGACTGCTCCCGCCAGCGGGCGATCAGCCTGGCGAATATCCCCTCGCGGTGCTCTTGCACAGCCTGCGTCATCGGCCGGTCTCCTCTCCGTGGATCTGCGCGCGACGGTGTCGCAGCGCACGCAGCAGAGCCTTGACCGAGATCAATCTCGGCCAGCGGCACACGGGCGCGGGCCGCGGCCGGGACGCTACGCCAGCTCCGCCAGAAGCCGGGCAATCAGCGTCGTGCGCGGCACGATCGAGGAGACCAGCACGTGCTCGCCGTGGGTGTGGGCGCCGGCTCCCATGATGCCGAGGCCGTCGAGCGTCGGCTTGCCCATGGCGCCCGTGAAGTTGCCGTCCGAGCCGCCGCCATGCTGCCCGTGCGGCAGCTCGAACCCGATCTCGGCCGCGATCCGCTTCGCCCGGCCGTAGAGATCCATGGTGCCGGCGTGCGCCGTCCACAGCGGCCGCACGGGCCCGCGCTCGACCTCGATGCGCACGTCCGAGCGCACGCCGACGATGCCGTCCAGCACGCGCCCGATCTTGTGGAACGTCTCCATGTCGCGGGCCACGCACAGCGCCTGCGCCGTGCACGTCATGGGCACGCAGTTCACCCATTGCCCGCCGTGCACGACGCTCACCGCGTACGTCGGCCCGTTGTCGTAGTCCGAGCTCCCTTCCAGCTCCTCGATCAGCTGCGCCATCACGCGCACCGCCGAGCGGCCGTCCTTGTTGGTCCAGCCCGAGTGCGCCGGCCTTCCGTGCGTCGTCAGGAAGAAGCGCTGGAAGGCATGCCGCCCCGTCGTCACCTCGCCGGTCGGCCCCTTGGCCGGCTCCGGCACCAGGACGAACCGCGCCTTCGCCGCCTCCTCCTCGATGATGGCGCGCGAGGAGGGGCTGCCGATCTCCTCGTCCGGATTGATGATGATGGTCATGGGCAGCTTCAGCGCCTTGGCGGCGAGCACCGCCTTGACGGCGGCCAGCGCCATCACCGTCCCGCCCTTCATGTCGTAGATCGCCGGGCCGTAGCACTTGTCGCCCTCGCGCTTGATTGGCAACGGGCCGGCGAGCGTCCCCACCGGGTGCACGGTGTCCGCATGCGCGATCATCAGGATGCCGGGCCCGTCCCCGCCGATCCGCGCCCGCAGGATGTCGCCGAGACCCTGCGTGCCTTTCGGCGCCGTGCCCGCGATCCGCTCGACGGCAAAGCCCAGCCCCGACAGCCGGCTCGAGATGAGGTCCAGCATGCGGTTCACGGCCGCTGCGTCGTAGGTAGGGCTTTCGATCCGCACCCACTGGAGCATCTCGTCCAGCAGCTCGTCCGCGGAGAATACCGATGAGGTGATGGTCACGCCGTTCGTCCTTTCTTGGGGCCATGGGCAGCGCGCCAGCATGCCTCTGGCGATGCCCAGCGTCGAGCGGAACCTCCAGCCCGAAACGGCATTCCCGCTCGGCCTCCGGAGCATGCGCACGCCGGTGATCCAGGCGGCCACGGGCGGCCCGCGGCCGGTGCGGCCCTCTCCTGCCGCGAAACATTCTTAACACCTTGGATTGCCTTGCATCGTCCTTTGCCCAGGCCCTAGAAGGGGCGGGCAGAGCAAGCGCGACCCCGACGGGCGATGACCATTCAAGATCAAATCGCGGCGCCACGCGCGGCCGCCCCGCAGCAGGCCGTCGCCATCGACGGGCTCGAGATCACCTTCCGCTCGGCCGGCCGGACGGCCTTCACCGCCGTCAAGGACGTCTCGCTCGCCGTGGGCGCGCACGAGTTCGTGGCCATCGTCGGCCCCACCGGCTGCGGCAAGTCCACGGTGCTCAACGCCGCGGCCGGCCTGCTCAAGCCGTCCGCCGGCACCGTGCGAGTCTACGGCGCCCCGCTGGCCGACCTCAACCGCTCTGCCGGCTACCTTTTCCAGCAGGATGCCCTGATGCCCTGGAAGACGGCGCTGGACAACGTCGTCATCGCGCTCACCACTGGCGGCGTGGCCAGGGCCGAGGCCACGGCACGCGCCCGCGACTGGCTCTCCCGCGTCGGGCTCGCGGCCTTCGCCGACCGCTATCCGCACATGCTCTCCGGCGGCCAGAGGAAGCGCGTCGGCCTCGCCCAGGTGCTGATCCGCGACCCGAAGATCCTGCTCATGGACGAGCCCTTCGGCCCCCTCGACGCCCAGACCCGCCTGATCATGGGCGACCTGCTCCTCAAGCTGTGGTCGGCCGACCGCAAGGCGGCGCTGTTCATCACCCACGACCTCGAGGAGGCGATTGCGCTGGCCGACCGCGTGCTGATCATGTCGGCCGGGCCCGCCGCGCGCATCATCGGCGACTACCGCATCCCGCTCGCGCGTCCCAGGGATGTCGCCGACATCAAGCTCGATCCCCAGTTCCACGAGTTGCACCGCGAGATCTGGCACGCCCTGAAGGAGGAGGTGCTGCGCGGCTACCGGCAGAGCGAGGAGCAGCCGCCATGAAAGAGAGCCGAGCCTTCATCCTCGCCCTGCAGGTGCTGATCGCGGTTGCCGGCCTGGCGCTCTGGCAGGTCGCCTCGACCACGGGGCTGTTCGGCAACCCCAAGACCATCGCCTTCTTCTTCTCGACGCCCGGCGCCGTCGTGCTGCGCATCATCGAGTGGTTCAGGGACGGCTCCATCTGGGGCCACCTCTACATCACCCTGATCGAGGCGGCGCTGGCCTTCCTGATCGGCTCGGGCGCCGGCATCCTGATCGGCTTCTGGTTCGCGCGCAAACCCCTGCTCGCCGCCGCCTTCGACCCCTACGTCAAGGCCGCCAACGCCCTGCCCCGCGTGGTGCTCGCCCCGATCTTCGCGCTGTGGCTCGGCCTCGGCATCTGGTCCAAGGTGGCGCTCGGCGTCACGCTCGTATTCTTCATCGTCTTCTTCAACGTCTACCAGGGCGTCAAGGAGGTGAGCCCGACCGTGCTCGCCAACGCCCGCATGCTCGGCATGAGCGAGCGCCAGCTGCTGCGCCACGTCTACCTGCCCTCGGCCCTGTCGTGGATGTTCTCCTCGCTGCACACCTCCGTCGGCTTTGCCGTCGTCGGCGCCGTGGTCGGTGAGTACCTGGGCTCCGCCGCCGGTCTCGGCTATCTCATCCACCAGTCCGAGAGCGTGTTCGACGTCACCGGCGTGTTCGCGGGCATGTTCGTGCTGATGGCCTTCGTCATCCTCGTCGACGGGCTGGTGACGCTCGTCGAGCGGCACCTGCTGGTATGGCGTCCGCAGGCCGCCAGCACCACGACCACCTGAGCATCCCTCGCTCAACGACCACAACAGCCAACTCTGGAGGAGAACCCATGCAACGCCGCACCTTCCTCGCCGGCGCCGCCGGCCTGCTCGCCGCGTCCCGCGCCGACCTCGCGCTCGCCCAGTCGCTGCCCCCGGCCGAGAAGACCAAGGTGATCCTCGGCGTCGGCGGCAAGGCCCTCCTCTACTACCTCCCGCTCACCATCGCCGAGCAGAAGGGCTTCTTCAAAGCTCAGGGGCTCGACGTCGAGATCAACGATTTCGGCGGCGGCTCGAAGTCGCTGCAGGCGCTGATCGGCGGCTCCGTCGACGTCGTCACCGGCGCCTACGAGCACACCATCCGCATGCAGGCCAAGGGCCAGGACATCCGCGCCGTGCTCGAGATGGGCCGCTTCCCCGGCATCGTCATCGCGGTCAGGAAGTCGCTCGCCGGCGACATCAAGTCGGCCGCCGACTTCAAGGGACGCAAGATCGGCGTCACGGCACCGGGCTCCTCCACCGCGCTGTGCGTGCAGTACGCCATGGTCAAGGCCGGTCTCAAGCCGGCGGATGCCTCCTTCATCGGCGTCGGCGCCGGCGCCGCGCCGGTGGCCGCCATCAAGAAGGGCGAGATCGAGGTGCTCTCCCACCTCGAGCCGGTGATCTCCAAGCTGGAGCAGGACGGCGACATCCAGATCCTGATCGACACGCGCACCGAGGCCGGCAGCAAGGCGCTCTTTGGCGGCTCCAACCCGGCTGCCTGCCTCTACCTGCGCGGCGACTTCATCGCCAAGCACCCCGCCACCACGCAGCGCCTCGTCAACGCGCTGATGGCGGCGCTGCGCTGGATCGGCAAGGCCAGCCCCGAGGAGATCGCCGACGCGGTGCCGGCGAGCTACCACCTCGGCGACAAGCCCCTCTACCTCAAGGCAGTGGCGAAATCGATCGAAGGCTACTCCAAGACCGGCATCATCCCGCCCGAGGGCATGGCGAGCATCATGGACATGCTGAGGAAGCTCGACCCCGAGTTTGCCAGCATCCAGGTCGATCTCGCCAAGACCTTCGACGGCTCCTTCGCCGCCAAGGCCTGAGGCAGCACAGTCACCCCGGACGGCGCGAGCGCGTCGATCCGGGGCCCACGAGCCCCACGCTCACCCTACCGACCCGATGCTCAGACCGTAGGTCGGGTAGAGCGCAGCGAAACCCGACATGGACACTGCGCGACTGTCGGGTTTCGCCTCCGGCTCTACCCGACCTACGCCCGCTCTGCCGACCTCAGGCGCGAGCCTGCTCTCACTGTCACCCCGGACGGCGCAAGCGCGTCGATCCGGGGCCCACGAGCCCCACGCTCACCCTGCCTACCCGATGCTCAGACCGTAGGTCGGGTAGAGAGCAGCGAAACCCGACGTGGACGTTGCGAGCTGGACTGTCGGGTTTCGCCTCCGGCTCTACCCAACCTGCGCCCGCTCTGCCGACCTCAGGCGCGAGCCTGCTCTCCCTGTCACCCCGGACGGCGCAAGCGCGCCGATCCGGGGCCCTTCGACCCGATGCTCAGGCCATCGCCTTCTTGAAGTTCTCCGACGCCTTGTCCCAGTTGACCACGTTCCACCACGCGTCGACATAGTCGCCGCGCTTGTACTGGTGCTTGAGGTAGTAGGCGTGCTCCCACACGTCGATGCCGATGACGCCGCGGCCGCCGTCCATCTGCGGGCTGTCCTGGTTGGCGGTCGAGAAGATGGCGAGCTTCTTGTCCTTGACCCCGAGCCACGCCCAACCGGAGCCGAAGCGCCCGAGCGCCGCCGCCTTCAGCGCCGCCTTGCACTTGTCGAAATCGCCGAAGCTGCCGTCGATCGCGGCCTTGAGATCGCCCTGCGGGGCTTTGGCCCCGCCCGGCGTCATCAGCTCCCAGAAGAAGGTATGGTTCCAGTGGCCGCCGAGACTGTTGCGCACCGGCGTGCGCACGGCCTCCGGCACCCCCGCCAGGTTGCCGAGGATGTCGTCGATCCCCTTCTTCGCGAGATCGGGATACTTCTCGACAAGCCCGTTGAGATTGTTGATGAAGGCGTTGTGATGGTTCTTGTGGTGGAGGTTCATCGTCGCCGTGTCGATGTGCGGCTCGAGCGCCTCGTAGGCATACCCGAGCGGCGGCAGCTTGAAGGGGCCGGCCGCCGGCGTCTGCGCGAAGAGCGCGCGCGAGGTGAGCCCCGGCGCGGCCGCGAACGCGGTGGCACCAATGGCAAGCTTCAGCGCGTGGCGTCTGTTCATGAGTGCGATACCTCCCAACGGATCAGCGAATAGGCGTGGCGAGCCTCGGTCCGCCTCCGGGGCGGATCCGAGCATCGATGCGAGGCCGGGCAGTCACGGCACACGACATAGCATGGCCGGCCTGCTCGATGCTGGCTCAGATACGTCGAAGGGGCCCGATCGGATGTCTCGAGCGGCACGCGCAGAGTTCACAGGTCCGTGAGATCGCCATGGCTGCCGACACGCCGCCGGACCGCACGCGTCTCGACCGGGCCATGGTGACCCGCGGCCTCGTCGCCACCCGCTCGCGGGCCCAGGATCTCATCCGCCGCGGCTTGGTGACCGTCGACGGTGCCGTTGAAGCGTCCCCCGCGCGCGCCGTGACGCCCGCTCAGCACGTCGCGCTCACCGATGCCCCCGCCGCGACGCGGCACGTGTCGCGCGGCGGCGAGAAGCTTGCCGCGGCATTGGCCGCGTTCAAGCTCGAGGCGCAGGGCCGTGCCGCCCTGGACATCGGCGCCTCCACCGGCGGCTTCACCCGCGTGCTCCTCGACGCAGGCGCCGCCAGGGTCTACGCCATCGACGTGGGCCACGGCCAGCTCCATCCCAGCCTCAGCGGCGATCCGCGCGTCGTGGCCCGCGAGGGCAGCGATGCCCGCGACCTGACGCCTGCCGACATCGCCGAGCCCGTCGGCGCCGTCGTCGTCGACGTCAGCTTCATCTCGCTGTTGAAGGTGCTGCCCGCGGTGCTGCCTCTGGCCGCCCGCGGCGCCTGGCTGGTGGCGCTGATCAAGCCGCAGTTCGAGGTCGGACGCGCCGCCGTCGGCAAGCGCGGCATCGTGCGCGACGCCAAGGCCCGCCAAGCCGCGGTCACGGCGGTCGAGCAGTTCCTTGCCGGCCAGCCGGGATGGCGCCTGCTGGGTGTCGTGCCCTCGCCCATCACCGGCGGCTCGGGCAACCTCGAGTACCTGATCGGAGCCAGCCATGACGCCTGACGACACGGCCCCCGACCCCGGCGCGCGGCGCCTTGTGATCGAGGCCATCGGGGCCCGGGCCGACGGCATCGCGCGCGATGCCCAGGGCCGCGCCGTGTTCGTGCCCTTTGCCCTGCCGGGGGAGACGGTCGAGATCGATGACGCGGGCGCCGGACGCGTCGTCGGGCCACCGGCCCCGGCCCGGGCCGCCCCGCCCTGCCCGCATTTCACCGTCTGCGGCGGCTGTCTTGCCCAGCACATGCCGGACGCCGTCTACGCCGACTGGAAGCGCGGGCTCGTCGTCGCCTGCTTCGCCGAGCGCGGGCTGGCGGCCGCGCCCGTCGGCGCGCTTGTGCGTCTTGCCGGCGGCACGCGCCGCCGCGCCGTGCTGACGGCGCGCCGCACCCAAGGCGCCGTGGCGCTCGGATACCACGCGCGGCGCTCCCACGACCTCGTCGACATCGCCGTCTGCTGCGTGCTCGAGCCCGAGATCGTGCGCGTGCTCCCGGCCCTGCGCAGCCTCGTCGCCATCCTCGCCGTCAAGGAGGCGCGCCTGACCGTGCTCGCAACCCCGGCGGGCCTCGACGTTGCGGTCGCAGCCGACCTCGCGCGCGTCACGCCGGAAATCTCGTCCGCCCTCGCGCGCCTTGCCGAGGGCCACCGCTTCGCCCGCATCAGCCTCGATGGCAACCCCATCCTGGTGCGCGCCATGCCCGCCCTCGACATCGCGGGCGTGGCGGTGACACCCCCGCCCGGCGGCTTCGTGCAGGCCGTCGCCGCAGCCGAGGAGGCCATGCGCGGCCTGGTGCAGACCGGCGTCGGCAACGCCCGTCGCGTCGCGGATCTGTTCTGCGGCGTAGGTGCCTTCTCCCTCGCCCTCGCCCGCACCGCCCGCGTGCGCGCTCTCGACAGCGACAAGGCGGCCCTCGCGACGCTGTCGCACGCCGCGCGCCACGCCCAGGGTCTCAAGCCCATCGAGGTGCTGGCCCGCGATCTCTTCCGCGAGCCGCTGGCCCCGGGCGAGCTCGCCGGGCTCGATGCCGTCGTGCTCGATCCGCCCCGCGCGGGCGCCGAGGCCCAGGCGCAGGCCCTCTCCGTTTCGGACGTGCCGCTGGTCGCCTACGTCTCCTGCAACCCCGCCACTCTCGCCCGCGACGCCCGTCACCTCACGGCCGGCGGCTACGCCATCGAGGCCGTCACCCCCATCGACCAGTTCCTGTACTCCGACCACGTCGAGGCGGTGGCCATCCTCCGCAAGCCGGCGAGGCGCCGGCGCCGTTGAGCCCGCGGGCAGCTGACGGCCCGCTGCCCAATCGGGCGGCAAGCGGCGTGTTGCAGCGCCAGTCTTGGCTCTTGTCCGGATTTGTCGGCATGCTATCGTTAGCAGGCTAACGATCTTGCGATGTGCTACGGGTGGCACGCCGGAGACCGGGGCTCACGCGGGCGCACGCCCACGCCGCGGACAGACGGGAACCAACATCTTCGGCTTTGGGCTCGAGAGGAGTTGTTGAATGGTCCGGATCGCACACATGCATCGCTTGCTGGTGGCAGGCGCCGCCGCCATCGGCGTGGCGCTCGCCGCGCTGCCTGCCCTTGCGCAAGGGGAGCCCGTCAAGGTCGGCGAGCTCAACTCCTACGCGCGCATGGCGGCCTTCGCGGTGCCCTACCGCAACGGCATGCAGCTCGCCCAGGACGAGATCAACGCCAAGGGCGGCGTGCTCGGCGGACGCAAGCTCGAGATCGTGTTCCGCGACGACGGCGGCACGCCGGGCGATGCGGTGCGCGTGGCGGAGGAATTGCTCACCCGCGAGAACGTCGGCTTCCTCGTCGGCACCTTCCTCTCCAACGTCGGCCTCGCCGTCGCCGACTTCGCCAACCAGAAGAAGGTGCTGTTCCTGGCCACCGAGCCGCTGACCGACGCCATCACCATGGCCTCTGGCAACAAGTACACCTACCGCGTCCGGCCCTCGACCTACATGCAGACCAAGATGCTGGTCGAGGCGGTCAAGGCCAAGGGCGTCAAGAAGTGGGCGATCGTGGCCCCCAACTACGAGTACGGCCAGTCCGCGGCGGCCAACTTCAAGAGGCTGATCAAGGCCGCCACGCCCGACGCCGAGATCGTCGGCGAGCAGTTTCCCGCCCTGGGCAAGGTCGACGCCGGCGCCACCGTCGCAGCCCTTGAGAACCTGAAGCCCGACGGCATCTTCAACGTGCTGTTCGGCGCCGACCTCACCCAGTTCGTGCGCGAGGGCAACACGCGCGGCCTGTTCGAGAAGCGCACGGTTGCGAGCCTGCTCACCGGCGAGCCCGAGTACATGATCCCGCTGGGCGAGGAGACGCCCGAGGGCTGGATCGTCACCGGCTACCCGCTCGACCAGATCACGGACGCCCCGCACAAGGCCTTCATCGACGCCTACAAGGCCAAGTTCAACGACACGCCGCGGCTGGGCTCGCTGCTCGGCTACGTCGTCGGCTACATGCTGCGCGACACCATCAACAAGGCCGGCGGCACCGACACCGAGAAGCTCCTCGCCGCCCTCAACGACGCCAAGTTCGACACCATCACCGGCCCCGTCACCATGCGCGCGCTCGACCACCAGTCGACGCTCGGCGCCTGGGTCGGCGAGACCACGCTCAAGGGCAAGGCCGGCACCATGAAGAGCTGGAAGTACGAGGACGGCGCCAAGTACCTCTTCCCCGAGGCCGAGGTGAAGGCCGCCCGCAAGAACTGAGTGTGGTCCCCTCTCCGCGCAGGGAGCGATGCCACCTCCCGGAGATGGCAAGACCTCATTCCCTCTCCCCGTTTTGACGGGGAGAGGGCGCAGAAGCCGACTTGTTTCCCTTCTCCGCTCGTCGGGTCAGGGAGCAGCAGTCCCGCCCACCCGCTCCGGAGCACCGACCGCACGACATGTCGTTCTTCCTCGTGCAGATGCTCAATGGGCTGGCCAGCGCCTCGTCGCTGTTCATCATCGCCGTCGGGCTCACCATCGTCTTCGGCGTCACGCGCATCGTCAACTTCGCGCACGGCTCCTTCTACATGCTGGGCGCCTACTTCGCGGTGACGCTGGTCCCCCGCCTCCTCGAGCTCGACCGCTCCCTGCCGCTGTTTCTGCTTGGCGTTGTGCTGTCGGCGCTGGCCGTCGGCATCGTCGGCGTCCTCATGGAGTTCGTCGTCCTGCGGCGCATCTACCGCGCGCCCGAGCTGTTCCAGCTGCTCGCCACCTTCGGCGTCGTCCTCGCCGTGCAGGACCTGGTGCTGATGGTGTGGGGCCCGCTCGACATCCTGGGGCCGCGCGCGCCGAGCCTGCGCCACGCCGTCGACATCCTGGGCCACCGCTTCCCCGCCTACGAGCTGTTCCTGATCGGCACCGGGCCCGTGGTGCTGGGACTGCTCTGGCTGCTCATGAACCGCACCCGCTTCGGCGTGCTGGTGCGCGCCGCCACCCAGGACCGCGAGATGGTCGCGGCCCTTGGCGTCAATCAGGCCCTGCTGTTCACCGGCACCCTGTTCCTCGGCGCCTTCCTCGCCGGCCTCGGCGGCGCGCTGCAGACGCCGCGGCTGGCCGCCACGCCGCACATGGACATCGCCATCATCACCGAGGCCTTCGTCGTCACCGTCGTCGGCGGCATGGGCTCGGTCCCCGGCGCCTTTCTCGCCGCGCTCCTGATCGGCCAGCTGCAGGCCTTCGGCATCCTGATCTTTCCCAAGATCACCCTGGTGCTCGTCTTCCTGCTGATGGCCGTGGTGCTGGTCGTGCGGCCCTGGGGCCTGCTCGGCCGGCCGGAGGCCGCCCACGGCCGCCCCGTGCTGCCCGAGGGCATCCTCGATCTGCGCCGCTTTGCCCGCTTCGAGGTCGTCGCGGCCGCCGTCGCCGCCGTGCTGCTGCTCGCCCTTCCCATCCTCGGCGACGCCTACGCGGTGAAGGTGGGCATCGAGATCCTCGCCTTCGCGCTCGCCGCCTTCAGCCTCAACTTCCTGATCGGCGTCGGCGGCATCGTCAGCTTCGGGCACGCCGCCTACTTCGGCCTCGGCGCCTATGCGGCCGGCCTCCTCGTGACGCGCCTCGGCGTGCCCATGGAGCCGGCCCTCCTCGCCGCGCCCCTGGCGGCCGGCCTCGGCGCCGCCGTGTTCGGCTTCTTCATCGTGCGCCTCTCGGGCATCTACCTCGCCATGCTGACGCTGGCCTTCGCCCAGATCACCTACGCCGTCGCCTTCCAGTGGGTGGAGATGACCGGCGGCGACAACGGCGTCGTCGGCGTCTGGCCGTCGGCCTGGGTGGCCGGCCGCACGGCCTACTACTATCTCATGCTTCTTGTCGCCGGCGCGGCCATCCTTGTCCTGCGCCGCATCATCTACGCGCCCTTCGGCTACACGCTGCGCGCCGCCCGCGATTCGAGCGCGCGCGCGGATGCCATCGGCATCGACGTGCGCACCCACCGCTGGCTTGCCTTCGTCGTCGCGGGCACCGCGGCCGGTCTCGCCGGCGGCCTGTTCGCCTTCTCCAAGGGCTCCATCGACCCGACCCTGATCTCCATCTCCATGTCGATCGACTTCCTCGTCATGGTGCTGCTGGGCGGCGTGCAGACCGTGGTCGGACCGCTCGTGGGGGCCGCCGCCTTCCACGCCATCCGCGATTTCGTGATGCCGCTGACCGACCACTGGCGCCTGCTGCTGGGCCTCGCCATCATCGCCATCGTGCTCGCCGTTCCCCGCGGCATCGTCGGCGGCATCATGGGCCTGCGCGCCGGCCTGGCGGCCCCCGGCCTCGCGCCCAAGACGCGGCGGGCACCGGCATGACCCTGCTCGCCGTCGAGGGCCTGGAGAAATCGTTCGGCGGCGTGCACGCGGCCCGCGCCGTCAGCTTCGACGTGGCCCGCGGCCAGCTTGTGGCGCTGATCGGCCCCAACGGCGCCGGCAAGTCGACGACCTTCAACATGATCGGCGGCCAGCTCGCCCCCGACGCCGGCACCGTGCGCCTCGACGGCACCGACATCGCCGGGCGCGCGCCCCGCAGCATCTGGCGCCTCGGCGTCGGGCGCACCTTCCAGGTGGCCCAGACCTTCCTGTCGATGACCGTGGCCGAGAACGTGCAGATGGCCCTGATCAGCCTTGCCGGGCGCACGCGCAGCCTCTGGTCCGACGCCACCGCCTTCGCCCGCGACGAGGCCGTCGCGCTCCTCGATCGCGTCGGCATGGCGGATGCGGCCGACCGTCCCTGCCGCGAGCTCGCCTACGGCGACGTCAAGCGCGTCGAGCTCGCCATCGCGCTCGCCGGCCAGCCCAAGCTCTTGCTCATGGACGAGCCCACGGCCGGCATGGCGCCCAAGGAGCGCGGCGCCCTGATGCAGCTGACGGCGGACATCGCCCGGGCCTCCGGCATCGGCGTCCTGTTCACCGAGCACGACATGGACGCGGTGTTCGCCCACGCCGACCACATCCTCGTCCTCGTGCGCGGCGAGATCATCGCCCGCGGCACGGCCCAGAGCGTGCGCGCCGACCCGCGCGTGCGCGAGGTCTACCTCGGCGGCACGGCGGACCTGACGGCGTCGGGCGCCGCGCGCGGGGCGGGGCCCGCGGCGAGGCCCGCGCCATGAACGCCACGCCACTCCTCGACGTGCAGGGCCTCACCGCCGCCTACGGGCAGGCGCAGATCCTGTTCGGTGTCTCGCTCAGCCTGCGCCAGGGCGAGGTCGCAGCCCTCATGGGCCGCAACGGCGCCGGCAAGTCGACCACGCTCAAGGCCATCATGGGGCTGATCGACGCCGGCGCCGACGCGCTCACCTTCGCCGGACACGACATCCTGGGCCTCCCCACCCACCGCATCGCGCGCGCGGGCCTCGGCTACGTGCCCGAGGACCGGCGCATCTTCACCGACCTGACCGTCGCCGAGAACCTCGCCGTAGGCGCCAAGGCCCCCTCCGCCGGCGCCTCCGCCTGGACGCCGGAGCGCCTGTTCGAGATCTTCCCCAACCTCGCCGAGATGCGCGACCGCCGCGCCAGCCAGATGTCGGGCGGCGAGCAGCAGATGCTGACCATCGCCCGCACGCTGATGGGCAACCCCTCAGCCGTCCTGCTCGACGAGCCCTCCGAGGGCATCGCCCCCGTCATCGTCGAGCTCATGGCCGAGAGCGTGCGCCGCATGAAGGCGGAAGGCATCTCCGTCCTGCTCTCCGAGCAGAACCTCTACTTCGCCTCCGCTGTTGCCGACCGTGCCTACATCATCGAGAAGGGCACCATCCGCCACGAGGGCCCCATGGCCGCCATCGCCGCCGACGCCGCGCTGCGCGAGCACTACCTCAGCCTGTAGCCGCCACGCGCCCGCCGCCATGATCGCCGCGCGCCGGTGATGCGGCTCGTCCGCCTGGCACCCGTGTGGGTTGTCATGGTCGGGCTTGTCCCGACCATCCACCCAGCCACGTGCGGCGACACGCGTGGAGGCCTGGGTTGCGGCAGCACGTCCACAACCTCGATTGCGGAGTGCGGGCGGTTCGACTGTACCGACAGAGCTCCGAGCTGGCGTGGACCCCCGCCTGCGCGGGGGTGACGTCGTTGGTGTGGCAAGCGGGCTCGCGACAACACCCGTCATGCCCGCGAAGGAGGGCATCCACGCAAGCCTGCCGCGAGCCGCAGCACTTCGAAGAGCTCAACCGGACAGCCGCAAGACCAGCCCGAGGGTGCCCGCGGCCATCATCTGTCGGGCGGGCACCACTAGCCCTTGCCGGCTCTTGCCCTGTCGTAGAGCGGGGCGACCTTGGGCAGCGCCGCCCTGATGCGCGCGATGCGGTCCTCGCTCGAGGGATGCGTGGACAGCCACTGCGGCGGCGCCCCCTTCTGCGCCCGCGCCATCTTCTGCCACAGCGCCACCCCGGCCTCCGGGTTGTAGCCGGCCCGCGCGGCGAGCTCGAGCCCGATCAGGTCCGCCTCGCGCTCGTCGCCGCGGCTGAAGCGCAGCGTCAGCAGGCCGCCGCCCTGCTGCGCGATCTGCCCGTAGCCTTCCCCGAGCAGCAGGCTCACGGCCACCGCGCTGAGCTGCGTCAGCACCGTCTTGGCCTTGCGCGAGCGCGCGTGCTCGCGCAGGGCGTGCGCGATCTCGTGTCCCATGACCACGGCGACCTCGTCGTCGGTGAGGCTGAGCCTGTCGAGGATGCCGGTGAAGAAGGCGATCTTGCCGCCCGGCATGCAGAAGGCGTTGACCGTCGGCGCCTTGATGACGATCACCTCCCAGGTCCAATCCTTGGCGCGCGGATTCCATTTCTCCGCGAAGGGCAGCAGCTCCTTGGCGATGCGCCGCACGCGCCGGGTCTGCTCGTCGCTGTCGGGGAGCAGGACGCGCTTGCCGGTGGCCTGCGACTTCAGGCTCACGAATTGCTGTCCGGCGGCCTTCTCGATCCCTTCCGCCGAGACGAGGTAGCGGGCGAAGGAGGGGCGGCCGACGTTGACGCCGCCCTCGTCGGCCCGTTGCGCCGCGGCCGGCAGCGCCGCCCCCGCGAGCAGCAGCGCCATGATCGCAACTTTCGCGCCCGGCAGCATCGTTCGCAGTGTGCGCATTGCGGTTTCCCTCGTGAGCCACGAAATATCCCGTCACCGTCCGCCCCGGCGTCCGCGACATCGACGCGTCCGCCCCTTGCGCTCGGGGCCTGATCGTTTACCCTTCGCCCCATCCGATTGTCGAGGCCAAGCTCCTTGCAAGATCCCTCCACGCCGTGCGCCGGGCCCGCGAAGGTGAGCGTCGAGATCGTGCCGCGCCTTGCCGACATTCCCGCCGCCGAGTGGGATGCCTGCGCCAATCCCGATCCCGCGACCTACAATCCCTTCGTCGGCCACGGCTTTCTCAGTGCCCTGGAAGCGGCCGGCGCCGTCGGCGGTCGCACCGGCTGGACGCCGCGCCATCTGGTCATGCGCGATGCCGAAGGCGCCGTTGCGGCCTGCGCGCCCGCCTATCTCAAGTCGCACAGCCAGGGCGAGTACGTGTTCGACCAGGGCTGGGCCGAGGCCTACATGCGTGCCGATGGCGACTATTATCCCAAGCTGCAGCTCGCCGTGCCGTTCACACCCGTGCCCGGGCCGCGGCTGCTCGTGCGCCCCGGCGCGGACGCAGCCGCGCGCGAGGAGCTCTTGGCCCGCGCCGTGGTCGAGGTCGCGGGCAAGGGCGGCCTCTCGGGAGCACACGTAACGTTCCTCACCGAGGCGCAATGGCAGCGGCTGGGCCAGCTGGGCTTCCTGCAGCGCACCGACCAGCAGTTCCACTGGAGCAACGACGGCTACGCCAGCTTCGAGGACTTTCTGGCCTCCCTCGCCTCCCGCAAGCGCAAGGCCGTGCGCAAGGAGCGCGAGACGGCGCTGAGCGCCGGCCTCGAGGTGGTCTGGCTGCGCGGGCGCGAGATCACGCAGGCCCACTGGGACACCTTCTTCGACTTCTACATGGACACCGGCTCGCGCAAATGGGGCCGGCCCTATCTCAACCGAAGCGCCTTCTCCCTTGTCGCCGCGGCCACCGGCGAGGCTCCGCTGCTGATGCTGGCCATGCGCGAGGGGCGCGCCGTCGCCGGCTCCTTCCACATGATCGGCGGCGACTGCCTGTTCGGGCGCTACTGGGGCGCCACCGAGCACCACCCCTGCCTGCATTTCGAGCTGTGCTACTCTCCGGCCATCGCCTTCGCCAGCGCGCACGGCCTGAAGCGCGTCGAGGCCGGCGCCCAGGGTGAGCACAAGCTGGCGCGCGGCTACCTTCCGACCAAGACCTACTCGGCGCACTACATCTGCGATCCCGCCCTGCGCCGTGCCGTCGCCGACTACCTCTCCCGCGAGCGCCTCTACGTCGAGCGGGCTGGCGAGGAGCTTGCCGCCTACGCGCCCTATCGCCGGGGCGAAAAGCAGGAGGACTGACGATCATCGGCAGCGTGCCCAGACTTGACGCGGGGCCGCCGGCCTTGCGAGACAGAGCCGTCAAGCGCGCTCAGCGTGCGAGGCGAAGCGAGGAGACCCAGATGGCGGGTTACGACAGCAACAACATCTTTGCCAAGATCCTGCGCGGCGAGCTGCCCGCCCACAAGGTCTACGAGGACCAGGACACGCTGGCGTTCATGGACATCATGCCCCGCTGCGAGGGCCACACCCTGGTGATCCCGAAGTCGCCCGCCCGCAATGTGCTCGATGCAAGCCCGGGCCAGCTCGCGGCCTGCATGAAGACGGTGCAGAAGATCTCCCAGGCGCTCATGAAGGCCTACAACGCCGACGGCATCACGCTGCAGCAGTTCAACGAGCCGGCCGGCGGCCAGGTGGTGTTCCATCTCCACTTCCACGTCCTGCCGCGCAAGACGGGACAGTCCATCGGACCGCACACGGGCAAAATGGAGAACCAGGACGTGCTCGCCGCCAACGCCGAGAAGCTGCGCAAGGCGCTGCAGGCATGAGGTCTGCCGGGCGCCGCTGCGAGGCGACGGGCCCCGCGTGACATGAGCCGCTGGCGCCAGGATCCGGACGGAGCCGCCGCCGAGATCATCAGGCGCAGCCGCGACGTGCTGGCCCTCGATGGCCGCGTGCTGCTGGCTGGCTGCGGGCCTCAGACCCTTGATGCCGTCCGCACCGCAGGCCTCGCGCCCACCCACTGGAGCCGCCGCCTCACCGACACGGCCGCAGCCACGCCCTGGCCTCCCGCGGGGCCGTTCGACGCGGCCCTCTTGCGCCTGGCCAAGGCGCGCGACGAGGCCCTGATGAGCCTGCACGCCGTTGCAGGCGTGCTCGCCGAGGGGGGACGCATCGTCCTCCTCGGCGGCAACGACGAGGGCATCCGCTCCGGCGAGGCCGATCTCGCGGCCCTGTGCGGCACCGTCGAGACGCTGGCCACGCGCTCCCACGGCCGCATCCTCGCCGCGCCTCGCCCTGCCGGTCCGCTCAGGTCGCAGCTCGCCGACTGGCGCCGCGTGGTGCCGCTCGACCTGGCGGGCGAGCCCCGCGCCTGGGTCACCTACCCGGGCCTGTTCGCGTCCGGCACGCTCGACGAGGGCACGGCGCTCCTGCTGTCGGCGCTGCCGGCCTTGAGGGTCGGCGCGCGCGTTCTCGACTTCGCGTGCGGCAGCGGACCGATCGCGGGCGCCGTCCGCATCTGCCACCCCGACGCCGTTCTCGACATGCTCGACGCCGACACCGTGGCGCTGGCGGCAGCCGCCGAGAACGTCGCGCGCGCCCGCACCATCGCCGGCACCAGCCTCGCCGCCATCGGCAGCCAGCGCTACGACGCGATCCTCTCCAATCCGCCGCTGCACACCGGCGTCGCCGAGGACCACGGCGCCCTCGAGCGGCTCGTGGCGCAGGCCCTGCAGCACCTGTCGCCGGGCGGCGTGCTGCAGCTCGTGGTGCAGCGGCGCGTGGCGCTGGGCGAGGCTCTGGCGGCGCTGTTCTCCGCCGTCGACGTCGTCGCCGAGAGCGGCCGCTTCCGCGTCTGGCGGGCGGCCGGCAGCACCCGCCAGCAGGCTTGATCGCCGCCCTGGACACCGCGACCGCCATTTCACCGGCACCGTCGCCGTGCTAGCACCAGCCATTGCAGCTCGTAGGGGGAGGCAGTCGACCATGGGCAAGCAGTTTCCGAGCATCGAGCCGCAGCACACGGCATTCATCGAGCGGCAGAGGCTGTTCTTCGTCGCCAGCGCCGCGCCGAAGGGGCGCGTGAACGTGTCCCCGAAGGGCATGTCGACGTTTCGCGTCCTCGCCGACAACAGCGTCGCCTACCTTGATTGCACCGGCAGCGGCAGCGAGACACGCGCCCATTTGCTCGCCTGCGAGGACAAGCGCCTCACGATCATGTTCTGCGCCTTCGAGGGCGAGCCCATGATCCTGCGGCTCTATGGACAGGGCCGGTCGCTGATGCGCGGCACCCCTGAGTACGTCGAGCTTCTGCCCCACTTCGAGGAGATCCCGGGGGCCCGGCAGATCGTGCACCTGGCCGTCGACCTCGTGCAGACCTCGTGCGGCATGGGCGTGCCGCTGCTCGACTACCGGGCCGACCGCCAGAACCTGCTGCGCTACTGGACGGCGCACGGCATCGACAATCTGCGCAAGTACTGGGGCCTGAAGAATGCGCGCAG
Organism: Hyphomicrobiaceae bacterium; assembly: GCA_033764875.1. Lineage (GTDB taxonomy): Bacteria > Pseudomonadota > Alphaproteobacteria > Rhizobiales > Hyphomicrobiaceae > AWTP1-13. The sequence continues at coordinate 62,748 of JANRIO010000036.1, read as the reverse complement.
CATCGACGGGCTGCCGACCGGCTTCGCCCCGGACGTGATGGCGCCCCCTCGCTAAGCGTACGCATCCGCGCGTGCCCCTCGGCGCGACCTTGTGTCCTGATCCGCCTCAATGCTTGCTGCGGTGCTTGTCTCGCAATTGCCGGCCAGGAACCTGGACGCGATGTTGGTCGGCACTTGCGAGGCGCCACACTAGCCGCGCAACACCTCCACCGCGAGCAGGATGAGCGCGCCGCTGGCCACGCCCGCCGCCAGGTTGCGGCGCAGGCCGAGGTAGATCGCCACCGCGGCGAGGAAGGCGCCCATGCGCCACGTCCACGGCACGCCCGCGAGCGTGCCGGCCGGGTAGAGCAGCATGCGCGACACCATGGCCGCGACCAGCGCCGCCGCCACCAGCCGCACCCATTGGAACAGCGCCCCCTCGACCGCCAGCCGGTTGCCGACGATCACGCCGAGCCAGCGCCACATCTCGGTTGGCAGCACGCCGGCAAGAACCAGGACGGCGTAGGCCGCAAGACCGTCGGGCACCGCGCTCATGCCCGCCTCGCCAGAAAGGCGAGCGTGCCGCCCACGAGCCCGGCGCCGAGCAGGTCGAGCCCCGGCGCCATCGCGTGCACGATCGGCACCAGCAGCGCCCCCGCCCCCACCGCGATGAAGTCGGCGCGCAGCCGCGAGGTGGTGATCAGCGACAGGAAGAAGTACACCGGTGTCGCAAACAGCAGCGCCGTCGTGATCGGTTGCGGCACGCTTGCCGCCGCCGTGTAGCCCAGCGCCGTGCCGGCCATCAGCGCCACCACGATCATCAGCCCGAGCCCGGCGAAGAACGGCACCCGTGCGGCCGGCGCCAGCGACGGCAGGTGCCGGTTGCCCTCCAGCCACGTGGTGATGGTCACGAGATGCGACAGCGCCAGGTCGACGCCGAGCCGCCGCTGCGGCCGGTCGAGCAGCGGCGCCAGCGTCACCGTCATCGGCAGCAGCCGCATGGCGGTCAGCGCCACCGCCAGCGCCGTGATCGCGAGCGTCTCGTTGCGCGACAGCTGATCGACCAGCATCACCTGGTTCGGCATGGCGAACACCGCGCCGGAGATGAACAGGGTCTGTGCGAGGCCGAAGCCCGCGTCGCGCGCCAGCACGCCGAAGCCGAGCGCGGTGGCAAACAGCACCGCCGCAGGAACCGAGGCCCCGACCTTGAGGCCGCGGCCGAACGCCTGCCGCACCGACATGCCGGGCGCGGGAGACGGTGGATCGCCTGTCGTGCGCGGCATGCCTCAGGCCTCGTAGCCCTCGAAGATGGGCGCATCGGCATAGCGGGCCGCGGTCGCCCGCTGGGCCTTGCTGCGCACCGTCCACGAGAACAGCGCAATGTCGTGCCCGCCCTGCTTGCGCCAGGCCGCCGCGCCCTTCAGCACGTTGACGCCGACGGCGAAGAAGCTCACGTGTCCGAGCGCGCCCTCCAGGATCCGCGACAGTGCCGTGCCCTCGGGCGCCCGTCCCGCCCGCGCCAGCCAGCTGTGCAGCACCTCCTGCCGGCCCAGCACGAGCCCGCGCGGAATGCGCGGCGCCAGATGCGCCAACGCCGCCACCACGTCGAGATTGAACGACATCAGCGCGATCGGCCCTTTGTAGGCGCGGGCGGCATCGGCGATTCTGTCGAGGAAGGCGGCCGGCGGCATGCCGTGCTCGGCCTTCACCTCGACCAGAAGCGGCGCCCGCCCGGCGACCAGGGCCAGGAAATCGGCAAAGCTCAAGATCTGGGCGGTCCTGTCCGCATAGCGCATGCGGCACAGCTCGTCCGGCAGGCGCGCCGCGATCGGCCCCGTCTCGCCCGGGATCAGCCGGTCGAGCCGGTCGTCGTGGAACACCATCGGAGTGGCGTCGCGTGCCGGCTGCAGGTCGCACTCGATGGCGTAGCCCTTGCCGATGGCCCTCTCGAACGCCGGGCCTGAGTTCTCGATCACGCCGGCGACCGCATCATGCAGGCCCCGGTGCGCCACCGGCCTGACAAAGACGTCCCTGTCCAGCAGCCTCTCGGGGCGGATCGTGCTGCCCGCTGCACGCCTCGACCGCGCGTGATTTGCCGCCATGCCGCAACCCTTTGAGTTGGTGACCGTTAATGTCCAGACCGTGTGGCAGCCCCGATTATCACGGCGGCCGGGATTGCCAAACCTGCCGATGATGATGGCTGCCCTTGCCCCACGCTTTAAGGGGATGGCGACGAACGGCACTGTTGCCAAGTCGCCGGAGCCAGCGCATCAAGGCCACAGTGCTGCCCCAGAGTTCCAGGCGAATGCGATCTGCGCCCGGCAGCGCTGGCCGGACCGGTCATGGGCCGGGACGTGCGATTCGAGGGCGGCGCGACAGCAGCGCGAGAGAAGAGCGAGCATGGCGGACAGGCGAGGGACGAGCATGTGGAACGCGACGGCCCGCGCCCTTCGCGCTGCGCCCCTGGTTGCGGTGCTGGCAGGCGCTGCCCTGGTGGCGCCACGGACCGGCCAGGCCGCGGGCAGCTCGATCGTCATGGTGCCGCACCGGGCCATCTACGAGATGACCCTTGCCAGCGCCCGCGGCGGCTCCAGCGTCACCCAGGTCTCGGGCCGCATGGTCTACGAGCTCGTCGGCTCCGCCTGCGAGGGCTACACGCAGAATATGCGCTTCGTCACCCAGATGCAGAACCAGAACGGGGCCATCACGCTGACCGACCTGCGCTCCTCGAGCTGGGAGGAAGGCACCGGCAAGCGCTTTCGCTTCAACTCCAGCCAGTTCCGCGACGAGAAGGCGACCGAGGTGACGGCGGGCGACGCGGCGCGCGCGCCGGCCACCAACGACGTCAAGGTGGAGCTGACCAAGCCCGCCAAGCGCGACATCCAGCTGTCGGCGCGCACCTACTTTCCCGTGCAGCACTCGATCGCGCTGATCGAGGCCGCCCGCGCCGGCAAGGCGAGCTTCCGCGCCGACCTCTACGACGGCTCCGAGAAGGGCGAGAAGGTCTACGACACCGTCTCCGCCATCGGGCGCAAGACGCTCTCGACCGCACCCGAGCGGCTCACCAAGACCAAGACCGCCGCCGAGCGCCTCGTCGGCGTGCCGGCCTGGCCCGTCTCGATCGCCTACTACGAGCCCAGATCCGACAATCGCGACGCCGTGCCCGTCTACGAGCTGAGCTTCCTCTTCCTCGAGAACGGCGTCAGCCAGAACATGCTCATCGACTACGGTGATTTCGCCATCCAGGGCGATCTCAAGGAGATCACCTTCATGGAGCCCGGCAAGTGCGAGGCCGCCAAGCGCTGAGCCGGGGGACGCTCGCCACCTGCGCCGGGCGCGCCCCTGTCCAGACTCCCCGCAAAGCGGGGACAGGGAGAAGAGATCTCGCGGGCACGCCAATCGCCCGGCACGCCGCGGCGTCCGGGACATGGGGCAGGAGGGAGCGGGGCGCTTCGGCCTCGGCTCGAATGAGAAAAGGGCGTCCACGCCCCGCGACTCGTGACGGCGCCCGGGCACGGATACCAGCCGAGCCAGCTCCAGCGCATCGTTCTTTCCCGGGCAGGCGGTGGGCGATCAGCCGCCCGGAGAGAGGTCCACCGTCGCAAGTCCCGCCGTCCCGTACGCTCGAAATGCCTCGCGAGAGCACTCCCTCGTGGGCGGCGATGGGGAGGATTGTCGCATCGCGCGGGCACCCGGGGACAAGCCGCGCCGTCTCTTGTCTGGCCCCGCACCTGTAGCCCCGCCGCAGCGCCGCCGCCATGCTGCACCGCACGCGCATGCGCCTTCGCAGCGTGATCGTATCTGCCTTTCCGGAAACACTTTTTCGCCAGGGGCTCCGGGCCTGTTGCCCTTGGCCGCGGCGCGGCACAGTGGGACGTTTCCCACTCGGGCGCGGGCTGCCGATTGTGGTTGTCCTCCCACGCGCACGGCCCATAGCCTTTCGCAATCCTCGCGCAGGACAGGCAGGCGACACGCATGGTCCAGGCCACAGACAGCACCCAGGCGGGGCTCGAGCGCCCCGGCAGCCTGCTCGAGGCCATCGAGGTCTTCTGCCGTCACAATGCCATCGCCGAATCCACTTTTGGCCGGCGCGCCGTCAACGACGGCAAGTTCGTCTCCCGCCTGCGCGACGGCGCCCGCGTCACCGCCGAGACCCTCGACCGCGTCGCCACCTTCATGGCCGCGCAGGGCGCCCAGACGCCCTCCTCGCCGCCCGAGTTGCTGCGCCTGCTGCGGCCCAACGAGCCGGCCGCGCCCGCCCCCGATGCCGCGGCACGGGCCGGCGAGCCGCTCAACCGCAGCTTCCGCTTCTTCGACAACCGGCAGAAGTACCTGCTGTTCGTCAACACCTGCGGCGAGAAGGAGGTCATCGCCCGCCGCATCGGCATGGAGCTCGCCAACATCGCGCCCGAGCCGCCGGCCTTGCGCGTCTTCGATGCCGGCATGGGCGACGGCACCGTGCTCACCCGCGTCATGCGCGAGATGCACCGCCGCTTCCCGACCGTACCCTTCCACATCGTCGGCAAGGAGATCAGCCTCGAGGATGTCAGGCTGTCCCTCGACAAGGTGGCGGACCGCTTCCACGAGCACCCGGCCACCGTCCTCGTCGTCACCAACATGTACTACACCGAGGCGCCCTGGCTCGCGCCGCGCTCGGAGGCCACGCGCGAGCGCATGGTCTGGCACGAGCTGGCGCTCACCGGCACCACGTCCAACGAGTTCAGCGAGCAGATCAACGCGCTCGAGCCCTTCCTCGGCCGCAACTGGCAGGCCCGGCACAGCGCCAAGACTGGCAATCCCGTCTACGACCGCCCCGTCGCCCTCGTCATCTACCGTGAGGACTACCGCTTCCTCCTGAACCAGGTGATCCCGCGGCCGCACGCAGCCGCGGCCGATTTCGACCTCGTCATCGCCTCCCAGCCCTACCGCTTGCGCGTGCCGGCGGAGTTCAAGGCGCAGAAGGTCATCGCGCCGCTCGCCCGCGCCCTGCGCCCCGGCGGCAGGCTGATCGGCATCCATTCCTACGGCCACGACCCCGGCCTCGACATCGTGCGCAAGATCTGGCCGGAGGAGGACCCCTTCACCACCAGCCGTCACGACATCCTGCGCGCCGTGCAGGCCGAGCTGGGGGACGCGGCGGGCGGCTACAATTTCTACGCCTACGCCGACGACCGCTCCCTGTTCCGCTACAGCATGCACACGCTGCCGACGGAGATCTCCTCGGCCATCGGCACCTCCACGCTGTTCGCCGCCTGGAACGCCGCCGTCTACGTCAACCAGATCGAGGACGAGCGCCTCGAGAAGGCGATGCAGACCTCCCTCTATCTCGATGCCACCCGTGACGTGCTGCAGAGGCACGGCAGCCTCTGGTTCCAGGACGAATCCTACGTCGTCTCCCGCAAGAAGGATTGATGCCGTGACAGCCATTCCAGCGAGCCCGAGCCCCGCCCCCGGCACCGGCATGCGCCAGCGGCGCGCGGAGCAGGAGCTGCTCGCCGGCACCTCCATCGAGATGGCCGCGCGCCGGCGCCAGGACGCCGCCCGCATCGCCGCGCTGCTGCCGGCCAACACGCCCGTCTACATCAACCACATGCCGAGCACCTCCCTCGACGACATCGCCGACGCCGCCGTTGCCGTGCGCGAGGCCGGGCTCGAGCCGGTGCCGCATCTCGCCGCCCGCCGCATCGCCTCGGCAAGCGCGCTCGATGCCGCCCTGCTGCGGCTGTGCGGCGAGGCGGGCGTGCAGCGGCTGCTGATCCTGGCCGGCGACTGCGACACGGCCGCCGGTCCCTATGCCGATGCCCTGAGCCTCCTTGCGGCGCCGCTCGCGCGCCACGGCATCCGCGAGGTCGGCCTGGCCGGCTACCCGGAGGGTCACCGCTCCATCGCCAGCGACGCGCTCGAGCGCGCGCTGGCGGCGAAGGTGGCGCGCGCCCGCGAGGTGGGGCTCGCCCCTTACGTCGTCACCCAGTTCTCGTTCGCGCTGCCCCGCATCGTGAACTACTGCGCGCAGCTGAGGGCGCGCTTCCCGGGCCTGCCCGTCTACGTCGGCGTGCCGGGGCCGACGAGCCCCTTGCGCCTCTTGAAGTTTGCCCAGACCTGCGGCGTCAACGCCTCCCTGCGCGCCCTGCACGCCCAGGGCTTCGGCGCCATCAAGCTCGTCACCAACACCGACCCGACCGACCAGCTGGCGGCCGTCGCCCAGCATCTGCATGGCGCCACCTCCAACGTGGTCGGCCTGCACGTCTACTCGTTCGGCGGCGTCGAGGCCGCAGCCGGCTGGATCCATCGCGAGATCCTGAGCTGACGGCCTTCGTCTCTGACCTGGATCAGGCGCAACGGGGAAGATCTGGCGCCGTCAGGGCGTCGGCATCGCCGCCGGCGCCTTGGCCAGGATCGAGGCGTACGAGACGCGCCGCTTCACGAACGTGAGGCCTATGACGGCCAGGCAGCAGCAGGCATACACAGCGCTGATCGAGGCCAGATAGGCATCCGCGAGGTTGCAGAGCGCATAGAGGCTCGTCGAGATGTTCGCGCCGGTCCACATGATCCACGTCGCATAGGAGATCGCCGACGCCCCGTTGGGATCGCGCGCGATGCGCAGGATCTGCGGCAGATAGGAGACCGTCCGCAGAGCGCTGAACCCCGTGAACAACGCGAATATCACTGCATAGCTGTCCATTCCGCTCTTGCTCCGACTGGTTGCAGACAGGGAGGCTCCGAGGCGGGCGAGTGCGCCACGCGGTCCCGAGCCGCCACCGGTTCTAGCCAGCCGCAGCCCGCCGGGCTTGGACGCGCGCGACAATCGCTTGGACTGGGGCGACGGCCCCGGGCGGCAGGCTGCGGCCTCGCGCGCAGTCTTGTCGGCCTCTGCCGCATCCCCTAGAAGGGGCCCATATCCTCAATTCCATGTTGCCCACGCCGGTGAAGAATATGGTCGATTTGGCTCGCCTTCCGCTGCTCACTCCGGAGACCTTGCTTGGCGGGGAGCCATTGCCGCCGCCGCCGGGGCCCGTGCGCCTCGTGTTTTCCGGCGGGCCCGAGCGCGAGCGTCCGTCCATGCTGCGCGAATGCTTCGCCCGCATGGGCTATCGCTACCAGATCGAGCGCATTCCCGGAGAGGCGTTCGACGCCGACCTCTGTCTCAACATGCTGTCCGACCTCCTGGTGATGTCGGGCACGCTGCACGGCTCGCGCAACAGCCGCTCACGCGAGATGGTCGATGGCGATGCCGACGCCCTGCTCATGATCAACCTGCGCGGCCCCCATCTGATCGAGCAGCGCGGCAGGCAGCTTGTGCTCGGCGATGGCGAGGCTGTTCTGATCTCGGGCGCCGACCCGTCGAGCTTCACGCATCGCCCTCCCGGCGAGATCTTGGGGCTGCGCTTTCCGCGCACGCGGCTCGCACCGATGCTGCGGGACGCGGATGCCAGCTTCATGCGCCCCGTGCCGCGCAGCTCGCGGGCCCTGCACCTGCTCACCAACTACCTCGCCATGACCTGGGACGAGCGCGTCACGGAGTCCGCGGACCTGAAGGCCGCCATGGCGCGCCACATCTACGATCTCATGGCGCTGCTGCTCGGCTCCACCCAGGACGCGGCCGAGGCGGCCAGAAGCAACGGATTGCACGCGGCACGCCTCGAGCTGATCAAGACCGACATCGCCGAGAATCTCGGGCAGCCGGGATTGTCGGTGACGGCCCTCGCCGCGCGGCACCATTGCACGCCTCGCTTCATCCAGCGCCTGTTCGAGTCCGAAGGCTCGACGCTGACGAAATATGTGCTGGGGCAAAGGCTCGCGCGCGCCTATCAGATGCTGACCGATGGCAGCCGTGCGACGGAGAAGATCAGCACCGTCGCCTACGACTGCGGCTTCAACGACGTCTCCTATTTCAACCGCGTGTTCCGGCAGCACTTCGGCGCCGCTCCGTCCGACGTGCGCGCGCACGCCCGCCGCAACGGCGGCTCGGCCCCGTAAGTCGCACCCCTCGCGCCCCCGGCGTGCCTCCCCTGCACAGTCGCCGGTCCAGGCCGTGCGTGCCCACAGCCGTGCCCGCGCCGCATCGGGATTTCCCCGCAATCCCCAGGCCGCTTATTTGACAATCGCGCCGCCGGCTCGCCTCTGACATAGCAGAGCCGCGGACGACGGATGCCGCCCGCGCCCGACGTTGTTGTATCGGCGCCCCGATGGCTTCTGGGATTGTGCATGACCCTTCAGTTTGACCTGGCACGAAAGCGCGCCGCCGAGGCCCGGCATCCGCGCGTCGCCGTTCTCATCCCCTGCTACAACGAGGTGCGCAGCGTCGCCGCCGTTGTCGCGGGCTTCGCCGCCGCCCTGCCCGAGGCGCGCATCTACGTCTACGACAACAACTCCAGCGACGGCACCGCCGAGGCCGCGGCCGCGGCCGGCGCCATCGTTCGCCGCGAGCCACGCCAGGGCAAGGGCAACGTCGTGCGCCGCATGTTCTCCGACATCGAGGCCGACGTGTACGTCATGGTGGACGGCGACAGCACCTACGATGCGCCGAGCGCCCGCCGCCTCGTCGAGACGCTGTGGCAGGAGCAGCTCGACCTCGTCAACGGCGCCCGCGTCGCCACCGGCGCCACCCTGCGCCCCGGCCACGCCTTCGGCAACCGCCTGCTGTCCTCGCTCGTGCGCGCCATCTTCGGCACCGGCACCGGCGACATGCTGTCGGGCTACAAGGTGTTCTCGCGCCGCTACGTAAAATCCTTCCCCGCGCTGTCGGCCGGCTTCGAGGTCGAGACGGAGCTGGTCATCCACGCCCTCGAGATGCGCATGCCCATGGGCGAGATCGCAACGCCCTACCGCGACCGTCCCCCGGGATCGGCGAGCAAGCTGCGCACCTTCAGCGACGGCTTCCGCATCCTGCGCCTGATCGGCTTCTTCGTGCGCGAGGAGAAGCCGCTCGCGTTCTTCGCGAGCCTCGCCCTGGTGCTGGCGAGCCTGTCCCTGCTCGCCGGCATTCCGGTGGTGCTCGAGTACCTCGAGACCGGGCTGGTGCCGCGCCTGCCGACCGCCGTGCTGGCACTCGGCCTGATGCTGGCGGCCATGCTGAGCGTCACCTGCGGCTCCATCCTAGACAGCATCGCGCGCGGCCGCCGCGAGATGAAGCGGCTGCACTACATGGCCGCCGGCCCGCCCGGGACCGACGCCTGAGCGGCCTGCGAGCGCCCATGCACGTCTCGCAGCCAGCGGCCGATGCCCGGCCGCATCGCGCGCTCTGGCGCCTGCGCGGCCACACCGGCAGCGTCGCCGGGGCGGCCCTCGTCCTGCTCGTTCTGGCCGTCTACTACGGCGCCGGCGTTCCCTTCCTCTACTACCCCGACAGCGCCGGCTACCTCGCCCAGGGCCTGAGCTTGCTCAGCGACGGCGGATACCAACGCTCGGCCTCGCGCGCGCTCGGCTATCCAGCCGTCCTCGCCGCCATCACGCTGCTGCCGAGGCCGGCCCTGGCGATGGTGCTTGTCCAGGCCCTGGCCGCCGCGTGCGCCCTCGTCCTGCTGTTCCACCATTGCCGCGCGGCCCTTCCCGCCCTGGTGTCCGCCGAGCCGGCGCTGGCGCGCGCCGCCCGCACGGCCCTTCCGCTGTGGCTCTGCGCGGCCGCAAGCTACAGCGCCCTGCACAACTTCATCGCCGCCATGCTGCCCGAGATCCTGTTCGCGACGCTCGCCCTGCTGAGCCTCGTCGGTGTGCATCGCGTGCTCCGCGCCGAGGCGTTGAGTTGGCGCGGTCTCCTCGAGGCCGTGCTCGCTGCCCTCGCCTGCGCGCTGCCCATGCTCCTGAAGCCGCATGGCTGTTCGCCGGGCCGGCGCTCGCCCTGCTCGTCGCCCTGCGGATCGGCTGGCTGGCGTGGCGCCGGCAGCGCTCCGCGTCCGGGCGCGCCGCGGCGCTATTGCTGCCCTGCCTGCCGCTGCTGGCCTTCGGCCTCGCGCTGTGGCCCGAGCGGCAGCTCGACCGGGCACACGCGGATGCCGCCGCGATGTTCGGCGCGCGCAGCATCTTCTGCAACCGGCTTCCCCTGATCAACGCCGCGCTCGCCAAGTCGCCGGACATGCGGCTTGCCGCATCCGCGCAGCACCACGCCGACCTGCGCCAGACCATGCGCGCGCTCCAGGACAGCGACGCCGCGCCCTGGAAGGCGCAGGGCTTCGACGGCGACCACTGCATGTATAACGCCGCCTTCCACGCCCGCGTCGCTCAGGCCTTTCCCGATCGCGACGGCCAGCGCCGCTTCTACATCGAGGCCTACCTGCAGGCGCTTGCGCGCGATCCCGCTCCCTTCCTCGCAATGCTGCTGCGGCAGGTCGTGCTGGGCGTGGAGAAGACCTTCGACATGTTCGCCATCCACACGCCCCACTTTGCCGAGGCCGCCAAGCTCGAGGCCCGCGCCCCTGGCTTCCTGGCGGGCACCAGCCCCATTGCCACCGGCCCGCTCAATGATCCTCAGCGCGTCCGCACCACGCTCTTGGGCCAGGCCGTCAACGCCGCCCTCGCGGTGCTGTTCTGGACGCACGCCATCGCCTACTTCGCCGTGACGCTGGCGACGCTGGCGCTGCCCGCCGTCCGCTGGCGCGCGTGGGATGCCGGCCGCCGCCGCGCCTTCCTCCTCTACCTCGCCCTGCCGCTGCTCGTGATCCTCGCCCACCACGCGGTCATCGGCGTCTCGCACTCCTTCGACATCCGCCGCTATGCCTTCAACCTGTATTTCGTGAACCTTGCCTTCGTGGGCCTCGGCGGCGTGTTCTGGCTCGATGAGCTTCACCGCCTGCGCACGGCGCGCGCGGCGCCGGCCTGAGGCCTCGCAGCCAGGCGCCGACCTCAGCCGTTGCGATAGGTGTAGCTGTAGCCGTTCAACGCCGGCGCCCCGCCCAGGTGCGCGTAGAGGATCTTGGAGCCCTTCGGGAAGTAGCCCTTCTTCACCAGGTCCATCATGCCCTGCATGGACTTGCCCTCGTAGACCGGGTCCGTGATCATCGCCTCGGTGCGCGCCGCAAACCGGATCGCCTCGTTGGTCTCGTGGCTCGGCACGCCGTAGGCCGGATAGGCGTAGTCCTCCAGGATCACGATCTCCTCGTCCCGCACCGGGCGGCCGAGCTCGACCAGCTCCGCCGTGCTGTCGACGATCTGGCGCACCTGCGGCCGCAGCTGCGCCGGCGTGCCCGAGGCGTCGATGCCGATCACCCGGTGCGCCCGGTCGTCGGCGGCAAACCCCACGATCATGCCGGCCTGCGTCGACCCCGTCACCACGCACACGATGATGTAGTCGAAGCGGATCTTCATCTGCGCCTCCTGCGCCCGCACCTCCTCGGCAAAGCCCACATAGCCGAGCCCGCCCAGCTTGTGCACGGAGGCCCCCGCCGGGATCGCGTAGGGCTTGCCGCCGGCATCCTTCACCGACTGGATCGCCTCCTCCCAGCTCTTGCGGATGCCGATGTCGAAGCCGTCGGGCACAATGCGGCTGTCGGCGCCCATCAGGCGCGTCAGCAGGATGTTGCCCACGCGGTCGTAGACGGCGTCCTCGTGCGGCACCCAGCTCTCCTGGATGACGACGCACTTCATGCCGATCTTGGCCGCGGTCGCCGCCACCATGCGCGTGTGGTTGGACTGCACCCCGCCGATCGAGACGAGCGTGTCGGCGTTGGACGCGATGGCGTCGGGCACGATGTACTCGAGCTTGCGCAGCTTGTTGCCGCCGAAAGCCAGCCCCGAGTTGCAGTCGTCGCGCTTGGCCCAGATCTCGACACCGCCGCCGAGCGCCGCGCTCATCCGCGGCAGGTGCTCGATGGGCGTGGGTCCGAACGTGAGCGGGTAGCGGGGGAACTTGTCGAGCCGCAGCATGAGGCCTCCGGGTTGCAGATCCGCCTGGACTCTAGCAAATGGCTCCCGCAAGGTGCTCCCAAATGCGAGAGGCGCCTGAGCCAGAACAAAGGCTACACGCGACAGATGCGAAAGAAACCTTCATCCATATCCAAGAACGCGGAACATCCTTCCACACCCTCCGCGCTCAAAATCGATGGGCTCGACCGCGTCGACCGCCGCATCCTGCAGCACCTGCAGCGCGACGGCCGCGCCAGCAACGCCGACATCGCCAAAGCCGTGCACGTCAGCCCCGCCACCTGCCACCGGCGCACGCAGCGCCTGTTCGCCGACGGCTACATCCGCGCCGTGCGGGCCGAGATCGCGCCGGCCCGCGTCGCCCGCGCCACCCTCGTCATCGTCGGCGTCGTCCTCGACCGCTCGACGCCGGAGAGTTTCGCCGCCTTCGAGGCCGCCGTCCGCCGCCTGCGCATGGTCCTCGACTGCCATCTGGTGGCCGGCGACTTCGACTTCTTCCTCAAGGTCCGCGTCCGCGACATCGCCGACTTCAATCGTTTGCACGGCGAGCTTCTGATCGCGCTGCCGGGCGTGCGCCAGACCCGCACCTTCTTCGTCATGAAAGAGGTCGTCGACAACGCGCCCCTGGATTTCTAGGGCGCCGGCGTCAGCACCCACGTGCCCGCGGCCGTGGCCGCGATCGCCTCCGCCCGCGTCGGGATCTCGATGTACTCCACGCGCGCCCAGCGCTCCGCCAGCGAGCGGTAGTGCGGCGACAGCGGATTGCCCGACTGCCCGGTCGTGTGCATGTACAGCGACCGGTCGAGATTGCTCAGGTCATAGATGCCGCGGAAGCTCGACGCGTGCCGGTTGGCGAAGGGCTGCTCGCCCCCGTACTCCATCATGCCGCGGTTGAGCGTGTCGTCGCCGCCGGGGCTCGGCACGACGACGTCGAAAAACGGTGCCAGATACGGCACCAGCCCGAACGGGCGATGCTCGGCCAGCGCCGCGTGCGCCTGCCCCCAGCGCCACTTGGCCCGGTCCGGCCCGAAGCGGGCCTCGAGCCCCTTCAGCGCGCGCGACAGCGCATCCGCCAGCACCTGGGCGCAGCTCTCGTGCTCCTTGGTGCGCCGGTCGTCGCACCAGTCCCGCCCCTTCGCCTTGCCCTCCAGCACGCCGATCAGCGCCGCGGCGCGGCCGCCGAAGTAGAGCTCGAAGGCCCCGCCAAGCTCGTCCGCGAAGATGCCGCGCACCGCCTCGCGCACCCAGGCTGCATAGATCAGCGGCTCCGCGGCATCCGCCCGCTGCCGCCCGTCCCAGGCCGTCAGCTGGTCGAGCATGCCGTTGTCGACGCCTGCGCCGGCCTGCGCGGCGGCGATCATCAGGGCCTGCAGACGCTCCACCGCCGGCGACAGCACGTCGGCCTGCGCCGCCTTCATGCTCTCGATGTCGTGCTCGCCCCGCTCGAGGATGAGCCGCTCGAGGCGCTGCTGCCGGAACGGCGGATCCCAGTCGTTCGTCAGCAGGAACGGATAGTCCGGCGGCACCATGCGCGCGTTCGAGGTCCCGATGGCGCCGGCGGGAGGATTCTGCGTCCGCGGCAGCCGATCGGCCGGGATGAAGCCCTTCCAGTCGTACACGGCGTCCCAGCCGGGCACCGGCGCGCGCCCGGCGACGGCATTGGCCGGGTCCCGCACCGGCACCGTGCCGGGCGCGATCAGCCCGATGTTGCCCTCCGTGTCCGCCACCACCATGCTCTGCATGGGCACCTGGTAGGGGGCCATCAGCGCGAAGAAGTCCTCGACGCTGCGCGCGTGCTGCCAATCGAGCCCCGCGCTCACCGTGGCGTCGTCGTCGACCAGCGCCGTCCACCCCAGCGCCGCCACGTACCCCGGGCCCAGCGCCGCGCCGAGCCCGCGGAAGAAGTCCGGCATCACCGGCCCGTGCCGTGTCCAGCGCCGCTCGATCACGTGCTCGGCCCCGCCCCTGACCTTGATCGCCACGCGCGCGGTCTCGAACGCCCGCCATCCCTCGGGCGTCAGGTACTCCTTGGGATTGTCCGGGTTCAGCTTCTCGACGAACAGGTCCTGCACGTCGGCGCCCGTGTTGGTGAAGCCCCACGCGAGCGTGTCGCTGCGCCCGATGACAATGTGCGGCACGCCGGGTAGTGTCGCCCCGACCGCGTTCATCTGCCGGCCGCCGTCCTGCTCGAGCGCGTAGTGCGCCAGATACCAGATCGAGGGCGCCGACAGGCGCAGGTGCGGATCGTTGGCGAGGAGCGGCTTGCCGCTCTTCGTCTTGGCCCCCGCGACCACCCAGTTGTTGGAGGCCCCGTCGCCGATCATCGCCCCGATCATGGGGATCGCCGCATGCTTGGCCGGACCGGTCTTGCGGATCGGATAGAGCGCCCCGAGGTCCGGCAGCGGCGGCGGGGCGACGGCGGCATCCGGCGGCATCAGGTCCGTGATCTCGGCCGGCGTCAGGCCCTGCGCGGCAAGCGCCAGCCGCAGCGTCTCCGCGCCGAGATTGGTCGACAGGTTGAGCGCCATCAGCTTCACGATCGAGACGGTATCCGCGACCGTCCACGGCTCGGGCGTGACCCCGAGCAGCATGAGCTCGATCGGCCAGCGCGGCTCGAGCAGGCCGGTGCGCCGCTCCAGATAGGCATTGACGCCGCGCGCGTACGCCTCGAGCTGCCGGCGCGCGGCCTCGGGCAGGTGCGACACCGCCCGCTCGGCGTAGCCGCGCAGGTCCAGCGTGCGCATCAGGATGTCGGTCGTCAGCGTCCGCTGGCCGAGCATCTCCGACAGCCGCCCGGCCACCGCGCGCCGCTGCAGCTCCATCTGCCACAGCCGATCCTGCGCGTGCGCAAAGCCGATGCCGAACAGCACGTCATCCAGCGACTTGGCGAACACGTGCGGCACGCCCTCGCGGTCGCGCACCAGCCGCACCGGCCCGGCGAGGCCGCGCGCGGCAAGCGCCCCCGAGGCGGCCGGAACCGTGTTGCGCGCCGCGAAGTAGGCGGACCACGCAAGGAGCAGCACGAGGACGACGAGGCCCGCCGCAATGCGCCAGATCCACGTCAAGACCCTGGCCATGGCCGCGCGCCGCCTTCTCCGCGATCAGAACACGACGACGGATCGGATCGACTTGCCCTCGTGCATCAGATCGAAGCCCTTGTTGATGTCCGAGAGCGGCAGGGTGTGGGTGATCATCGGGTCGATCTGGATCTTGCCCTGCATGTACCAGTCGACGATCTTGGGCACGTCCGTGCGCCCGCGCGCGCCGCCGAAGGCGGTGCCCTTCCAGACGCGCCCGGTGACGAGCTGGAACGGCCGCGTCGAGATCTCCTGGCCCGCTCCCGCCACGCCGATGACGATGCTCTCGCCCCAGCCGCGATGGCACGCCTCGAGCGCCTGCCGCATCACGGTGACGTTGCCGGTGCAGTCGAAGGTGTAGTCGGCGCCGCCGATCTGGTCGGCCCCCGACTTGGTCATGTTGACGAGGTGCGCCACGAGATCGCCGCCCACCTCCTTCGGGTTGACGAAGTGCGTCATGCCGAACTTCTCGCCCCAGGCCTTGCGCTCGGGATTGATGTCGACGCCGATGATCATGTCGGCGCCCACCAGCCTCAGCCCCTGCAGCACGTTGAGGCCGATGCCGCCGAGCCCGAACACGATGGCCTTGGCTCCGGCCTGCACCTTGGCCGTGTTGATGACGGCCCCGATCCCCGTCGTCACGCCGCAGCCGATGTAGCAGATCTTGTCGAAGGGGGCGTCCTCGCGCACCTTGGCCACCGCGATCTCCGGCAGCACCGTGAACTGCGAGAAGGTGGATGTGCCCATATAGTGGTAGAGCTTGCGCCCCTCGAGCGAGAAGCGCGAGGTCCCGTCCGGCATCACGCCCTGGCCCTGCGTGGCGCGGATCGCCGTGCACAGGTTGGTCTTGCGCGACAGGCACGACGGGCAGGTGCGGCACTCGGGCGTGTAGAGCGGGATGACGTGGTCGCCCTTCCTCACGCTGCTGACGCCCGCCCCGACATCGACCACGACGCCGGCGCCCTCGTGCCCGAGAATCGCCGGGAACAGGCCCTCGGGGTCCGCCCCCGACAGCGTGAACTCGTCCGTGTGGCAGATGCCCGTCGCCTTGATCTCGACCAGCACCTCGCCGGCCCGCGGCCCCTCCAGGTCCACCTCCAGGATCTCCAGCGGCTTTCCCTTCTCGACGGCGACTGCGGCGCGTGTTTTCATGCCGTAGACCTTTCTCAGGTGATATCCTTCTGCTCCCTCTCCCTGCGAAGCGGGGGAGAGCGGACGCTGGCTCAGCGGCGATACTGCACGAAGGCGGTCTTGCTCGCCAGCCGGTCGTAGAGCGCGCGCGCCGTCGCGTTGCCCTCCTGCGTCATCCAGTAGGTGCGCGTCGCGCCGCGGCTGTCGGCCTCGGCGTATGTCGCCTCGACCAGAGCACGGCCGGCCCCGGACCCTCTGTGTGACGGATCGACGAACAGATCCTCAAGGTAGCAATAGGTTGTAGGTGACCACGTCGAGATGTGGAACAGCAGGTGCGCGATGCCGAACGGCCGATCCTCGGCATCGGCCGCGACGAGGCCGACGAGATGAGTCGTCTCCGCATGCATCAGCCGCGTCCACGTCAGCTCGATCACATCGGCGGGCACTGCCGCGCCATAGAAGTCGATATAGCCGCGGAAAAGGCCCAGCCACTCTGGCTTGTCCTTGGCCTCGAGCCGTCTGACCCTCACGCTTCCCCCCCTCGCCGGCCTGCAATTGCGGGCATGTTAGCGGAACCCTCTCGCGGTCGAGAGATGATTCGCCACTGGGAAGCGATTTCCCCTGGACGGTCGGCGCTGTGTGGATAGCGGGGGGGAGCGGTGCAAAGCCCGGCCGCCGTCCGCCGCGCCGAGCGGAATCGGGTAAGCCACCCCCATGACCGACGCTCAACGCCTCTCTCGCCCCGCCAACGCCCTGCAGAAGCACGCCGCCGAGCCCGAGGCGCTGCCCTTCCGCCAGGCTCCCCACAACCTCGAGGCCGAGCAGGCACTGCTCGGCGCCATCCTCGTCAACAACGAGGCGCACGACCGCGTCTCGCAGTTCCTGGAGGCGTCCCATTTCTTCGACCCCCTGCACCAGCAGATCTACGAGACGGCGGCCAAGCTGATCGGCTCGGGCAAGCAGGCGACGCCGATCACGCTGCGCACGTTCTTCGAGAACGCCGAGCCCATCGACGCCGGCCTGACCGTGCCGCAGTACCTCGGCAAGCTGGCCGCCAATGCGGCGACCATCATCAACGCCCGCGACTACGGCCGCACCATCTACGACCTCGCCATCCGCCGGCACCTGATCCTGATCGGCGAGGACATGGCGAATGCCGCCTACGACGCCCCCGTCGACTTCCCGCCCAAGGAGCAGATCGAGGAGGCCGAGGCGCGCCTGTTCTCGCTTGCCGAGCAGGGCAAGTACGGCCAGGGCTTCCTGAGCTTCCAGACGGCGCTGACCACCGCCGTCGAGATGGCCAACCTCGCCTACCAGCGCGACGGCGGCCTGTCCGGCATCTCGACCGGCCTGCGCGATCTCGACCAGAAGATGGGCGGTCTGCAGTCCTCCGACCTGATCATCCTCGCCGGCCGCCCCTCCATGGGCAAGACGGCGCTCGCCACCAACCTCGCCTTCAACGTCGCCAAGGCCCGCCTGCGCTCGTGGAAGGACAACGCCGATCTGCCCGCCGACGACGTCAAGCACGACGGCGCCGTCGTCGGCTTCTTCTCGCTCGAGATGTCGGCCGAGCAGCTCGCCACCCGCATCCTTTCCGAGCAGGCCGAGATCGCCTCGGAGAAGATCCGCCGCGGCATGATCAGCGACGACGAGTTCAAGCGGCTGGCCCGCGTCGCCCAGGAGATGAGCGAGGTCCCCCTGTTCATCGACCAGACCGGCGGCATCTCCATCGCCCAGCTTTCCGCCCGCGCCCGCAAGCTCAAGCGCCAGCAGGGCCTCGGCCTCCTGGTTGTCGACTACCTGCAGTTGCTCACCGGCAACGGCGGCTCCTCGTCGCAGAATCGCGTTCAGGAGGTCAGCCAGATCACCACCGGCCTGAAGGCACTGGCCAAGGAGCTGAACACGCCGATCATCGCCCTCTCCCAGCTGTCGCGCCAGGTCGAGGCCCGCGAGGACAAGCGCCCGCAGCTTTCGGACTTGCGTGAATCCGGCTCCATCGAGCAGGACGCCGACGTCGTGATGTTCGTTTTCCGCGAAGAGTACTATGTTGAGCGCCTCAAGCCTTCCGAGGGCACGGCCGAGTTCCAGGATTGGCAGCAGAAGATGATGATGGTCGCGGGCAAGGCCGAGGTGATCATCGGCAAGCAGCGTCACGGACCGGTCGGCACCGTGCAGCTGCAGTTCGATTCCGCCTTCACGCGCTTCGGCAACCTGGCCCGCGAGCAGTACATGCCGGAGCGCCTCGAGTGACGGGTGCCGCCTCAGGCAGGTCTTGGAGCGTTGCGGGCTCGGGCATCCCGCTCTCGGCCCGCGCGGTGCTGAGCGTCGACCTTGCCGCCTTGCGCGCCAACTGGGCCAAGCTCAACCAGGTCTCGGGCCGCGCCGAGTGCGCGGGCGTCGTCAAGGCCGACGCCTACGGCCTCGGCCTCGAGCCCATCGCGCGCGCGCTCACCAACGAGGGCTGCAGGACCTTCTTCGTCGCCACCATCGACGAGGGGCGGCGCACCCGCATGGTGCAGCCCGGCGCCACCGTCTACGTGCTCGACGGCCTGCTGCCGGGCGCGGAGACCAACTACACGGGCTTCGACCTGAGGCCCGTGCTGTCCTCCCTGTCGGAGGTGCGCGACTGGGCGGCCTACAGCCGCTCACGCGGGCGCCGGCTGCCCGCTGCGCTCCACATCGACACCGGCATGAACCGCATGGGCCTGCCTGAGGCCGAGATCGAGGAGCTGGCGGCGGAGCCGGCGCTGTTCGACAATTTCGAGCTCAGCCTTATCGTCAGCCACCTCGCCTGCGCCGACGAGCCGGCCAACCCCATGAACGAGATGCAGCGCCAGCGCTTCGAGATCCTGCGGGCAAAGCTGCCGCCGGCGCCCGCCAGCCTCGCCAACTCGGGCGGCACGTTTCTCGGCCATCCCTATCACTTCGATCTGGTGCGGCCCGGCATCGCCCTCTACGGCGGCCGGGCGCACGAGAGCCTGGCCAATCCCATGCGCAGCGTGGTCACCTGCTCGGCGCGCATCCTGCAGGTGCGCGAGGTCGGCGTCGGCGCCAGCGTCGGCTACGGTGCCACCTACCGCGTGCAGCGGCCCTCGCGCATCGCCACCATCGGCGTCGGCTACGCCGACGGCTTCCTCCGCGCGCTGAGCGTGGCGACCGGCGAGGCGGGCCCGGTCGGCTTCATCGGCGACTATCCGGTCCCCATCGTCGGCCGCGTCTCGATGGATTTCATCACCGTCGACGTGACGGACGTGCCGCCCGCCCTGACGCGGCGTGGTGCCTGGGTCGAGGTGATGGGCCCGCGCATCACCGTCGACGATCTCACCGACAAGGCCGGCACCATCGGCTACGAGCTGCTGACCCGGCTCGGCCAGCGCGTGCACCGCGTCTACGAGGACGGGGGACGCTAGTGTGATGACCGAGAAATTCCCCGAAGCTCGCAGCACATCTCAGAGCGAACCTCTCGGTCCGCAATCTGGTCGCGTCTCCACGCCGGCAGGAGACGGCGATGTCATCCTCGGGCTTGTCCCGAGGATCCAGCTCTCCACGGGCGTCCGAGCCCGCGGTTGGATGGATGGTCGGGACAAGCCCGACCATGACGGTTTGGGGATTGAGCGTCGGGGTGCACCCAAGGCGATGCGTGTCACGTCCCGAACGGATCCCGGGCTGTCCCAAGAGCCTCGCCGCACGCCGCGGCGCACCTGCGGACCGGGACGCTAGCCATGGCAAAAGCCGCGCGCAGCCAGTTCGTGTGCCAGGCCTGCGGGGCCGTCTCCGCCCGCTGGGCCGGCAAGTGCGCCGCCTGCGGGGAATGGAACTCCATCATCGAGGAGGCCGACAGCACGCCGCCGCCGGGCTCGGGCCTCACCCGCGCCAGCAAGGGCCGCGTCATTGCGCTCGAGACCCTCGACCGGCGCGAGAGCGAGGCCATCACCCGGCACGTGACGGGCCTGTCGGAGCTCGACCGCGTCACCGGCGGCGGCATCGTGCCGGGCTCCGCCATCCTGATCGGCGGCGAGCCCGGCATCGGCAAGTCGACGCTGCTGCTGCAGGTGGCCGCCGCCTTCGCCCGCTCCGGCAAGCACGCCGTCTACTTCACCGGCGAGGAGGCGGCAGCCCAGGTCCGCCTGCGCGCCGAGCGCCTGGGGCTGAGCGCGGTGCCCCTGGCGCTCGCCGCCGAGACCAACCTCTCCAACATCCTGGCCACGCTGGCCGACGGCCGCCACGCCGACCTCATCGTCATCGATTCCGTGCAGACCCTGTGGGCCGACGCGCTCGAGGCCGCCCCCGGCACCGTCAGCCAGGTGCGCGCCGCCACGCAGTCCCTGGTGCGCTACGCCAAGGCCGAGGGCAGCGCCCTGCTCCTCGTCGGCCACGTCACCAAGGACGGCACCATCGCCGGCCCCAAGGTGGTCGAGCACATGGTCGACACCGTGCTCTACTTCGAGGGCGACCGCGGCCATCCCTTCCGCATCCTGCGCGCCGCCAAGAACCGCTTCGGCGCCACCGACGAGATCGGCGTCTTCGAGATGGCGGGCGAGGGCCTGCGCGAGGTGGCGAACCCCTCCGAGCTGTTCCTCGGCGATCGCACCGGCAACGCGCCGGGCTCAGCCGTCTTTGCCGGCATGGAGGGCACGCGGCCGATCCTGGTCGAGATCCAGGCACTGGTGGTGCCCTCGGGCCTGGGCACGCCGCGACGGGCCGTCGTCGGCTGGGACACCAGCCGGCTCGCCATGCTGCTGGCCGTGATCGATGCCCGCTGCGGGGTGAGCTTTGCCCAGCACGACGTCTACCTCAACGTCGCCGGCGGCCTGAAGATCACCGAGCCCGCCGCGGACCTTGCCGCCGCAGCCGCCTTGATGTCCTCGATCGCAAATGTTGCACTACCCCCCGACCGGATCTATTTCGGCGAGGTGTCGCTGTCGGGCGCCGTGCGCCCGGCCGGCCACATGCCGAGCCGGCTCAAGGAGGCGCAGAAGCTCGGCTTCAAGCGCGCGGTGCTGCCGGCGGCCGGAGATCTCGACACGTCGAGCCTAAAGCTCGAATTGTCACGGGTAGAGCATATAAAGGGACTGGCCGAGGCGCTCGGGCTCTGACGGGCAGCGCGTCCCGCTGACGAAGGTGGAAGGACAAGCAATGATCGCAGGGCTCACCTACCTCGATGCCGCACTCGTCGTGGTGGTGGCCCTGTCGGGCCTGGTCGCCATGTACAGGGGCCTCACGCGCGAGGTGCTGTCCATCCTGTCGTGGGCGGTCGCGGGCGGCGCCGTTCTATATTTCGTTAAATATCACAAGGGCTTGGCCGAGGAGGCCGCACGCCAGTTCGCGAGCCCTGTCCAGTCCGTTCACATCGCCATCGCGCAGGTCGCGATCGGCAGCGCCATCTTCCTCGTCCTGCTCATTGCCGTGCATCTGATCACGGCCCGGGTTGCCGATACCGTTCTCGACAGCCGCATCGGCATCATCGACCGCGTCCTGGGGCTCGCCTTCGGCGCCGTGCGGGGCTTCATCCTCGTCGTCATCCCCTACATGTTCTTCGTCTCCTTCATGTGCAAGGACAGCACGACGCGGGCGCTCTCACAGGGTTGCAGACCTGGAGAGCTGCCCCTCTGGGTTGAAAACTCCCATTCCCTCCCCATCATCAGCCAGAGCAGCGGCACGCTGTACTCGATCCTCAGCCGCTATGCTCCGGGCAGCGCCCAGCCGCAGCAGCAGGGGTGAGGCCTCCGCGAGCCACATCGGTGGTCTTTCGCCCTGCGCGATTTATGCATCTGGAAAGGGAACTTGCAGACACAGTGCCGCGGACGGTGGAACGTCAAAGACACTTGGCCTATATGAAGGCTCCGTGACGGGTTTACGAAGCGCGGGACTCAGCACTTCTTCTACGCCATCGCCGACGCTTCTCTGGAAGGCTGCTGCCCATGCGTGATCACCGCGACCATGCTGACGCTGGCAATGGCGATGCGCCGGATCCTGCGGGCACCGAGGCGGATACCCTCTACGGCGATCGCCTGCGCGAGGAATGCGGCGTCTTCGGCATCTTCGGCCATCCTGACGCGGCGGCCCTGACGGCATTGGGCCTGCACGCCCTGCAGCATCGCGGCCAGGAGGCCGCCGGCATCACCTCGTTCGACGGCGAGCGCTTCCACTCCGAGCGCCACATGGGCCACGTCGGCGACAACTTCAACAACAAGGCGGTGATCGACCGCCTCGTCGGTCATTGTGCGCTGGGCCACGTGCGCTACTCGACGACCGGCGGCACCATCCTGCGCAACGTGCAGCCGCTGTTCGCCGATCTCGACACGGGCGGCTTCGCCGTCGGCCACAACGGCAACCTCACCAACGCTCTGACGCTGCGCAAGGCGCTGGTGCAAGCCGGCGCCATTTATCAATCCACCTCCGACACCGAGGTCATCCTGCACCTGATGGCCCGCTCGCAGAAGCGCCGGGTCGTCGAGCGCCTGATCGAGGCGCTGCGCCAGATCCAAGGCGCCTATGCGCTGGCCTGCCTGACCAACGGCATGCTGATCGGCGCCCGCGACCCCGTCGGCATCCGCCCCTTGGTGCTCGGCCGCGTCGGCGAGGCCTACGTGCTGACCTCCGAGACCTGCGCCCTCGACATCGTCGGCGCCGAGTTCATCCGCGAGATCGACAACGGCGAGATCGTCACCATCACGGCGGACGGCATCCAGAGCCATCGCCCGTTTCCGCTGCGCCAGGCGCGGCCCTGCATCTTCGAGTACATCTACTTCTCCCGGCCCGACTCGATCGTCGGCGGCCGCAACGTCTACGACATCCGCAAATGCATGGGCCGCGAGCTTGCCCGCGAGGCCCCGGCCGACGCCGACGTCGTCATCCCAATTCCGGATTCCGGCGTGCCGGCCGCCATCGGCTACAGCCAGGAGAGCGGTCTGCCCTTCGAGCTCGGCATCATCCGCAACCACTACGTGGGGCGCACCTTCATCGAGCCCGAGCAGCGCATCCGCCAGCTCGGCGTCAAGCTCAAGCACTCGGCCAACGCCAGCGCGCTGCGCGGCAAGCGCATCGTGCTCCTCGACGACAGCATCGTGCGCGGCACCACCTCCAAGAAGCTGGTGCACATGATGTTCGAGGCCGGCGCCACGGAGGTGCACTTCCGCGTCTCGAGCCCGCCCATCACGCACCCGGACTTCTACGGCATCGACACCCCGAGCGCGCGCGAGCTGCTCGCCGCCAACATGACCATCGAGGAGATGCGCGCATTCATCGGCGCCACCAGCCTCGCCTTCCTCTCGGTCGACGGCATCTACCGCGCCGCCATCGGCCAGCCCCGCGATCCCCGCAACCCGCAGTTCACCGACCACTGCTTCACCGGCGACTACCCCACCGGCCTCACCGACCAGGACGGCCACGCCTTCGACGATCAGCTCTCCTTCCTCGCCGAGGCGCGCTGAGCGCCTCTTACAGGCCCAGCGAGCGCCGTATGGCGGCCCGCCAGCCGCCACGCTGCCGCGCCGCCTCGCCCGTGCGGTCGACCGCGATGAGCAGGAAGGCGCTCAGCGGCCCTCCCCCCTCCTCCACCGTCAGCACCATGCCGCCGCCCTCGCGCTCGCCCTCCCGGAATAGGCCGTCCTGCGCGTTCGTGGTGTCGGGCCTGCCGCGCGACATATAGGGGGTGTGCGTGGCATACACCCGCTCGCTCAGGTCGTCGGGAAAGTAGATCTGCCCCGTGACCAGCCGCGTGGTGTCGAGAAACACCTTGATGTGGATGTGCGGCGTGCGCCCGGGGTACCAGCCGGGATAGATGGTGGCGAACGTCACCTCGCCGTTCTCGTCCGTGAGCTGCGTGCCGCGCAGGAAGGTCTCGCCGACCGTGGAGATCTTGCGCCCCTCGCCCTGGCCGGCGTAGCCGGAGTAGATGCCGAGCGCATCCGCGTGCCAGGCGTCGACACGCGCCTCGGCAAGCGGCGCGCAGGATCCCATGTCGACGACGCGCAGCGCCAGCGCCAGGGACAGTCCGGCACGCCCCTCCGTGATGTCCGCGCGCAGCAGCGCCGGGTCGAAATAGTAGGGCCCCTCGATCGCCTGCGGAAACAGGCGGCAAACGCCTGCGGCCGGCAGCGTGCCTTGCGCTGCCGCGCCGTGGCCTACGGCGTCTGCCAGGGCCCCGGCGAGCATCCCGCCCAGTGCCTGACGTCGCGACAATCCGTTGTGCATGAGTCCCTCGATGCCCCCTCGCCATACGCGAAACGGATGGGCCTCGAGCTTCCGTCTGCGACCCCATCCGCGCAGTCGGGGTCGATGGCTCTATGCCGGGGAGGGCCGCCTTGCCGCGCTCAGCGACGCGGACTACCCCGCCGCACACTGAGGAACCTGAGGTGCGGATTCGCCGAGCGGCTGCCGGACGTGATCCTCATCACCAGCGTGTTCGCTGCCTCCGGCATCCCCGACGCCAACCTGGGCGACGGGCCTCGCCCGCCACGACATCGTGGGTCTGATGAACGTGCCGTGGCTCGGCTTGATCGGCGTGCTGCTCGCCTTCGAGGCGCGGCGTCTACGCGCTTCGGGCCGCCGCGGGGGTCCTGTTCATCGGCTTCGGCCTGCGCCCGCTCCGGCGCGAGCTGCTGCCCGTGCTGCCGTGCCCCCTTGCGACGGCGCCCCGCTCCGTCACGGCAGGTTGAGCTGCCAGGAGACGCCGAAGCGGTCGTTCAGCCAGGTGAACTTCCGGCTGAAGCCATGGTCGCCCAGCGGCATCAGCGTCGAGCCGCCCTCAGCCAGCACCCCGGCCACGCGATCGATCTCCGCCTCGTCGCGGCATACCACGAGCAGCGACATCGACGGCGTGAAGCTGAACCCGTGCGGCATCGGGCTGTCGAAGCAGACGACCTCCAGGTCGCCGAGCTTGAGGCGCGCCATCTTGAACGCGCCCTCCGGCCCCGGCTCGCCCTTGCCCCACCGCTCCGTCGCAAGCACTTGTGCGTCCGGGATGGTGGCCACGTAGAGGTTTGCCGCCTCCTCGGCCCGGCCCTGGAACATCAGGAAGGGGGTCACCGTCTGGTTCATCGGGCACTTTCTCCGCGTCGCTGTCCGGATCGGTCGCGGCCCGCTCAGATCTTCTGGTTGTATTCCCCGACCTCCGGGCACTTGGCCAGCCGCCCGTCGATGTCGGCGAAGATGGCGCGCATGTTGGCCTCCGACACCGGGCTCTCGACCACGATGACGAGCTCGGGCTTGTTGGAGGAGGCGCGCACCAGGCCCCAGGTGCCGTCCTCCAGCATCACGCGCACGCCGTTGACGGTGACGAGGTCCTTGATCCTCTGCCCGGCGACCGTCTCGCCCTTGGCGGCCGCGTCCTTGAACTGCTGCGTGATGCGCTCCACCACGCCGTACTTCACCTCGTCCCCGCAGTGCGGCGACATGGTCGGCGACTGCCACGTCTTGGGCAGCGCGTTCTTCATGTCCTCGAGGCTCTGGCCCGGGTTGCGGTCGAGCATGTCGAGGAAGGCGATGGCCGAGACCAGGCCGTCGTCGTAGCCCTTGCCGAGCGGCGGCTGGAAGAAGAAGTGGCCCGACTTCTCGAAGCCCACGAGCGCCTTCTGCTCGTGCGTGTAGCGCTTCATGTAGGAATGGCCGGTCTTCCAGTACAGCGTGCGCGCGCCGTTGGCCTTCAGCTCGGGATCGGTCACGAACAGCCCCGTCGACTTCACGTCCGCGACGAACACGGCGTTGGCATGCCGCTTGGAGAGATCGCGGGCGAGCATCACCCCGGCCTTGTCGGCGAAGATCTCATGGCCCCCGTTGTCGACCACCCCGCAGCGGTCGCCGTCGCCGTCGAAGCCGAAGCCGATGTCGGCCTTGTGCTCGAGCACCGCCGCGCTCATGGCGTGCAGCATCTCCATGTCTTCCGGGTTCGGATTGTAGCGCGGGAAGGTGTAGTCGAGCGTGCAGTCGAGCGGCACCACCTCGCAGCCCAGCGCCTCCAGGATTTTGGGCGCGAAGGCGCCCGCCGTGCCGTTGCCGCAGGCCGCCACCACCTTCAGCTTGCGCTTGAGCCTCGGCCGGTCGGTGAGCGCCTTGAAGTAGCGCTCGGCGAGATCGGGAACGAGCACATACTTGCCGCCGCCGGGCGCATCGAACCTGGCCTCGAGCACGATCTCCTTCAGCGCGCTCATCTCCTCGGGGCCGAACGTGAGCGGGCGATTGAAGCCCATCTTGATGCCGGTCCAGCCGTTGTCGTTGTGGCTGGCCGTGACCATCGCCACGCCTTCCACGTCAAGGGCGAACTGGGCGAAATAGGCCATCGGCGACATGGCAAGCCCGATGTCGTAGACCTCCGCGCCGCCCGCCAACAGGCCCGTGATCAGCGCCTGCTTGACGCTGCCCGAGTAGGACCGGAAATCGTGCCCGACCACGAACCGCTTCTTCTTGCCCATCCGCCCGGCGAGCGTCGCGATGCCGAGGCCAATGGCATTGAGCCCCATCAGGTTGATCTCCTGCGGGAACAGCCAGCGCGCGTCGTACTCCCGGAACCCCGTCGGCTTCACCAGCGGCAGCCGCTCGAAGTCGGCCGTGTTGGGTTTCAGGTCGGTGCGCGGCTTGGGCAGCATGCTGGGCCTTGGGTTTGCTGGAGGGGTGTCTGGGAGGGCTGGAGCGGATCGCGGGATCAATCGGGGCGCAGGGCGGGCCGCAGGCCCGATGACCGAAGGCTCCGCAAGAGCGCCGCAAGGCGGGAACGCATGGTAGGGGCAAATCTCTCGATCGAGCGGTAGTCGCACTCGTGTGACAAAATCCAAACTATGCGTCAACGGTGTGACCGGATGAGAGTTAGCGTGTCGCGCGTCAGTGCTCTCCCGCGCCGCCTCAGTCCGCCAGCGTCATCAGCCCCGAGCGCATGTCCACGCGCTGCAGGCGGGACAGGAAGGACATGCCCAGAAGCGTGGTCCTCAGCCGTCCCGGCTCGGCCACGGCCGCGGTCACGTCGCGAAGCTCAATGTTGCCGATGCTCACCTTCTGCAGCGTCACGGGGGCGTAGCGGGCGACGCCGTTCGCCGTCTCCACCTCCTTCGTGAAGTCTGTGCGGCGCAGCTGCAATCCGGCCTTGACCGCATCCTCGTGCGTCAGCGCCACCATGCTGGCGCCCGTGTCGACCATCACGTCGACCAGTCGGCCGTTGATCTCGGCGGCGGCGTAGTAGTGGCCCTGGGCCCCGGCCTTGATCTCGACCACGCCGCCCCGCGACCGGCCGCTCGCGGCACGCGCGCTGTCTGCGACGGGCGCCGGCGTGCGGATGCCGAGCAGGGCCTTGGCCGCGTCCTTGAGCTCGCTCGCGTAGATCAGGGAGGCGGCGACCACCGCTCCGCTCACCAGCCAGCCGCCGGCAAGCGAGAAGGCCTGGCGGGAACCCGGCGACAACATCGAACGTCCTGCCCCGATACCTTGGGTTGCAGCAATCACCGGCCGCGAGGCCGGCCGCTCAGATCCTGAGGGTCAGGTACTCGCCCGAGAACTCATATGAGCGCAGTCGGCTTAAGAAACTCATACCGAGCAGGTTCTCTTTCAGGGCACCCGGCTTTGCCACCAGCGCCTCGACCTCGTTGAGCACGATCGAGCCGACGGCGAGCGTGCGCAGGCGCACGTGCGCTGCGTGCGTGGTGCCGTTCGCCGTCTGCACCGGCACGCTGTAGCGCAGCCCGTCCACGTCGACCCCGAGCCTCTGCGCATCGGCCGGCTTCAGCACCACCGTCGAGGCGCCGGTATCCACCAGCATGACCAGCGACACGCCGTTGATCGTCGCCTTGGCGATGAAGTGCCCGTCCGAGCGCTTCCGGATCCGGACCGACCGCTCGCCCTCCACCTGCGAGTCCGAGCGCAGCGCGGCGCCCGGCGGCAGCAGCTCGCCCGTGATGCGGTGCCCGAAGCTCAGGATCTCGTCCCGATAGCTGTAGCCGGCCACCAGCACGAAGGCGATCAGGACCCAGGTGAGGAAATCCCGTGCCGCCTGCGTGGCCCGCCCGCGATAGCTCGTCGCGATCGAGGAGCCGATGAAGATCAGCAGGGCGAGCCCTGCCGAGAAGATGGCGAAATCGGACGCTTCGATTCCCGCGACCGAGCCCGCGTCGCCCCGCAGCAACAGGGCGAGCGCCGCGACGAGTAGCAAAATCAGTGCGATCCAGGCCGACACGTGTTTCAGTCCTCCGCCGCCTGCTGCGCACGGCGCCGTCGCGGCAGGTCGTCCATGATGCGCCGCCGGTCGGCCGCGCTCAAGGTGCGCCAGCTCGCAATCTCCTCGATCGTGCGCCCGCAACCCGCACACAAGCGCGTGACCTGGTCGATGACGCACACATTCACGCAAGGGGTATCGATGGTCATCGCCAGAGGCTCCCGCAGCGCGCACGTCTCGCTGCAGCCCTCAGGGGAAGGGGATCGCCGCCGCATCGGCCCAGAATGTAGGAAGCGCCACCCGTCCTGGCAATCGCCCGCCCGCGCCGCTGTCAGGAGCGGGCTTCTGCGACGGCCATGCTGCGCCGCTCCCGCCAGGCGCCGGCGTGCGGCTGGCGATGCCGCTCCTGGCCCAGCGGCTGCAGCGGGGGAACCGCCACCAAAACTCTGTTTCTCGGTATCTTCACAATGACTTCCGTGCCCTTGCGAAGCTCGGACCTGAGCTCGAACTGCCCCCCGTGCAGCGACACGAGGTTGTGCACGATGGTAAGCCCCAGGCCGGTCCCGCCCTCGGCCGTCTGATGCGCCAGCGAGCCTTGCCCGAACGCCTCCATGACGCGGGGAATCTCGTCCTTCGGTATGCCGGGTCCCGTGTCGCGCACCACCAGCGTCTGCCCGCCCTCCTCGTCGGCGCGCACCAGGATGGTGATCCGGCCGCCCCGCGGGGTGAACTTCAAGGCATTCGAGACGAGATTGAGGCAGATCTGCCGCATGGCCCGCTCGTCCGCCCAGATCAGATCGAGCCCCTTCTGGAACTCCAGCACCACCTCGAGGCCCTTGCTCTCCGCCCGCAGGTGCAGCAGGCGCATGCAGTCCTCGACGATGTCGCTGAGCCGCACCGCCTCCTCGTGCAGCTCGTAGCGTCCGGCCTCGATCCGCGACAGGTCGAGGATCTCGTTGATCAGCTGCAGCAGGTGCTTGCCGCTCTGGTGGATGTTGCCGGCGTACTCCTTGTAGCTCTTGTTCTGCATCGGGCCCAGCACCTCCGCCATCATCACCTCGGAGAAGCCGAGGATGGCGTTGAGGGGCGTGCGCAGCTCGTGGCTCATGGTGGCGAGGAACCGCGATTTGGCGACGCTGGCGGATTCGGCGTTGCGCCGGGCCTCGTCGCACACCCCCTTCTCCTCCTCCACCTCGGCGATCAGGGCGTCCTTCTCCGCCTTCACCGACACCATGGCGAGCGCGTTGCGGCCGTTTCCGGCGGCAAGCGCCAGGAACGCCGCCTGCAGCACGCCGACGAGGCCGGCCAGCGCCAGGGGCAGCGCGCCGCCTTGCATCAGCATGACGGCGGCGACGGCAGCCGACACCGGCAGCGTGCCGGCCAGGAAGATCGCCAGCACGGACGAGGCGACCGTCACCCTCACCGCGAGCACCGCCACCACGGCGACGCAGAGCACCATCAGCGCCGGCAGCTCTCCGCTCAGCGCCACCAGCGGCGCCAGCAGCGCCCAGGATGCGGCATTGACGGCATCGAGGGCCATCAGGCGGCGCCGCCAGGAGCCGACGTTGAGGCTGCTGCGCGTCGCCGACACGAAGCGCCGGCAGGTGATCAGCGCGGCGGCATTGACCGCCAGCCGCACGCAGAGCCAGAGCGCCAGGCTGGCCGCGGGCACCCAGAACAGCAGCGCAGCGCCGAAGGCGATCGACAGCAGCGGCAGGATGGGCGCAGCCGACAGCTCGGCCTTCGCCAGCATGCTGATCAGCTCGTACTCGAACTCGGGCTTGATGTGGGTGCCGTGCGTCAGGCGCTCGCGCACGTCCTTGACGTACCCGGCACTGTCCGGCGCCTTGCCGCGCCGGCCTGCGCCTTCCCCGGCCAGCACCCCCCAGGCACGCGGACCACTACTCATAGCGCACAATGCTTTCCCACGCCGGCAGACCTGCCGCCGGACCGGCCCCGCAAAACTTCGAATGCTACTTGTAACGACAAAGCCTTAACTGTCGGTTTCCGGGGCATCTGCAAGGCCGCGCGACGTGCCCTGACGACACGTTGCGCGCTCCACCCGCCTCCGCTACCACTGGCAGTTCCTAGGTCCGCCTGACGAGAGAGCCCGTATCATGAAGATCCTGGAGACGCGCACCGCTCCCAACCCGCGCCGCGTGCGCATCTTCCTGGCCGAGAAGGGCATCGCGATGACCTACGAGGATTGCGACATCGGCGCCCTCAAGACGCCCGAGTTCACGGCGCTCAACAGCTTCCAGCGGGTGCCGGTGCTGGTCCTCGACGATGGCACCGCCATCTCCGAGACCATGGCCATCTGCCGCTATTTCGAGGCCACCCAGCCCGAGCCGCCTCTGTTCGGGCAGGGCGCCAAGGGTCAGGCCGTCGTCGAGATGTGGAACCGGCGTGCGGAGCTGGGCCTCCTCATGAGCGTCGCCCAGGCCTTCCGCCACCTGCACCCGGCGATGGCCAAGCTCGAGGTGCCGCAGGTGCCCGCGTGGGGCGAGGCCAACAAGCCGAAGGTGCTGGAGGCGCTCGCCCGCTTCGATGCGGCCCTGGGCGAGAGCCGCTACCTCGCCGGCGACGACTTCTCGGTCGCCGACATCACATTGCTGGTGGCAATCGACTTCATGCGCCCGGCCCGCATCCAGCGTCCGGAGGAGCTGAGCAATCTCGCCCGCTGGCACGCCGACGTCACCGCCCGCCCGAGCAGCAAGGCTTGACGCACGCCCATGAAGCTCACGGTTGTCGGTTGCGGGGATGCATTCGGGTCCGGCGGACGGCTGCAGACGGGCTATCTCGTCGACTGGTCGCAGGGCCGCTTCCTCATCGACTGCGGGGCCACGAGCCTGATTGGGCTGTCCCGCCTCGGCGTCGACCCCAACACCATCCCGGCCATCTACGTGTCGCATCTGCACGGCGATCACTTCGCCGGCCTCGTCTGGTGGCTGCTGCATGCCCAGCACATCGCCAAGCGCAGGACGCCGCTCACCGTGATCGGGCCTGAGAGCATCGAGCGCCGCTTCCAGGTGGCCGCCGAGGCGCTGTTTCCCGGCTCCACCACGGTGCCGCGCGCCTACCCGCTCGTCTTTCGCGAGCTTGCCCGCGAGGTCCCCTTGGAGCACGAGGGCGTGCGCGTGACGCCGTACGAGGTCCAGCACGCCTCGGGCGCCCCGCCCTACGCGCTGCGCTTCGAGGTCGACGGCCGGGTGCTCGCATTCACCGGCGACAGCGAATGGACCGAGAGCATCGTCACCGCCGGCCGCAACGCCGACCTCTACATCATGGAGTGCTATCAGTTCTCGGGCACGCCGCGCTACCACATGAGCTGGCAGGCGATCTCGGCGGCCCTCGACCGCATCGCCGCCTCCAGGGTCATGCTGACCCACATGGCCAAGCCGATGCTCGATCAGCGCCACCTCGTGACCGACCCGCGCGTCGTTCTGGCCGAGGACGGCCTCGCCCTCGACATCTGATGCCGCGCGCCCGCGCCGAGACCGATCCGTTAGAGCAGATCGCGATCGCGCGTGAGCGCGTATCGCGTGAAGATGCTCGCAATATCGAGAATGCAGAGCGCATTTCCGATCCCGTTGGATCGGAGTGCGCTCTGGCCTCCCTCCTCGCCCGCATCCGCGCCTGCCGCATCTGCATCGACACCCCGGCCGGCCGGCCGCTGCCGCACGCGCCCAATCCGGTGCTGCGCCCGAGCCGGACGGCGCGCCTGTGCATCGCAAGCCAGGCCCCCGGCGTCCGCGTGCATGCCTCTGGCACGCCCTTCACCGACCCCTCCGGCGACCGGCTGCGCGCGTGGCTCGGCGTCACGCCCGACGAGTTCTACGACGTCGCGCGCGTGGCCATCGTGCCCATGGGCTTCTGCTTCCCCGGCCACGATGCCGCCGGCGGCGATCTGCCCCCGCGCAAGGAGTGCGCGCCCGCCTGGCACGCGCAGCTGTTCGCGGCCATGCCGCAGCTCGATCTGGTGCTGCTCGTCGGCAGCTACGCGCAGGCCTGGCACCGGCCCCGCGACGCCGCCCCCGGCATGACGGCGATGGTGCGCAACTGGCGCGCGGTGCTCGACGCCCCCACGCGGCCCCGTTACCTGCCCCTGCCGCACCCTTCCTGGCGCAACAACGGCTGGCTTGCCCGCAATCCATGGTTCGAGGCCGAGCTGCTTCCCACCCTCCGGCAGGAGGTGCGGCGCCTGCTCTAGTCCTCGGCGCTCAGGGCCGGTGGCGCAGCCTCGCCGGCAACCGCCAGGGCCGCCAGGTCGTCGCGCAGCGGCGCCAGATTGAATCCGGCCCTGGCAAGCGTCGCGATGACCGCGTCGGCGGGCTGGAAACGCGCGGCAGCCACCCCCCACGCGGCGGCCGAGCGCATGCCCGAGGCGCAGTGCGCCAGGATCGGCCCGGGCAGCTCCGCGGCCGCCTGCAGGGTGCCGGCCGTGACGGCTGCGCTGAACAGCTCGCTCTTTGCGATCGGCACATGGCGGAACGCGAGCCCCGCCGCCGCCGCCAGCCGCGCCGCCTCCGCGCTCTGCGGCAGGTGTCCCAGCTCGCCATCGGGCAGGTTGCAGATGATCGACCTGTAACCGAGCCGCGCCGCCTCCGCGAAATCCGCCGCCTCCAGCGCGCCTGTTACCGCAAAGCGCCGCGTCAGCGGAATGATCGGTCGCATCTCGGGACCCCGCCAGGGAAGGAGTTTCGTCAGCTCGACGTACTGTAGATGATTATACTATGCTTGGCTTGTAATGCGCCGTCGAGTAGAAAATCATTCCGAAAGCTTGTTCCCGGGGGCCGCCGCATGCTCGATGAGATGGACGTCAAGATCCTGCGCATCCTGCAGCAGGACTGCACGCGGCCCGTGGCCGAGATCGGCAAGGAGGTCGGCCTGTCGACGACGCCGTGCTGGCGCCGCATCCAGAAGCTCGAGGAGCTCGGCGTCATCCGCCAGCGCGTTGCCGTGCTCGACCCGCACAAGGTCAATGCCGGTGTGACCGTGTTCGTCTCCATCAAGACCGACCAGCACGCCATCGGCTGGCTCGAGCGCTTCCACGCCGCCGTGGTCGACTTCCCCGAGGTCGTCGAGTTCTACCGCATGTCGGGCGAGGTCGACTATCTGCTGCGGGTCATCGTCCGCGACATCGCCGCCTACGATGCCTTCTACAAGCGCCTGATCTCGCGCATCGAGATCTCGAAGGTGTCCTCCGCCTTCGCCATGGAGCAGATCAAGTACACCACCGCCGTGCCGCTCGACTTCGCCATCGAGAAGCGCGCGCGCGCCTCGTAAGGCGCGCGCTTTCCCTTGTCGCCCCAGGCCTGGCCCTACCGCACCAGGCCGACCAGGATCTCGGCCAGCGCCTCCGGCGCCGTCACGTTGGGGCTGTGGCTCGCCGCCATCTCCACGAAGGTCCAGGCCGGATCCTGCTTGAGGCGGCGGTACTGCGCGAACACGTCGGCGCCGTCCTTCTTCGTGCAGTGGATGTAGGCGCGCGGCAGCGTCAGCGGTCCGTTGCGCAGGACGAGCTTCTGCGTGAACGTCGCCTTCGGCTGCGGTTTGCGCCGCGGCGCCAGCCAGGCCACATCCTCGGGCGAGGTGTCGGAGGGGCTGTCATTCGGCGCCATCAGCCACTCCTGCGGCGCCCCGCCGGCGATGAACGGCGCCGGCCCGTTGAGCGGCCGCCCGGGCGTGATGTCGGCGAGGCTCTGGCCGTCGGCCGGCACATGCGCGTCGACGTAGATGAGCTGCCGAATGCGCGCCCGCGCCCGGTCGGCGACGCCCGTCGCCACCATGCCGCCGTAGCTGTGCCCGACCAGCACGACGTCGCTCAGATCCTCCATCTCGAGCACGCCGAGCACGTCTGCGACGTGCATCTCCAGGTCGACGCCCGGTCCCGCGTGATGCGCGCGCGCGCCCAGCCCCGTGTAGGTGGGCGTGAAGATCTCGTGCCCCTTGGCCCGGATCAGCGGACGCACCTTCTTCCACGCAAAGGCCGCCGACCATGCTCCGTGGCATACGACGAATGTTCTGCCCGTCATCTTTCCTCACCCTGTTTTGCTCGTTTGCGGTCAGTTCGCGCGCGTCTCGCGCAGCAGCGGCCGGCGCGGCGTCTGTGGCAGCCGACCCAGGATCGCCCCCAGGCTCGGATAGAAGAAATCGGCGCCGGCGTAGCCCGTGATGCGGCCGACCTCCCGCCCCTCGTCGTCGGCGACCACGAACGTCGGGGTCGCCGTCACGGGCGTCTTGAGCGCAAGGCCGGCGCTCGCCTGCGCCTTGATGTCGACGCGTCGCAGCGGCGCGATCCGGCCTTCCTCGCTCAGCGGATAGCCTGGCCCCACCTCCTTGAGCCACTTCCGGCACCACACGCAGGCCGGGTCGTCGAACATGACGAGCTCGGCCGCGCGCACGCCTGGGCTGGCGAGCACCAGCAGGGCCGCCAGCAGCGGCAGAAGCGAGAGAAGCTTGCGCATGCGACCTTGCCGTTGGCTCAACACAGCATTTCCTAACCCCGCCGCGCCCCTGTGGGAAGCGGCGCGCGCGCAGATCACCCGTTCCCGCAATGGCGCACGGCTGGGCTTGTGGCAGCCCGTCCCATGGCTGAAACTCGGGCTCGGCCGGCGGCGAGCACCGCGCCGAGCCCCGAAGGCCCAATGTTCGAGAAGGGAAGCCCGCCTTGTCCAGCCCGGTTGCCGCCGCGATCAACTTCGACGACCTGCGCAAGCTCGCCAAGCGGCGCCTGCCCAAGATCGCCTTCGACTGGATCGAAGGCGGCCTCGAGGACGAGGACGGCCTTGCCCGCAACTACAGCTCCCTGCGCGACGTCCGTCTGGTGCCGCGCTACGGCATCGACGTCACCACGCGCGACCAGCGCGCGGAGCTGTTCGGCCGCACCTACGCAGGCCCGCTCGGCATCGCCCCGACCGGCCTTGCGGCTCTCTTCCGCCCCGGCGCCGACCTGATGCTGGCGGAGGCCGCCCGCAAGGCCAACGTGCCCTTCATCATGTCGGGAGCCGGCACCGGCCTGATCGAGGATCTGGGCCGCATCGCGCCCGAGCACGGCTGGTATCAGCTCTACTGCGCCAAGGACCGCGCCATCTCCGAGGACCAGGTCAAGCGCGTGCGCGACGCCGGCCTGTCCACGCTCGTCATCACCGTCGACGTGCCGGTCGGCTCCAAGCGCGAGCGCAACCTGCGCAACGGCTTCTCCCGTCCCCTCAAGCTCACCCTCAGGACCAAGCTCGAGGCCTGCCTGCATCCCGCCTGGCTCATGGAGTTCATGCGCTCGGGCGTGCCGGTGTTCTCCAACTGGGCGAAGTACGCGCCGCCCGGCGCCACGCCCGACGAGGTCGCCGACTTCGTCGCCCAGCAGACGCCCTCGCCCTGCTCCTGGGCCGACATCGAGGGCTTCCGCCGCCTGTGGCCGGGCAAGCTGGTGATCAAGGGCATCATGCATCCCGACGACGCGGTGCGCTGCGCCGCCATCGGCGTCGACGGCGTCATGGTGTCGAACCACGGCGGCCGCCAGCTCGACAAGTCGCCGGGCCCGATCGAGGTGCTGCCGGCCATCGTCGCGGCGGCAGGCGACAAGCTCACCGTCATGTACGACAGCGGCATCCGCCGCGGCTCCGATGTCGTGGCCGCGCTGTGCCTCGGCGCCCGGTACGTCTTCGTGGGCCGCGCGACGCTCTA
This sequence comes from Hyphomicrobiaceae bacterium, assembly GCA_033764875.1. Lineage (GTDB taxonomy): Bacteria > Pseudomonadota > Alphaproteobacteria > Rhizobiales > Hyphomicrobiaceae > AWTP1-13. Next base: position 26,880 of record JANRIO010000036.1, on the reverse strand, counting down.
CGGCACCGCCGCGGCCGGCGTCGCCGGAGCCACGCGCGCCCTCGACATCTTCCGCGACGAGATCGACCGCACCATGGCCCAGATCGGCGCACCCGACATCCGCAGCCTGGGCCCCCAGCACCTGTTCTGGGAGCAGACCGAGAACCTCAGGCGCAACTGGCGCGGCTGAGCCGGCTCGGGCCGCAGCGCACGCCCCCCCACGTCATCGCGTGCCCCCCGGCCTGCGCGGGGGTGAGGTCGGTGGAGCGGCAAGCGGGCTCGCCACACCTCCCGTCATGCCCGCGAAGGCGGGCATCCAGACACGCTTGCGGTGGAGCGCAGCGGCCTCCAAGTACTCGACCGGACATGGCACCTGTCCCGAGGACCCGCGCGCAGACACGCGTCGGGCGCCTCGTGTCACGGCCCCGCGAACAGCCGCTTGGCGTTGCCGTGCGCGATCTTGGCCGCCACCTCCGGCGGCAGCTGCGCCAGCCAGCCGCGGTACTCGGCCAGAATCGCCCCGTAGCTCGCCCAGCGCTCGTTGATCCAGGTGTCGGAGCCGATCAGGAAGCGGTCGGGGTAGGTCGTGAACAGGCGCCGCCACTCGGGCGACAGCCTGCCGCCCCCCTCCGTGATGCCGCCGCGGTAGGACAGCTCCCCCCACAGCATCGGATACTTGCGCAGCAACTCCTCGACCCGCTGGGGACTGAGCGAGAAGCCCGTGTGCGCCCACACGATGCGCCCGCGCGGCGCATGCCCGAACAGGATCTCGATCGCCTCGTCGTCGGCGTGGGCATGCAGGTAGAGGTCATGCGCAACGGCGAATTGCGCCGTCTTGCGCACCCAGTCCGTCGCCGCCGCCTTGCCGGAGATGTGGAACTCGCCGATGCCGCGGTAGTAGCCCCGCTTGAACTCCTCCTCCACGAGCGTGAAGATGCTGGGATCGTTCATCCAGCTGCCGATGTCGGCCCGCACCCGGTAGGGCCTGATGAACGGCACCACCCACAGCCCCTCCGCCTTGGCATCGACGAGGGCGTGCGTGCCCGTGTTCGGCCGGCTCGTCGCCAGGATGCCGGTGACGCGCTCCTTCTTGAACAGCGCCAGCACCTCGGCCGGCTGGAAATAGGGCTTGGGCTCCCAGTTGTAGTGCAGATGCGCGTCGAAGATCTCGATCGGCTCCTGCGCCACCGCGACCGGCTGCACGGCCAGTGCCGCGAGCAGCACCGCCACCGCGCGTCGTGTGATGTTCAGCATGGCGGCACACCCCCGTTGGTTCGCCCGCCGAGGGAATACGAGCCGCCCCCGCTCGTCAATCGAGCACCTCGAAGGTGAGCATCGCCCCCATCGTCTTGCACGGCGTGATCCTGCTGGCGGCGGCCGCCCCCGGCGGCGCGATCGAGGCCAGCCGCAAGGCAGGCCCGCGCGACCCGGCAAGCTCCATGTGCGGCAGGTCCATGCGCCCGATCGGGAAGGTGACACCGAGCTGCGGGTTGAGCCGTGCAAACTCCTGCATGCACAGGAACTCGGCCTCCGTGCCAGCCCCTGGCCTGACGTCCATGGCGACGCCCATCTGGTGCCGCGAGATGCCCATCGGCTTGATCACCTGCGGGCCGGCCCTCGTCATGATGGTGACGGGCTTGCCAGCGCACGGCCCCTTCTCTCCGAAGCAGACGCACACCTGCTCGTCGACCGAGCGGTAGGCCGACGTGATCGTCACCGCCCCGTGCGTCGTCACGAAGGCCTTCAGGAACGCCGCCGACGCCACGATGAATGCCGGCTGCAGCGCCTCCAGGTTCTTGTCCTCGTAGGTGTGACAGTCGTGGTCGGAGGTGCCCGACCACTCGCGCGACAGCGACTTGAGATAGGCCAGCGCCTGGCCCTCCGCGCTCTCGGGCTTGAACCGCGCACGTTCGGCCGCACCCGTCGCGTGCGCTGACAGAATGAGGAAAACAACGGCGCAGCAGAAGCTTATAGAAACGGGCTTCAATCGCGTGCCCCCCCGCACTGGGGCGACAAGGGGCCCCAGCCCCCGATCGCCTCGCCTGACGGATCCACCTAGTGTCCTGATCCGCACCAATGCTTAGTGTGGTGCTGGTCTCGCAATTGCCGACTACGTGCCCAGCGGCGATGTTGGTCGGCAATTGCGAGGCAGCACACTAGCGCCAGGATGTGGCGAATTGAGGCAGCGGTCCAGCCCCTTGTGGCAACGCCGCACCCACGCGGGGGGCACGCCTCAGCGGTTGGCGCGCGCGATCACGGCCCGCAGCAGCACGTTGACGCCCGGCAGCGTCGCCTCGGGCATGGTGTCCTCGGCCTCGTTGTGGCTGATGCCGCCGGTGCACGGCGTGAAGATCATCGCCGTCGGGCAGACCGCGGCCATGTTGTAGCTGTCGTGGCCGGCCTCCGAGCGCAGGTCCATGGTCGGCTCGCCGAGCTCGGCCGCCGCCTGCCGGATCAGGTCGATCAGCCCGGCATCGAAGCCCATCACCCCGAAGCCCCAGCGCTCGGCGATCTCGACGCGGCAGCGCCCGCGCCGGGCGCAGTCTGGCAGCGCCGTCTCGATGTCGGCCACCATCTGCTCGAGCCCCCCGGCATCGGGATGACGCAGGTCGCAGAACAGCGTCGCCCGCTCCGAGATGATGCCCGGCAGGTTCGGCCACAGGTCGAGGCGCGCCGCCGTCGTCTTGCCCTCGGCGTGCGCGTAGCGCCATCCGATCTCGTCGATGGCGACCGCCACGTGCGCGGCGGCGACCAGCGCGTTGTGCCGCCGCGCCATCGCCGTCGGCCCCACGTGCGCCGTCTCGCCCGTGATCTCGATGCGCATGCCGCGCGTCGGAAACCCGCCCGTGACGACGCCCACGCGGACACCCGCCGCGTCGAGCCGCGGCCCCTGCTCAATGTGCAGCTCGAAGTAGGCGTCGAGCGCCCGCCCGCCGACCGGCTCCGCGCCCGCGTAGCCGATGCGCGCAAGCTCGTCGCCGAAGCGCACGCCCGCCTTGTCCGTACGGTCCTGCGCCCACGCAACCGCCGCCTGCCCCGAGAAGGCGAGCGAGGCCATCATCGGCGGATAGAAGCGCGCCCCTTCCTCGTTGCTCCAGTTCACCACCTCGACGGCGCGCTTGGTGGCGATGCCGTGGTCGTCGAGCGTGCGCAGCACCTCGAGCCCGCCGAGCACGCCGAGGATGCCGTCGAAGCGCCCGCCGGCCGCCTGCGTATCGAGGTGGCTGCCGATCAGCACCGGCGCCAGCGCCGGGTCGCTGCCTTCCCGGCGCACGAACATGTTGCCGAGCGCGTCGACCTTGAGCCCGTAGCCGCTCTCGCGCGCCCAGCCGGCGAAGCGGTCCCGCATGGCCCTGTCGTCGTCGCCGAGCGCCAGCCGCTGCAGGCCGCCCTTCGGTCCCTTGCCGATCTCGGCGGAGGCCGCGATCGCAGCCCACAGCCTGTCGATGTTCACGGAGAGATTGCTGCGCATGTTTGCCGCCCTGTTGCCGCTCTCGCCACCTTGCCCGAGATCGCCCGCGCCTGGGGAGGGCCCCTTTTGCCGCTCCTTACAGGATCAGCCCGCCGTCGACGATCAGCGTCTGACCGATCACGTAGGCGGCGAGAGGCGAGGCCAGAAACAGGGCAGCCCCTGCCATGTCCTGCGGCGTTCCCAGCCGGTGCAGCGGGATCCTCTCGAGCGCGGCCTCGAGGCGGCGCGCGTGGCCCGTCGTCACCTTCGTCAGCTTGCTGTCGACGAGCCCGGGCGCGATACCGTTGACGCGGATGCCGTCCTCGGCCCACGCCTGCGCCAGCGTGCGCGTCAGCCCGACCGCGCCCGCCTTCGAGGCATTGTAGGCGGGGTTGCCCTTGGTCGCGTGGAAGCCCGCCGTCGAGCTGACCACGATCAGCGCCCCCCGGGCCGCCTTCAGCGCGCCGTGAAAGCGCAGCGCACAGTCCATCAGGCTGGCGAGGTTGACCTCCACCACCCGGCGGAAGCCGACCGGATCGAACTCGCCGCGCTTGTACAGCACCGTACCCTGCGACAGCACGAGCACGTCGAGCCGGCTGAAGGGGACGCTCAGCCTCTCGATCGCCCCCGCAGCCGTGACATCGAGTTGCAGATAGCCGAGCCCGTCGAGATCGCTGCCCGCCTCGCCCGTGTAGTCCCCGGCCGAGGCCCGCGTGCCGGTGACGGTGACCTCACCCCCGCGCTCGGCAAAACCGCGCGCGATGCCGTTGCCGATGCCGCTCGAGCCGCCGACCACCAGGATGGTCCGGCCCGTGAAGTCGAGATCGCGCATGCCACCCTCTCCTGGTCCGATGGGCTTCGCCCCTTGGGGCACTGCACCCGATTGACATCCGTCTCCCGAGCCAGTGAACTTCGGCGCACCCTCCGCCCGTCTCCTGCGAAAAGGCCGCCCCCCGTGAAGATCTTTATGGCCACCCTGGCCACCGAGACCAACTCCTTTTCTCCCATCCCCACAGGCCACGCAGCCTTTCGCGAGCGCGAGTTCTTCCGCGGCGACGGCAGCCGGCACCCGCCCCGCCTCGGCAATATCCCTCTCATCGAGTGGCGGCGGCTGGGCGAGGCCGACGGCCACACCATCGTCGAGAGCATCGCCACCTTCGCCCAGCCGGCCGGCCTGACGCTCAAGTCCGTCTACGAGGATCTGCGCGACACCCTGATCGCCGACCTCGAGGCCGCCATGCCCGTCGACGTCGTGCTGCTGTTCATGCACGGCGCCATGATCGCGCACGGCTACGACGACTGCGAGGGCGACACCATCGCCCACGTGCGCCGCGTGGTCGGCGCAAGCGCCAAGATCGGCGTCGAGCTCGACTTGCACTGTCACCTGACCGAGGAGATGCGCACCAACTCCGACGTCATGGTGATCTTCAAGGAGTACCCGCACACCGACGTCGCCGAGCGCGCCCGCGAGCTCTACCCGCTGACCGTTGCCGCGGCGAAAGGCGACGTCAGGCCCGTCATGGCCTACCACGACTGCCGCATGATCAGCCTCTGGCGCACGCCGGAGGAGCCCATGCGCAGCTTCGTGCGCCGCATGCAGGACCTCGAGGGCAGGGACGGCATCCTGTCCGTGTCCTTCGGGCACGGCTTTCCCTGGGGCGACGTCGCCGACGTCGGCGCCAAGGTGCTGGTGGTGGCCGATGCCGACATGGCCAAGGCCGAGCGCCTTGCGGCCGAGCTCGGCCGCGAGATCTGGGACATGCGCGAGCGGACGGCAACGGCCTACGACAGCATCGACGCGGCCATCGACAGGGCCTCGGCCACCTCGGCCGGCAAGCCCATCGTCCTTGCCGACGTTGCCGACAACGCCGGCGCCGGCGCTGCCAGCGACAGCACCTCCGTCCTCAGGCGCCTGGTCGAGCGCCGCGTGCGCGACGTCGCCACGGGGCTCTACTGGGATCCCATTGCCGCCCAGCTCTGCAACGAGGCGGGCCTCGGGGCCACCTTCGACCTGCGCATCGGCGGCAAGATGGGCCCGGCCTCCGGCGATCCCGTCGATCTGCGCGTCACCGTGCGCGGCCTCTCCGCCGATCACCGCCAGCAGGGCCTGAGCGGCGGCCGCGAGCGGCTCGGGCCCAGCGCCTGGGTGGAGGCCGACGGCATCCACATCATCCTCGTCAGCACCCGCCAGCAGACGTTCTCGCCCGAGGGCTTCACGGGGCTGGGCTGCCGTCTCGACGACAAGAAGCTGGTCGTGGTGAAGTCCATGCAGCATTTCTACGCCGCCTTCGCGCCCATCGCCGCCGAGGTGCGCTACGTGTCGGCCCACGGCGCCGTCGGCCCGGACTTCGCAGCGATCCCCTACAGCAAGCTCGCTACGCCCTACTGGCCGCGCGTCGCCGATCCCTTCACCGGCCGCAACACTCGCTGACGGACAGGAGCCCTTCCATGACCGCCAGGCCGTTTCCCGCCGCCCGTGATCTCAACATCTGCTTCGCCCACCAGGCCTACCAGCTGGCGCCCCGCTTCGCCCTGCGCAACACGGGCCTTGCCCATTTCGCGGTGACGACCGCGCCGGATCTCGTGGCGCGCGCCGCCGAGGCCGATGTGATCGTCGTCTCCGGGCTGTGGCGCAACGATATCCTGGAGGCCTCGCCGCGGCTCAGGTTCGTGCAGTCCGTCAGCGCCGGCATCAATCAGTACGACCAGCCGCGCTTCCGCGCCGCCGGCGTCCGCCTTGCCAGCGCCCAGGGCGCCAACGAGGTGGCCGTCGCCGAGCACGCCATGGCGCTGATGCTGGCTCTCAAGCGGCTCATCCACACCGGCCGCGACAACCAGCAGCGGCAGATCTGGCGCGGCATGATCTCCGACATCGGCGCCCGCGAGGACGAGAGCGCCGGCAAGACCATGCTGATCGTGGGCTACGGCCGCATCGGCCAGCGCCTGGCCAGGCTCGCCCGCGCTTTCGACATGCGCGTCATCGGCGTGCGCCGCAACCCCGGGGCCGATCCCGGACCGGCCGATGCCGTCAGCCCCATCTCGGATCTCCAAGCCCTGCTGCCGCAGGCGGACGTCGTCGTCCTCACCTGCCCCCTGACGCCCGAGACCACCGGCCTCATCGGCGCCGCGGCCTTTGCCGCCATGAAGCCTTCGGCCGTGCTCGTCAACGTCGCCCGCGGCGCCGTCGTCGACGAGCCGGCCCTGATCGAGGCGTTGCAGCACAAGCGCATTGCGGCGGCCGGCATCGACGTCACGGCGGAGGAGCCACTTTCCCCCGCCTCCCCGCTCTGGCGCTTCGAGAATGCGCTGATCACGCCGCATACGGCGGGCGAGACCCGGGCGTACGAGGATAACGTCATCGACCTTTTGCTCGACAACCTCGCTCGCCTGGCCCAGGACGGCAGCGCGACCCTGCGCAACGGCATCGTCTGAGAGCGGGAAGCGCGCCTCGGCCGTTGCTCGAGCGTGTCTCGCCCAGGTGTCCGAGCACCGCCCCAGTAGATCCGTCGAGCATCGGCTTGACGGCCGGGACCCAAGCCCACGCTCACGCCGGGAGTCGGAACCCCTGCGGCTGGCCGCGTGTTGATATCGCACGACGTAGCCAATGGAGACCGAACGTGAGCTATCAGCGAGATCCCAACGCTCAGCCCCGCCCTCCCCGCACGGGCACCCGCGGCGCGGCCACGGGTATGCTCCCCACGATCCTGGGCGTGGTCTTTCTGCTCCTCGTAGGCCTGCTCGCCTACAACATGTACACCGGTGCCGAGACCGCTCCCTCCTCGCTCAATCCGAGCGCACAGGCCCCGACCAACACCTCGCCGAGCAACACCTCGCCGCCCAACGTGGCACCGGCGCCGAAGACGACGACGCCACCCAATGCCGCGCCTGGCGCCCCGGCAACGCCCCAGTAGCCTGGCCGGTACAGCCCCCTGCGAGGCCCCGGCATGCCGGGGCCTCGCGCTTGTCGTTGCCGACTGTCCGGCTTGACCCCGATCAAGGATCTCCCGGCTTGGCGCATGCTCCACTGGCACCAGCGCGAAGGATCTTCTCCAAGGCTTGCAGCGCGAGGACGCCATGGCCGCCGCCGGTGGGAGTGAGGATTTCGTCGAGCGCCAGATCGCCTCCCGCGGCGTCCGCGACCCGTTGGTGCTGGCTGCCATGCGTGCCGTGCCGCGCGAGGTGTTCGTCCCCGCAGCCCAGCGCCACCGCGCCTATCAGGACCGGCCGCTTCCCATCGGCGAGGATCAGACCATCTCGCAGCCCTATATCGTCGCCTTCATGATCGAGGCCCTCGGCCTGAAAGGCGGCGAGAAGGTGCTCGAGGTCGGCGCAGGCTCCGGCTACGCCGCGGCCGTGCTGTCCAAGATCGCCGGTACCGTATTCGCCATCGAGCGTATCGCGGCCCTTGCCGAGCTCGCCAAGGCAAACCTTGCGGGCGCCGGATGTTCCAATGTCACCGTACGCCACGCCGACGGCACCCAGGGCTGGCCCGAGGAAGCGCCCTTCGATGCCATTCTCGTCTCCGCCGGCGCGCCCGAGGTGCCGCCCTCCCTCATGCACCAGCTCGCCCTTGGCGGCCGCCTCGTCATCCCTGTCGGCAAGGACCCCGGCGCCCAGCATCTGCTCTGCGTCACGCGCACCGCCGCGGACGCCTGGCGCCGCACCGACATCGCCGACGTCCGCTTCGTCCCCCTGATCGGCAAGGAAGCCTGGGACGACGACGGCAAGAGGCACATAGACTATACGGCGCCCTAGGCAGCCAGATGCCGCCACGCAATCCCAATCACTCGTTGGCCCCGAGCTGCAGCTCGTAGAGGCGCTTGTAGAGCACGCTTCTGGCCAGAAGCTCGTCATGCGTGCCCACGTCGGCCACGCGGCCATTCTCGATGACATGGATCGCGTCCGACTTGAGGACTGTCGCGAAGCGATGTGCAATGGTGATGCTGGTGCGCCCCGCGAGCAGCCCGGCCGTGGCCGCCTCGATCGCCTTCTCCGTCTCGCTGTCCAGCGCAGACGTGGGCTCGTCCAGGATGATGATCGGCGAGTTGCGAAGCATCGCACGCGCGATCGAGATGCGTTGCCTTTGGCCTCCGGACAGGTGCGAGCCGAGCTCTCCGACCCGGCTCTCGTAGCCACCCGGAAGCTGCTGGATGAACTCGTCCGCACGCGCCGCCATGGCCGCGTCCCTGATCTCCCTGTCAGAGACGTCGAGACCGGCGCGAATGTTCTCGCGGATCGTGCCTTCGAACAGGAAGGCATCCTGACTGACGAAGGAGACGTTGCTGCGCAGCGACTTCACATCCACGCTGTCGATCGGCTGATCATCGATGAGGATCCGCCCCCCCGACGGCAACCAGAAGCGTTGCAGAAGATTCACGATCGTCGTCTTGCCGCCCCCCGAGGGACCGACAAGAGCATGCCGCTTGCCGCCTTCGAAATGCGCATCGAGGCCCTTCAGCACCGGGTTGCCCGGCTCGTAGCTGAAGTGGACCCCGGCAAATCTGATGGATCCGTTCTGAACCCGCAGCGGCGGCCTCGGCGTCACGTCCGTTTCCGGCTCCGGCAGGTCGAGCACGTCATAGATCATGGTGGCGCCGACCTGTGCGGTCGCAATCTGCAGGCGGATCTTGGAGAGCCGCTTGGCGGGCTCTGCCGCCAGGAGCAGCGCGGCGATGAAGGCGAAGAACTGCCCGGGGGTATCCCCGAACGACAGGTTCCGCCACCCCGCATAGAGAATGACCAGGGCGATGACGATGCCGCCCAGCGTCTCCATCAGCGGCGACACCCGCGCCTGGACAGTGGCCATCCGCACGTTCAGGCGCTCCACGGCCGCGATGGCGGTGCCGATCCGGCGCTCGAACTCCGGCTCCAGCTGGAACGCCTTGACGACCCTGATCCCCTGCGATGCCTCTCGCGTCAGCGCGACGATGTCCGCCATGGACGAGATCTCGCTCTGGGCCGCCTTTCTGACGCGCTCCACCAGCTTGCGGACCCCCACGACGCATATCGGGCCGCCGATGAGCGCGATCGCCGAGAGCACCAGGTCCTGGCTGAGCATGACCACGATCAGCCCGAGGAGCGTCATGAGATCACGGCCAACGCCGAGCGTCACGAGGTTGAGCATGTCCCGCACGGAGGACGCGTTGTAGGTGATGCGCGTGATCAGCTCGTTCGACGGGTTCCTCTGGAAGAACTTGACGTCCATCCGCATGAACTTCTCGAACAGGCGCGCCTGCACCTCGGCAACGATCCTGTTGCCGATCTTGCTGAGAATGACGTCCTGCCAGTACGACGCCGCCCCCTTCACGCCAAACACGACCAGGACCGCAATCGGGATCCAGATCAGGGCCACCGTGTCACGGTCGACGAAGATCTTGTTGATTGTGTCCTTCATCATCCACGCGCTCAGCGCCGTGCAGGCCGAAGCCACGGTCATGCACGCGAACGCGACGATGTACTGGCGTGTCGCCCTCCGGCCGAACTCGGTGACGATCCGGCGGAGCAGCTCGACCAGTGTGGGGTCCAGCAGCCTCTCGCGCACGAGCTTGGTGCTGAAGGCGAGCGCCGGCTCCAGCGCCCTCTCCCGCAGGAGCTTGATGCTGAGCGCGAGCGCACCCGGTCTCAAGACCGGCTGGTTCTTGCCTTGGATGGTCAAACTAGGTCCGCTCCGTTCCCTTTCGCGGCGCACCTTACAGAGGCCTGTAATTCCTTACAAGTTCACAGGATTGGGGGCCCACCTCGGGCCTGCGCCGCCCCGAGCTGCACGGCAGAGGCCAGGTCGCCGTCACGCCGACGTGCGTCCAATTAACGGCAAATGCAAATTAGGGGTGCGAACCGCTGGCGCTCTGCGAGCGGGCGGCATCGATCAGCAGTATGCCGCCCGCAAGCGCGCCAAGCCCTGTCGAGAATGCCCAGATCACCAAATGATACAAGACGACGTAGAGCGCGTACTCCTCCTCGAACGTGCTCGATAGCAGCTTGAAGGGCAGAATCCCCGCCACATCGAACGTGCCGACGTAGCCCGGCGCGCTCGGGATCAGTGTGGAAAGGTTGCTCATGAAGCTCGAGAGAAGCCCCTCGATCGTAGGGATCTTTGGCACGATCCTGGAAAGCACGAAGCCGAGGACCAGGATCTCGAGCACCCATTGCAGCACTGCGGCCGTCAGGAAGACCGCCATGCGCGGCCCCGTCAGGCCCAACGTCCCGATCGTCGCATGGGCGAACCTGAACGCCAGACTGCGCAAAAGCACCGCGCCGACACAGGCAGCCAGCCCACCAGCGATCAACCCATACAAAACCACGGCTGGCACTTCGTGCACAATTGCAACGAGAAGCTGAGATCCCCGTGCTCCGAGCAAGGCCACAATTGTGAGCATGAAAAGCGAGAGGATGATGACAAGATCGAACACCCGCTCGAACAGCAGCGCCGTCGTCGCCTTCACGAGGCCGATGGACAGCGCGCCGCGCAGGTAGATCAGGCGCAGGACGTCCCCCATTCGAAACGGCAGCACGTTGTTGACTGCGATCGAAGCGTAGAGGCTCGCCACAAGCACACGCTTGCTGGCCGTAGGCTCGTTGAGCAGCACATACGTCTTCACGCCCCGCAGGATGTAGGCCGGGAGCAGCACGAGTGCCGCCCAGTAGAATGCCGAAGCGTTTGCCGCAACGCTGGAGGCGAGATTATCGGGCGCGACGCGCAAGAAATAGTAGACCGAGATCGCGCTGAGCACGATCCCAAGCGCTGACCACGCGTATCTCATGGCCTAGACCGACACCAGGATCTCGGTCCCGGAAAAATCCATGTCGAGCGGGATATGGAACTGGAAGCCCGCCGCCTCTTCGATCGACTTCCGCAGGCGGCTGGGATGGAAAAGCAGGAGGAACCCACCCCCGCCGCCGCCGCAGATCTTGCCTCCGTAGGCACCGACCTGCATCGCCTTGGCGTAGTGCTCGTCGATCACCGAGTTGCTCACGGTCTTCGAGAATTTCTTCTTCAATGCCCAGGACCTGTCCACGATCCCCGCCAGGCGCTCGGGGCTGGCGCCGGTCTCGAGCGCCGATCGGAACTCCTCCACCATCTCCATGACCGTCTGAACCTCCTGCTGCTTCCCGCAGGAGAAGTTCTTGCGTTGCTCGGCCAGGATAACCTCGACATTGCGCGTCAGGCCGGTCCAGTAGAGGGTGCCGTGCTGCAGCACCTCGTCGAGATACTCATCCGGCAGCGACACGCCTCGGACGTTGACCGATCCGTTCCCAAGGAACTCGTACTGGTGGAACCCGCCGAAAGCCGCCGCATACTGGTCCTGCTTGCCGATGGGCTGCCCCATGCGGTTGATCTCCACCTCGCAGGCCTCCTCGGCGAGCTGGTGGCGCGTCACGTTCTTGCCCTTGTAGGCGTAGAGCGCATTCAGCAGGCCGACGGCCAGGCAGGACGAGCTTCCCAGTCCCGAAGCCGCGGGGATATCCGAGAATGTGGAGACGTAGAGGCTCTCCTGGATGTTCGCGAACCGAAGGCATTCGCGGATGACATTGTTCTGGATGTCGTCGAGCTTCTTGGTCACCTCGGTCTTGGAATAGCTGATGCGATAGGCTTCGTTGAAGATCTTCGCGTGCTTTTTGACCACGACATAGATGTACTTGCCGAGCCCCAGCGAGATCACCGAGCCTCTCCCGGACTTCCGGTAGAACTCCGGCATGTCCGATCCGCCGCCGATCAGGCTGACGCGCAATGGCGTCCGCGTCACGATCAAGGAGTTGTCTCTCGATCTAGCCATGTTTCAGAGCCCACGAATAAGGGATCTTGTCCGAGAACGGATCGATATAGGCCATCTCGCCCGGCTCATGCGGGATCGTCGCGCAGTTGGCCAGCATCGCCATCTCGTTCCCGACCGGCGTGTAGCCATTGGCGACTCCCGGGGGAATCTGCACCGTGCAGTAGTTGTCCGGGCCGAGGTACACAACCATCAAGTTGCCCTTGGTCGGCGATCCCTCCCGCAAATCATAGCAGACGAGCTTGGCTGTCCCGACGATCACGCAATTGTTCACGTACATCCTCGAATGGACGTGCCACGCCTTGATCACGCCCGGATTGGCCGAGGAGTAGTAGATCTCGCCGAACCCTTTGAACATGGGGTCCGTCGCTTTCAGCATGTGCATGATCTTGCCGCGCTCGTCCACGATCCGCTTCTGCGGTTGGACGATGACACCCTCGATGGGCGCGCCGAAGCAGCTCAGGAACTTGTCGAGCTTTTCCACGGCTCAGACCCCCTTGCCGCGGACGAAAAGCCGGCTGTCGAGCTCGCCCGCCGCCAGCTTCGCGCGCAGCACGTTGAGCCGGATCAGGTTGCTCTTCCTGAAATTCACGAACCGGTCCATATGCTTGCCCATCATCTCGCGCATCTCCTCGACGGCGCTGCCGACCTTCTCCTGCGGCAGCCACGCCGAAGCCGTTGCCTCGTACTTGTCGAAGGCCACGCGGTAGCTGCGCTTGTCGGCGTTCGCCGCCCCGCTGATCTCGTAGGGAACGCCCAGGATCTCTCCGACATTCTTGGCAAGCTCGCCGATCGTCAGCGTCCACGCGTTCGACCCGACGTTATAGGCTGCGAACCCTTCCTGAGCGACCTGGCTCGCCCAGGCGACCGCGCGGCCGATGTCCTTGGTGTGGATGAGCGGCCGCCACGGCGTGCCATCGGAAAGCACGAGGATCTTGCGTTCTGTCAGCGCCGTCGCGACGAAATCGTTCAGCACCAGGTCGGCGCGCAGGGTCGGGCTCCAGCCGCACGCCGTCGCAAAGCGCAGGGCGATGACCGAGAACCTCTCGTCGGCCAGCGGCTCCAGGTCGACCTCGCCCGCCCATTTGGACTTGGCATACGCGGTCAAGGGCCCCTTGGGATCCTGCTCGGATTTGGCGCCGTCCCCCGCCGACCCGTAGATCGAGCAGCTCGACGCGAAGATGAAGCGTTTGACGCCTGCCGCCTTTGCCCGCCGCGCCAGATCCACGGCCGCCTGGTGGTTGATCTCCATGGTCGCCGCTTCGAAATCCGCGCTCATCGGATCGTTGGAGACCGCGGCGAAATCCACCACCACGTCGTACCGCCTCAGGATATCCCCCCCGATCTCCCGCTTGTCGATCTCCCCGATCGACGAGAACGGCTCGCGCCAGGGCTCGAGCGCCGTCGCCGTGAACCACTGTGTATCCATCGCGTCCAGGACGTCCGGCTTGATCAGCTTCCGCAACGTCGCGCCGACTACCGGCCCCAGGTAGCCGTTTCCACCAACAAGCAGCACTCTCATCACCTGCTCCTATGCCAACCGGTCGCATGACGGGGCCGGGCTTGGCCCAGAGGTTGTTACATCACCCCGAAGGGCTTCGTGATTGCAAGGTGCCTCTCCAGGTCCTCAACATCCTTGAGGCTGTCCACCGAGTGGAACCAGCAATCCTCGCAATGCGCGCTGACGTCTCTGCGCGCCGCAAAATCGGGCAGCACTTGCTTCTCGAACGACAGATAGTCCGCCTTCCACTGGTCGAATATGCCTCGCTTGACCACGAAGAACCCGCGGTTGACGTAGAATTGCGGCCGCTCCTTCTCCCTGAAGCTCTGCACCAGGCCGCCGCTCAGCACGATCTCCCCGTACCGCCCGTCCGGCCGCCCGACGCACATGGTTATCGTGCGGTCCGCCTGGGCGGCGGCAGCAAACAGGCGCTTCGCGTCGAGGTCAGTAAGGGTATCCCCGTAGGTGACCATGAACGTCTCATCAGCCCCCAGTAGGTCACGCACCGCGTACAGCCGCTCCGCGGTGTCTGCCTCCCCGCCCGTGTCGCGAACCACGATCGCGCAGCCAGGCGGGATCCGGCTCTCGCCGAATGTCACTCGCTCGGACCCGATCGACACGTCGCCCGCAAGTTCGTAGTAGTCCACCATCCTGCGCTTCAACTCACGCTGCTTGTAGCCGGCCGCGATGATGACGGTATCGAGGCCCGCCGCGAACGCCCAATCGCACAGATAGCTGACCAACGGACGCCCGAGCACATCGATCGCCGGCTTCGGCACGCTGCTGGTGAGCTCGGACAGCCTGGTGCCCTTGCCACCCGCGAAGATCACTAGCTTTCTCGGCGTCGCCATGCTTGCCGTCATCCACGCCCCCTCAGCCCGCCAAGAGCACGAGGTTGCGGCTGTCGACCACGGCGCAGAGCGCCATCATGTGGCAGTTTTCGATGACGTTGTAGATCTCTGACTGGATCATTAGGCTCACGTCCGACACCGCGACCAATCTCTCGCTCGGTCGCGGTCCGGTCAGCGCCACCACATGCATTCCAGCCGCTTTCGCCGCCTCCGCCGCGCGCACGATGTTGGCCGAGCGCCCGCTCGAGGAGATCAGAACCAGCACATCACCGCTCTCACCGAACTTTGTCACCGCTTCTGAGAGCCAGTTGTCGAAGCCATAGTCGTTGCCGAAGCACGTCAGGAGTGCTGGATCGTGGAACGTAGATGCCCGCACGCCCACCGCCTTCGTGAAGTCATTCGCCAGATGCGACGCGATGGCCGCGCTGGCCCCGTTGCCGGCAAAATAGTAGCGCGCCTTCGCTCCGGCCCTCTCCATCAGCGCCAAGTATGCATCGACGAACGGAGCCATGCCGCCGTCGAGAAACGCCCGATACGCGGAGGTGTAGGACGCATCCACAATGTTAGGCATCGAGGCTACCTATGATCTTCTTCGTAATGAAGGTTGGCCGCGCCTTGGCCTGCTCATAGATGCGTCCGACGTACTCGCCGATCACGCCAACGGCGATGAACATCACGCCCTGGAACAGCAATTGAATGAGGTTGAGCGTGATGATGCCCCGCGGCAAGAGGTTGAACAGCCCCGAATGTCCAAACGCATTCAAGAGGATCGCGAGGGCATTCACGGCCAGGATCGCGAAGCTCACGCCGGCCAGCATGAACCCGAACACCAGGATCAGGCGGATCGGCAACAGCGAGAACGACAGCACGGCCTGGAGCCCGAGAACCGTGTCCTTCACGATGTTGAATTTCTGCTCGCCCGCGACGCGGTTCGGTCGGTCGTGCTGATAGGGGATCTGACGGAACCCGACCCAGGACCGCAGGCCTCGATTGAAGCGATGGATCTCTGGGGAGGACAGTATCGCGTCGACAACACTTCGCCGCATCACGGCAAACTCCCCGGCATCGAGGGGCACCTCGACGTACGAGAAAAGTCGCCACACTCGATAGAACGTCTTGAACCCGGCTTTGCGCAGGGCCTTCTCCTCGCGCTTCCGCCGCACGGCATAGACGACGTCGGCCCCCTCTTCCTGCATCAGTTTGAACATGTTGGCAGCGTCCTCGGGCGGATCCTGCTGATCTCCGTCCAGGACGCAGACATAGTCGGCGTCGGAGTGCGAGAGTCCGGCATGGATTGCACCTTGCGGACCGAAATTGCGTGAAAGGCTGATCCCGACCACGCGTGGATCCTTTGCAGCATGTGCTGCAAGCAGTGCAGCGGAATTGTCGCTGCTCCCGTTCTCCACGAACAGAATTTTGAAGCTCGTGACGCCGATCGCCTCGAACGCCTTGACGATGCGCGCCACCATTGCATCGATGTTGTCCGCCTCGTTATAGGCAGGAATAACGAAGTCTATTGTTCTCTTCCCGTTCATGCCCGGCCCCGCGGTCTCTTTGCCTGCCAACGTGATTGCATTCTCGGCCCGCGCGTCCACGTCAAGCCCTCGCTCCGCTCTGCTCGATCAGCCGTCTCGCAAGCGTCCGACCGTGATGGATCGCATAGTTCGTGCCACGGTCCTCGGGATACACCTGCGCCATGGTGCACAGATAGACGTTCCTCAGCGGCGTCTCGTAGGACGGTATGATGGAACGATAGCCCTTGGTGATCAGCGGCTGGGCGTACTGCGCACGCCACAGGTGGTGCTTGACGATGTTCCCTGGATCGAAATTCGGAAACATGCGCTTTATATGAGGCACCGCGAAAGCAAACATCTCGTCGGACGACATCGCGTAGAGCGAGTCCGATGTCGGAAGATACTTCGAGAGGTAGATCAGATGCCTGCCTGCGTAGTTGCCCTTCTCCTCGAAATTCGTGTGCTCGATGATGCCGACGAACGGAAATCCCGGGTCGTTCACATTCAGCCAGTAGATCTCTGAGAGGGACTTCTTCGACTCCAGGATGAGGCAAACGTTCGCCAGGTACTTGATGCGATCGAGATCCTTCGCATAGCTTTCATACCCCGCCTTGCGCACCAGCGCCGAGAATTCCGGCGTGTGCCCGGAATAGATCACACGCTCGAAGCTCATCACCCCCGCCTCGCCGCCGCCAACCCCGCGGGTCCTCACGTCAACGAGCCCGTCGTCCCGCGGCTCGATCGCCGTGACCTCGGTATCGAGCAAGGTCCTCGACCCGAGGCGCGCGGCGTGGGCATGCAGGTCATTGATGAAGCCGGCAAAGCCGCCCACATAGTAGGCCAGCTTCTCCTTGGCGGAGGCATCGCGGCTCTTGCCGCGCTGTATCAGCTTGTTCCAAAGCCAGACTGCCGCGACGTCCCTGTAGTAGTCCTCTCCGAATTTCCCGATCAGCAGCGGCTTCCAGACCGTCTCATAGCCCTTTCTGCCGACCACCTTGAGTAGCCACTCTTCGGCCGAGACGTTCTCGACCTCGGCCATGTCCTTGATCGACCACGCATAGATGACCGAAAGACCGAAGCGGATACGGGAGAGGAACGGCAACGGGCTGAAACGCAGCAGGTCGAGTGGCGACGAGAACCGGAAGATCTTGTTGGAGTGGTAGATCCCGACCTTTGACTCCTTGAACCTCAGCTTGTCTCCAAGTCCGAGCTCCTTGATGAAATCAAAGGTGATGACGTCCGTCCCAAGCCAATGATGATAGAACTTCTCGAGCTCCTGCCCGCCGACGTGGAATGTCGCCGCCAGACCACCAAGGCTCTGTTCTCGATCGATTAATGTGACTTCGTAGCCCGCGCGCGCCAGATCGTAGGCCGCCGCCAGCCCAGTAAACCCCGCGCCGATGATCGCGCATGTGGGCTTCTTGCCATTGCTACTCATGCCAACCTTGCCCCCGCACTTCCCGTCATTCACGCCCGTCCTGCCGAGCCATCCCCTCACTCATGCTCGGCCGCTCCGCGCTCTCCCCTTGCGAACCGGCGCGTACCATCAGCCCAACCTCGACGGTTGCCGGAGCTTCTGGCGGGGAAGGTGCAAGTGGGATGACGCAATTGGATTGCGAAAATCACTGCCTTGGCGCTGGTTCGAACTTGAAACGCGTCACCCGCCTGTGAGAAACCGACCGCCTAAGGACCTGAACCACGATTGATGCATCACGCACGTCCATTGAATTTGTGGCTCGTCGGAATTTCACCGTCACTGCCCGCGGCCGCAGACGGCTTGCGCAAATCAGACGAGCAACTCCACGCTCTCCGCAATGCACATTCAAAGACGTGCTTGCCCATGAACCGACATCCCTGCCAACTCAATACAGGAGCTTGTCCCCACCATCCACGTCGCGGTCCCCACCTGTGAACAATTCGAGCCCATCCGCGTGCCACTTTGCAACTGCACCGCCTGATAGCGTCGGGCGCGCAAAATATGCGCATCAGGGATTGTGGCCTTCCACTTGCACACCAAAGAGGTTTGCCTGGACCCGGAGGTGAAGCTACAGTTGCCGCAATCATGCGTATTCACTCCGCCGACCACCAGCACAGGCGCTCGCGAATTCCGTTTGACACACAGGGGTGGCACGATTGGATTTCCAACGGGAGAACGCTGGTTGGATGAAATTCAGCGTGATAATTCCTTCCTACAATCAAGGTCGGTTCATCGGCCGCACCATCGACAGCGCGCTCTCCCAGGAGGGGGCCGCCCTCGACATCTCCGTATTCGACGGCGGCAGCACGGACACGACGCTTGATGTCCTGAAGTCCTACGGAGGGCGCATCTTCTGGGTCTCGGAGAAGGACGATGGGCAGGCGGACGCGGTCAACAAGGGCATCCGGGCGACGCGCGGCGACATCATTGCGTGGCTGAACTCGGATGATGTCTACATGCCCGGCGCCTTGCGCGCCGTGTCCGAGGTCTTTCAGAGCCATCCCGAGATCGATCTTGTCTACGGGCGCGGGCATCACATTGATGTAGAGGATGCCTACATCGACGACTACCCCTCCGAGCCCTGGAATTTCGAGCGTATGAGAGACCAGTGCCTGTTCTGCCAGCCGGCAACGTTCTTCCGCCGCAGTGTGGTCGAGCGCTTCGGGATGCTCGACACCAGCCTCAACTACTGTATGGACTACGAGTTCTGGCTGCGCGTGGCCAAGGGCGGGGCCGGCATCTACTACTTGGACAAGGTGCTGGCGGGCTCACGCCTCTACGACAGTAACAAGACGCTCGGCGCCCGTCGCAAGGTGCATGCGGAGATCAATGACATGCAGAGGAGGCTGTTCGGCGAGGTCCCTCAGCGCTGGCTCCTCAACTACGCGCACGTAGTCAGTGACGAGACGATCCATCGCACGGAGCGGCCCACCGCCTATGCATGGTCGCTGTTCACCGAGACCTTGAAGGCTGGTCGCAAATGGAACCGGCGGATCGAGTGGCAACCCCTCGCCCTATGCCTGCGATGGACACGAGCGGCAATGATGCGACAGGTGCGCCGCTCGTGAGGATTGGCTTCGACGGCTCCCAGACCGGTGCGGCAAAGGCGGGGTGCGGATATTTCGCATTCTCTCTCGCCGACGCGCTGTCTCGCGCCGACCCCGCAGTCTCCCTCGACGTCTACACGAGCTTCGGCGACCAGTTCTTCGATCCTGCGACCGCCCAGCAGTGCACGCTTGCGGCCCCCAACATTCATTTCCCCCTCCGCCACCGCCTCGTGACGGAAGCGGCCGAGTTCTGGAACGCCCCCAACCTCGCCGACGCGCTGGGCCGGCCGAGCGTGATTCACTGCAACAACTTCTGGTGCCCCGACCGGCGCAACATCCCCGGCATCCCGATCGTCTACACGCTCTATGACCTCAGCTTCATGATCCATCCCGACTGGACCACCGAGGCCAACCGTCTCGTCTGCCTGACGGGCATGCTGAGGGCCGCGATCAATGCGGATTTCGTGGTCTCGATCTCCGAGGCGTCGAGGCGTGATTTCCTGCGCCACTTCCCGGCTTTCCCCGCCGACCGCGTGCGGGTCGTCTACCCGGCCTCGCGCTTTGCACAAACGACCGCCTCCCAGCAGGCTCCGAAATCCCTGTCCGACATCGCGACGACCGGGTTCTGGCTCAGCGTCGGCACCATCGAGCCACGCAAGAATCAGCGCGCGCTGGTTGAAGCCTATGTCAGATACCGGACCCGAAGCAGCAATCCCCTGCCCCTGGTGCTTGCCGGCGGCGCGGGTTGGAAGATGGAGACCTTCCGCTCGGAGCTTGAGCAGGCGGGGCTCGGGAACAGCGTTCGATTCACCGGCTACGTCAGCGACGCCGAGTTGGCATGGCTCTACAGCCACTGCACCGCCAATTTCTATCCCTCGCACTTCGAGGGCTTCGGGCTGCCCGTGCTGGAGGGCATGACCTTCGGCGCGCCGACGGTCAGCTCCAACCAGGCATCGTTGCCCGAGGTCTGTGGCGACGCGGCCATTCAGCTGTCGCCCGCCGACATTGGCGGCTGGGCCGAGTGCATGCATCTGCTGGAGCGCGACACGGCCCGCCGCGACGGCCTGCGCGCGTCCGCCTTCAAGCAGGCGGCGAAGTTCAGCTGGGCAACGACGGCCGCACAGGTGCTCGACCTCTACCAACAGGCGATCGCGAGTGTTCCACATCAAAGATGACAATCCCCCGTCGCGATGCATAGTTGCGAGCCAGGCGCCCGCGCAACAGGACTGGCCCGCGCTCGCAAGCCCCAAGCAACAGGGGCCAATGAAGAGCGATGCCAATCGCTCGTCGCGGCTGGCGCTGTAACGGGAATGATCTTGCAATGACGCCGCCAACGTCAACTCAGAAGCGGGCGCTGATCACCGGCATCTCCGGCCAGGATGGAATCCTTCTGGCCGAGCTTCTCCTGTCGAAGGGCTATGCGGTGATCGGCTTCGGGCGGCAGGCGTCGCTCGTCATGCGCAATGATTTGAAGCCGTTGCTCGACCGCATCACGCTGGCCTATGGGGACCTCGGCGACTCGGTCGATATCGCGTCCGCAGTGCAGGACCATCAGCCCCACGAAGTCTACAATCTGGCGTCCCAGTCGGCTCCGGGCCAGTCATGGTCCAGGTCGCTTCTGACGGGCGACATCACCGGCATGGGCGCCCACCGCCTCTATGAGGCTGTTCGCCGCTTCAAGCCGAGCTGCCGTGTATACCAGGCCTCGTCGTCGGAAATGTACGGTCAGGTCCGCGAGTCGCCGCAGAACGAGCAGACGCCGTTCGCACCCAGCAACCCCTACGCGGCGGCCAAGGTGTACGCCCATGACATGGCGCGCATCTACCGCCAGAGCTACGGCATGTTCATCGCCTGCGGCATCCTCTTCAATCACGAAAGCATCCATCGCGGAATGGGCTTCCTGAGCCAGAAGGTGACCTACGGTGCGGCCTGCATCGCCCTGGGCATCGACAATTCCCCCGCCCTCAATGAGCAGGGCGAGCCGATGGTACGGGCGGGCAAGCTTGCGCTCGGTAATCTGGACGTGAGCAGGGACTGGGGGAGCGCCAAGGACTATGTCGATGCCATGTGGCGCATGCTCCAGTTCGACAAGCCTGAGGACTTCGTCATCGGCACGGGCCAGCTGCGCACGATCAGGGACCTCTGCCAGATTGCCTTCGCGCACGTCGGCAAGGACTGGCGCGATCACATCGTGACCGACCCGCGCTTCGTGCGGCCGAGCGAGACCGGCCCGACCGTCGCCGACGCGAGCAAGGCGCGGCGGCTGCTGGGCTGGACGCCACAAGTCCAGTTCGACGCCATGATCCACGAGATGGTCGATGCACACGTGGTGAGGCTCAGGCACGCCCGGCACGTGGGGTCTTCATGAGCCTGCAGCTCCGCAGGACGGCACACCGCCACGGATTGCTGCCTTGCGTCTCGTCCGCCGCGCCCCGTGCTCGGCAGAACGCCGCGTCCACTGCGAGCCTGCCCCAGGCCCCGTGCCGCCGGGCCGCCCCGTCGGCGTTTGCCCTCAAGGCCATTGCTCATTGATCGAAGCCCGAAAGCTGTTGCGAATGGCATTCACCTCCTATTCCCAGAACCTCGAAGACGTGATGCTCTGGCGGGCCCTGAAGCACATCGGCAAGGGGTTCTACGTCGATGTCGGCGCGTGGTCTCCGGAAATCGATTCCGTCACGCGCGCGTTCTACGAGCGCGGCTGGAGCGGCATAAACATCGAGCCCAATCCCGAGTGGCACCAAGCACTTTCCCTGGCGCGCCCGCGCGACCTCAACCTGCGCATCGCCATTGCCGGCACCGACGGCGAGATGCCGTTCTATATCCTCAGCAACCCCGGACTCTCGAGCCTCGACCCGGACGTCGTCGACAAGCATCTTGCCGAGGGAATGACCAAGCACACCCTCCACACCCCCACCGCCAGGCTCGAGACCGTCTGGCGCGCTCATGTCGGCGCGCGCCAGGTGCACTTCCTCAAGATCGACGTCGAGGGCCTGGAGAAGCAGGTCATCGAAAGCTGCGACTGGAACGCGTTTCGGCCTTGGATCGTCGTCGTGGAGGCCACGCGTCCGATGTCCCGGGAGGAGAATTTCCTGCTCTGGGAGCCGACGCTCACCGCCGCCCGCTACACGTTTGCGTATGCCGACGGGCTCAACAGGTACTACGTCGCGGAGGAGCACTCCGAGCTGCTGCCCTCCTTTCGCTACCCGCCCAACGTCTTTGACGACTACACACCGAGCCGCATAGGCGAGCTCGAGCGCGAGATCGCCGAGATCAAGGGCCGGGAGCAGGGAGCCAACGAGCGGTCCGACGCCAGCGCCCGGCAAGCGCGCGACCTGCAGAAGCTTGCCGGCGATGCCCAGAGGCTTGCCAACGACAATGCCGTGCGCGCACAGACCGCCGAGGCGGCCCTCGCCGCCCGCAGTCGCGAGCTCAACGATGCTCTCGCCCGCGTCGCTGCGCTGGATGCGGAGGTGGCCGAGCTCAGGGGGCGCGAGCAGGGGGCCACCGAGATCGCAAGAGCCAACGCCGAGCAAGCGCGCGCGCTCGAGTTGCTCGCTCAGAACGCTCAGACGCTCGCCAACGACAACGCCGTGCGCGCACATGCCGCCGAGAATGCCCTTGCCGGGATGCGCGTGGAGCTCGATGCCGCCCGCACCAGCATCGCCGCATTCGAGGCTGAGGTCGCTGATCTCAGAGGGCGAAAAATTGCGGCCAAGCAGCTGGCTGAGGCCAATGCC
Source organism: Hyphomicrobiaceae bacterium (assembly GCA_033764875.1). GTDB lineage: Bacteria > Pseudomonadota > Alphaproteobacteria > Rhizobiales > Hyphomicrobiaceae > AWTP1-13. The sequence continues at coordinate 4,052 of JANRIO010000036.1, read as the reverse complement.
AGGCGGGCAAGTGATCTGGAGAGGCTTGCCAAGGATGCGCAGAGATCAGCAAGCGACAGCGCCGCGCGGGCCCAGACCGCCGACACGGCTCTTGCGGCACGCGCCGCGGAGCTGAACGCGATCCGCAATTCCCGCCCCTTCCGGATCCTGGCACGGATCTCTCATTTCGCGGGCGCGGCTCCGTGGCGCTCGCCACACGTGCCGCCCGCGCAAGGCGCCCCGTCATCGATCCGGTGCGTCGAGGTCGATCTGACGCCGATGCTCCCGGGAGGCGCCAACGGTGGGGCGAAGATATTCGCCTTGGAGCTTCTGAAGGCGCTCGCGGCACGGCACCGCGACGTTCGCTTCGTTCTGTTGACCCGTGCGGAATCACACAACGAGATCGCCTATCTCGACGCGCCCAACATGCAGCGCCGGCTGACGCTAGGCACTCTTGTGCAGGATCCAGCAACGATGCGGCGAAAGCCCCGAGGAAGAGAAAAGGTGCACCGCGAGCTGCGCCGGCTCAGCAAGCAGATAGCGGGCCGGGTCCCTCGCGCCATCCCTGCCGCGCTCGACCGTCTGGCAGACACGCTCGGCAGGCCTCCTGCGGCCGCTGCGTCAGCGGGCCCGGCAAGCGCACCATACATCCCCGACGTGCTGTTCTGTCCCTTCACCGCACCGATCTACGCGCGGCCCGGCATTCCCATCGTCGCCACGCTCTATGACATGCAGTACAAGGCCTATCCGGAGTTCTTCCATCCCGCCGACGTCGCTGAGCGACACAAGAACTTTCTCGAGGCGTGTCGATGGTCGACGACCATTGTTGCGATCTCCGAGTACTCCCGACGCCGCGCCATCGAGATTGGCGAGCTTCCCCTCGACCGGGTGAAGACGATCTACATCCGCACGGCGCACCGCCTGGAGCAGGTTCCGGCCGACCGAGACGCCGGGCCGCTCCTGACCGCGATGGGCCTTGTGTCCAAGCGCTACATCCTCTTCCCCGCCAACTTCTGGCGGCACAAGAACCACGACAACCTTCTGATCGCCTTCGCCATGGCCTGCAACGAAGGTCTGCCCGCCGATGTCAAGCTCGTCCTGACCGGCGTACCCAATGAGCGGGGCGATTGGCTCAAGGCGGCGCTGCCTCGTCTCGGCCTCGAGCACCGTGTCGCCATGCCGGGCTTCATCCCCAACGACGCCCTTGCCGTGCTTCTCCGGGACGCTGCCGGGCTGGTCTTCCCGTCCCTCTACGAGGGCTTCGGGATGCCGGTCATCGAGGCCTTCTCGATCGGCCTGCCCGTCGCGTGCAGCAACTTGACATCGCTGCCGGAGGTGGCGGGCGATGCGGCGCGCCTGTTCGACCCGCGCATTCCATCCCAGATCGCGGACGCGCTCAGGTGGCTGGCCTCCGATGAGCCGCAACGCGAGGGATGCATCGAGCGCGGCCTTGCGATCGCGGCCCGCTTTGCCGATACCGAGCTTATGGCCCGGGAATACTGGCAGGTGATGTCGGACGCCCATGCCGCAGGCCCGGTCGTTCGATAGCTGCCCTCGGCCCGGAGCTCAACGCCGGCCCGACGCACGACCCCGAGCACGAAGGAAGCGCGAGATGGCTGCCCTTTTCCATCCTTGCCGCACCGTTGCGATCAGGGCGGCACCGCCTGCCGCCATGTCCCCCGAGCTTGAGGCCCGCGTAGCGGCCAACTGGCTGCGGGCCCAGGCATCGAGCCCTGGCCTCTTCAACGGATCGATACTCTCCCCCATCGGTCTCGAGATTGCAGGTGACGCCGTCGCCGTTGACGTTCGGCACTCCAGCTATGCCCACTACACCTGGTCCAGGCAGGCAGACGCCGACGAGCACGCGGCCAGGCCGGGCGCGTTGTTCGTGTCGGTCGTCGTCCCCGTTGACGCACGCACGCTCGTCGTTGGACGGATGTCGCCGAGCACGTCGACGCCGGGCCTCGTTCAATTGCCCGGCGGCTGCATCCCACCTGCATCCCAGGCCACGCAGGCAGCCCTCGATGAGCTGCGCGAGGAGCTCGGCCTCGATCTCGCGCCCTCGGATTTGCGGACCGTGGGCATCATCAATCGCAAGAGCCCTTTCGACGTCGGAATTGTCATGTGCTCCCGCACGCTGTCATGGAGCTCGGTGCGCCTGGCATTCGGTGCCCTCCTCGAGCGGGAGCGCAGCGCCAGCCTCGAGTCCGAGTTCTCGGAGCTCGGTCTTGCCGTCGCGTATTCCGGTCGGTGTCGCATTGGCATCGAGGGTCAAGCCGTCGACTACCTGCCGGCCGTCATGGACGCCATGTCGCAAGGATTGCTCGACTAGACGCGGCAGACCGCGGTCCAGCTGCACACACCTCATTCCGCCCGAGATGATGGCCGAATGCTCCGGGCCCCCGAAACGTTCACGGCGGTGGCCCCGGCATCAGCAGCGTCCCTATCGCCGTGCTGGGATCGGCCCATTCGAAGCCGCCATCCTCGTAGTGTCCCATCCAGTCGCGGTACGCCGTCAATCGGTAGGGCACGCCGACGTAGTTGGGGAAACTTGGGCCGTACTCGGCATTCGCGGACCAGTTGGTCGCAACCACCCGCTTGCCCAGCAGCAGCGCCTCGCAGATCGCAAGTCCAAACCCCTCCGACCGATGCAGCGACAGGAAAAGGTCGGCGGCGCGCTGCAGAGAGGCGATCTCGGCGCCGCTGAGATCCTCGGAGACCAGGATGATGTTCCCGGCCGGCCCGATCAGCTCGCGCAATTCGTCCAGAACCACGCGCGTATGCCTGCTGACCCGAACCTTGATGATCAGGACGCAGTTTGCGTCATCCCCGTGCGCCTGGCGCCAGACACGCACGTGCTCCCACGGGTTCTTCCGTTCCGGACACGATCGGATATCCATCATGGCCAGGCCCACGAAGGCCTCCCGCGGGATCCCTAGCCGCGCCCGCATGTCGATGCCCGGGTCGGGCGGCACCGTCACCGCATAGGGGACGACCGTGACCGGAACATTGAGCGCAGCGGTGAATGTCCGCGCGCAGAACTCCGACGGCGCCCAGACCTCGTGCAGCATGCTCTCGGCGAAACGCCAAGCCCTCGGAAAGAGCGGCGTCTCCCACGCCATCCGGCCCACGCGATAGGCCTGGGCGATGTCGGACGGCTGCAACAGGCTGCAAATGGTGCCGTACGTGTCCGGCTGGCTGAGGAAATACACGTTCTCGATGCCGCCATCGAGCACCAGCCTAGATGCAGGGCTCCCGGCGAGATAGGGACCGATGTCGATCGCAGTCAGGCTGGTGTGCCGCGCGCGCAGGGCATCCAGGTCGTAAGCCGCCGCGCGCCCCAGCCCGTGCGAGCCTGAGAACTCACCGAACACGAGCGCCGGCCCGTCCGTCGGGCGTGCGTGCGCTGTCTTGCCGAAGGGCCGCGTCTGAGCGATGCGTGCGTGCATCCAGCGGCGTCGGCGGATCGGCAGCCGGATGCGATACCAGATGTGCCGCAGCGACCACCTCCGCAGCGTCCAAAGCCACGGTACGTCTCGGCTGGGACCTAGTGACGGCATCAGGACCTGCGCACATTCCCTGAGGGCACTGCCGAGACCTGCAAGGATCATCTGGTTTGACGCGTTGGCGGTATCGGGAATGCATGCGTGCTGCCGGATGTCGCACGCACCAATCTGCCCCGTCAACCCTGGGGAGGCAGTCGGACCACCGTCCGATAGGAGAAGGGAGAGCCGCGCCCCAGGCGCCCTGCCGCGACAATGCGAAGCATGCGGAGGTCCTCAATCCAGGCTGAACGCGAAGCCGCGGGAGGCCGCCGGCTCGGGGCTCCGGCCACCTGCCGGCCTGATTGGCCACCACATGGGCGCGGCCCTCCCGCTCAATCGTGGCTCTTGTTGGTGGCGGGCTGGCGCTGGAGCGCCTTGAGGTCCTCCGAGACCATCTCCTTGATCATCTCCTCGAGCGTGACGGTCGCGGTCCAGCCGAGCCGCGTCCTCGCCTTCGTCGGGTCGCCGATCAGGAGGTCGACCTCGGTCGGGCGGAAGTAGCGCTTGTCGATCTCCACCAGCGTGCGC
>JANRIO010000029.1:0-13243 GCA_033764875.1 Hyphomicrobiaceae bacterium | reverse complement strand
GCGAACGTGGAGCTCGAGGTCGAGGTCGAGGCCGCGCTCGCCGAACACGCGGAGGGCATCGGCCTCTACCGCACCGAGTTCCTCTACCTCGACGGCGCGCCGCCCGACGAGGACCGGCTCGTCGAGGTGTTCTCCCGGGTCGCGCGCGCGATCGCGCCGCGGGTGACGACGCTCCGCACCTTCGATCTCGGCGCCGACAAGCTCCCGCTCGCGCACGGCCCACGGATCGCGGGCGGTGCGCTCGGTCTGCGGGGCCTGCGTCTCGCGCTCGCGCGTCCGGAGCTCTTCGAGGCGGCGCTCCGGGCGATGCTGCGCGCGGCCGCCGACGCGCCCATCCGCGTCATGTTCCCGATGGTCACCACGCTCGGCGAGCTGAAGCTCGCGACGCAGGCGCTCGAGTCGGCGCGCCGGAGCCTGCGCCGCCGGCGTGTCCCGCACGGCAAGGTCGAGGTCGGCGCGATGATCGAGGTGCCGTCGCTGCTCTTCGAGCTCGACAGCTTCATCCCGCGCCTCGATTTCCTGTCGGTCGGCAGCAACGACCTGTTGCAGTACCTCTACGCCGCCGACCGCAACAACACGCGCGTCGCAAGCCGCTACGATCCGCTGGCGGTGGCGCCGCTGCGGGCCTTGCTGGCGATCGTGGAGGCGGCGCGGCGGCACGGCAAGCCGCTCAGCCTGTGCGGCGAAATGGCCGGCCGGCCGCTCGAGGCGCTGGCGCTGCTGGGGCTCGGCTTCAGAACCATCTCCATGGCGCCCGCCAGCATCGGCCCCGTGAAGGCAATGATCCTGAGCCTCGACGTCGCGGCGCTGGAGACATGGCTCGCGGAAAAGGTGCGCGCGGGCGAGGGCAACCTCAGGGCCGAGCTCAAGCGCTGGGCGGAGAGCAACGATGTGGATATCTGAGCTACGGCCTTAATCCTGTCCGCGAATTCGCGCTTTGACAGGAGCGTAGCTTTGTTTGAAAGTGCGTCCCGGCAACAGTTGAGTTCGCGTTTTGGTCATGCGTATGCGTGAAGGCTCCGTCCCGCCGCCCGTTGGCTCGCGCACTGCGACGCCTGCCGGGACCGGCAGGCCTATGCCCAGGCAGCATCTGCTGCCTCCGCCGCCGCCCGTGCCGGCGCGCGTGCCGCAGGATCTCCCGCAGTTCCTCCAGACCGGCTACAGCACTCCGCTGCGGCCGGTAGCCAGCCATCCGCCGCCGGCACTGCGCCCGCCTGCCGCGCAAGATCCGTTCGCGACGCACGACGTGCAGCTCGGCAAGATTTTCGCCAACATGCGCGCGGCGATGAAGGTGTCGCGCGAGACCATCGCGCGCAGGCTTGCGACCACGGGCGCCGTCATCGAGGCGCTCGAATCCGGGACCATCGCCAGCTTCCCGCATCACCGGGAGACGGCGCGCATCGTGCGCGGCTACTGCGACCTCCTGAAGCTCGATCCCGAGCCGATCCTGTGGCGCATTCGCAGCCACTACCATGCGAGCGGGCTGCCGATGGGCCTGCTGCAGCCAGAGGCGCGCCCGCAGCCGGAGCCGGCTGCGACGCCGCCGACGGTGACGACGCAGCGAACGGTGCGCACCCGCGGCGGCGGCAGCCGCAGGCGCCGGCGGCGGTCGGTGCGGCTGCTGGCGCTCGCGCTGCCGGCGGTGCTGGCGGGCGGCATGATGATCCTGGCGCAGGCTGCGCCTGCAACCGTCTACTCGGCGCTGTCGTGGCTGCCGGGCAAAGTGCGTGCGCCCGCCCGCGACGGCTTCGACATGCTGGTGCTTGCCGTCGCCCCCAGCCGGGACGGCCTGCGCTGGGTCGAGGTGGGCGATCCGCGGTTGCGCAAAGGCGACAAATTGCAGACAAGCAGGCGTTAGCGGGCGAGCCGGCCCGTTCAGGCTCCCGGCCGAGGAGGCCGGGGCCGCGTTTGTTGCATCTCCTCTCTTTGTGCGAACTCAAGCATGGCCGCGATCCCCCACGAAAAGCTCGACCAGCTCGTGCGGCGCTGGGAGCTCATCCAGGCGCAGCTCAACCAGGCCCATGCGGGCCAGGCCAGTTACGTGCAGCTCACGCGCGAGTTCGCCGAGCTCGACCCCGTCGTGGCCACGATCCGCGAGCTCAGGCGGGCCGAGGGCGAGGTGGCAGAGCTCGACGCGATGCTCGCCGATCCTGCGGCGGACCGTGAGATCAAGGCGCTGGCGGAGGAGGAGCTGCCGGGAGCGCGCAAGCGCCTCGAGGAGATCACGCAGGCGATGCGGCTGAAGCTGCTGCCGAAAGACGCCGCCGACGAGAAGAGCGCCATCCTTGAGGTGCGGGCGGGCACCGGCGGCGACGAGGCGGCGCTGTTCGCGGCGGATCTGTTCCGCATGTACAGCCGCTACGCGGACTTGCACAACTGGAAGACCGAGATCATCTCCATGTCGGAGAACGACCTCGGCGGCTACAAGGAGATCGTGGCCTCGATCACCGGCCGGGGCGTCTTCGCCAGGCTCAAGTACGAGTCGGGCGTGCACCGGGTGCAGCGGGTGCCGGCGACGGAGGCGGGCGGGCGCATCCACACCTCGGCGGCGACGGTGGCAGTGCTGCCCGAGGCCGAGGACATCGACATCGACATCAAGGCGGAGGACATCCGCATCGATACGATGCGGGCGGGCGGTGCGGGCGGCCAGCACGTGAACAAGACGGATTCGGCCGTACGCATCACGCACATCCCCACGGGCATCGTGGTCGTCTCGGCGGAGAAGTCGCAGCATCAGAACCGGCGCCTCGCCATGGCGGTGCTGCGCTCGAGGCTGTACGAGACGGAGCGACAGAGGGCGGCGGACAGCCGGGCGGCGCAGCGCAAGGACCAGATCGGCTCGGGCGACCGCTCGCAGCGCATCCGCACCTACAATTTCCCGCAGGGCCGCGTCACCGACCACCGCATCGGCCTGACGCTGCACAAGCTCGGCGCGGTGCTGGAGGGCAATGCGCTCGACGAGCTGATCGACGCGCTGACGGCCGAGGATCAGGCCTCGCAGCTCGCCGCCATGAGCGAGCCGGCGCGGGCATGAGCCCGACCGGAGATCCAGCGCGGCACGGTGGCGAGAGCATCGCGCGCGCCCAGCATCGGATCGCGCGGGCCCTGGCGGCCGGAGGCATCGCGGAGCCCGCCGGCGAGGCGCGGCGGCTCGTGGCGGCGGCGCTGGGGCTGACGGGGGCGCAGATGCTGAGCCGCTCGGCCGAGCCGGTGGGCGCAGAGTGCGAGGAGCAGCTTGCGGCCTTCCTGCAGCGGCGACTGCGGCACGAGCCGCTGTCGCGGATCGTCGGCACGCGGGAGTTCTACGGCCGCGCCTTCAAGGTGACGCCGGCGACGCTCGATCCGCGGCCGGAGACGGAGACCATCATCGAGGCGGCGTGCGCGCTTCTAGCCGACGCACGCCAGAGCCCGCTGCGGTTACTCGACATCGGCACCGGAACCGGGGCCATCGTGCTCACGCTGCTCGCCGAGTTCCCGAGGGCGACAGGCGTTGCGACCGACGTCAGCGCAGCCGCGCTTGCGGTGGCGCTGGAGAATGCGCAGGCGCTCGGGCTGGCGGAGCGCGTCAGTCTCGTCGAGACCGATCTCGCCGAGGGCCTCGAGGGGCCCTTCGATATCGTGGTCTCGAACCCTCCCTATGTCGCGAGCGGCGACATCGAAGGGCTCGCCCGCGAGGTGAAGGACTTCGATCCGCGTCTGGCGCTCGACGGCGGGGACGACGGCCTTGCGGTCTATCGCCGGCTCGCCCAGGCGCTGCCTGCGCTGGCGCCGCAGGGAACCATCTTGCTGGAGGTCGGGTTCAATCAGGCGGAGGCAGTGATCGGAATTCTCGAGAGCGCGTTTGTCCGCGCAGGCACGGCGGCAGATACCCGCACCTTCCTCGATGTTGCGGGAATACGTCGGGTTGTTGCGGCAAGAGCACGCAGTTCGGGATATGCTGAGAAAGCCCTTGGATTCTCAAAGCCGGCAGAGTAGGGTTGGGGCCGTGGAGTCGTCCATCGGCGCGTTCGCTCACGTCAGCTTCGTGATCACCGCCGAGATGCAAGGACCAGTGCGACGCAGGTTGAATTGCTCGCAAAAAGGCCACGTATCGTCATCACAAACTGAGCGCCCACGATTGTAATTCCGGTGTGCCGAGCGCGGAGCAACCGCGCGCTGCGCCCAAGGCCGCAGGCGCCGAGTCCTGCAGGAAAATACCAGACTGTGGCTCGAGATGCTCGAGTGGTGAAGCAAGCAGGTCACGGGATCGTTCGCAAACCGAACCCAGGGACGATGGACCGTGCACGCGTGCCTGCAGGACAGGCCGCGACCCAAACTGGGTAATCGAAACTGGGTAATCGAAATCGAAAATCTGGCCACGTGTCATTTCAGGCCAGTCAGACGGGAGCCGTAAAGGCAGTGAGGCAGGGACAGCAAAATCGCCGCGGTCGCGGACGGAACAATAACAACACCAACAATCGGAAGCACCAAAATCCGCTCTCGCGCAGTTTCGAATCGAACGGCCCCGACGTGAAGATCCGCGGGACGCCGGCGCATATCGCGGAGAAATACATCGCACTCGCGCGGGATGCGCAGTCCTCCGGCGACCATGTGCTTGCGGAGAACTATCTGCAGCATGCGGAGCACTACAATCGCATCATCATGGCCTACCGCGAGCAGTTCGCCACCCATGACGGGATGAACGGGCATCGCCACCAGCCGCAGGACGGCAACGGTGCAGAGGACGCGGGCGACGAGGAGAACCAGGACATCCTGGACGAGGGCTTCCACAACGCCCCGCAGCCGCATGTGGCCCAGTTCGGCGGTCAGCCGCAGCACGTGCCGCAAAGGCAGCCGGGAGAAGGCGGCCGCTTCGAAGGTCGCGAGCCGCGCGACAACCGCGATCATCCGCGCGGCGACAGGCCCTTCCGCCGGGATCACCAGAGGTTCCGGGACCGCGGGCAGGACCGGGGCGATCGCGGAGATCGGCCGATGCGCGAGGACCGGCCGGTGCGAGAGGACCGCCCCATGAGGGAGGATCGCCCGATGAGGGAGGATCGTCCGGTGCGCGACGATCGCCCGCCGATGGCGCGGGAGGAGCGGCAACCGGTCGAGCCGGCAGGCGAGCCGCAGGAGGCCAAGCGTCCGCCGCGCGAGCGCTTCCAGCCGCAGCATGAGCAGCCCGACTTCCTGCGCAGGCCGGTGCGCCGGCCGCGCGCGGAGAGCACCGAGGCCCCGGCCGAGAAGCAGGAGCCCACGTCCGAGTGACGTGACGGCACCGGCCCCAGGCGGCAAATCGATTCTTGATCAGGCCCCGTCGCCAGCGCGCCGGGGCCTTTTCTTTGCGCCGCTGGGACATTCCTTGCGGATGGCAGGCGCTCCTGCCGGTTCCGGCGTGATGCCCTCGCGCGGCCGTTGCCTCGAGGGCCGCGGGGCTGGATGGCGCGGGTGGTCGAGGCCCGCGGAGCGACGGCGATCGGAAGGGCGTGGTGGTGGGCCACTGCGGTGTGGCATAAGCCTATTCGGCGTGTGCTGACACCGATCCGGTGACGAAGCGGGAAGGGGCGTCTCATGTCTTACAAATTTGCGGCTGCAGCGGCCGCGGTCTTCGCACTCAGCATCCTCATGGGCTCCCGGCTTGAGGCCGCGGACGCCACTCTTGAGACGATCAGCACCCCGCGCGGGGCAAAGCAGTCGTTCATTCTGATCAAGCCGCAGAAGCCTCAGGCCAGCGTGATCCTGTTTGCCGGGGGCCACGGTGCGCTGGGGCTCAAGAGCGCGACGTCCATGAACTGGGGCGCGGGGAACTTCCTGGTGCGTACGCGCGAGAGGTTTGCCGGTAGCGGGCTTGCGGTCGCGGTGCTCGACGCGCCATCCGACCAGCAGAAGGGGATGAATGCGATTTTTCGCATGAGCGCCGATCATGCCGCGGACGTGGCCGCCGTCGCTGGCCACCTGCGGAGCCAGCTCGGCGCCCCGGTGTGGCTCGTGGGGACCAGCATGGGCACGTTCTCGGCCGCGCGGGGCGCCATCGGTGGGCGCAACGTCGATGGCCTCGTGCTGACCTCGACGATCACGCGCGCCAAGCCCCACTGGAAAATCGCGAAGAGCCACCGCGATGGCGTCGCCAGCCTCCCGCTGGCTCAGGTCCGTGTGCCGACGCTGATCCTCTCCCACGCCAAGGACGGCTGCGACATCACGCCCGCCGGCGATGCGCCAAAGCTCAAGCAGCGGCTCACGGGGACGCCCAAAGTCGAGGTGGTGCTGCTCAACGGCGGCGATCCACCGCAATCGGCGCCATGCGAGGCCAAGTCCGAGCACGGCTTTCTCGGTATCGAGGCCACCGCGGTCGAGGCCATTGCCCGCTTCGTCAAGGAGAACTCAAAGTAGCACGCGAGGACCCTCGTTCCGCACGGGCTCTGGCAGAAGCCTGATGCCGCAGGATACCGGTTCCTGGGCGCGCAGACGGGTTGCTGCGGCGGGAGATCGCTAGGCCGCCGGCAGCTCCAGGGCGTCGCCGGCAGCGATGCGCCCGCCCTGCGTGACGCGGGCGTAGACGCCGAAGTCGGAGTGGCCCCAGGTGCGCTCGAGCAGCGCCGGCAGGCTCAGATCGCGCGCCGCGGTCTGGGGATCGACGTCGGTCGCCGCGCAGCGCTGCGTGCGGGCGAAGACGAGCGCGCGGACCGGCCCCAGGGCAATCTCCCGGTCCAGCCACCGGAACTCGGCCCACGGCGGCAGCCCGTCCAGAACCACGTTGGCGCGGAAGCGAAGCGGGTCGAGGGGACGGCCGGCAACGCGCTCGAGCTCGCGCAGGCTCGCAAGATTGATGACGTGCAGGCACTTGGCCGGCACGTCCGAGAAGCTGTGGCCGGGCGCTTCCTGGATGCGCGGCGGCCCGCGAAGCTCGTCCTTCATGTAGGCGGCGAAGAACTGCTCCAGCAGCTGGCGGCCGATGGGGCTCGTGAGCTGGCCCGAGGCGACGCGCTTGCCGGCGCGCTCGATGGTCAGCGTCTCGGTCGCATCCTCGTAGCGGGTCGCGAGCGCTGCCAGCCGCTCGTTGCGCATCAGCATCAGGAACGCGACCTTGGGAAGATGGCGGGGCGCGGCCGGATCGAAACGGCCGGGACCGTTCTCGATGGCAAAGCGCCGGTCTGCGGGCATGGTGCCGCCCGGGGCGATCTCGGCGCTCGCCAGCAGCTCGGGCGACAGGCCCTTCACGGGATAGCGGTACAGCGCCACGATGCGCGGGGCGGACGCCCCGACCTGGGGTTGTGCGGGTTGCATGGTCCTCTCCAGGTAGCGACCACAAGGGGCGATTTGATCCTCGTCATGGCCTTTTTCGGTCTGCGCGGCATCCTATATCAGCTCTGCAGGGGAGCGTTGACCCGAGTGCCGCGACGATGGGCTCGGGCGGCGTGGCCTTCTGCAGATCACTCTCACGAAACAGGCGGCCAAGCTGCGCCCGGACGGGGCAGGAGGCCGGGCTGATGGAGGGCCATATGGACTTCGAGAAATACACCGACCGCGCCAAGGGATTCATTCAGGCGGCGCAAACCATTGCCATCCGCGAGGGACACCAGCAGTTCGGCACGGACCACGTGCTGAAGGCCCTGCTCGACGATCCCGAGGGGCTCGCCGCGGGGCTGATCAAGCGGGCCGGCGGACGGCCCGAGGTGGCGCTGCAAGGCGTGGACAAGCTGCTCGCCAAACGCCCCAAGGTGACCGGGGGCGGAGCGGGCCAGGTGTATCTTGCGCCGGATCTGGCGCGCCTCTTCGAGCAGGCGCAGAAGATCGCCGAGAAGGCCGGCGACAAATTCGTCACCGTCGAGCGGCTGCTGCTTGCGCTTGCCGTCGAGGGCGCGAGCGAGGCGGCGCGCGTCCTGAAGGAGGCGGGCGTGTCGCCGCAGAGCCTCAACCAGGCCATCAACGAGCTGCGCAAGGGCCGCACGGCCGACAGCGCCTCGGCCGAGCAGGCCTATGACGCGCTCAAGCGCTACGCCCGCGACCTCACGGCGATGGCCGCGGAGGGCAAGGTCGATCCCGTCATCGGGCGCGACGAGGAGATCCGCCACACCATCCAGGTGCTGTCGCGGCGGACGAAGAACAACCCAGTCCTCATCGGCGAGCCGGGCGTCGGCAAGACGGCGATCGCGGAGGGGCTGGCGCAACGCATCGTCAAGGGCGACGTGCCGGAGACGCTGAAGGACAAGAAGCTGCTGGCGCTCGACATGGGGGCGCTGATCGCCGGCGCGAAATACCGCGGCGAGTTCGAGGAGCGGCTGAAGTCCGTGCTGTCGGAGGTGCAGGCCGAGGGTGGCCGCATCATCCTGTTCATCGACGAGCTGCACACCATCGTCGGCGCCGGCAAGGCGGAAGGCGCGATGGACGCCGGCAACCTGCTCAAGCCGGCGCTCGCCCGCGGCGAGCTGCATTGTGTCGGGGCCACCACGCTCGACGAGTACCGCAAACACATCGAGAAGGATGCCGCGCTCGCCCGGCGCTTCCAGCCGGTGATGGTCAGCGAGCCGACGGTCGAGGACACCGTCTCGATCCTGCGGGGCCTGAAGGAGAAGTACGAGCTGCACCACGGCGTGCGCATCACCGACAGCGCCCTGGTCTCGGCGGCAACGCTGTCGAACCGCTACATCTCGGACCGCTTCCTGCCTGACAAGGCCATCGACCTCGTGGACGAGGCCGCCTCGCGCCTGCGGATGCAGGTCGACACCAAGCCGGAGGAGCTGGACGAGGCCGATCGCCGGCTGATCCAGCTCAAGATCGAGCGCGAGGCGCTGAAGAAGGAGACCGACCAGGCCTCCCGCGAGCGGCTCGCCCGGCTCGAGAAGGAGATCTCCGGGCTCGAGGAGCAGTCGGCGACGCTGACGCAGCGGTGGCAGGCGGAGAAGAGCAAGCTCGGCGACGCGCAGAAGCTCAAGGAGGAGCTGGATCAGCGCCGCATCGAGCTGGAGCGGGCGCAGCGGCAGGGGGACCTGGCGCGGGCGGGCGAGCTCGCCTACGGCGTCATCCCGGCGCTCGAGAAGAAGCTCGCCGCGCTCGAGGACAGCGACAGCAAGGGCGCCATGGTCGAGGAGGCCGTGACGCCGGAGCATATCGCGCAGGTGGTCGCGCGGTGGACCGGCATTCCGGTCGATCGCATGCTGGAGGGCGAGCGCGACAAGCTCGTGCGCATGGAGGAGACGCTGACCAAGCGTGTCGTCGGACAGCGGGAGGCCGTCGAGGCCGTGTCGAGCGCCGTGCGGCGTGCGCGAGCCGGCCTGCAGGATCCCAACCGGCCGATCGGCTCCTTCATCTTCCTCGGGCCGACGGGCGTCGGCAAGACGGAGCTGACGAAGGCGCTCGCCGCGTTCCTGTTCAACGACGAGACGGCGATGGTGCGCGTCGACATGAGCGAGTTCATGGAGAAGCACACCGTGGCGCGGCTGATCGGCGCGCCCCCGGGCTACGTCGGCTACGAGGAGGGCGGCGTCATCACGGAGGCCGTGCGGCGGCGCCCGTATCAGGTGGTGCTGTTCGACGAGATCGAGAAGGCGCACCCGGACGTGTTCAACGTGCTGCTGCAGGTGCTGGACGACGGGCGCCTGACGGACGGCCAGGGACGCACGGTCGACTTCAAGAACACGCTCATCATCATGACGAGCAACATCGGCTCGGAGTACCTCGCCAACCAGAAGGACGAGGAGGACGTCGAGAAGGTGCGTCCCTTCGTGATGGCGGAGCTGCGGACCAAGTTCCGGCCCGAGTTCCTGAACCGGATCGACGAGGTGATCCTGTTCCAGCGGCTGCGGCGGGAGCAGATAGCGGCGATCGTCGACATCCAGATCGGGCGCATGCAGAAGCTGCTCGCGGAGCGCAAGCTGAAGCTGGAGCTCGACGACCAGGCGCGCACGTGGCTCGCCAATCGCGGCTACGATCCGGTGTACGGGGCGCGGCCGCTGAAGCGGGTGATCCAGAAGATGGTGCAGGATCCGCTCGCCGAGCAGATCCTGTCCGGCGCGGTGAAGGACGGCGATACCGTCAGGCTCAGCGTCAAGGGCGGAACACTCGCGGTCAACGGCCAGCCGGTGAAGGCGGCCGCGTAGAGAGGCCAAGCACGGCGAGGGCGCGAGCCCTCGCTGGCGCTGGCAGCGCGGACCGCGGCAAGCAGCACGGCCGGAGGCCGCCGGCACGTCGGAGCCCGCGTCAGCCGCCGGTGACGTTGGCGAGACGGGTGGAGGCCGGGTTGCGCCGCATCAGCTCGTCGATGCGCTGACGCTCGCGCTGGAACTCGGCGAGCTGGGTCCCCGCGAGCTGGCGCTCGCGCGGCACCTGGATGGCGTTGGGGTCGACGAAGGTGTTGTTGACCAAAACCTCGTAGTGCAGATGCGGGCCGGACGACAGGCCGGTGGTGCCGACGTAGCCGATGATCTGGCCCTGGCGGACGAAGCCGCCGGCTGCCATGCCCGGGGCGAAGCGCTGCATGTGGCCGTAGGCGGTCTTGTAGCCGTTGGCGTGCCGGATGCGGATGTAGTTGCCGTACTCGCCCTTGCGGCCCACCTCCTCCAGCACGCCGGAGCCGGCAGCCATGATCGGCGTGCCCATGGCGCAGGCCCAGTCGATGCCGGTGTGCATGCGCGGGATCTGCAGCACCGGATGGCGGCGGACGCCGAAGCCCGAGGTGATGCGCACGTCGTCGCTGCGAACCGGGCGGCGCATGAGGAAGCGGCGGGAGGTGTCGCCGTTCTCGTCGTAGTAGTCGATGCTGCCGTCGGGCGAGCGGAAGCGGTAGAACTTGGTGGTCTTGCCACCGGCGGTGATGGAGGTGGCGAGCAGCTCGCCCAGCGAGCCGTCGGCGCCCTTCTCCTCGTCCCTGATGTCGAAGAAGAACTCGAAGCCGTCGCCGGCGCGGATGCGCTGGCGGAAATCGGTCTCGTAGGCGTGGGTGCGCAGGATCTGGAAGATGGTCTCGCCGTCGACGCCCTGGCGCTGGGCCGTCTGGTACAGGCTCGCGTAGAGGCTCGAGCCGGCGCCGACGTTGGTGTCCTCCTCGGTGCTCTCGGTGCTGGCCACGCGACGGTCTACGGGCGAGGCGCTGGCGGTGAAATCGCCGGCGGCATCGCGCTGCACCGTCACCTTGTGCTCGCGGCCCTCGCCGAAGATCGTGTAGCGCACCGGATCCATGCGATTGGCCCGGGTCACGGACGGCAGGAGGGTGACCTGCATCTCCATGCCCGGCTGCAGATCCCGCTCCGGGAAGATGCTGCGCGCCGCGTCGGTCATGGCGCGCGCGTGCCAGGGCTCGGCGCCCAGCCGCTGCAGGATGCGCGGCAGGGTATCGCCGCGCTGAACCTTGACGACGCGGACCTCGCGGCCCTCCTCGTCCAGGGGATCGTCGCCGTCGCCGGTGGATTTCGCCAGCGTCGTGGTGTTGGCAAGGGTGATGTCGGCGGACGCGCGCAGGGCGCGATCGGCCAGGAGCTCACCACCGGCGACGCGGTCGGCGGCGTCGAAGGCGTTCTTGTCCGGCACCAGGAAGCGGCCGACGATCTCGGTGATGTCGGCCATGGACAGCTCCTGGGCGTCCTCGGCGGGGAACAGACCGCCGAACTGCTCGACGATCTTGACGACGGCATCCTGCGAGGTCTCGGCGCGGCCCACGGGGTCGAGCGGGGCATTGCTGGCGTAGAGCTTGAACGGATTGAGCGGCGGCACGCGCCCGGCGTCGGCCTTGCTGAGAGGGGCCAGGCGCGCGGCAATGCGGGCGTAGGGCTTGTTCATGATGTAGTCGCGGTTGCCTCGGCGCTGCCGCACGGCATCCAGGATGATGAACTTGGTGGCCATGGCGCCCGTCGGCACGAGCAGGCGATCGGTCTTGGGCACGGCCCAGCGCAGGCCGTCGACCTTGGCTGCAGCTACACGGCGGGCGCTGACCCGCGCCTCGCGCATGCGCTGGATGGTGGTCATGATGCCCCCGTCCATCTCATCGCCGTCGGTGGAGCCTGCAATGACGACCAGAATGGCCACGGCGGCCACGGCCGCGGCGAGGAAGGTGCTGACCAGCCAGCGAAAACGGCCGCCATGGCGCATCTCGGACTGATCGGCAGCGTAGAGCCCGCGCAGCCCCTTGCGATGGGCCATCTCGGACTGGGTCCGGCGCGCGCCGTGCGACGCGAAATGCGCCTTGCGCCGGCTCAGAGGAACGTGCCGCCTTTGATGCATGCCGTCGGTAGCCCCTCGAGGTCTCGCCTGCTCCGTACGCCCCCAACGAGGCCAGATCATGAGGGCAGGCGGCGACCAGCGTCAACGCCGATCGCGGCCGTCCTCACGGCATCGCCTCCGGCAGCCCATGGGCACGCGACGGAGGGCAAAACGATCGCGGCGCGAGGTGGCGAGAGGATGGCGCAGCGGGTGCCTGTGGATTGCATATCCCATTGATTCTGCGCTATAAATGCACCATCGCGCGGGGATCGAACAGCAAACGCCAAGATCCATAAAAAAGTTTTGCGACAGGTGTTGACTTCAAGGTGGGTTTGGGGTTTATTGCGGCCATCCCGCGACGCCGACGACACTTCGGACGGCGCGCGGTCCGATGGACACAAATCCTCCGGATTGCTTCGAGACAAAGCTCAGCTTGGGCTGGGCGGTGTTCTCGTTTCATCTGTGAAGCCTCGACGCAAGTCGGGCCCGCTTCCCAGATTGTGCCTCGATGTGCTCTTTGACAAGTTGATTGAAGAAAGAGAAACGCAGGCGGCGGAGTCCTGGCGGATCCAAAGCACGAAAGTGTCTGAGGATCGAAAGAACTCTGGCGATCTCTGCGTTTCAGCCATCACCAAGACGTAGGCGATTCGGGGAAACCTGGAAAGCTTGGGTCTGAGTGTGAAGGTGCCCGTTACGCAGAGATTCCTTGGATTAACCTCCAAGCTACCAGAATCACACTTTCAACTTGAGAGTTTGATCCTGGCTCAGAACGAACGCTGGCGGCAGGCCTAACACATGCAAGTCGAACGCCCCGCAAGGGGAGTGGCAGACGGGTGAGTAACGCGTGGGAACCTACCTTACGGTCGGGAATAGCTCAGGGAAACTTGGGGTAATACCGGATACGCCCTTACGGGGAAAGATTTATCGCCGTTAGATGGGCCCGCGTAGGATTAGCTAGTTGGTGAGGTAATGGCTCACCAAGGCGACGATCCTTAGCTGGTCTGAGAGGATGATCAGCCACACTGGGACTGAGACACGGCCCAGACTCCTACGGGAGGCAGCAGTGGGGAAT
>JANRIO010000028.1:0-7044 GCA_033764875.1 Hyphomicrobiaceae bacterium | reverse complement strand
GTCGTTCGCTCCTCCTTCAAGTCTGAGCCGTGTGCCGCCTCACCAGCGGCCACTTTTCATCCGCACCCGTGGGCTCGTCCCGAGGCTCCAGTGCGCCGCTCGCGCCGGGGCGCGCGGATCGATGGGACGCGCCCGGCCATGACGACCCGGTGGGCCGGGAATGCGCTGGGACACTGGCCCGCCCCTGCCGCACTTGTTGGCCTGGGCGGGGGGTGATATGAGGGCGCCTCGCCAAGATCAATGGGATAGCCTCATGTCCACAGCAGCCGGGCGCGCCAGCGCCAAGCAGGATCTGTTCACCGCGCCGCTCGGCGCCGTCGATCCCCTGGTTGCCGACATCGTCGGTCGCGAGCTCGAGCGCCAGCGCCACGAGATCGAGCTCATCGCGTCCGAGAACTTCGTCTCGCGCGCGGTGCTCGAGGCGGTGGGCACCGTGCTCACCAACAAGTACGCGGAAGGCTATCCCGGTCACCGCTACTACGGCGGCTGCCACGTCGTCGACGAGGTCGAGACGCTGGCCATCGAGCGCGCCAAGGAGCTGTTCGGCTGCGGCTTTGCCAACGTCCAGCCGCACTCCGGCAGCACAGCGAACCAGGCCGTGTTCCTCGCTCTCATGAAACCCGGCGAGACCTTCATGGGGCTCAGCCTCGACACCGGCGGCCACCTGACCCACGGCTCGCCCGTCAACCTGTCCGGCAAGTGGTTCAAGGTCGTGCCCTACAAGGTGCGCCGGCAGGACCAGCGCATCGACATGGACGAGGTGCGCGAGCTGGCACGCGAGCACAGGCCCAAGGTGATCGTGGCGGGGGGAAGCGCCTATCCGCGCACCATCGATTTCGCCCGCTTCCGGGAGATCGCCGACGAGGTCGGTGCCTTCCTGATGGTCGATATGGCCCACTTCGCCGGTCTCGTCGCCGGCGGCGCCCACCCCTCGCCGTTCCCGCACGCGCACGTGGTCACCACCACCACCCACAAGACGCTGCGCGGCCCGCGCGGTGCCCTCATCCTCAGCAACGACGCCGCGCTGGCCAAGAAAATCAACTCTGCGGTTTTCCCCGGCATGCAGGGCGGGCCGCTGATGCACGTCATCGCCGGCAAGGCGGTGGCCTTCGGCGAGGCGCTGCGGCCCGAGTTCAAGGCCTACGCGCGCAGCGTTGTGGACAACGCCCGGGCCATGGGCGAGGTGCTGCTGCAGTCGGGCTACGACCTCGTCTCCGGCGGCACCGATACGCACCTCAGCCTGGTTGACCTGCGGCCCAAGAAGCTCACGGGAAACATTGCGGAAAAGGCCCTCGGCCGCGCCCACATCACGGTCAACAAGAACGCCATTCCCTTCGATCCGGAGAAGCCGCAGGTGACCTCCGGCGTGCGTATCGGCTCGCCCGCCGGCACCACGCGCGGCTTCGGCGTCGCCGAGTTCCGGGAGATCGGCCGCCTGTTCGCCGAGGTCCTGGACGGGCTGTCCAGCAACGGCGAGGCCGGCAACGCCGCTGTGGAGGCGCGCGTCCGGGGCGAGGTCGAGGCGCTGTGCAAGCGCTTCCCCCTTTACGGCTGAGCCCTGGTGTGGTGTGTCGCACCTGTCGGATCGGACGGCTAGTCTTCTAGGCAGCCCCGATGGCGGAAGGGGCGCCATGGCGCCCGCCGCCCCCATGTGCTTCCATGCCCGAAGGCGAGACCCCATGCGTTGTCCCTATTGCGGCGGCGAGAACACCCAGGTCAAGGACAGCCGCCCGACGGAGGAGAACCAGGCCATCCGTCGTCGCCGCAACTGCGAGGATTGCGGCGGCCGCTTCACCACCTTCGAGCGCGTGCAGCTGCGCGAGATCACGGTGCTGAAGCGCTCCGGCCGCCGGGTCCCGTTCGATCGCGAGAAGCTGTCGCGCTCCATCGAGGTGGCCTTGCGCAAGCGGCCCATCCAGGAGGAGCGCGTCGAGCGCATGGTGTCGGGCATCGTGCGCCAGCTCGAGAGCCAGGGCGAGAGCGAGATCGCCTCGTCCGCCATCGGCGAGATGGTGATGGAGGCCTTGAAGGGGCTCGATCCCGTGGCCTACGTACGCTTTGCCTCCGTCTACAGGGATTTCCGCAACGCCGCCGACTTCCACGAGGTGATCGGCGAGATCGCACAACCCTCCACCAAGGACCTGCCCGCGCTCCCCGATGCGCCGCAGCAGGCGGCGACCGCCGCAGATGCCGGCGGCAGAAAGCACTAGTGTGATGATCGAGAGACAAGCCACATCAGGTTGCGCGGCTGGGAGCGGCCTTCTCGATCTGGATCACGCTCGCAACCCTGCGATTCTGGTGTCCCTTAGGAGTCCGAAGTTCGCTCGGGACGCTCGCGGCACGTGCAGGCGGACTTCGGAATAGGGACGCTAGAGCGGGAATGGAGTTTCCACGCCAGCCGTTGCAGGGGCCGGAGGCCGACGTGCGCTACATGCGCATCGCGCTGGCACTCGCCCGCCGCATGCTGGGCGCGACCGCACCCAACCCCGCTGTCGGCGCCATCATCGTCGACGAGGCGACGGGCGAGGTCGTCGCCCGCGGCTGGACCGAGGCCGGCGGGCGTCCGCATGCCGAGACCCAGGCGATCAAGCGCGCGGGCGAGCGGGCCCGCGGCAAGACCATGTACGTGACGCTGGAGCCCTGCTCGCATCACGGCAAGACGCCGCCATGCGCCGATGCCGTCGTCGCGGCCGGGCTTGCCCGCGTCGTCTGCGCCATCGACGATCCCGACGCGCGGGTCTCGGGGCGCGGCATCGCGCTGCTGCACGCGGCTGGCATCGAGCTGACGCTCAGCGTCTGCGCCAGCGAGGCCCGCTGGGTCGCGGCCGGCCACATCACCCGCGTGCAGGCCAAGCGTCCGCTGGTGACGCTCAAGCTCGCCGTCAGCGCCGACGAGATGATTGCTCGCGGCACCGGCAGCCCCACCTGGGTGACGCAAGCGGACGCCCGCGCCCGGGCCCATCTCCTGCGCGCCCAATCCGACGCCATTCTCGTCGGCCGCCAGACGGTGGTGGACGACGACCCCGAGCTGACCTGCCGCCTGCCGGGGCTCGAGGCGCGCTCCCCGCGCCGCTTCGTCCTGGACAGCAACCTGGCGCTCCCCGCCGGCCGCAGGCTGCTGCAGCCGGGGCCGGGCGGCCCGGCGGTGGTGTTTGCGGCCCGCGACGCGGCGCTGCCGCCCCATCTCGGCGAGGATCAGGTCCGCCGCGTCGGCCGGGGCCCCGATGGCCGCCTGAGCCTGCGCCAGGTGCTGCGCGTGATGGCCGACGACGGCATCACCCGGCTCCTCGTCGAGGGCGGGCCGGCGACGGCCCGCGCCTTCCTCGATGCCGGCTTCGTCGACGAGGTCGTCGTGTTCAAGGGCGCACGCCCGCTGGGGCCGGACGGCATCCTGCCGCTCGTCGACCGCGGCCTGGGCGAGCTCGCCGAGGCAAGCCTCTGGCGCATGACCGACAGCCGTTGCATCGGCGCCGACAGCGTTGCCATCTATCGTTCCCGCCGCCACGACTGAGGAGGGATGCCCATGTCGAGCCAGCCCATGCCGCCCGATCCGTTCCGCTACTACCTGCGCGTCCGCTACCAGGAGTGCGACGCCCAGCACGTCGTGTTCAATGCGCGCTACGGCGACTACGCCGATCTCTCCTGCTTCGAGTTCATGCGCGCGGCGCTGCCCAAGGCCAGCGACGCCTTCGACGGCTCCTTCGAGGTGCAGACGGTGAAGCAGGTCGTCGAGTGGACCGGGCCCATGCGCTTCGACGACGTGGTCGAGTCCTCGATCTGGGTCAGCCGCTTCGGCACCACCTCGTTCGACCTGACCTGCCGCCTGCGCCGGGCGAGTGCGGGCGCAGCGGAGCCCAACGTCACCATCACCACCACCTACGTCCACGTCGACAAGGAGACCTGGACCAAACGGCCGGTGCCGCCCCGCTTCCGCGAGGCCCTGGCCCACGGCGCGCGCGGCCAGGCCACCGACCACGCCGGCTACTTCGAGCGCTCGGACACGCCGGCCAAGCCGCGGGGCGCGTAGCCCGCATCGATCGCGGTCTCGGGAATGAGCAGCGGCGCCCCGGAAGCGGTGCGGCAGGAAACGGCGGTGTCGGCGTGCCCGCCGTGGTCAGACTTTGAACGAGGCGCTGGCGCGGGCGATGACGCCGCCGTCGGCCGTGACGAGCGCATCGGCAAACGCCAGCGACTTGCCGGCCCTCAGCACCCGCGGCTCGATCTGGAGCCACTGTCCGATCTTGGCCGCGCCCACGTAGTCGACGGTGAGGCCCACCGTGACGAGGCCGCGTGGCGGCTCCGCCAGGGCCGCGACGCAGCTCAGCCCCATGGCGTTGTCGGCAAGCGCCGCGATGACGCCGCCGTGCAGGAAGCCGCGCGAGTTGCAGTGCATCTCGCCGACGTAGAGCCCGATCTGCACGGCTTCGCCCGTGCGCCGCGAGAACAGCGGCTCCCACGCATCGGTCACCCGGCTCTTGCGGAAATGCGGGGCGAACCCGTCGGGAGGCGGCCGGTCCTCTGACACGTCGGTCCCCCTCGGGTTGCCGTTCGCCTCACATATGGATGGCGCGCTTGTCCACCGAGAGCGCCGCTTCCTTCACGGCTTCCGTCATCGTCGGGTGCGCGTGGCAGGTGCGGGCCAGATCCTCGGCCGAGCCGCCGAACTCCATGATCACGGCCGCTTCCGCGATCATCTCGCCGGCGTTGGCGCCGATGATGTGCACGCCCAGGATGCGGTCGGTCGCCGCATCGGCCAGCACCTTCACGAAGCCGTCCGTGGTCTTGTTGACCTTGGCGCGGCCGTTGGCCGTGAACGGGAACTTGCCGACCTTGTAGGCGATGCCGGCGGCCTTGAGCTCCTCCTCCGACTTGCCGACGCAGGCGACCTCGGGGAACGTGTAGACCACGTTCGGGATCACGTCGTAGTTCACGTGACCGGCCTGGCCGGCGAGGATCTCGGCCAGCGCCATGCCCTCGTCCTCCGCCTTGTGCGCCAGCATCGGCCCGGCGATCACGTCGCCGATGGCGTAGATGCCGGGCACGCTGGTCTGGAAGTGGTGGTCGACCTTGACGCGCCGGCGCTCGTCGAGCGCCACGCCCGCCTCCTCCAGCCCGAGGCCGGCCGTGTAGGGCACGCGGCCGATGGCGACCAGCACCACGTCGCAATCGAGCGTCTCGGCCGCGCCGCCCGCCGCAGGCTCCAGCGCGATCTGCAGCAGCTCGCCCGACTTGGTCACGCCCGTGACCTTGCTCGCGAGCTTGAACGTCATGCCCTGCTTCATCAGGATGCGCTGCAGCGACTTTGCCGTGTCGAGGTCGATGCCGGGCACGATGCGATCGAGGAACTCGACCACCGTCACCTGCGCGCCGAGCCGGCGCCACACCGAGCCGAGTTCCAGGCCGATCACGCCGGCGCCCACCACGACCAGGTGCTTCGGCACCGCGGCCAGCGCCAAGGCCCCGGTCGAGGAGACGACTTGCGT
The DNA here is from genome assembly GCA_033764875.1 of Hyphomicrobiaceae bacterium. Classification (GTDB taxonomy): domain Bacteria; phylum Pseudomonadota; class Alphaproteobacteria; order Rhizobiales; family Hyphomicrobiaceae; genus AWTP1-13. Next base: position 1,561 of record JANRIO010000028.1, on the reverse strand, counting down.
CTCGTCGATCGTGATGTTGGGCAGGCGAGCGATGTCGGAGCCGGTGGCGATGACGATGCTCTTCGTCTCGAGGCGCTGCTTGTCGCCGTTGTCGAGCGCCACGCCGACCTTGCCGGCCCCCAGGATGGTGCCGGTGCCGTGGAAGGTGTCGACCTTGTTCTTCTTCAAGAGGTAGGCGACGCCGTCGACGTTGCCCTTCACGCCCTGGTCCTTGAAGGCCAGCATCTTCGTGAGGTCGAGCTTCGGCGCCACCTCGATGCCCATGTCGGCGAAATGGTGGGCCGCCGCCTCGTAGGCCTCGGAGGCGTGCAGCAGCGCCTTGGAGGGGATGCAGCCGACGTTGAGGCAGGTGCCGCCGAAGGTGGCGCGCTTCTCGACCACGGCCACCTTCATGCCGAGCTGGGCCGCGCGGATGGCGCACACGTAGCCGCCCGGGCCGGTGCCGATGACGATCAGATCGTAGCTCACGGAAAACCGCTCTCTTATCTGTTGGGCAATCGGGCACGCTGGGAGAAGAGAGGGCGGAGCCGGTGGCGCCGCCCTTCGTGTCTCACATCACAGCTCCAGGATGAAGCGCTGGGGATCCTCCAGCACCTCCTTCACGCGCACCAGGAAGGTCACCGCCTCCTTGCCGTCGACGATGCGGTGGTCGTAGCTGAGCGCCAGGTTCATCATCGGGCGGGCGACGATCTGGCCGTTGCGCACCACGGCGCGCTCGTCGATCCGGTGCATGCCGAGAATGCCCGACTGCGGCGCGTTGAGGATCGGCGTCGACAGCATCGAGCCGTACACGCCGCCGTTGGAGATGGTGAAGGTGCCGCCCTGCATCTGCTCGATGGTCAGCTTGCCGTCGCGGGCGCGCCGGCCGAAGTCGGCGATCGCCTGCTCGATCTCGGCGAGGCTCATGCGGTCCGCCTCGCGCACCACCGGCACCACCAGGCCCTTCTCCGTGCCGACGGCGACGCCGATGTGGTAGTAGTTCTTGTAGATGATGTCGCCCCCGTCGATCTCGGCGTTGACGGCGGGGATCTCCTTCAGCGCCTGGATGCAGGCCTTCACGAAGAAGCTCATGAAGCCGAGCTTCACGCCGTGCCGCTTCTCGAACAGGTCCTTGTACTGGTTGCGCAGCGCCATCACGTTGCCCATGTCCACGTCGTTGAACGTGGTCAGCATCGCGGCGGTGTTCTGCGCGTCCTTGAGGCGCCGCGCGATGGTCTGGCGCAGACGCGACATCGGCACCCGCTCCTCCCGCGCCGCGTCGTTGGCGGCGGATGGCGCGCGCATCTGCGACGGCGCCACGGCCGTCGTCTGCATCGAGGCGAAGGTGACGGCCGTCGAGGGCTGCGGGGCCGGCGTCGGCGCCGGCCGCGCGGCGGCGGCGAGCGCATCCTCCTTCAGCACCTGGCCGCGGCGGCCGGAGCCGTCGACGGAGGCCGCGTCGACGCCGGCCTCCTCCAGGATCTTGCGCGCCGCGGGCGCCGGCGGCATTGGGGCGCTGGCCGCAGCGGCGGGCCGCGCCGCGGGCTGGGCGGCCGGCGCGGCAGCTGCCGGTGCGGGGGCC
>JANRIO010000138.1:0-12303 GCA_033764875.1 Hyphomicrobiaceae bacterium | reverse complement strand
AGCTGGCGCTCGTCACCAGCGAGCCGTCGGTGCACGAGATCCAGGGCTGGCTGTTCGGCAAGGCGATGCCGGCGGAGGACATCCGGCAGCGGCTGGCGGAGCCGTTCCTGTCGGCGTACGCGCACGCGGCCGAGTAGCGGCGGCAAACAGAGTGCCGATGCCTCAGCGACCCGCACGCTCGCCGAGGCGGGCGATGTGGAAGCGCTGGAAGTTGCGGTCGCGCTCGTAGATCCTCTCGCGCACCCAGACGAACAGATCGTAGAAGGTGGCGGAGCCGAAGCTCAGCGGCAGGCGCTCCACGGCCTCCAGCTCGCGGCCCCACTTGCCCTCGAGGCCGGCAAGATCGTCCTTGAAGAACACGACCGTCGGCGTGAACAGGATGCCCCACCGCTCCGCGAGCGCGCGCTCGGACATCACCTTGCCGTCGAAGTCGGTGACGTCGCGGGCGCCCCACAGGTCGATCTGCACGATGCGGAAATTCTCGCGCACGTAGTCGTTGATATAGCGCTCGGCGAGCACCTCCGTGTGCAGGCGCTTGCAGTAGGGGCAGCCGTGCTGCTCGAACACGACGGCGAGGCGCTTGCCCTCGCGGGCGGTCTCGGCAAAGTCCTCGCGCAGGTCGAGAAAGGACAGGGCGAACCAGGCCTGGCGGTAGAGCCCGTTCTCGTCGTGGACGGGCCGCACCTTGGGCTCGACAGGGCCGGAGACGGGCGCACGCGCGACGGCGCCCTTGGGCATGGTGTCGGCCGGGGCCTGGCCCATCACGGCGACGGCCGCCACGAGGACCGCGAGGCGGACCGTGGCGCAGAGCGATCGTGTCGGTTGCATGCTCGCCTCCCGTTGCTTGCTCGCGCGGATCATTCCGCCGCCACCGGCTGCGCCTCGGGCTCGACAAGCGTCATGGCGCGCTGCAGCACGTCGATGCCGGCGCCATCGCGCGGCGCGTTCTCGGACAGGAAGCGGCGGAACGCGCGCGCCCGCGACTGCCCATGATAGAGCCCGAGCAGGTGCCGGACGATGTTGTTGAGGCGGCCGCCGCCGGCAAGATGGCGCTCGGCATACGGCACGAGCGCCTCCAGGACGTCGCGGCGCCCCGGCGGAGCGCGCTCGTCGCCGAAGACGTCGCGGTCGACGCGGGCGAGCAGATAGGGCGTCTGGTAGGCGGCGCGGCCGAGGGCGATGCCGTCGAGCGCTTCTAGGTGCGGCAGGCCGTCGGCCAGCGCGGCGATGCCGCCGTTGAGGATGATCGTCAAGTGCGGGTGGGCCGCCTTCAGCCGGTGCACGCGGCCGTAGTCGAGCGGCGGCACCTCGCGGTTCTCCTTGGGCGAGAGGCCCTTGAGCCAGGCCTTGCGGGCGTGCACCATGAAGCGGGTGCAGCCGGCGGCGGCCACGAGCCTGACGAAGCGCTCGAGATCGGCCTCGGCGTCCTGGTCGTCGATGCCGATGCGGCACTTCACCGTCACCGGCACCCGCACGCGCGCCCGCATGGCCGCCACCAGGTCGGCGACGAGCCCGGGCTCGGCCATCAGGCAGGCCCCGAAGCGGCCGTCCTGCACGCGGTCCGACGGGCAGCCGACGTTGAGGTTGATCTCGTCGTAGCCGAAGCCCTCGCCGATGGCGGCGGCCTCGGCGAGCTTGGCGGGATCGCTGCCGCCCAGCTGCAGCGCGACCGGATGCTCCGCGGCGTCGAAGCCGAGCAGCCGTTCGCGGGGGCCGTAGAGCACCGCGTCGGCCGTCACCATCTCGGTGTAGAGCAGCGCCCGGCGCGTCAGGAGACGGTGGAAGACCCGGCAGTGCCGGTCCGTCCAATCCATCATGGGCGCAACGCAGAATCTATAGGGTTGGTATTGCATGGCTTTCCTGGTTCGCGCCAGCGCTCCGGGCTGGGGAGGGACGGCGCCGGTGGCATCGCGGGGCGACCACCTCCGCCGGCTGCGGCTGGCCGAGGCTACATAGCATTGCCGCCGCCCGGACGGAACGGCGGCCGGGGCCGGGGAGCACGCCTGTGCCGCCATCCTTCGCGCCGAGCGCCGCCCCGCGGGGCATTGACGGCACCGCTTCTTGATCCGCCTCAAGGCGGATGTCGCGGGAAAGGGCTGAGATGAGCCCAACTCGCGACAGGAGGCATGCATGGCCGTCTCCCGGCAAGATCCGTCGATCGCCGCAGTGGGCGGCGCGCCTGCGACTGCACAGCCCTCTTGGCTCAGGGCCTACTGGGGGCTCGGGCTGGCGCTCTTGGCCCTCGTCGTCATTGCGTCGCTGCCGACGCCCGAGGGACTGCCGGTGGCGGGGCAGCGCATGCTGGCGCTGCTCGCGTTTGCCGTCATCGTGTGGATGACGGAGGCGCTCGACTATGCGGTCTCGGCCGTGGCGATCGCCGCGCTGATGGCGCTGCTGCTCGGCTTCTCGCCCAACGTCGCCAACCCGAAGGTGCTCTACGGCACCGGCGCCGGGCTCGGCATGGCCTTCAGCGGCTTCGCCAACACGGCGCTGGCGCTGGTGGCGGCCGCGCTGTTCCTGTCGGCGGCGATGACGGCGACGGGCCTCGACAAGCGGATCGCGCTCTCGATCCTGTCGCGCGTCGGCACGGAGACGCGGCACGTGGTAGTCGGCATCATCCTCGTCGGCTTCGTGATCGCCTTCCTGGTTCCCTCGACGACGGCGCGCGTGGCCTGCCTCGTGCCGATCACGCTCGGCATCATCGCCGCGTTCGGGGCGAGCCGGAAAAGCGCGTTCGCCGGCATGCTGATGATCACGACGGTGCAGACGGCAAGCATCTGGAACGTCGGCATCAAGACGGCCGCGGCGCAGAACATGGTGGCCATCGGCTTCATCGAGAAGACCCTGAACGCGACCGTCACGTGGCTGCAATGGCTGATCGCGGCCGCCCCCTTCGCCGTCCTGATGTCGGTGGCGCTCTACTTCGTGATGACGCGCATGATGCCGCCCGAGCTCAAGGCGGTGCCGGGCGGACGGGAGGCGATCCGCACCTCGCTCGCCGACCTCGGGCCCATGACGGCGTCCGAGATGAAGCTGCTGGGCCTGTCGCTGACGCTGCTCGCGTTCTGGGCCACGGAGGGCGTGCTGCACAGGCTCGACACCTCGACGACCACGGTCACGGCCGTCGCCCTGATGTTCCTGCCCGGCCTCGGCATCATGACGTGGAAGGAGGCGCAGCCGAGGATCCCGTGGGGCACGGTGGTGCTGTTCGGCATCGGCATCAGCCTCGGCACCGCGCTGCTGCAGACCAAGGGGGCGACGTGGCTCGCCAACATCGTCGTCGCCGAGTTCGGGCTGAAGCATGCCAGTGCGCTGTTCGTGCTCGGCGTGATGAGTCTGTTCCTCGTCGTCATCCATCTGGGCTTTGCGAGCGCCACGGCGCTGGCCGCCGCCATGATCCCGATCGTGATCGCGGTGCTGCAGGGGGTGGCGACGCCCGGCATCAACGTGGTCGGGATGACCATGCTGCTGCAGTTCGTGGTCAGCTTCGGCTTCATCCTCGTGGTCAATGCGCCGCAGAACATGGTGGCCTACGGCACCGAGACGTTCGAGGCGCGGGACTTCGTGCGCACGGGGCTGGTGCTCACCGTGATCGCGCTGGCGCTCGTCATGGTGCTGGGCGCCACCTACTGGCGCTGGCTCGGCTACGTGTGAGGCGCGCGTGGCGCTCTCAGGCCGACACCGTGATGGCCATGGCGAAGGATGCCTTGGCGCCGGGCGGCAGGACAAGCATGCCGGGCTTGCCTGAGAGCTCGCCCGCGAAGCCTTCGGGCGCGGCGTAGCCCTGCCAGGGCTCGATGCAGACGAAGGGTGCGCCGGGCTTGGTCCAGATGCCCAGATGCGGCATGCCGGGGAAGGCGACGGCGATGCTCTCACCGCCGGGGGCGCGATAGGTGACCGTGCGGCTGCGAGGTGCCACGAAGATGAGCGCCCCCTTGTCGAACAAGGCGTCGGCAAGATCGAGCCGGCGGCCCGCGACGGGAGAGTGAGCGGTGTCGCGGGACAGCAAGCCGTCGACCGGCCAGTGGATGGGGGCCGTCTCCAGCGCCTCAAACAGCAGCGCGTGGCCGCCGCGCCCAGCGCCGGGAACAAGGGGCCAGCGGAAGGCCGGGTGGAAGCCGAAGGAGACGGGCATCGGCCGCGCGTCGGCGTTGGCGACGGTGGCGGTGACGGTGAGCGTCGGGCCATCCAGGGCGTAGGCGACCTGAAGCGCGAACGTGCGCGGGTATCGCGCCAGCAGCTCGGGGCTCGCGGCCAGCTCCCAGGTGCAGCGCGACGCATCCGCCGAGAGGAGCTGGAACGTGCTCGTGCGCGCGAAGCCGTGCTGAGGCAGGTCATAGGCGATGCCGTCGATCAGCGCCGTGTCGCCGGGCAGGCGGCCGACGATGGGAAACAGCAGCGGCGCGCGGCCCGTCCACCACTGCGGGTCGCCGTGCCACAGCAGCGGGAGGCCCTGCGCCGTCTCCAGGGCGACGAGCTCGGCGCCGCGCGCGGCGATGGTGGCGCGCAGCGACGGAGACGCGATTCTCACCTCGCTCATGGCGCCTCCGGGGCTGGCATCAGGCGGGGATGCGAACGGGCAGCGAGGTGTAGCCGTGCACGAAGGCGGAGGGCACGCGCTGCGGCTCGCCCACCACGTCGATGCGCGGGTGCCGCTTCAACAGCTCCTCCCACAGGATCTTGAGCTGCAGCTCGCCCAGGCGGTTGCCCATGCAGCGGTGGATGCCGAAGCCGAACGACATGTGCCGGCGCGCGTTGGGCCGGTCGATCCAGTAGCGGTCGGGGTCCTCGAAGACGGCGTCGTCGCGGTTGCCAGAGATGAACCACATGGCGACCTTGTCGCCGGCCTTGATGGTCTTGCCGGCGAGCTCGAAGTCGGTCTTGGCGGTGCGGCGCATGTAGGACAGCGGCGTCTGGTAGCGGATGGTCTCGGCCACCATGTTGGGGATGAGCGCCGGGCTCCGGCGCAGCTTGTCGTACTCGCCGGGGTTCTTGTTGAGGTAGTAGAGGCTCGCGGTGATGGTGTTGCGCGTGGTGTCGTTGCCGCCGACGATGAGCAGGAGGATGTTGCCCAGATACTCGCGCGGCCCCATGCTCTGCGTCGCCGGGTTGTGGGCGAGCATGGAGATGAGGTTGTTGGCGGGGGGCAGGTTGACGCGCTCGTTCCACAGCTTGACGAAGTAGGCGAGGCACTTCTGCATCTCGGTCTCGCGGTAGGCGAGATCCTCCGGCGAGCGGATGTTCATGGTCGCGGTGTCGGACCAGAACGTGAGCAGCTTGCGGTCTTCGAAGGGGAAGTCGAACAGCGTCGCCAGCATGCGGGTGGTCAGCTCGATCGACACGCGCGGCACCCAGTCGAAGACCTCGCCGACCGGCAGGCCCTCGAGGATCTCGACCACGCGCTCGCGGATCAGGCCTTCGAGCTTGGCGAGGGACGGGGGCTGCACGATGCCCTGCACCGCCTTGCGCTGCTCGTCGTGCTTGGGCTGATCCATGGCGATGAACATCGGCATGATCAGCTCTTGCGGCGGCTGGAACAGCGTGATGACCGGCTCGGAGGAGAACACCTGGTGCGTGGTGTCGACCGTCATGATGTCGTTGTAGCGGGTGACCGACCAGAACGGCCCAAACATGCCGTTCCTGCAGTAGTGGACCGGGGCCTCCTTTCGCAGGCGCGCGAAGAAGGGCCAGATGGTGTCGTCCTGGAACCGCGTCGGATCGCTCATGTCGAGGTCGTCGAGGGGAATCGCGAGGGCATCCGCGACGGGCGCTTGAACGTTCATCTGTCTCCTCCATGCGGGCGGATCTTGGTGGCCGCTTCGCGCGAAATTCTCCAGGCACAAGTTTACCCGAGCGTCAGGATTGTCACCAGCGTGTTCGTCCTTGCACAGATGTATTAAATTCAGGCATCGGGCGCCGGCCCCTGGCGCAGCCAGGCCAGTATTTCCGCATTGATTTCACGCGGGTAGCAGTGGCTCAGATCCTCGATCTCGCGCAGCACGACGCGGGCACCGGCGCGCTTGAGTGCGGCCTCGGCGCCACGGGCGACCTCGACGGGAAACATCCAGTCGAGGCTGCCGTGGGTTATGAAGATCGGCACCGTCTCGATGCGCGCCCTGTCGGCCATCGTGGCGAGCACGGGATGGAAGGAGGCCGCGACCGGCGCCAGATGCGTGAACGGCGCGCCGGGGAGGAGACCCGAGACGTAGCAGAAGGTGCCGCCGTCGCTGAGCCCCGTCAGCAGCACGCGCGCCGGATCGATGCTCCAGGTGCGGGAGACTTCGGTGACGAGGGCCGCAAGCCGGGGGCTGTCGACGTCGTCGCCGGTCAGGGCCCAGGTGGCGCCGGCCGCCGTCGGCGCCAGCAGGATCGCCCCGTGGGCGCGCGCGTCGCGCAGCCAGGACCACAGGAAGCTGCGGCCGTTGCCGCTGCCGCCGTGCAGCGCCACGACCAGCGGATAGCGCCGGTCGGGCGTGTAGGTCTCGGGCACATAGAGCGCGTGGCCGCCACGCTCGGCCGCCGCCTCGCCACCGCGGACGAGCCCGGTGACGCCGGCCTGCGCGGGCTTGGCGGCGGCTGCCGCCAGCGCCTCGTCGTCGCGCGAGGCCTCGGGAAGGAAGAACGCGCTGACGACGGGGAAGGCAGGGCTCAAGGGATAGAGCGCCTCCTGCGCGATGAGCCCGCCGCGCAGCGCCCGCATGACGGCGCGCAGGTCGCCGTCGCCTGCGAGCGCCGCATGGAGGCCGTCATAGGCCTGCAGCGTCGCCTCGGTCGCCACCTTGAGGCGCGAGCGCACGGCCGCCAGCGGCTCCGGCAGCTCGGCGACGACGTCCTTGACGAAGCGCAAGGGCTCCTCGGGCCGGGCAAGGGCCTCCAGCACCTCGGCCGCGTCCGGGGGATGCAGGTGCCGGGCGAGCAACGCCAGCGCCTCGAGCGCCTGCAGGAGCGGCGGCAGGATGGTCGCGAAGATCTCGACGTTACGGTCGGCCATGGCGGGTCCGAGGCGGCTCCGGGCTGAGGGCTGCCCCAATCTATAAGCGCGGGGCAGCCTTGTCGCGGGGGACGGCGGCCGGCGGGATGATACGATGCCGTGCGGATGCAATTGCGACTGTCGGCGGAGCGCGACGTGAAGCAGCAGACGGTGGCGCCAGCCCCGAAGGACATCGTGCTCGTGGGCGCGGGCCACGCGCACGTCGCCGTGCTGCGCGCGCTCGGGGAGCGGCCGATGCCCGGCGTGCGGCTGACGCTGCTCACGCGGCAGGTGCAGACGCCCTACTCGGGCATGCTGCCGGGGCTGGTCGCGGGCACCTACACCTTCGAGGAGACGCACATAGACTGCGCGCCGCTCGCGGCGTTCGCGGGCGCGCATCTCCTTCAGGACGAGGCGGTGGGGCTCGACCTGGCGGCAAAGCGCGTCCTGTGCCGGGGGCAAAGCGTGCCGTTCGACATCGTCTCCATCGACATCGGCTCGACGCCGGGAACGGACGGCGTGGACGGCGCCCTTGCGCACGCCGTGCCGGTGAAGCCGGTCGACGGCTTCCTTGCCCGCCTGGACGCTGCGCGCGGGCGCATCCTTGCCGCGCGGGGCCGGGCGTCGGTCGTGGTGGTGGGCGGCGGGGCCGGCGGCGTCGAGCTGGTGCTGGCGCTGGAGCGACGGCTGCGCCGGGACCTCACCGCGCAGGGGCCGGGCGCGGCAGCGCCGTCGTTCACCCTGGTCACGGCGAGCGGGGACGTGCTGCCGGGCTTTCCGGAGCGCCTGCGGCGGCGGATGCGCGAGACGCTGGCGGCGCGGAGCATCGCGGTGGTGACGCAGGCGCGGGTTGTGCGTGTCGAGGCAGACCGCATCGCCCTGGAGGGCGGCCGCACGCTCGCTGCCGAGGCCGTGTTCTGGACTACGCAGGCGGCGGCGGCCCCGTGGCTGCGAGAGACAGGGCTGGCGCTCGACGCCCAGGGCTTCATCCGGATCGGCCCGACGCTGCAATCGGTCTCGCACCCGGAGGTCTTCGCGGCCGGCGACATCGCCGCCATGGACGGGGCGCCGCGGCCGAAATCGGGCGTGTTCGCGGTGCGGCAGGGCAAGCCGCTGGCCGAGAACCTGCGCCGGCTCGTCGCCGGGCAGGGGCTCATCCGGCACCGGCCGCAACGCGAGGCCATGTACCTGCTGTCGACCGCCGACGGGCGGGCCATCGGCACGCGCAACGGCTTGGTGTTCGCAGGCCGATGGGTGTGGCGCTGGAAGGACCGGATCGACCGGCGCTTCATGGAGCTGTTCAAGATGCTGCCGGCGCGTTAGCGGCAGGCCAGCTGCAGCGAAGGCCTGACGACCAGGATGCGCGGCCTCGCTCAGCCGCGGGGTCCGCGCACGATCGCGGCGCCGGAGCCGCGTGGGGCGCCCGATTGCGACCGCTCCCGGCGCAAGGTGGCCGCAAGGCGCAGGAAGGTGCTGGCCAGGACCCAGGCAACCTTCACGGAGACGCGCAGATTGCCCGAGACCTTGGACACGCCGCCCTGGCGGCAGCGCTGCCCGACCGGCACCTCGCGGCAGCGCAGGCCGGAGGCGGCGGCACGCATCTGCATCTCGAGGTTCCAGCCGAAGCCCTGCTCTCGCATGCCAAGCGCTCGCAGGGTGTCGCGGCGCAGGGCCCGGAAGGGCGACATGTCGGTGAAGCGGACACCGTAGGCGAGGCGGATCAGAAGGCCCGCGAGGTGTCCCGCAAGGAGCTGCGCCGCGGACAGGCTGCCAGGCTCCCTGGGGCCCGCAAGGCGCGTGCCGAGCACGAAATCGGCGGTGCCGGCGCGCAGGGGGGCGACGAGCGCGGGGATCATCTCGGGTCGGTCGCTGCCGTCGCCGTCGATGAAGACGACGAGGTCGCAGGCCTCGCCCAGAGCCTCGATGCCGGTCATCAGCGCGCGGCCATAGCCGGGCCGAGCCTCGCTCACGACGCGGGCGCCGGCGGCTTGGGCGTGCGCGGCCGTACGGTCGCGCGAGTTGCCGTCGACGACGATGACCTCGCCGACGCCGCAGGCGAGGATGGCCGCGACGGCGGGCCCGATCGCCTCCTCCTCGTCGAGGCACGGAACGATGACGGAGACGCCCGCCAGATTGCCGGCGGCCGGCGTCACAGGCTCCACCTCAGCCCGCAGCTGCTGCAGGCCTTGGGAGGCGCATCGGACTGCAGGTCGGTCCGGAATGCGCGATAGGCGGGGCTGTTCCAGATCTCGCGCAGCGTCTGCTGCGAGGCATCGCCAAGGGTGTAGTTCTCATAGCCGCGCTGGGAGAACGGCGCGATGCAGCAGGGCAGCGCGCGGCCGTTGGCGGTGAAGTACATCACCGTCCACGGCCGGCGGCACAGCGACCAGGGATTGCGCTCGTCCGCCTTCCGCACGCTTGCCTCCGGCTCGGCCGCGCCGGACGCCGAGAACAGCATGCCGTAGCTCGCCGCGAGCGCCTCGGCCTCCTCGATGTGGTGGGCCTCCTCGCCCGACAGGCGCTCGAACAGGGCCTGGTCCGGGCGCGCGAGCCCCACCGCCTCTTCGTCGAAGAAGACAAGACGTTGGAGATGCACCTCGCCGACGCCGATCTCGTGCGCGATCTTCACGAAGGCGGGGAGCTGCGCAAGCGTCTCCTTCAGGCCGGTCAGCCAGAGCGAGACCTTGGGCAGGGCCAGGCCCTCGCGCACCTGCATCTCCCGGAAAGCGCGGACGTTGCGCACGATGCGGTTGAAGTAGTCCCGCCCGCGCACCAGCACAAAGGTCTTGGCGTCGGCCGCATCGAGGGAGACGCGCAGCTCGTCGAGGCCGGTGTCGGCAAGCTCGCGGCCCTTCTTGGCCGTGAGCAGCGTGCCGTTGGTGTTGAACAGCACGTAGGCTCCGCGCGCCTTCAGGTAGCGCACCATGCGCGGCAGGTCCTTGACCAGCATCGGCTCGCCGACGCCGTGCAGCACCACGCGGGCGATGTCGGGGATCTGGTCGACGATGCGGGTGAACAGCTCCCAGCTCATGTCCGCCTCGGGCTCGAGCGTGTCGAAGGTGCGCGGGCAGGTGGTGCAGAGCAGATTGCAGCGGTTGGTCGTCTCCAGGTAGAGGCAAACCGGCAGCGACGTGGCGACGGCCGCGCGTTGCGCCACGGCCTCGTGGTAGCGGTCCGGGTCGATGCGGCGCAGGAGGGACGTGCTCATCGGGTACTGGCTCCTCGGTCGGGGCGGCCGGGCAGGCGGCCGGTGCGAAGGTCGTAGAGGATGGCAAGCGTTGTCGCGAGATAGAGCGCCACCTTGGTGACACGCAGCGGGATCCAGGTCGGATCGCCGCCGTCGATCACATCGTAGAAGGCGAAGGCGAGGCTCGGCAGGATCCACGGCGAGAGCGCCGAGGTGAGCGGCAGAAAGGCAGCGAGAACGAGAAAGTACCAGGGATAGTTCGGCGCCAGGATGTCGAGGAACACGAGGATCAGCAGCAGCAGTAGGCCCATGCTCCTCGTCGGCGAGCGATCGTGCCGGAAGCCGGTCCAAAGCGCGAGGGCAGCCAGCAGCGCCGCGGCGGCGGCGTAGAGCACGACGATCAGCCAGAGCGGCAGCGCATCCGATTGGGTGAAGAGCTGGGGCAGCCACAGCCCGCTGCCGGAGGTGACGCCCTCCTCCCGCAAGTACCCGGGGCCGAAGCCGAGCACGCCCCAGCCGGCGGAGAGGAACGGCGCATACATCAGGCCCGCCAGCGCCAGCACGACGGCCACCAGCCGCCAGTCCCAGGGACGCCAGTAGACGGGCAATGCGAGGAGCGCCGTCGGCTTGACAAGGGCAGCGAGCATCGCCAGCGCACCGGCAAGGCGCGGAGAGCCCGCGAGCGCCAGCCAGAGGCTCCACATGAGCAGGGCGATCATCGAGGCATCGACGTGGCCGTTGCCCGCGACCTCCCAGACCGGCAGCGGGTGCCAGGCGTAGGCGGCGACGCAAAGCAGGGGGCGGCCGAGGCGGCGCAGCAGGGCGAGCAGGGCGGCGATGGTCGCGAGATCGAAGCCGAGCAGGACCGCCTTCATGCCGAGCATGCTGTCGGCGAGCCGTGTCGCCAGGAAGAAGATCCACTGGGCGGTCGGGGGATAGATGGTCGGTGCGTAGTCGGCGCGGTTGATGTTGGGAAAGACGGCGGCGTCGCGCAGATGCGCCAGCTCGGGGGCCGCCGGGATGTGGAGATAGGGGTTGATGCCCGCCCCCTGCACACGCCCGTCCCACACATAGCGCCAGATGTCGGTGGAGAGGTAGGGCTCGGTGAAGAGCAGCAGCAGGCGCGAGGCGAGCGCTGCGGCGAGCACGATGGCGAGTGCCGCCGGGCTGTCCCAGTCGGCTGCCCGCTGCGTCACGCCGAAGGCGATGGCGGCGTGGAGCGCCATCAGGGTCACGAAGGCCGCCGAGCCCAGCCGGTGATGCAGGGCGGGTGCGGCCCAGTCGAGGGCGACAAGCAACGCGCCGAGGCCGCCGAGCAGCAGCAGCGTGCGGCGGTCGTAGGCGACCTCGGAAAGCCGCACTGCCGTCATGCGGAGGCATCCGCCACGACGGCCAGGCGCGCGATGACAGCGCGGGTCGCGGCGGCCGACGGCGGCGGGTCGCCGGGCAGCGCGCAGGCGGGCGGGGTGCCCGCCAGCTCCGCCGTGAGGAGCCCGAGCGTCGCTGCGTCGTCGACGTCGTACCAGGCCGGGAGCTCGACAACGGGGAGGGCCAGCTCGCGGGCGCGCTCGCGCGTGCGGGCGAGGACGTCCGAGGTGCTCCAGGGGATGTCCGCAAACAGGTGCGCGTGCGGGCGCTTCAGGCCGATGAGATAGTAGCCGCCGTCGAGGGCGGGGCCGAGGACGACGCGGTCGCCGGCGGGGCCCAGCGCGTCGAGCGCCATCGCGAGCCGGCCCGCCGGCAGCGTTGGACTGTCGGCATTGACGAGCAGGACCGAGCTATGGCCCTCGCGAAGCAGGTGCTCGGACGACGACAGGAGAACGCGCCCGAGGTCGCCACCCTCTTGGCAGAGCAGGCGAAAATCGCGCGGCAGGTAGCCTGCAAGCGCCGCCTCGCTGCCGGCCGGCGCGTAGACCGCGTAGCCCTGGAGCGGAAAGCCGGCCCCGGTCTCGACGACGACGTCGCAGATGTCGCGCAGGAAGGCGCCGGCGAGGGCGGCCGCGGCTTGCGGCCCGAGCAGCGGGATCATGCGCGTCTTGCTGAAGCCGGCGCGGGGCGTCTTGCAGATGATGGCGATGGCCGCGGTCATGGGTCCCGTGCGATTGGCGTACTGACACACACTACTATTCGCGGGCGATGGCGCCAG
>JANRIO010000005.1:0-1724 GCA_033764875.1 Hyphomicrobiaceae bacterium | reverse complement strand
CGGCTGCGATAGCCGTCGGCCTTGGCCTGGCGAACGTAGGGATCGTTGAGCTGGCGCTCGAGCCAGCGGGTCGAGGACGCGCTGCGCCGCCGCGCGGTCTTGACCCGCTTGCCCGGGGTGCCCTGGCCCTGCCGGGTCATGGCCGGCTCATGCGGGGGCCGCGCTCACCGGCGCCGCTCGCGGTCGCGGCCGAGCAGGAGCGCGGCGCGGCTGCGTTCGCCCGCGGCATCGGCGGCGATCAGGCTGCGCAGGATGCCCTCGCGGATGCCCCGGTCGGCGACTCCAAGCCGCTCCGCCGGCCAGATGTCGAGAATGCTTTCGAGGATGGCGCAGCCCGCCACCACCAGATCGGCCCGGTCCATCCCGATGCACGGCAGTGCGCCGCGCTCTTCCGGCGACATCGCCGAGAGGCGGGTGCTGATGTCGCGCATCGAGACCGAGGGGAGGATCAGCCCGTCGACCGCGCGCCGGTCGTAATGCGGCAGTTCGAGGTGGAGGCTGGCGAGCGTCGTCACCGTGCCGCTGGTGCCGAGCAGGCGGATGTCGCGTGCACCGGCGTGGCCGGCAATGCGCGCGGCGAACGGGGCGAAGCTGTCGGCGACGAGGCGGCGCATTTCATCATAGCGGGCGAGACGGGTGGCAAGGTCGGGCTCGCTCCGCCCGACCGTGTCGGTCAGCGAGACGACGCCCCACGGCACGCTCTGCCAGTCGATGATGTGCGGCACCTTGTCGCCCGGTTCGACCAGCACCAGCTCGGTCGAGCCGCCGCCGATGTCGAAGATCACCGCCGGCCCTTCGCCCCCTTCGAGGAGGATGTGGCAGCCGAGCACCGCCAGCCGCGCCTCTTCCTGGGCCGAGATGATGTCGAGCACGATGCCGGTTTCGGCGCGGACCCGTTCGATGAAGGCGGCGCCGTTGTCGGCCCGGCGGCACGCCTCGGTCGCGACCGAGCGGGCGAGGTGGACATGGCGGCGGCGCAGCTTGTCGGCGCAGACGTGGAGCGCGCCGAGGGTGCGCTCCATCGCCGCCTCGCTCAGGCGCCCGCTGGTGGCGAGCCCTTCGCCGAGCCGCACCACCCGGCTGAAGGCGTCGATCACGGTGAAGTTCTCGCCCGCCGGGCGCGCGATCAGGAGGCGGCAGTTGTTGGTGCCGAGATCGAGCGCGGCATAGGCCTGCCGTGCATCCTGGCGCGAGGTCTGACTCTGGGCCTGATTGTGGGCCTGATTCTGGGCTGTCCGCACGCCGTCGCCGGCCGGGATTGCCTCGGGCCGGTGGCCACGCCCCGGCAGCGCGCCGGGCGCCTTGCTGTGCTTGGGCTGGGAGGGAAAACGCGGGCGGAAATCTGCCACGCGGCCGGACTTGTGGCTCCCTCTTGTACCAGCTCTCCTGTTACCGTCCGGCGGGGAGAAATCCGCCATTGCCAATCGCTTCCGTTATCCTCCCGGGCGCACTGCCCGGGGACTTGGGCGCAATCCTAGCGATTGGCGGCGGTTTGGGCAAGTATCACGCCTTGACCTCGCCAGCGCGCGCACCTATGGGCGCTGCCTCGCGCAGGCACTGCCGCGCAGCATGGCGATTGCCCCGTCCTCTAATGGTAAGAGAGCGGACTCTGACTCCGTCAATCAAGGTTCGAATCCTTGCGGGGCATCCAGCCTGACGCTGCGGCTGCTTCGCCCGGCGCGCCGCTCCCGTCGAGCAGATCCGCCAGCGGCGCGGCAAGCCGC
>JANRIO010000125.1:0-2938 GCA_033764875.1 Hyphomicrobiaceae bacterium | reverse complement strand
CCGAGTAGATCTCCGCCGCCTCGATGAACCCGTGGCCCCTGCGCTCCGCCAGCACCACCGGCTCCAGGATCTTCTGAAGTCGGCCGCCGACATCGCCTCTAGCTCGTCGCAGGCTACGGCCTGCGTATCGCTCCAGGCCAGGATGAGGTCGCGCCGGCGGCACAGGAGCAGCGCCTTGAGCTCAGGCACGCGCGCTGCCAGCACATGGCCGCCCGGCGAATGGGTGCCGAAGATCGTGGATCGGAAATTGTCGTCCATCGACGGCAGCCTCACCAACTCAGCGAGCTTTGCAGCGGGCGCCGCGAAAACGGGTGGGCTTGACGCCAATCTTCCGGAACAGCTCCGTGGGCCACACGTAGCCGCGTCCCATCCATCCGGAGTGGATGCCCGACTTCACGGGCATCGCGGGCATTGTGGCGAGAGCGCTTGCCGCCCCACCACCGTCACCCCCGCGAAGGCGGGGTCCATGCCAGCTCGAGATCCAGCCGTGACCGTTGCGCATGCTCCGCTCGCCGGGTTCCTCAGGCCTTGGCGCGTGCTGTCTCGACAGAGGCCCTTGGGCGGGACAGCCCTGGGACCTGCCCATGGCTGTCCGGTTTGGCTTTTCCAACCCGTCGCGATCAAGGGCAAGCGTGTCTGGATGCCCGCCTCCGCGGACGTGACGGACGAGATGGGCGCTCGCTTGCCAATTCCTCAACGTCATGCCCGCGCAGGCGGGCATCCACGCCACGTCGAGATCGAGCAGCCCCAATTCGGTTCGCTCCGACCTGAATTCACTCCTCCATCAGGGCCATGACTTGGGCTGACTTACGGCCGGCAAATTCTAAACCGGACAGCCCTGGGACCTGCCCGAGGATGGCAACCGGACCATTGTTGGAGCTGGAGCACGAGCACAGGCCGAGAACGACAAGGGCCGGCTCTCGCGAGCCGGCCCCGACGTGACATCCTTGCGGCGCGCTTGGCTTCAGCGCTTGGCGGCCATGGCCGCCACCTCCGCGGCGAAGTCGCCTTCCTTCTTGTCGACGCCCTCGCCGAGCGCGTAGCGCACGAACTTGGCGACCTTCAGCGGCGCGCCGGCTGCCTTCTCGGCCGCCTTCACCACCTGCTCGACGGTCTGCTTGCCGTCGCCGCCGGCGCCGAGGAACACCTGCTGCATCAGCACCACCTGCTGGAAGAACTCCTTGCGCAGGCGGCCTTCGCTGGCCTTGGCGAGGATCTCGTCCGACTTGCCGGCGTTCTTCGGCTCGGCCTTGGCCTGCTCGACGTAGATCGCCCGCTCCTTCTCGATCAGCTTGGGATCGAGCTCGTCGGCCGTCACCGCCGCCGGCGCCGCTGCCGCGATGTGCAGGGCGAGCTGCCGCGCCAGCTGGCCCACGGCCTCCTTGTCGCCCTTGCTCTCGACGCCGACCAGGACGCCGATCTTGCCCAGGCCGTCGGCGGCCTTGTTGTGCACGTAGCCGGCCACGACGCCGTCCGCCACCGACACCTCGGCCGTGCGCCGCACGCCCATGTTCTCGCCGATGGTGGCGACCATGTTGCGCACGTGCTCCTCCACCGAGACGCCCGCCCCCGGCACCTGGGCCGCGAGCAGCGCGGGCAGGTCGCCCTTGGCGGCCGGCGCCAGCGCCGTGATCTTGCGCACCATGTCCTGGAACTGCTCGTTGCGGGCGACGAAGTCGGTCTCGGAGTTGACCTCCACCACCGCGCCCTGCGTGCCGCTGGCGATGACGCCGATCAGGCCCTCGGCCGCGACGCGGTCGGACTTCTTCGCCGCCTTCGACAGGCCCTTCTTGCGCAGCCAGTCCACGGCCTGCTCGATGTCGCCGGCAGTCTCCTGCAGCGCCGACTTGCAGTCCATCATGCCGGCGCCGGTCTTGTCGCGCAGCTCCTTCACGAGGCTGGCGGAAATCGTGGTCATGGGAACAATCCTCGTCGAGAGGGGCCTCGGCCCAGAGTGACCGAGGCAGGTTGCATCATTGTGGCGGCGGCTGGCGCCCGATCGATTTGGGCGCCCGGCCGCGCTGGCCTCAGGCCGTGGCGCTCTCCTCGGTGAGCTGCTTTGCGGCCGCGACCCAGTTGTCGCGCTGCAGGCGACCCTTGAGGTTGAGGGCACGGTCGAGCGCGTCCACCATGTCGGCCTCGAGGTCGGCGATCTGCCAGAAGTGGTAGACGCCGATGTCGTTGAGGCGCTGCTCCAGCTTCGGATTGACGTTGGGCAGCCGCTTGAGATCGTCCGGCTCCCCGCGCGGCGCCTCGATACCCTTGAACGTCGGCTTGCCGGCGATATCCTCGGCCGGCGGGGCGTCCATGGCGCCGACGTCGACGCCGCGCTGCACCTGGCCGCGCTCGATGCCGTCGATGGCGGCGCGCGCGATCAGGTCGCAGTACAGCGTGATGGCACGGCCGGCGTCGTCATTGCCGGGCACCATGAAATCGATGCCGTCGGGCTCGCAGTTGGTGTCGACGATGGCCACGATCGGGATGCCGAGCTTGCGCGCCTCCGCGATGGCGATCTGCTCCTTGTTGGTGTCGATGACGAACAGCAGGTCCGGCAGGCCGCCCATCTCCTTGATGCCGCCGAGCGACTTGTTCAGCGTGTCGCGGTCGCGCGTGAGCTGCAGGAGCTCCTTCTTGGTGCGGCCCTTGCCCTCGCCCGCGAGGATGTCCTCGAGCTGCTTCAGGCGGCGGATCGACTGCGAGATCGTCTTCCAGTTGGTCAGCGTGCCACCGAGCCAGCGGTGATTGATGAAGTACTGCGCCGAGCGCTTGGCCGCATCCGCGATGCCCTCCGAGGCCTGCCGCTTGGTGCCGACGAACAGCACCCGGCCGCCTCCGGCGACGACGTCGGACACCTTCACCAGCGCCTGGTGCAGCATCGGCACGGTCTGGGCGAGGTCGATGATGTGGATGTTGTTGCGGGCGCCGAAGATATAGGGCG
>JANRIO010000116.1:0-4371 GCA_033764875.1 Hyphomicrobiaceae bacterium | reverse complement strand
CCTCGGCGGTCTCGTCAGCCTGGGCGAGCCGCAAACGCTGGCTCGCCACATCGATCAAGCGCTGGAGGAGATCCGCCTCTGCGCGTCGGATCCATTGTGCTCCGAGCACGAGCCGGGCGTCGAAGAAGTGAGCCTGCACGGGGCCTCGTGTCACGCCTGCCTGTTCGTGTCGGAGACCTCCTGCGAACGCGGCAACAAGTACCTCGACCGCAAGGTTCTGGTTTCGACGCTCGGCGGCGCCCCCGCGCCCTACTTTCCGGAGCACTGAGTGCCTGCCGAATCCGAACTGCTCTTGGATCGCATCGCGCGACTCGTGCGACGGCTACCGACGGCGACGCTGGAGCGCGTTTGCTCGAGCCTGGAACGCGGCGAGGTCGCGCCCATCGCCGAGCCGACCGTGCATGCCGAAGTTTCCGCACTCCTGGGCGCCTGGCGGCGGCTTCATCCGGAGGACCGCGGGATGTCGCTCGCTTGGGGACTGCGGGGCGCCGGTGCCATGGAGCGGCGCCGCCGCGACGGAACCTCGGTGGAACTCGCCTGGACCGGACCGGCACCGGCGGCCGGGGTGCTGCGCCGTACCGATCAGGCTCTGAGCGAGGTGATCGAGTCCGCCACGACGGAAATCTGGATCCTCTCGTTCGCGGCCTACCGGGTTCCTGACGTCGTGCGCGCCCTGGTGGCTGCCGCGCATCGCGGCGTGCGCATCACGATGATCTTGGAATCGCGCGAAGAAAGCGACGGCAATCTGACCCGGTCGGCGATCGATGGCCTCGGGCAGGAGGTCTCGGGGGCGGCGCGAGTTCTCGTCTGGCCGCGCGAGAGGCGAAAAGTGTTGCTGGCTGCCGTGACCCGCGTAGATCTGGCGACTTCATGGGTCGCGGGATGATCGGAGTGAGTTGAGGATTTGCTGGCGGATGGCGGTGGGGTCGTGGTCTGCGAAGTCGGTAGGGTTGGTGAGGGGCGCTGGTGCTGTGACGACTGGGGCTTCTGGGAGGGAGAGGACCTGGAAGCGGGAGCCGTCGAAGGCGACGAGGTCGAAGGCGATGAGCGCGTTGCGGGCGGCGAGGTAGGCCTCGAGGGGCCATTCGAGGACGGCGCAGATCGAGTCGTAATGGTAGAAGCTCAGGCCATGGCGGTCGGCGGCGAGCACGAGGAAGAGATAGAGCCGCAGTTCGTCGGGGTGCAGGGAGGCGAAGAAGCCATCGCGCAGAAAGCGATGCGGCAGGAAGGCGAAGCTGCCTCCGGCGGTCGAGCGTAGGCGCTCGGGATGGATGAGCGGACGCTGTAGGGCGTTGGCGAGGCGGGTCATTGACCCGCCTCGCGCGTCTTGGTGCGCTGCTTGCGCGCCGCGGCCTTGGCGGTGGTCCGTTCCATGGCCTCCTTGAGACGGTAGCTGTCGGCTTCAATGGTGGTGACGTCGGCTTTGTGGATGAGACGGTCGACGATGGTGACGACCGTGCTGGCATTGGGGAAGACCTCGCCCCATTCGGAGAAGGCCTTGTTGGTGGTGATGAGGGTGGAGGCGCGCAGGTAGCGGCGCGAGATGACCTCGAAGAGCAGGTCGGCGAAGCGGGCATCGTAGGAGAGGTAGCCGAGTTCGTCGATGACGAGCAGAGCCGGACGGCGGTAGCGACCGAAGCGGCGCTCCAGCGATGCGCTGGACTCACAGGCAGCGAGATCGGTGAGCATGGCGGAGGCGGAGACGAAGCGGACGGAATGACCGGCGAGCAGCGCGAGGTGAGCGAGATTCTTGGCGATCATCGTCTTGCCGCAGCCGTTGGGGCCGACGAGGACGACGTTGCTCTGCTCGGCGATGAAGTCGAGGGTACAGAGTTCGTCGATAACGCCGCGTTCGATCTTCTTGGGCCAGCGCCAGTCGAAGTCGGCCAGGGGTTTGAAGGAGCCGATGCAGGCAGAGCGCAGCCGGCGTTCGAGGGAGCGGCGCTGTCGCTCGGCGCGTTCGAAGGTGATGAGGTCGTTGAGCCAGGGAGCGGAGCGGACTTGGTCCCAGCTGGCGAGCAGGCCCCAGAGGCCGAGTTGGCGCAGGGCTTGGCGTGGATCGTTGGGGTCAGGCGTCGGTGTCGTCATGGTCATCCTCAGGTGGCGTGAGATCGTAGGAGTCGAGGCGATGCGGCCGGACGACGAGGTCGCGGGCGCGAGGGTCAGAGAGCGGGATGGCGATGGGTGGGGTTTGGCCGCGAGCGTGACGCCGCTGCTCGAGGATCTGGCGCACGCTGGCGAGATGGGCGGCGCCGCTGACGAGAGTGAGTTGCAGCGCGGCTTCGAGTTCGCTGGGGCCGTGCAGGTCGAGCAGGCGGGTGAGGCCGGAGGTGATGGCGCCCAGGTTGCTTTGACGGCTGGCGGCGGCGGCGAAGAAGGCGCGTGCCGTTGGGCAGGCATGCTGGAGCCGGTCGAGACCGCGGTGCTCACGGGCGGCGCGCTTGCAGGCGACGAGGCCCTCGATGTGGGCAGTGTCTTCGAGCTGCTCGCCCTTGCCCCAAGAGCGTGGGTGCGTGGCGACGAGGACGCCGTCGCCGGTGATGCGCACACGCTCATCGTCGGCAAACAGCGTCAGCGGGCGGCGTACGTGGGTGTGGGGGACGGAGTAGTCGTTGCGGTCGAAGCGGACGTAGGGAGTTCGGCCGGTGACGAGTTCGACGCGCTCGTCGCAGGGGAAACGATCGTCGGGGAGTGGCAGTAGCTTGTCACGCTCGTCGGCGAAGACGTCGGCGACGGTGCGGCTACGATCCTCGGGGCAGGCGCGCGCAGCGGCGACCTGCTGGCACCACCGTGCAGCGTCAGCGTTGAGGGTGCTGAGGTCGGTGGGTTCGCGGCCCGCGAAGAAGCTGTCGCGCACGTAGCGGATGGCCCGTTCGACGCGGCCCTTCTCGTTGCCGCGGGCGACGGCGACCGGACGGGGCTCGAAGCGATAGTGGGCGGCGAGGTCGAGCAGGGTCGGGTTGAAGCGGATGGCCTGGCCGACACGTTCGAGGACGGCGCTCTTGAGGTTATCGTAGAGCAGGACCCTGGGGACGCCACCGAAGGCAGCGAAGGCTTCGACGTGACCGCGCAGGAAGTGGGCCATGGCGTTGCCGAAGAAGAAGCGCAGGTAGATCTGGCGCGAGTAGCTCAGGACCATGACGAAGCCCCACAGGGTGCGTGTGGCGCGACCGACGGTGAGCTTGCCGAAGTGGCCCCAGTCGACCTGCGCCTGCTCGCCGGGCAAGGTACGCAGGCGTAGGTAGGCCTCCGCTGGTGGCGTCGGACGGTAGCGGGCGACGATGTGGCGGAAGTGGTCGGGGCCGCCTTGGTAGCCGCGCTGGCGCACCATCGCGTAGAGGCGACTGGCGCGCAGCGTCGGGTATTTTTCGAGGGTAGCGACGAGGAACGGGACGAAGGGCTCGACTTGTGAGCCGCGCACCCACTGACGGCCGGCGACCTGGCCGGCGGCGGCGAGGACACGGCGCACGGTGTCGTGGTGCACGCCGAGTTGGCGAGCGATGGTGCCCACCGGCCATTGCTCGGCGTGGAAGTAGCGCAGGATCTCGGCGGTCTTGTCGGCGCCGATCATCGGCGCCCTCGTTCAGCTGCGCCAAGGGCCGAAGCGCACGAACGGCCGCCCT
Source organism: Hyphomicrobiaceae bacterium (assembly GCA_033764875.1). Lineage (GTDB taxonomy): Bacteria > Pseudomonadota > Alphaproteobacteria > Rhizobiales > Hyphomicrobiaceae > AWTP1-13. The sequence goes on along the minus strand of JANRIO010000116.1, from coordinate 748 downwards.
GCGGCGCCGCACCAGGCGCAGCGTTCGGCTCGGCGTGCGGGGTGGCGAGGTAGAAATGCAGCCAGAGTGCGGCCGAGCGGCCTCGGTGCGACGGGCACTGGGGCCGCGATCGGGGTGATTGGGTCGATGGGTATTGCCTGTGCATCTGCCGTGACGTTGGCGAATCGCACGGCCTCGGTGAATGTGTGATGCGTCAGATTTTCGCAGCGCCGGGCGTGATAACGCCGCTGCCGCGCGGCGTGGCGCTGACTGCCGCGAAAGCTCTTCTGGTAACGCGCCCCGGCTTCGCGAGTGCTACGCCGCCGCGCCTCGACCGCGCAGCCAGCTCGGCAGTAGCGCTGGCCGCGATCGCACGCCCGGCACACCAGCACCTGCCCTTGGCAGCTCTCGCACAGGAAGATTCGATCGCTCTCGACGCAATGCTCCACGCTCGGCCCAGCCTGGCGAAATGGCTGGACAGCGCGGCGGCTTCACGTCATGGTCACGCTGGAACGCGCGCTGTTGACGCAATCTCCACGCCGTTCCCGAAGGCCCGAGAGTGATAGTCTCGGGCCTTCACCTTTTTCGCCCCCGCTTCGTCGCTGATTCTCCCCACGCCCGCAACCGCTTCGAAGCAGACGAAGTAGACAGAAGTAGATCTTTCTTTCACTTCGCTCGTCGCCGATCTCGCCCCTGCCAGCGGCGACGTCTTCTGGCGCCCCTACTCGCTATTCGCCAGATTCACGCGGCTTCCGACAGCCGTCGACAC
>JANRIO010000106.1:0-56900 GCA_033764875.1 Hyphomicrobiaceae bacterium | reverse complement strand
TCCGCCGCCGCACGCTGCTGGCCCTGTCGGGCTGGGATCCCTTCAACGTCACCGAGGACGCCGACCTGGGCATCCGGCTGGCGCGCCGTGGTCTGCGCACGGTGGTCCTGCCCTCCACGACCTGGGAGGAGGCCCCGACCGCGCTTCCCGTCTGGCTGCGCCAGCGCACGCGCTGGATCAAGGGCTGGATGCAGACCTGGGCAGTGCACACGCGCCGGCCGCGCCGGCTACGTCGCGAGCTCGGGCTTCGCGCAACCATCGCCACGCACGCCGTGTTCGGCGGCCTGATCGGATCGGCCCTCGTGCAGCCCCTGTTCTACGCCCTCGTCGCCTACCAGGCGGCGACAGGGACGCTGCTCGCGCCGGCCGAGTCAGCGCTGGCGGCGGCGATGCTGTACGTCTGCTGGAGCAACTTCCTGTGCGGATTTGCCGTCTCGATGCTGGTCGGCGCCATCAGCGTCTGGCGCCGCGGCCGCCGCAGACTCGCCTTGGAGGCGTTGCTCATGCCGCTGTACTGGCTGCTGATCTCGGCCGCGGCCTACCGCGCGCTCTACCAGCTCTTCCGCGAGCCCTTCCTGTGGGAGAAGACGCCCCACGGCGCTGCCCGCCGCGGCCGCAGGCCCCGGCGCTGACAGCTGTTGCCCTTCGGCTCAGACGAGGAAATCGTCCTTCTTGGCACGTCCGCCCTTCGTTGCGGCGACCATCCAGCGGGGTGTCCTGCCGCGCCCGGTCCAGGTGTTCTCCGGGTTCTTGGGATCGCGATACTTGATGGGCACCGCGCCGCGCTTGCGCGACTTTCCGACTACGTCCTCGAGCGAGAAGCCTTTGGCCCGCGCCAGCTCCGCCAGCTGCTGCCGCAAGACCACCTTCTCGCTGGCCTGCTTGTCGGCAATCAGCCGATCGATCTCCGCGCGCAGCTCGACGAGCTCCGCGTGGCTCATTTTCTCGAGACCTGAAACCCTTGCCATTCCGTTCGCGCAGCCCCCGGTAGTGCTTATTGTATTCTTTATGGCCAAGGTTCTCTTATGTCTAACCTCAGACAAGTGTATTCGTATATGAATTTGAAGGACATCAGATCAATATGTCGCGGCGGCCCGTCCACAGCGTGCGGCGTTTTGCGCCGGTCATGTCTGAAATTGATCCGCCGCAGATCAGAGAAGCGCTCGGCTCATTGCGGCGCCGGACACAACCTTTGCGTGAGCTGTGCCTTGTGCACGCGCCTCACCTCAATGTGATTGGCAATGGGGGGCGTGGGACGGCCTTGCGCGGCCCGCCGGAGTCGGGTGTGGCCGAGAAGTTACCAATCTTAAGTCAGCCTCGGCTATAGACCCCTCAGACTAGGTTGTATCCCTATCGCCGCCGAAGAGGCGGTGCGTGCGGAGCGTTTCTTGCATGGGAAATCGCTCGCAGACCACGAGAGGTTCGAATGAAGCGGGAAACAAGATCGGTGGCCGGGCGTGCGCGGACCTGGGCCATGGCGGCGCTGGTCGTCGCCGCCGCGCAATCGCTGGCCGCCGACAATGCGAACGCACAGTTCTGGGAGTGGGGCGGCAAGGAGACCGCCTGGGACTGGGGCGGTGCGGAGAGCGAGAAGAAGGTCGACGGCTCCGGCCGGCGGATCGTGCCGATCGACAAGAGCGTGAAGCCGGGTGAGCTGATCGTCAGCTTCTCTGATCGCGCGATCTATTTCGTCGAGAAGCCGGGCCAAGCCATCTCCTATCCGATCGCCATCCCGCGGGAGCAGGACGATTGGAAGGGCGTGATGAGCATCTCGCAGAAGAAGGTGAACCCTTCCTGGACGCCGACGCCGACCATGATCAAGGAGAACCCGAAGCTTCCCTCGTGGGTGCCGGGCGGCCATCCGATGAACCCCATGGGCGTGCGTGCGCTGTATCTGGGCTCCTCCGCCTATCGCATCCACGGCACCGACGCGCCCTGGACCATCGGCCAGCCGGTGTCGAAAGGGTGCATCCGGCTCTACAACAAGGATGTGGTCGATCTCTATGATCGCGTGAAGCTCGGCACCAAGGTGATCGTCACCTGGGACAGCTACGCCGACGGCAAGCTGACGCCTGGCCGGTCGCCGTACGAGGAGGCCAAGAATCCTCCGGCGGCAGCGCCCGTGAAGAAGCCGGCGCGCTCCGCCGCCGTGCAGCCGAAGAAGCCCGCCAATCCCGAGTGAGGCATTGCCGTTGACGAGTGGCGGCCGTGTGATGCGGCGCGCCAGCGGCTTGCGAGGCTCAAGCGGCGCGCCCACACGGCGCGCCGTTCCCGTTTCGAGATTCCGGCACCAATTCGCCCATCCGGTTGAGCGTCTCGAACGCTCGCGATTCCAGCGGGCTTGCCCGGACGCCCGCCCTCGCCGGCTGCAACCGGCGAGGTTGCTTCCGTCCGAATCTCTCCCTTTTTCAAATCTTTGGACGTGCCGTCTCAACGGTGTCCGGTGCCATCCGGACGGTGGCTGTGTCGCCTGCAATGCGGCATTGCGAGATTGCGGGCTTGCTTAGGTCAGTAATGCTGACATATTTGTGCCTTCGCCCGGGGAGACACGCCACATGCTCGAGCACACCACCGCGGAGTGGGAGCCGCACTACGCCAGCCGCGCCGAGCGCATGCGGGCGTCCGAGATCCGCGAGCTTCTGAAGATTCTCGACAAGCCCGGCATCATCTCCTTCGCCGGCGGCATCCCCGACCCGGCCCTGTTTCCCATGGAGGCCGTGCAGCAGGCCTACGCCGCCGTCCTCGCCGACCGGGCGCTCGCCAGCTCGGGCCTACAGTACTCCGTGAGCGAGGGCTATCTGCCGTTGCGCGAATGGATCGTCGGGCACATGGCCTCCCTCGGCATCGCCTGCGATCCCGACAACATCGTTATCACCTCCGGCTCCCAGCAGGCGCTCGAGTTCCTGGGGCGGCTGCTGCTCTCTCCGGGCGATACGGGTCTGGTCGCGGCTCCGACCTACCTCGGCGCCCTGCAGGCCTTCGCCGCCTACGAGCCCCGCTACGACGAGCTCCGCCCCGAGCAGGGCAACCGCACCCCCGACAGCTATCGTGCCGCCGCGACCAAGGCGGGCGGCACCGTCAAGCTCGCCTACCTCGTGCCCGACTTCGCCAATCCCACCGGCGAGACGCTGTCGCTCGCTGCCCGCGAGCGTATGCTCGACCTGTGCACCGAGCTCGACATCCCGCTGCTCGAGGACACGGCCTACGCCCAGCTTCGCTTCGAGGGCGTGCCGCTGCCGCCGATCCTCGCCCTCGACATCGCCCGCGCCGGCCATATCGACCGCACCCGCACCGTCTATTGCGGCACTTTCTCGAAGACGCTGGCGCCGGGCCTGCGCATCGGCTTCATCGTCGCCGGCCGGCCGCTGATCCGCCGGCTCGTGCTCATCAAGCAGGCCTCCGATCTCAACTCGGCGACCATCAACCAGATGGTCATGCATCGCCTGGCCGTATCGTGTTTCGAGGCGCAGGTCGAAGCCTCGCGCCGCCACTACCGCAAGCGCGCGGCGGCGATGATGCAGGCGCTCGGCCTCCACATGCCCGAGGGCGTCCGCTGGACGCGGCCGGAGGGCGGCCTGTTCACGTGGCTCACGCTTCCCGAGGGGCTCGACGGCGCGGAAATTCTGCGCCGCTCCATCGACGAGGCCAACGTCGCCTTCGTGCCGGGCCGCGCCTTCTTCTTCGACGGTCGCGGTGCCAACACGCTGCGCCTGAGCTACTCGCTCCCCGCCGAGGACAGGATCGCGGAGGGCATCGCCCGGCTTGCCGGCATCATCAGGCAGAGCGGGCGCTGATCGCGCCGCGCGCTCGCTCTCCCGAGCCATGCGCTGCGTGCACGGCAGGACGCGTAGCGCTCTTGCCACGCCGCAGGCCCGGCCCTATCAAGCAATGGTTGGGTGCTCCATCTATTGCGGCTGGTGCACCATGCTAGTCTGCGTCAGAGATCGGTGGACTTCCGGCACGCGCGCCAGGACCGAGACAACAAGCAACACGCAGGCGGCGCACAAGCCTCGGCACCGGCACAGCACAGGAGGAAACGCATGGCAGACGCATATTCGCGGGCGGGCAATGACGTTGACCCACCCTCGCTCGCACCCGACTACAAATCCACGGTGCTGCGCTCGCCGCGCCGGCCGCTGATCATGATCCCGCAGACGATCTCGGAGATCACCGGCCCGGTCTACGGCCACTCCGACGTGCGCCCCGAGGAAGGCGACCTGACGAAGCAGCACGCCGGCGAGCCGCAGGGCGAGCGCATCATCGTCAAGGGCCGCGTGCTCGACGAGGCCGGCCGCCCCGTTCCCAACACGCTGGTCGAGGTCTGGCAGTGCAACGCGGCGGGACGCTACATCCACGTCAACGACGGGCATCCAGCGCCCCTCGATCCGAACTTCACGGGCGCCGGCCGCGTGGTGACGGATGCCGACGGCACCTACGAGTTCACCTCGATCAAGCCCGGCGCCTATCCCTGGCGCAACCACCCCAACGCCTGGCGTCCGGCCCACATCCACTTCTCGCTGCTGGGCCCGTCGTTCCTGACGCGCCTCGTGACGCAGATGTACTTCCCCGGCGACCCGCTGTTCCCCTTCGACCCGATCTTCAACTCGATCCCTGACCCGAAGGCGCGCGAGCGGCTGGTCTCCAAGTTCGATCTCGACATCACCAAGCCCGACTGGGCGCTCGGCTACCGCTTCGACATCTACCTGCGCGGCCCCAACACCACGCCACTGGACAACGACTGATGACCAACCGCACCCCATCGCAGACGGTAGGGCCGTATCTCCATATCGGCCTCGTCTCGCAAGGCTACGGCTTCCGCCAGGTGTTCACGCCTGTCGTCGCCGGCTCCGGTCTTCCCGGCACCCGCATCCGCATCGAGGGCCGCGTGCTCGACGGCGAAGGCGTGGAGATCAAGGACGCCATGATCGAGATCTGGCAGGCCGACGCGGAGGGCCGCTACGCCCATCCGGCCGACGGCCGCCCGCTCTCGTCGAACTCCTTCCGCGGCTTCGGCCGCGCCTCGACCGAGAGCGGCGGCTTCGCCTTCGATACGGTGAAGCCGGGGGCCGTGGCCGGACCCGACGGCACCATGCAGGCGCCGCACATCAACGTCGGCGTGTTCGCCCGCGGTGTCCTGAAGCGCCTGCACACGCGCATCTACTTCCCCGGCGAGGCCGGCAACGACAAGGACCCGATCCTGGCTCTGGTCCCGGCCGACCGCCGCCAGACCCTGATGGCCGTGCCGCAGGCGGGCAACGTGTTCCGCTTCGACATCCACCTGCAGGGCGACCAGGAGACGGTGTTCTTCGACGCGTGAGCGGGCCCGCAGCTCAACTCCTTCTCCCCGCAAGCGGGGAGAGGGAGGTCTGGCGCATGCGGTGCGAGCGGCGCGCCCCCTTTTCGCTCGGCGGGCGGCGCTCAGCTACTGCTCGGCAAGCCCGTGCGCGATCAGCTTGCGCATCACGCTCGGCAGCGCGACGCGGTCGAGCTCGCGGCGTGGCACCCACTGGCAGCGCTGCGGATCGGCCCAGAAGGTCAGCGTCGAGTCGACGGGCACGATCGCCCGGTACACGATCACCTCCAGCTTGAAGTGCGTGAACACGTGCACCACCGTGCCGGGGGTCGCCCACCAGTCGGCGTGCACGGGCGCCGCGCGCAGCGCCTCCCGGATGGGCGGCATGAACTCGCCCCAGTCCGTCGACGGCACCTCGAGCATGCCGCCGAGCAGCCCGCTCTCCGGCCGCCGCCGCAAGAGCACGTGCCCGTCCTCGCGCAAGGCGACGAAGGCGAGGCCGACGCGCAGGGGCCGCTCCGGCTTCGCCCCCCGCACCGGCAAGGCGCTCTCCAAGCCCTCGGCACGCGCGATGCAGTCGGTCTGGATCGGGCACATCAGGCACGACGGCCGCTTGGGCGTGCACACCGTCGCCCCGAGGTCCATCAGCGCCTGCGCATAGTCACCGGCGCGCTCCTGCGGCGTCAGCGAGGCAGCGGCCTTGCGGATGCGCGCCTTGGCGGCAGGCAGCGGCTCGGCGATGGCGAACAGGCGGCTCATGACGCGCTCGATGTTGCCGTCGATGGGCGTTGCCGGTGCGCCGAACGCGATCGAGGCGATGGCGGCGGCCGTGTAGGGCCCGATGCCGGGCAGCGTCCTGAGCTCGGCCTCGCTGCGCGGGAACCTGCCGCCGTGCCGGGCGACAACCGCCTGCGCGCACTTGTGCAGGTTGCGCGCCCGGCTGTAGTAGCCAAGGCCCGCCCAGGCCGCGAGCACGTCGTCAAGCGGTGCCGCCGCCAGCTTCTCCACCGTCGGCCAACGCTTCAGGAACGTCGCATAGTAGGGGATGACGGCCTTGACGGTCGTCTGCTGCAGCATGATCTCCGACAGCCATACCTTGTAGGCGCCGGGCTTGCGGCCGCCGTGCCGCCGCCAGGGCAGGTCGCGCGCCTCCCGGTCGTACCAGGCCAGCAGGCTCAGCGCCGTTTGCGGCCCGGGCAATCGGAACTCCAGTTGCTCTTGCGCCACAGTGTCCATGGTGCCGGCTCCGATGCGATCCGCCAGCCGAGCGAATCGTCTACTCCATCGTACGGATCAGGCCCCGGCCTGAGAACAGCCCCCGGCGATTGCGAGAGAGTTAACCCCAGTGACGTCGTCGAGCCAGCGCTTCCACAACACCGCCAGCCCGCGGCAGGTGCTGAACGTCCAGCGCGGCAAGATCCCCGTTCGCGCGGTCGGCAGCTTCCTCCCGCAATTGACGCGTAAGGCCTTCGAGAAGTTCGGCTTTTCGACGGCGACGCTGATCACCGACTGGCCCCTGATCGCCGGCGCCGAGGTGGCGCGCTTCAGCGAGCCCGAGCGCCTGAAGTGGCCGCGGCTGCCGGGCGAGGCGGCCGCCGACGGCGTCGTCGAGACACAGAGGCGGCAGGGCGCGACGCTGGTGCTGCGCGTCGACGAGGCCCGCGCTCTGGACATCCAATACAAGGCTAAACAGCTGATCGAGCGGATAAATTCCTACTTCGGCTACGCTGCCGTCGCCGACATCCGCATCATCCAGGGCCCGATCGAGCGCACACATGGCGCGGGGCGTCGCGCCGCGTCCGCCTCGCACCCTGCCAAGGAGCCCGCCGGCCCCGCCTCCGGCCCGCTGCAGCAGGCGCTGGCGCGTCTCGAGGCCTCGGTGCGGGCCAGCGGCTGAGGCGCGCAGCACCCGGGTCGGCGCTCGGTCCTCACGCCGATTTGCCTTATTCCAGTGCCAACCTATGTTATTGAAGCGACCTGACAACAATGCCTTGCGCGCCGCCCCGGGCGGGCCCTGGGCGGCTTTCCTGAAGGAATGCGATCGATCATGACGCGTGATCTCCTCTTCCCCGCGGCCGCGCCCTTCAGCCGCCGCCAGGTCCTCGCGCTCGGCGCCGGAGCGGCGCTCGTGGCCGCCGGCGGCCTCTCCGTGCTGACGACGCCGGCCCTGGCGCAGCGCCGCCCCAAGTCGACCGAGGTCCCGCTCGAGGAGCTGATGAAGCCCGGTCCCCTGCCCGAGATGAAACTTGGCGACGACAAGGCGCCCATCACGGTCGTCGAGTACGCCTCCATGACCTGCGGCCACTGCGCCGCCTTCCACAACAAGGTGCTGCCGAAGCTGAAGGAGAAGTACGTCGAGACGGGCAAGGTGCGCCTGATCATGCGCGAGTTCCCGCTGGACAACCTCGCGGCCATCGCCTCCATGGCCGCCCGTTGCGCGGGCGACGGCAAGGCGCTGCCGCTGATCACCGCCATGTTCGCCAAGCAGGATGACTGGGCGTTCGTCCGCCCCGACCCGCGCCCGGCGCTCTTCAATATCGTGAAGCAGGCCGGCTTCACGCAGGAGAGCTACGACAAGTGCATCACCGACCAGAAGCTTCTCGACGATATCGTCGCCATCCGTGAGCGCGCGGCGGACGTGTTCGGCGTCGATGCCACACCCGCCTTCTTCATCAACGGCAAGCGCTTCACCGGCTCGCCCGTGTTCGAGGAGTTCGAGAAGGTTTTCGAAGGCATCCTCACCAAAAGCTGAGGCCTGCGTGCTTCGTTCTCTTGCCCTCGGCTTGGCGATCGCGACGGGTGCCTTGGCCGGCTGCTCCGGCACGCCGCCCTTGCTGCCCGCAGGCAACGTCTCCGCCGGGCTCGGCCAGGCGACGCCCGACACACCGGCCTTCAACCCGTTCTCCGACCGCGCTGGCGCCGAGATCAAGGGCCGCGACGTGATCGCCAATCCCTCCCTCGAGGAGGTCCTGAAGCCCGTTACCGACCTGCCGGAGATGGCGCTCGGGCGCGCCGACGCGCCGGTCACCATCGTGCAGTACGCCTCCATGACGTGCCCCCACTGCCGCCGCTTCCACGCCGAGACCTTCCCGACCTTCAAGAAGGACTACGTGGACACCGGCAAGGTGCGCTACGTGCTGCGCGCCGAGTTCCCGATCGGCAAGCAGTCGGGCCTGGCCACCGTCGCGCTGCGCTGCGCTGCGCCGCAGAAGTATTTCCAGCTCTACGAGAAGCTGATGGCCCAGCAGGCCGCGTGGGTGAGCCAGGAGGTGCGCCCCGACCCGATCCTCGAGGTCGCCAAGCAGGCGGGCCTGACGCGCGCCCAGTTCGACGCCTGCCGCCAGGACGAGGCGCTGCTCAAGAAGCTCAACGCCATCAAGGAGCGCGGCCGCACGCTCGGCGTCATCGGCACGCCAAACTTCTTCGTGCAGGGCAAGCTGGTGAAATCCGTGCTCGACATGAAGTCGATCCGCGAGCTGGTGGATCCCCTGCTCGACGGGCGGGTCGCGAACAATCAACCGGGCTCCGTGCCGCGGTAGGCCTGCGTCCACTTGCAGCTTCGCGCAGGGTACGCATCATCTCGTTGTTGCGTCCCCGGAAGGCGCGCAGCGCCTGCCCGGAATGCTACTTGGGGTTGGGCAACGCTCCGCATGGCGCACACCCGCTGTTGATAAACTGGGGATGCCGGGTGCAGGGAAATTCGCCTCTGGCCGAATCCAGCGGGACTCCGTGTAATAGGAGGCCAGCCGTAGGATTTCGCGGCCCGCGCGGGTAGAGAAGGTGCACGCGCGGGGCCAGGAGGCGCGCACCCGGCTCGACGAGGCCGGGCAAAACACTTCGCTGAACGTGAGGTCAGGGATCGTCCATGCACATCAACCGGCTCAGGCTGCTCGGCTTCAAGTCGTTCGTCGAGCCGACCGAGCTCGTCATCGAGAAGGGCCTCACCGGCGTCGTCGGTCCCAACGGCTGCGGCAAGTCGAACCTTCTCGAGGCGCTGCGCTGGGTCATGGGCGAGACCTCGCACAAGAGCATGCGCGCGGCCTCCATGGACGACGTCATCTTCAACGGCACCACCACCCGGCCGCCGCGCAACATGGCCGAGGTGACGATCTTCATCGACAACTCCGACCGCAGGGCGCCGGCCGAGTTCAATGACCAGGAGACGCTGGAGATCACGCGCCGCATCGAGCGCGAGGCGGGCTCGGCCTACCGCGTCAACGGCAAGGACGTGCGCGCCCGCGACGTGCGCATCCTGTTCGAGGACGCGGCCACCGGCGCCCGCTCGCCGGCCCTCGTGCGCCAGGGCCAGATCGCCGAGCTGGTCAACGCCAAGCCCGAGCACCGCCGCCGCATCCTGGAGGACGCGGCCGGCGTCGCCGGCCTGCACAGCCGCCGCCACGAGGCGGAGCTGCGCCTGAAGGCCGCCGAGCAGAACCTCGCTCGCATCGGCGACATCCTGGGCCAGCTCAACTCGCAGCTCGAGAGCCTGAAGCGGCAGGCACGCCAGGCGCGCCGCTACAAGGAGATCTCGGCCGAGATCCGCAAGCTCGACGCCCTCGTCCTGCATCTGCGCTGGACGGAGGCGCAGGCGGCCGTCGCCCAGGAGGAGCGGGCGCTGCAGGAGACGCTGGAGGCGCTGGCGCACGCCACCGAGGCCGAGGCGCACGCGCTGCAGGCCGAGATCGACGCGGCAAGCGCCATCCCGCCCCTGCGCGAGGAGGAGGCGTCCAAGGCCGCCGTCCTGCATCGCTTCAAGCTCGAGCAGGAGAACCTGGAGCGCGAGGCCAAGCGCATGGCCGACCGCCAATCCGAGCTCGAGGGCCGGCTCGCGCAACTGAAGCGCGACTACGTCCGCGAGGAGAACCTCATCGCCGAGGCCAAGGAGACCATCGCCCGCCTCGACGCCGAGGCCGCCGCGATCGTCAGCACCGGCAAGCTCGCGACCGAGTTCGAGCAGAAGGCGCTCGCCGCCTACGACGAGGCCGAGACCACGCTCAGGGCCGCCGACCAGCGCCTTTCCGCCCTCACCACCAAGACCGCGGAGGCGCGCGCCCAGCGCCAGAGCCTCGAGCGCCTGCGCGCCGAGCGCAAGGAGCAGGTCGGTAAGCTCGAGCGCCAGCTCATCGCGCTGGACGGCCAGTTCCGCGAGATCGTCGGCCGCGCGCCGGACGCCTCCAAGCTGCAGCAGGCGACCGAGCTCGGCCAGCAGCTCACCGCCGAGGTGGCCGACATCGAGGCCCGCACGCTCGCCGCCGAGGAGCTGGCCCACGACACCGCCGTCGAGGCCAAGTCGCGCAGCGAGGCCTCGCAGCAGATGACGCTCGCCGCCGGCCAGCTGCGCACCGAGTACGAGACGCTGGCCAAGGTGCTGACGCCCGTCGGCTCGTCGGGCCTGCCGCCCATCCTCGACCAGGTCAAGGTGGCGACCGGCTACGAGATGGCGCTCGCGGCCGCCCTCGGCGACGACCTCGACGCCCCCGCCGCGCCGGAGGCGCCGTTGCACTGGGTGCTGAGCCCGGCACAGCGCTCCGACCCCGCCCTGCCCTCGGGCGTCGAGCCGCTGGCAAAGCACGTCACCGGCCCGCCCGAGCTGCAGCGCCGCATCGCCCAGATCGGTCTGTGCAAGGCGTCCGATGCCTCCGCCCTGCAGAAGCAGCTCAAGACCGGCCAGCGTCTGGTCACCGTCGAGGGCGACCTGTGGCGCTGGGACGGCTACGTGGCCGCCGCCCACGCCGCCGCCAGTGCCGCCGCCAACCGCATCCGCGAGCGCGCTCGCCTCGGCGCGCTTGCCGCCGAGGAGGCCTCGCTGCGCGCCGAGGCCGACGCGGCGCTCGCCGCCTCCGAGGCCGCCGCCGAGCGGCATCGCACCGCGCAGGCCGAGGAGAGGCGTCTGCGCCAGCTCGGCCGCGACACCCAGGCGCGGCTCGCCGCCACGCGCGAGGAGATCGCGGCCATGGAGAAGCAGGCGCGCGAGACCGAGACGCGCGTCGCCACGGTCAACGACGCCAAGGCCCGCACGCAGGAGCAGCTCGTCGACGCGCACACGCTTGCCGCCGAGACGGAGGAAGCGCTCGAGATGCTCGGCGGGCTGGAGGAGCTGGAGGCCGAGCTGTCGGCCGCCCAGGCGCACGCCGCGGCCACCCGCAACCGCATGAGCGAGACCAAGACCGAGCTGATCAGCCTCGAGCGCGAGCACCGCACGCGGCAGGAGCGCGAGACGGCCATCGTCGCCGAGCGCCAGCGCTGGGTGACCCGCTCCGCCGGCGCCGACGAGCAGCTCAAGACGCTGTCCGATCGCCTCGTCGAGGCCGAGGCCGAGATGGCCAAGATCGCCGACGTGCCGGCGCTGGTGGAGAGCCAGCGCCAGAAGCTGATGACCGAGCTTGCCAAGGCCGAGGCCGAGCGCCAGGCCGCAGCCGACCGTCTTGCCGAGGCGGACAGCGCCAATCGCCAGGCCTCGCAGGCCTTGCGCGCCGCGCAGGCCCACGTCTCCGACACGCGCGAGGCCCGTGCCCGCGGCGAGACGCGCCTGGAGAACGCCCGCGCCCGCCGCGCCGAGGAGATCCAGAAGATCCGCGAGCAGCTTTCGGTTGCTCCGGAGGCGTGCCTGGCGCTCGCCGAGCTCCCGGCCGGCCAGGCGCCGCCGAGCCTCGAGCAGGCCGACCAGTCCCTGCAGCGCCTCAAAGCCGACCGCGAGCGCCTGGGCGGCGTCAACTTGCAGGCCGACGACGATCTCGTCGCCATGCAGGGCCAGTTCGACAGCCTCGACAAGGAGAAGCTCGACGTCGAGGGCGCCATCGCCAAGCTGCGCGCCGGCATCGGCCAGATCAACGGCGAGGCCCAGGACCGCCTTCAGGCCGCCTTCGACACCGTGAACGGCCACTTCCAGCGCCTGTTCACGACGCTGTTCGGCGGCGGCGAGGCGCGGCTCGAGATGGTGGCCGGCGAGGACCCGCTCGAGGGCGGCCTCGAGATCGTGGCGAAGCCGCCGGGCAAGAAGCCCGCGACGCTGTCTTTGCTCTCGGGCGGCGAGCAGTCGCTCACCGCCATGGCGCTGATCTTTGCGGTGTTCCTGACCAATCCCTCGCCCATCTGCGTGCTGGACGAGGTCGACGCCCCGCTCGACGACGCCAACGTCGACCGCTTCTGCACGCTGATGGAGAAGATGGCGGCCGATACCGCGACGCGCTTCCTGGTCATCACCCACCACCCGATGACCATGGCGCGCATGAACCGCCTGTTCGGCGTCACCATGGGCGAGAAGGGGGTCAGCCAGCTCGTGTCCGTCGACCTGGAGACGGCGCAGAAGTTTACCGCGGCGGCGTGACGGTGCAGCCGGTCAGCCAAGCTCAATTTCAATGCGTTGAAGTTAAATGATTTACCTGGTTTCCTCGGAGTTGCGACGAAGTCGCGGTAAAGTGTTTAAAATCAGATCGTTGGGAAAAAACTACGGAGCTCGAGGATCCGTGAGAGGAGCGCCAATGCCCGCCCGCATCGACATCTTCCTCGATCTCGACGGCACGCTGATCGACCCCAAGCCCGGCATTGTGGGCTCTATCCTATATGCACTCAATAAAATGGGGCGTGCCGACCCTCCCTCTGCCGAGGAGCTGCATTGGGCCATCGGCCCCTCGCTGCGCACGACATTCGCCCACCTTCTCGACGGGTGCCGGGCCGAGGACGCGGTCGCCTACTACCGCGAGAACTACCGCCGCGGCGCCATGTACGACTGCGTGGTCTACGCCGGCATCCCCGAGGCGCTGGCCCTGCTGGCGGGGGCAGGACACCGGCTCCACATCGTCACGGCCAAGCCGCACGTGTTCGCGCGGCCGATCGCCGAGCGGCTGGGTCTTGCGGGCCTCGTCGCCGGCATCCACGGCCCCGAGCTCGACGGCACCCGCGACGACAAGGGGGAGCTGCTGGCGCACGTGCTGGCGGCCGAGGCCATCGCGCCGGAGCGCGCCGTCATGATCGGCGACCGCCGGTTCGACATGCTGGCCGCCGCTGCCAACGGCGTGCCGGGCATCGGCATCACCTGGGGCTATGGCACGGCCGAGGAGCTCGAGCAGGCGGGCGCCAGCCTGCTCTGCCATGCGCCGCCTGAGCTTGGCCGCGCCGTCGCCGCAGTGGCCGGCGGGCTTCAGCGCCGCTGAGCCTGGCGGGGTACGCCGCAGGGTGCGGGGCGTCCTGCGTCGAAAGTCGTAGGCACAAGGCCTACGTCGCGCCGCCCCCGCGACATTGCGTACGCGTCCCGACGGCCTTCCGGTCCAATTGTCGCATGGCGGAAATGGGCCGGTTGCTGCGATCTGCGCCCGCGGTTTCTCAACCCGTGCATTCCTTGACACCCCTCGGGGGCATCCCTAAGGTGCGCCCGCGTTCGAAGGGTCCGGGAGTGTTTGGGCCTCCCGCCGAGGGCATCAGCCAATGTCTGGGCCAGCTGACGATCGAGGTTCTGGCGGCAGCCGGAAGCCCCCCGATGATGCAGCTGCGTTCGAGGCACGTCTCTCGGATCTGGAGGCAAAGCTTGGCAAGGTCAAGGCTGCGCGCGGCGATCCGCGCGAGGCCGAGGCGGAAGCCAGGATCCGCGGGCGCGGCATGGCCTACGGCATGCGCATGGCCACCGAGCTGGTGGCGGCGATCATCGTAGGCGGCCTGATCGGCTGGGGCTTGGACTGGCTGCTCGGGACCAAGCCTTGGTTGTTCCTGGCCTTCTTCCTGTTGGGGTTCGCAGCGGGCGTCCTCAATGTGTTGAAAGCCTACGAGCGACTGCGCAAGGACATCGCCGCTGAGACCGGCGGCAGGATCGGCAGACGCGTGCCGGACGACGAGGACTGAAGGGGAGCTGACGTGGCTGCACCGACCGGGGGGACGCAAGGCGTGGGGATGCCGGACCCCATCCATCAGTTCGATATCAACCGCATCATCCCCATCAAGATCTTCGGGTGGGACGCCTCCTTCACCAACTCCTCCCTGTTCATGGTCGTCGCCGCGGTTCTCACCGTCGGCTTCATCATGGTGTCGATGAGCGGTCGCTCGCTGGTCCCGAACCGCATGCAGTCGGTGTCGGAGATCTCCTACGAGTTCATCGCCAACATGATGCGCGACGCCATCGGCGACGGCTGGCAGAAGTTCTTCCCCTACGTCTTCACGCTGTTCATCTTCATCTTCGTCTGCAACATGCTGGGCATGATCCCCGGCTTCTTCACGGTGACGAGCCACATCGCCGTGACCGCGGCGCTGGCCCTGCTGGTGTTCACGAGCGTGATCATCATCGGCTTCGCCCACAACGGCCTCGGCTTCCTGAAGCTGTTCGTGCCCGAAGGCGTGCCGGCGGCGATCCTGCCGCTCGTGGTGGTCATCGAGATCATCTCGTTCCTGTCGCGTCCCCTGAGCCACTCCATTCGTCTGTTCGCCAACATGCTGGCGGGGCACATCACGCTCAAGGTGTTCGGCGGCTTCGTCGTCATGCTGCTGTCGGCGGGAGGCGCGGTGTCGTTCCTCGCGCCGCTGCCGATCGTGGCAGCCGTCGCCCTGACGTCGCTCGAAGTGCTCGTGGCCTTCCTGCAGGCCTACGTGTTCACCATGCTCACCTGCATGTACCTCTCCGATGCGCTCCATCCGGGGCACTAGACATCAACCCCAACACATCCAGATCAACTCGAGGAGAATACGTCCATGGATGCCGCTTCCGCTAAACTCATCGGCGCCGGTCTTGCTGCGATCGGCATGGGCTTCGCCGCCATCGGCGTCGGCAACCTGTTCGGCCAGTTCCTGCAGGGCGCGCTGCGCAATCCGTCCGCTGCCGACGGCCAGTTCGGCCGCCTCATTCTCGGCTTCGCCGTGACGGAAGCGCTCGGCATCTTCGCCCTGCTCATCGCCTTCCTGCTGCTCTTCACCTGAGCCAGAGGGCCGACGCAGACCCGGGATTGAAGACCCATGGCTGACACGCACAACACCGGAACGGCGCACGACGGGGCGCACGGGAAGGTTTTCCCCCCGTTGAAGTTCGACGACTTCGCGCCCCAGGTCATCTGGCTCGCGATCGTCTTCGGGCTGCTCTATGCCGTTCTGAAGCGGGTGGCGCTGCCGCGCGTCGGCGAGGTGATCGAGGAGCGCGCCGAGCGCGTCCGGCGCGATCTCGACATGGCCGAGAAGCTCAAGGCCGAGACGGCCCAGGCGCTCGCCAACTACGAGCAGGCGCTGGGCGAGGCGCGCGCCAAGGCGTCCGGCATCGTCAAGGAGATGCGCGACCGCCTCTCCGCCGAGATCGACGCCGAGCGCGCCAAGGTCGAGGCCCAGATCAACGACAAGATCGCCGAGGCCGAGAAGACCATCGCCGCCACCAAGACCAAGGCGCTGGCAAGCGTCGATGCCATCTCCGCCGACGTCGCGGGCGATATCGTCAGCCGCCTGATCGGCACCGAGGTGAGCCGCGCCGAGATCGAGAAGGCGCTTCTGCAGCCTGCTGCGGAATAGGCCTGGCTAGGGAGTACGACGCATGACCAGGTCGGCTGAATTCTGGGTCGCCATCTCGTTCCTGATCTTCCTCGGCATCCTCGTCTACTACAAGGTGCCGGCGCTGCTCGCCAAGGCGCTCGACGAGCGCGCCGCGGGCATCCGCCGCGAGCTGGACGAGGCGCGGCGTCTGCGCGAGGAGGCGCAAGCGCTTCTTTCCGACTACGAGAAGAAGCATCGCAACGCCGCCGAGGAGGCGCAGGGCATCGTCGAGACCGCCCGGCGCGAGGCCGAGGCGCTGGCCTCCGAGATGCGCGCCAACCTCAAGGAGACGCTGGCCCGGCGCACGCGCCTTGCGGAGGAGAAGATCGCCCGCGCCGAGGCGCAAGCCGTCAGCGACGTGCGGGCGGCCGCCGTCGAGCGCGCCATCGCCGCCGCCGAGCGCCTGCTGCGCGAGAAGGCCGCCGGCGCCGGCGGCGCCCAGCTCATCGACCAGGGCATCCGCGACCTCAAGACCCAGCTCAACTGAGCATCCGCCGGTTGCGGCTGGCACGGCAAACGCGCCCGCTGCGGCGCGTTTTTCTTTATGCCGGTCGATGCGGGAGCATGTTCCGTTCGCGTTCGCTCACGGCAAATCCTCTGGCTTGTTGTTTGTGCGAGCATCTTCACCCGTCCGGGCGGAGCCGCGCGGACGACACCCGCTGAGCCCCTCGGTAGGTCCGGTAGAGCGCAGCGAAACCCGGCAGCCAGGCGCGCGATCACGTCGGGTTTCGCCTTCGGCTCTACCCGACCTACCGCTGCTGCCAGCGCGACCACGGCCTCGAGGTCGACTGCTGGCCCTCCGAGCGCGTACTGGCGCACCTGCGCTCGCTGCGCCGAGACTGACCCGCCTCAAGGCTCCTTGCGCATGCCGCCCGCCCCTCGATCCTCCGGGATTGGAGAGCTCGCGGCGGCACGCATCGTGCCTGCCCGGCCGGGCATGCGGCTGCGCAGGCAGCCTTTCGGGCGGGCGCCAGCGTCGCCTCGGGCACCGCATATCTGTGAACAACTCGGCGGCGATCGTGCTTTTGCCGCGCTGGCGACGGTCTTCCCTGACCCTCCGCGAGCCCATGGGCGGCGCGCGATGCGCCCTCCGACGGCCCTCGCAGGGGCGAAAATACGCGCCGCACCGCCTGCTTCGTTGCGCACGGGCCGCAGTCACGGCCTGATCGCGCTCATCCCCCCTTTCCTCAATTGCTCCGGGGGCCGCTTTACGCTCCGGCCCCGCCCATGAGAGACGGGCTCCGCGGACAAATCTTGCGGGGGCAAGTCATGCTGATTGCGATGTTGGTCGCGGCATCCTTCGTGGCCGGGCTGGTGAAGGCGCCCTGGTGGTTCTGGCTGGTGGCGGGCGTCACGCTCGCCGTGTGCTCGGCAACCGATCCATCGCGCGCGCGCGTGAGCTACGCGGAGGTGCGCGGATTCAATACCATGCTGTTCTCGGACCTGCGCCTGCTCGCTCGCGGCTGCCTCGCCACCGCGGCTGCCTTCGCCGCAGGCGCCTGGGCCGCGGCCTCCTTCACCATCCCTGGCCTGTAAGCACGGCGGCGTGGCGCGGCACGCATCACGCGCGCCGCAGCCAGGGCCGGGCGCCGGCCGGCGCCTCGGCACGGACCGACGGCTGGTAGAAGAGGCTGACCTCCGCGAGCCCATCGCGCGCGAGCGCCGCCCGCGTCGGGCCGTGCGTCACCTCGAAGCTGTCGAAGCCGACGCGGCGCATCAGCGGGATCTGGTCGTTGAGCACGTTGCCGACGGCGCGCAGCTCGCCGCGATAGCCATGCCTGTCCCGGAGCAGGGCCGCCGTCGAGAACGCGCGTCCGTCCGAGAACTTCGGGAAGCTCAGCGCGATCACGGCGAAATGGCCCAGATCCGAGGCGATGTCCGCGAGCGTCTCGCCGGGCTCGAGCCGGAGGCCGAGCGGTCCGCTGCGGGCCATGAGAGCCTCCCGCTCGGCGAGCCAGCGCCCTTTCCCCACGATGCTCGGCGCCGCGCCGATCGCCTCACCGTCTGCCGCAAGGCGCCAGGCGTCGCGATGGAACGCGCCCTGCTGCCAGACGGACCCGGCCGCATCCTTCTCGCCCACGACGCGCTCAGGCGGCTTCAGCGACATACAGCGCCTCCTTGAACGGCCCCATGCCGAGGCGGGCGTAGGCCGCGAGGAAGTCCTCCTCCGGCCCCTTGCGCAGCCGCAGGTAGGTCTCAACCACCGTCTCGACGGCGCCGACGATCTCGCCCGGACCGAAGCCGGGTCCGGTGATCTCCGCAAGCGCCGTGCTCTGCGCACCCGAGCCGCCCAGCAGCAGCTGGTAGTGCTCCTCGCCGCGCTTCTCGACGCCGAGGATGCCGATGTGGCCCACGTGATGGTGCCCGCAGGCGTTGATGCAGCCCGAGATCTTGATCTTGAGGTCGCCGATCACGTCCTGCCTGGCAGCGAGCCGATTGGAGATCTCCTGCGCGATCGGGATCGAGCGGGCGTTGGCGAGGGCGCAGTAGTCGAGGCCCGGACAGGCGATGATGTCGGTGGCGAGCCCGGCGTTGGCCTCGGCGAGGCCGATCGCCTTGAGGCCCTTGTAGACGGCCGGCAGGTCGGCCTTGGCGACGTGCGGCAGCACCAGGTTCTGCTCGTGCGTGACCCGCACCTCGTCGTGCGCGTAGCGCTCGGCGAGATCGGCAATGGCGTCCATCTGCGCAGCCGAGGCATCTCCTGGCACGCCGCCGATGGGCTTCAGCGAGATGGTGACGATGGCATAGCCGTCGTTGCGGTGCGTGTGCGTGTTGCGGCTTACCCAGCGCTCGAAGCCGCGATCGGGCGCGCTGAGCCGCGGCTTCGGCAGATCGCCGCGCAGCGCGGGCAGCGCAAAGTAGGCCTCGATGCGCCGGATCTCCGCCTCGGGCAGCTTCAGTGCCCCGTCGCGGATGCGCATCCACTCGGCCTCGACCGCGCGCGCGAAGGCGTCCGCGCCCATCTCGTGCACGAGGATCTTGATCCGCGCCTTGTATTTGTTGTCGCGCCGACCTTCGAGATTGTAGATGCGCAGGGCCGCCTCGAGATAGCTGAGCAGATGCTCGTCGGGCAGGTCGCGCTTGATCAGCTTGGCGATCAGCGGCGTGCGCCCCTGGCCGCCGCCGACGTAGACGTCGAAACCGAGCCCGCCGCCGGCGAGCCGCTTCAACTGCAGGCCGATGTCGTGCACCTTGATCGCCGCGCGATCGTGCTCGGAGGCGTTCACCGCCACCTTGAACTTGCGCGGCAGGAAGCTGAACTCGGGGTGCAGCGACGACCACTGCCGGATGATCTCGGCATAGGTCCTGGGATCGGCGACCTCCTCGGCCGTGGCGCCGGCGAAATGGTCGGCCGTGACGTTGCGGATGCAGTTGCCCGAGGTCTGGATGGCGTGCATCTCGACCTCGGCCAGCTCGTCCAGGATGTCGGGGATGTCGGCCAGCGCCGGCCAGTTGAACTGCAGGTTCTGCCGCGTCGTGAAGTGGCCGTAGCCGCGGTCGTAGGTGCGCGCGATGTGGGCGAGCTTGCGCATCTGCCGCGACGACAGCGTGCCGTAGGGAATGGCGATGCGCAGCATGTACGCGTGCAGCTGCAGATAGACGCCATTCATCAGCCGCAGCGGCTTGAACTCTTCCTCGCTGATCTCGCCGGACAGCCGCCGTGCCACCTGGCCGCGGAACTGCGCCACCCGCTGCCGCACGAACTCGCGGTCGAACTCGTCGTAGCGGTACATCAGGCCGCCTCCTGCGTCGGGGCCCCGTCGCCCTCGGCCGGCGCCGTGTAGCCCGGCACGTCGGCGAGGATGCTCGGGCCTGCCGCCCGCACCCGCTCGCGCTGGCGCAGCGGCACGAGGCGTCCTTCGAGCTCGCGCACCTCGACGAGATAGGGCTCGACCACGATGTTGCGCTGGGCATCGTGGGCGCCGCGATCCTCCAGCGCCCGCGCCTCGTCCGGCGAGGAGGCGACGCTGGCCTGCGCGAGGTCCGTGCTCCAGGCCCCCTCGAAGTCGAGGAACACGACGGCGCCGTCGGCGAGTCGGTTGGCGGTGATGACGGTGCGGGATGCGATCTTCCTGCTCATAGCTCGACCTCGAGGCGCGTGTTGATCTGGGATTGCGGACGGCGGGGGCGCGGCTGCGGCCGTGCGAAGCTCTCGACCGCGGCGGGCTGCGCGAGCCCCGCCCCGGCCCAGTCGAGCCCGACGAAGATCACGGCCGGGCCCTTGATGGCGCACGCGGCGATGCAGTCGGTGATGTCGGCGAGCGTGGTGGCGACCGCCCGCTCCTCGGGCAGCGTGCCGTTCTCCACGATCACGACCCTCGTCGCCGGATCGGCACCCGCCGCGATCAGGTTGGCGCGGACGAGCGGGGCGTTGTTGACGCCCATGTAGACGGCAAAGGCGGTGCCCTGACGGGCGAGCGCCGCCCAGTCGAGATCGGGCTCGCCCTCGGCCGTCGCGCCCGTCACAACGGAGAATTGCCGCACGCGCTCGCGCTGCGTCACCGGGAGGTGGATGCGGGCGGCGCAGGCATGCGCCGCCGTCACGCCGGGCACTACCTCGCTGGCGATGCCGGCGGCGTCCAGCGCCGCCAGCTCCTCGCTGGCGCGCCCGAAAATGAAGGGATCGCCGCCCTTGAGCCTGGCGACGATCTTGCCGGCCGCGGCCTCGCGCACCAGGATGCGGTTGATCTCGGCCTGCGAGGTGGCGCTGCCGCGCGGTGTCTTGCCGACGTAGATGCGCTCCGCGTCGCGGCGCGCATAGTCGAGAATCCGCGGATTGACGAGCCTGTCGACGACCAGCACGTCGGCCTCCTGCAGTCGCTGCAGCGCCTTCAGCGTCAGCAGGTCGGGATCGCCGGGCCCGGCGCCGATCAGCGCTACGCGGCCCTTGCCGCGGGATGCCTCGCCAGCGCCGGAAAGCTCGCGCGCCAGCACGGCGTCCGCCTCCTGCTCGCGTCCCGCGAGCACGGCCCAGCGGAAAGGACCGGCAAGCAGCCGCTCCCACAGCCGCCGGCGCTGGCGCGCGTCCGGCACGCGCTGCGCCACCTCAGAGCGCAGGCCCTGCGCGCGCTGCGCCAGCCGGCCGAGGTTGGCCGGCAGCCAGCTCTCGAGCCGCGTCTTGATCTCGCGCGCGATGATGGGGGCAGCCCCCTCCGTGCCGATTGCCACCGTCACGGGGGCCCGATCCACGATGGCCGGCGTGATGAACGTCGACAGCTCCGGCCGGTCGACGACGTTGACGGGGATGCCGCGCGCCTGCGCCGCCTCGGCCACGGCCCGGTCGGCCGCAAGATCGCCGGTGGCCACGTAGACGAGCCTGGGCCCATCGAGGAGCTCGGGCGTGAACTGGCCTGCGATGGTGATGCGCCCGGACC
Organism: Hyphomicrobiaceae bacterium; assembly: GCA_033764875.1. Classification (GTDB taxonomy): domain Bacteria; phylum Pseudomonadota; class Alphaproteobacteria; order Rhizobiales; family Hyphomicrobiaceae; genus AWTP1-13. The sequence continues at coordinate 35,735 of JANRIO010000106.1, read as the reverse complement.
TTTCGAGCTCGGCGAGCTCGTCTGCCGGCTCGGCGGCGGCAAGCGTGATGCGGGCACGCGTCCTGGCGAGCAGCCTGACCTTCTGCGCCGCCTGCTCGCCGCCGCCGACCACCAGCACGCCGGCGTCCTCCAGGTCCGCGAAGAGGGGGAAATAGCGCATGCGGGGCGACCTTTCTGGGTGCGGCCCCGGGCGGGGCAACTGATCCACCCGCGCGCGGCAGGGAGGCAAGGGGGGCGGGGGCGGCGCATCCGGCCACGCGCGAGTGGCGCGCCAGAAGTTAGAATTTTTTTCTCTAAAATGCGAGATGAGGCCGCGAATAAACCGAAAAGTCCCAATGATCCGACGGCAATGAGGGAAAATTTTCCGCTCTGGCCGGTCTTGAGCAAAGCTGTGCCGAACGTTGGACCTAGGCGACGCGCCCATTCCGCGTGCCCCGCGCGCGACCGTCCTCTCCTTGCCCTTTGCTCCGGCCTTGGCGCTATGTCATGGCTCAGATCCATGACTGCTGCCCTGCCCCGGAAATGAAACTGCCATGCTGAACAGATCGGGCCCCGCCTCGCCCTGGACCCGGTCGCGGCTCGCCGGGTGGCTGCGCTATCCCGCCGCCCGCCTCGCTGCCTGGCGCCGGCGCCGCCGCGTCTCCCCGGCCTGGGGAGCCTTCGCGGCCGCCCTCGCCGTGCTCATGCTGCTGCCGGTGGGCACCGTCGCCCTCCTTGCCATCTCCGCCCAGGACAACATCTGGCCGCACCTCATGCGCACGGTGCTGCCGGCCTCCCTGCGCGACACGCTGCTGCTGCTCGCCGGCGTCGGCGCCGTGGTGGTCTCGGTCGGCACGGGCGCCGCCTGGCTCACCACCATGTACCGGTTTCCCGGCCGGGCGCTGCTCGACCGCATGCTCGTGCTGCCGCTGGCGGTGCCGACCTACATCGCGGCCTACTGCTACGTCGAGCTGCTCGACTACGCCGGCCCCGTGCAGAAGGCGCTGCGGGCCGTCACCGGCTGGCAGTCGGCGCGCGACTACTGGTTTCCCGAGGTGCGCAGCCTGTGGGGCGCCGGCCTCGTGCTCTCGGCCGTGCTCTACCCCTATGTCTACCTCGCCGCCCGGGCCACCTTCGTGCAGCAGTCGGTGTGCATGCTGGAGGTGGCGCGCACGCTCGGCCGCACCGCCGCCGGCACCTTCTGGGCCATCGCGCTGCCGCTGGCGCGCCCGGCGCTTGCCGCCGGCGTGGCGCTGGTCCTGATGGAGTGCCTCAACGATCTCGGCGCCGTGCAGTATCTGGGCGTGCAGACGCTGTCGGCCAGCATCTACACCACCTGGCAGCAGCGCGGCAGCCTCGGCGGCGCCGCGCAGATCTCCATGATCGCGCTCGCCTTCGTGCTGATGCTGATCCTCATCGAGCGCTCGGCCCGCGGCCGCGCCCACTTCCACCACACCACCGGCCGCTTCCGCTCGATCCCGTTCGCCGAGCTGCCCGGGGCGCGGGGCTACCTGGCCGCCGCCCTGTGCGCGCTGCCGGTGCTGCTGGGCTTCGTCCTGCCCATGCTGGTGCTGCTGGCCCAGGGCCTCACCCACCTCGATGTCGCCCTGCAGGGCGACTTCTGGCGCGCGGCCCGCAACAGCCTGCTGGTGGCGGCCGTCGCCGCCGTCGTGACCGTGGTCCTCGGCCTGGTGCTGGCCTACGCCCGCCGGCTCGCGCCCAATGCGCTGGTGCGCTCCGTGGTGCGCGTCGTCGGGCTCGGCTACGCGCTGCCCGGAACCGTGCTGGCGCTCGGCCTCCTGATCTCGCTCGCGGCCTTCGACAACTGGCTCGACGCGAGCCTGCGCGCGATCCTCGGCCTGTCCACGGGCCTGCTGCTGTCGGGCTCCGTGCTCGTTCTGATCCTCGCCTACAGCATCCGGTTCCTGGCCGTGTCGCTGTCGACCTTCGAGGCCGGCTTCGAGCGTCTTTCGCCAAACCTCGATGCCGCCGCCCGCACGCTGGGCGAGACCGGGCTGTCCGCGCTCTGGCGCGTGCACCTGCCGCTGCTGCTGCCCGCGCTCGGCTCCGCCGGCCTGATCGTTTTCGTCGACGGCATGAAGGAGCTGGCCGCCACGCTGCTTCTGCGCCCCTTCAACTTCGAGACGCTCGCCACCCACGTCTACAGCTTCGCCGCCATCGAGCAGTTCGAGCGGTCGGCGCTCGGCGCGCTTACCATCGTGCTGATCGGCCTATTGCCCGTGCTGCTGCTGCACGAGGCGGTGGCGGGCGGCCGCTCCGGTGCCCATCGGGCGATGCCCTCCTGGCTACTCTCCGGCGTCGAGCGCCTGCGCGGCCTGCGCAAGCCCTTGGCGAGCGTGCTGCGCGTTCCGCGCCGCTGACGCTGATCGCGTGTGGTGAGGGCGACGCGAGCCTGGCCTCGGCGCCGGCCGGCAGCACCTACGCGGCTTGCTGGATCGCCGAGAGCTGCCAGCCTTCGCTGTCGGCGCGGGCATCGCGGCGGAACGTCCAGAACTCCACCGCCTCCGTCGGCCGGGACAGATCGCCCGACACGACACGCTGGGTGGCCCGATCGATGGTCGCGTCGATCGCGGAGAAGCGCATGGCGACCGTCGCATAGGTCGTGCTGCCCTCGCTCCAGGCCTCGGAGACATCGCCCTGCAGCAGCTTCACATCCGAGATCTGATTGCGCACCCCGCGCCGGGCGTTGTCGGCCAGCTCGTGGCTGAAATGGGAGAACATCTCAGGCGTCGTGATCCGGCCGAGCGCGTCCGCATCCTCGCGGGCAAAGGCGGTCTGGGTCTGTCCCAGCAGCCTCTCGAAGGTGTCGAGGTCGGCGTGGGTCACGGCGTAGGCGGCAGCGGGCGGCGCGCCATGCGCGGCACCTGCAAAGCCCGCAGGTGCGCGCTGGGAGCCGTTGCTCGCCAGTCCCTGCGACGGCCCGCGTGCGAGGGCCGGCTGGCTCCGGCTCCTGAAGAAAGCGACTGCCAGATAGACAAGGCCGCCGATCAGCGCGAACTGCAGCACAAAGCCCAGCACGCTCGCCAGCGTGCCGAAGCCGAAGATGCTGCCGAGCGCCAGGGCGAACAGACCGCCCATGAGCAGCCCGCGCATGCCGCCGAACCTGGACGCCTGCGCGGCCGGCTGCACGCCCTGGGACGGATTTCCGGCGCGCGGGGTCATCGATCGCTCGATCGGCGCGGCCTTGGGAGCCGTATTGGTCGATGGCGGGGCGGAGTACGTACGGCTGCCGCGCGACCCCACGCTGCCGCCTTTACCCACCCGTGCGTCGGCCACGTCGGACGCCACCACCGCGAAACTGGCGAGGAGCGCAATGGCGAGTGCAATCAATCGCATGCGAGACATGAGACCACCTTTGCGGGTCGATCGAGACGTTTGCAGCATATATGGGCACGGCTGCGAGATTGTGCCAGTGCGGGCAAAATGATGGGAACGAGATCAGCAATTGATTAACATTGCAATTCAAGTGCTTGGATACGAACGGCTTCGGATCGGGAAATTCACCCTGGCCGATGCCGCGAGCCCAGGCAACTCCTCGCCGCCGGCACCGGAGATGGCGCCGCCGCTCGCGCCCTCTTCTCCCTCTCCCCATGAAGGATGGGGAGAGGGGCCTGGCGCATTCCGTTCGCGTGCCGCGCCGCCCCTCTGCAGCCCCTCTCAGCTCCCTCGGCGCTTGAACGGCGCCATACCCTCGCGCGCCAGCTCGTCCGCGCGCTCGTTCTCGGCGTGCCCGGCATGCCCCTTCACCCAGTGCCAGTGCACCTCATGCCGATGCCGGGCCTGGTCGAGCTGCTGCCACAGCTCGGCGTTCTTGACGGGCTTGTTGGCGGCCGTCTTCCAGCCCTTCTTCTTCCAGCCGTGGATCCAGCTCGAGATGCCGTTCTTCACGTACTCGCTGTCGGTGTGCAGGTCGACGTGCGAGGGCCGTTTGAGCGCTTCCAGCGCCGCGATGGCCGCCATCAGCTCCATGCGGTTGTTGGTCGTCTGCGCCTCCCCGCCCGACAGCTCCTTGCGATGCGCGCCGGAGATCAGGATCGCGCCCCAGCCGCCGGGCCCGGGATTGCCCGAGCAGGCGCCGTCCGTGTAGATCGTCACCCGCGGCCGCTGCGCCGCCTCATGCTCGCTCATGGCGCGCTTTCGAGCCCGTAGGCGGCGGCGTCCGCGACGGAGCGGTGGAACTTGAGCCGGCGCACGTAGTCGAGCGGGTCGTGCGGCTTCACCAGCGCGTCCCTCGGCGTGTGCAGCCAGTCGTAGCCGCGCGTCAGCAGGAAGCGCAGGGCGGAGCCGCGGCACAGCACCGGCAGGCTCGTGCGCTCCGCGCCGGAAAGCGGGCGCACCCCCTGGTAGCCCCTGAGCAGCGCGTGGCCCTTGGTGGCGTTGAAGCTGAAGTCCGGCTCGAAGCACCACGCATTGAGGCACACCGCCACGTCGTAGGCGAAGGCGTCGTTGCAGGCGAAGTAGAAGTCGATCAATCCCGCCAGCCGCTCGCCGAGGAAGAACACGTTGTCGGGGAAGAGATCGGCGTGGATCACGCCCTGCGGCAGCGCGCCGGGCCATGCGGCGTCGAGGAACGCAAGCTCGTCGCTGATGAGGCCCGACAATCCGCCGACGATCTCGTCCGCCCGTGCCGCGAAACGCTCGTAGAGCGGCCGCCAGCTCCTAGGGCCCAGGCCGTTCTCACGCCGGATGGCGAAGCCCTCGCCTGCCTGATGCAAGCGCGCCAATGCCACGCCCAGCGCCGCACAATGCGCGACCGAGGGCTTGCGCACCGAGACGCCCTCGAGAAACGTCACCATCGCGGCGGGCCGCTGCGACAGCGAGCCGAGCACCCGGCCGGTGCGGTCGCGCACCGGCAGCGGGCAGGTCACGCCGCGGCCGGCGAGGTGCTCCATCAGCCCCAGGAAGAACGGCAGGTCGGCGGGGTTCACGCGCTTCTCGTAAAGCGTCAGCACGAACGATCCCTTCTCCGTGTGGATCAGGTAGTTCGTGTTCTCGACGCCCTCCGCGATGCCCTTCACGGACAGGAGCGCGCCGACGTCGTAGCCGGCGATGAATCGGCTCAGGTCCTCGTCGGACACCTCGGTGTAGACCGCCATTTCTCCTCCGTTCCCCGGGCGGCTCGTGTGGTGCCTCGCAATTGCCGACCAACATCGCGGCTGGGTTCGTAGTCGGCAATTGCGAGACAAGCACCACACTAAGCTTATGGTGTTTCTAGTGTCCTTCAGATCCGCAAATACCGTCCCGCGCGTGCGGCAATGAAGTCGGTATTTGCGGATCAGGACACTAGGGCGCGCCCGCCGATCTCAGCTCACGCGGAACGTTGAAGCCGATGGTCTCCTCGCGGGTGACGACGTGCTCGATATCTGTGGCATAGCGCGCGCGGAACGCGTCGAGGATGCCGGTCACGAGGCGCTCGGGCGCCGAGGCCCCCGCCGTCACGCCTAGCGTCTTGATGCCCTGGAACTGCTCCCAGGGTATGTCGGCCGCGCTCTGCACCAGGAGCGCCTTCGGGCAGCCCGCGCGCTCGGCCACCTCGACGAGGCGCAGCGAGTTGGAGCTGTTGGGAGCGCCGACCACGATCACGCGGTCGCAGCGCGCCGCGATCGCCTTCACCGCCGCCTGCCGGTTGGTGGTGGCGTAGCAGATGTCCTCCTTGCGCGGCCCTAGGATTGCGGGGAACCGCTCCCTGAGGATGGCGACGGTCGCCGCCGTGTCGTCGACCGAAAGCGTCGTCTGCGTGATGTAGGCAAGCCGCGAGGCATCGCGCGGACGGAAGGCGCGTGCATCGTCCGCCGTCTCGATCAGGGTCGCGGCGCCCTCGGGCAGCTGGCCGAGCGTGCCCACCACCTCCGGATGGCCGGCGTGCCCGATCAGCACGATCTCGGCGCCGGCCTCGAAATGGTCCCGCGCCTCCACGTGCACCTTGGACACCAGCGGGCAGGTGGCGTCGAGGACGAACATGTTGCGTTGCTTGGCCGCCGTAGGCACGGCCTTCGGCACTCCGTGTGCCGAAAAAATCACAGGTCGATCGCCATCGGGGATCTCGTCGAGCTCCTCCACAAAAATGGCGCCTTTCGCCTTCAGCTCGTCGACCACGTGCCGGTTGTGGACGATCTCATGTCGCACATACACCGGCGCCCCGTACTTTTTCAGCGCCAGCTCGACGATCTTGATCGCCCGGTCCACACCTGCGCAAAACCCGCGCGGGGCCGCCACCAGGATTTTCAAGGCGTTCGAGGCTGCGCCGGCGGAGTGGCCAGAGGTCCCGTGGGTCGCGATGTCGGCAGCTGAGGGCACGTTAAGCACCATTTCGGAGGCTCGGCCGGCGCCTGAGGTCGTGCTTGGCTCAGGAATGCAACCGATGCTATCTTGCGAGTCGACGCAACACGGGCCGGGGGGCTCGCGCGGCATTGAGTGGATTAAGGAAATACCGGTCCACGACAAGCCGGGCAAGTGTTCGTAACAGGGACGTCGTGCAGAATTCCGGATCAGCCAGATTGGTCGCGCTCGTGCGCGTCGTCGTGCTCGCTGCAGCCGCGGCGTCGCTTGCGGGCTGCGGCATGTCCTCACTCACGTCCGGCATCGGCGGCGGCTGGTTCGGCGGCAGCAAGACCGCCTCGTCGCAGCCCAGCGGCGTCAGCGAGGATCAGCTCCTCGCCGCAGCCAAGACGGACACCGGCAGCATCACGCCCGTCGGCGGCACCGAGATGGCCTTCGGCTGCCCCCGCTTCAACGTCTGGTCCCGCGACGGCTTCGTGACCATCTACGAGCAGGGCCGCGTCGGCGACGGCCTCGCCGTCATGCACCGCGGCGAGATCTCCAAGACCGCGCGCGAGTGCCATCTCGAGGGCAATCGCATCACCGTCAAGTACGGCTTTTCGGGCCGCGTGCTGCTGGGCCCCAAGGGCCGCAACGGCACCGTGACGCTGCCGCTCAGCGTGTTCGTGGCCGACGCCAAGCGCGAGAAGGTCGTGACCGACCCGATGCAGATCCGCGTCGACGTCACGCTCGACAAGCCCATCGGCTATTTCTCCATCGTGCGCTCGGTGACCTTCACCGTTCCCGAGGGCTCGCGCCCCGCCGAGTACGAAGTCTTCGTCGGCTTCGACCGCAACGTGCCGGGCGCCGGCTGACCGCCGCCTCGCGCCTGCCTGTATGACGCGCAGGCAGCGTCACGCGCCGCGGCCGGCCGCCTCTGCAGCGAGCACGTCCCTTACAGGCAGCTCCCAAAGATAATTGCGCGGGGCCGCCCTGCGGCGTTGACACGGGGTCGCCTGCACCTATTATCGCGCCCGGTCCATTCGAGATCTGCGGAAGAGACTGGCCATTGCCTTGGTGGTGGCCGGCGCCGAAGGAGCAACCGCCCCGGAACCTCTCAGGCAAAAGGACCGCAGATTGATGGCCCTCTGGAAAGCAGCCGGCGCCACCGGCTCACCGACGGAGTAAGGCAGGCTCGCTTGGCGCGCCGTGCCGGAATCTCTCAGGTCCCGTGACAGAGGGGGTTTGCACTCGCATCGCAAGGTGCGGGGACGTCGAACCGCGCTGGACCACGGGACACCACCCAATGACATCATCCAAAGCCAATTCGGGTCCGGGGCCCGGCGCTTCCGCGCCACTGTCGCGCACGCCGCTGTTCGACCTGCACGTGCGGCTCGGCGCCAAGATGGTGCCCTTCGCCGGCTACGAGATGCCGGTGAACTATCCCGCCGGCATCTTGAAGGAGCACCTGCACACGCGCGCGCAGGCCGGCCTGTTCGACGTCTCCCACATGGGCCAGGCCATGCTCGACGGCCCCGACTACGCGAGCCTCGCTGCCGCGCTCGAGGCGCTGGTACCTGCCGACGTGCTCAATCTCAAGCCCGGCCAGCAGCGCTATTCGCAGCTCCTCAACGAGGAGGGCGGCATCATCGACGACCTGATGCTGACGCGCACGGCCGACGGTGCCGGCATCTATCTCGTGGTCAACGCCTCCCGCAAGGACGTCGACTTCGCCCACATCGCGGCGCGGCTCCCCGCCGGCGTGACGCTCAATCCGATGCCGGGCCGGGCGCTGCTGGCGCTGCAAGGCCCATCCGCCAGCGCCATCCTCGGTGCGCTGTGCCCAGAGGCCGGGGCCATGCCTTTCATGACCGGACTGCGCGCCAGGATCGGCGGTCTCGACGGCCACGTCTCGCGCTCGGGCTACACGGGCGAGGACGGCTATGAGATCTCCGTCGCCTCCGGCGATGCGCCGGCGCTGGCCGAGCTGCTGCTGGCGCAGGCGGGCGTGATGCCCATCGGCCTCGGCGCCCGCGACAGCCTCAGGCTCGAGGCGGGCTTGTGCCTCTACGGGCACGACATCGACGAGACCACGAGCCCGATCGAGGCGGGCCTTGCCTGGTCCATCCAGAAGCGGCGGCGCAGCGAGGGCGGCTTCCCCGGCGCCGACCGCATCCGGCGCGAGCTGGAGAAGGGCCCCGCGCGCAAGCGCGTCGGCCTCAAGCCCGACGGGCGCGCGCCGGCACGCGAGGGCACTGCCGTCTGCGCGCTGCTCGGCGGCAGCATCGGCATCGTCACCTCCGGCGGCTTCGGCCCCAGCGTCGATGGCCCCGTCGCCATGGGCTACCTCGCGGCCGACTACGCCGCCCCCGGCACGCCCGTCAGTCTGATGGTGCGCGGCAAGGCCCTGTCGGCCTCCGTCGTCGCCATGCCGTTCGTTGCGCATCGCTACGCCAGCAAATCCTAACGCCCAAGCCCGAGGAGCCTGCCATGACCGAGCGTTTCACCAAGGATCACGAGTGGGTGCGTCTCGACGGCGACGTCGCCACCATCGGCATCACCAACCATGCCCAGACCCAGCTCGGCGACGTCGTCTTCGTCGAGCTTCCCGAGATCGGCCGCAAGGCGGCGCAGGGCGACGCCGTCGCGGTTGTGGAGAGCGTCAAGGCCGCGAGCGACATCTTTCTCCCCGTGGCCGGCGAGGTGGTCGAGGTGAACGCCGACCTCAACGGCCAGCCCGGCCTCGTCAACGAGGACGCCGAGGGCAAGGCCTGGTTCTTCAAGGTCAAGGTCGCCAACGCGTCCGAGCTCGACGGCCTCATGGACCGCGCCGCCTACGACGCCTTCGTGAAGGAGAACGGTTGACGATGCGCTACCTGCCCCTCACCGAGGCCGATCGCAAGGCGATGCTGGCCAGGATCGGCGCCGCCGATATCGATGCGCTGTTCGCCAACGTTCCGCGCGACAAGCTGCTGCCCGGCCTGCTCGACCTGCCGCGTGCCAAGAGCGAGATGGCCGTCGAGCGCGAGCTCGCGAAGCTTGCTGCAATGAGCACACCGGCGGGCTCGGTGCCCTTCTTCGTCGGCGCCGGCGCCTACAAGCACCACGTGCCGGCCACCGTCGACCACCTCATCCAGCGCTCGGAGTTCCTGACCTCCTACACGCCCTACCAGCCCGAGATCGCGCAGGGCACGCTGCAGTACCTGTACGAGTTCCAGACGCAGGTGGCGATGCTGACCGGCATGGAGGTCGCCAATGCCTCCATGTACGACGGCTCCACCGCGGCCTCCGAGGCCGTGCTGATGGCGCACCGCCAGACCCGGCGCCACAAGGCGGTGCTGGCCGGCAATCTGCATCCCCACTACCGCGAGACCATCGAGACGGTGTCGCGCATGGCCGGCAACGAGGTGGTGGCCCTGCCGCCCGCCCCGGGCGGTGTCGAGGACATTGCGTCCGTCATCGACAAGTCCGTCTCCTGCGTCGTCGTGCAGACGCCGGATTTCTTCGGCCATCTCCACGACCTGCGCGAGCTCGCTGCCAAGGTGCACGCGGCGGGCGCCCTCCTCATCGCCGTCTTCACCGAGGTGGTGTCGCTTGGCCTCGTCACGCCGCCCGGCGCCATGGGCGCCGACATCGTCGTCGGCGAGGGCCAGTCGCTCGGCAATGCGCTCTCCTTCGGCGGTCCCTACGTCGGGCTGTTCGCCACGCGCTCCGGCCTCGTGCGCCAGATGCCGGGACGCCTGTGCGGCGAGACGGTGGACCGCAGCGGCCGCCGCGGCTACGTGCTGACGCTGTCGACGCGCGAGCAGCACATCCGCCGCGAGAAGGCGACGTCCAACATCTGCACCAACTCCGGCCTGTGCGTATTGGCCTTCAGCATCCACCTGAGCCTGCTTGGCGAGGTCGGTCTGACCAAGCTCGCGCGCGTCAACCACGCCAACGCCGTGGCGCTTGCCGACGCGCTCGCTGCCGTGCCGGGCGTCAAGGTGCTCAACGACGCCTTCTTCAACGAGTTCACGCTGCAGGTGCCGGGCCGGGCCGACGCGGTGATCGAGAAGATGGCGGCCAAGGGCGTCCTCGGCGGTGTGCCCGTCTCCCGCCTGCTGCCCGGCAGGCCCGAGCTCGCCGACCTCATCGTCGTCGCATCCACCGAAGTGAATGCGGACGAGGACCGCGCCGCCTACGCCGCCGCCCTCAAGGAGGTGCTGTGATGCTCAACCGCCAGGGACGCCCCACCGGCACCGGTGATGCCGCCGAGCACGCCATCGAGACCTTCTCGGGCAACGCCGGCCTCGCGCAGGAGGAGCCGCTGATCTTCGAGATCGGCCGCACCGACGTCACCGGCGTCGACTTGGAGGAGCCGAAGCCCATGCCGGCGCCGCGCCTTGGCGGCCTCGCCCGCCACGGCGACATCGGCCTGCCCGGCCTCACCGAGCCCGAGGCCATGCGCCACTACGTGCGCCTGTCGCAGAGGAACTACGGCATCGACACCGGGCTGTTCCCGCTCGGCTCCTGCACCATGAAGCACAACCCGCGGCTCAACGAGCGCATGGCGCGTCTCCCCGGCTTCGCCGACGTGCATCCCCTGCAGCCGCAGTCGACGGCCGCGGGCGCCATCGCCCTCATCGCCGAGCTGTCGCGCTGGCTGCAGGTGCTGACCGGCCTGCCCGCCGTCGCCATGACGCCCAAGGCCGGCGCCCACGGCGAGCTCGCCGGCATGATGGCGATAAAGGCGGCCATCGAGGCCCGCGGCGAGACGCGCACGAGCGTGCTGGTGCCGGAGTCGGCCCACGGCACCAATCCTGCGACCGCTGCCCTCATCGGCTATCGCGTGGTCTCCGTTCCCGCCCGCGCCGACGGCACCGTCGACCCGGCCGAGGTGCGCGCGCGCCTCAACGCCGACGTTGCGGCCATCATGCTCACCAACCCCAACACGTGCGGCCTGTTCGAGCGCGATGTGGTCGAGATCGCCGAAGCCGTGCACGCGGCGGGCGGCTTCTTCTACGCCGACGGCGCCAACTTCAATGCCATCGTCGGCAAGGCGCGCCCCGGCGACCTCGGCGTCGACGCCATGCACATCAACCTGCACAAGACCTTCTCCACGCCGCACGGCGGCGGCGGCCCGGGTGCGGGCCCCGTGGTCCTGTCGCAGGCGCTGGCCCCCTTCGTGCCGGTGCCCTACGTCGTGGCCGACGCCAAGGGCGTGCGCCTCGTCGAGCATGCGGGGGAGGGCGACGCGAAGCCCTTCGGCCGCATGAGCGCCTTCCACGGCCAGATGGGCATGTTCGTGCGCGCGCTCAGCTACATGCTGAGCCACGGCGCCGACGGCTTGCGCCAGGCCAGCGAGGACGCCGTGCTCAACGCCAACTACGTCAAGGCCGGGCTGCAGCACCTCATGTCGCTGCCCTTCGGCGACCAGCCGTGCATGCACGAGGTGCTGTTCGACGACCGCTGGCTGGAGGGCACGGGCATCACCACGCTCGATTTTGCCAAGGCGATGATCGACGAGGGCTACCACCCGATGACGGTGTATTTCCCGCTCGTGGTGCACGGCGCCATGCTGATCGAGCCGACGGAGTCCGAATCGCGGCACAGCCTCGACCGCTTCGTCTCGAGCCTGGAGGGCCTGGCCAAGGCCGCCAAGGCCGGCGACAGCGACCGCTTCAAGTCCGCGCCGCGATTTGCCCCGCGCCAGAGGCTCGACGAGACCAAGGCCGCGCGCGAGCCGCGCCTGCGCTGGACGCCGCCCGAGCCGCGCAAGGAGGCGGCCGAATAGCACTGCAGCTTGACCTTGGCCGCACGGAAAGGCGGGCCGTTGCTGCAAACGTGCCCCACGCGCAGAATTTGAGCGTTGCGATGGAACTTTCACCTACCCTCAGGGTTTAGCTTCGACTGGAGCTACAGCCAAAGAGGAGACAGGCTCATCATGGCGGCCGAGCTGAAAGGACCAACGCAGGTGCGTCGCGGCTTCGCGGCGATGGATCAGGCCAAGCAGCGCGAGATTGCCCGCAAGGGCGGCGCCAACGTGCCGCGCGACAAGCGAAGCTTCGCGCAGAACCGGCAGCTCGCCGCCGAGGCGGGTCGCAAGGGAGGCCAGTCGGTGGCCGCCCAGGACCGCAGCTTCTCGCAGAACCGCGAGTTGGCGGCCGAGGCCGGCCGCAAGGGCGGTCGCTCCGCCCAGAGCCGCACGAGCAAGGCCGCCCAGCCCAAGGACGGCGCGGAGACGTCTTCGGCCGAGCCCACCGACGGCAAGTAGTCACGCCGGCGTGCCTGAGGTTCCGAGCCCCGCAGGGGGCGCGGAGCCGGGCGCCCGGCGCTGACCGGCCTGCCTGCGGCTGAGACGTGATGACGGCAGTCAGCCGCTAGCGGCCGCCGTTCCTGGCGCTGTGGGCGACGATCGCCTCGGTGGCCGCGTCCGGCCCGAACTCGCAGGCGTTGGTCACGGCCATGGTCTCGGCGAGCCTGGCGCGGGCGCGATTGACGCGGCTCTTGATCGTTCCGACGGCGCAGCTCGAGATCTGGGCTGCCTCCTCGTAGGAGAAGCCGGCCGCTCCCACCAGGATCAGCGCCTCGCGCTGCTCGGCGGGCAGGTCTTTCAATGCCACGCAGAAATCCTGTACGTCCACATGCCCCTCCTGGTCCGGATGAACCGCGAGGGACAGAGCCCAGGTGCCGTCGTCCTCCACCTCTCTCAGTCTGCGGCGCCGGTCGGAGTAGTAGGTGTTGCGCAGGATGGTGAACAGCCATGCCCGCAGGTTGGTGCCTTCCTGGAAGCTGCCAAGATGGTTCCAGGCCTTCAGCAGCGTGTCCTGCACAAGGTCGTCGGCACGCTCCAGGTCACCGCAGAGCGAGACGGCGAAAGCGCGTAGGCTCGGAATGAGCTCAACCATGGCCTCCCTGGCAGGAACAGGCTCACTCATGGCCGCCGCTCTTCTTCTTGGCGAGCGCCTCGAGCAACTTCACAAAGCGATCAGGAACCGGCGCCTGCGCGACGTCGCCGAACGCCTCCCGCAGCAAGCCGCCGATGCGGGCCTGCAGGGCGCGGTCGAGCATGGCCTCGCGCGCGCCTGAGGACGCGGGCTGTCCGGCCGCCGTGCTCGGCGCGGCGTCGTGCCTGGAAGCGGGAGCATCGCTGGAGTAGACGACACGAAGATGACTCTCCTGCCGGGCCTCGTCGGGCTTGCGGGTCCCTTCGGGCTCTCCGTGCTCGGCAATCCGATCGTTCATGAATGTCACGTTTCCCCCCTCCCCCGACCCCGCCCTTTGGTCCACCATACAAACGTGTGATGCCTAGTTTGGTTCCGGGACATGGAACAGATGCACTTCTACAGCGTTGCTGTGCGTCAGGCAAAGACACCGCGCTATCTGGAGGAACATGATGTCGGTCTCTGAGCAGGTCGCGCCGCATTTGCCGTACTTGCGGCGCTTCGCGCGGGCCGTCACGGGCAACCAGGGCCGAGGCGACGCCTGCGTTGCTGCCATGCTCGAGGCCCTCGTCGTCGACGATACCATCCTTCCGCGGACCCTGCCGCCGCGGGTGGCCGTGTACCGGGCCTTCCTGACGACCTTGGGCGCGCTGGCGCTCGACGAGCCGTCCCTCGACCCCGGCCATCCCGGCATCGACGCCGCCTCGCGCAACCTGGCGGCGCTGACGCCTCCGGCGCGGCTCGCCTTCCTGCTGGTGGCGGTGGAGGAGTTCACGCCGCGCCAGGCCGCTGCCATCCTCGGCGTCAGCGAGGCCGAGGTGCAGACCTCCATCGACGAGGCGGGCCGCGATATCGCCCGACAGATGGCGACGGACGTCGTCATCATCGAGGACGAGCCGCTCATCGCCCTCGACCTGGAGCGCCTGGTGACCGACCTCGGCCACCGCGTCGTCAAGATCGCCCGCACCGAGAGGCAGGCGGTCGACGCCACCCTGCAGACGCGGCCGGGCCTGGTGCTCGCAGACATCCACCTGGCGGACGGCTCCTCCGGCCTCGACGCCGTCAACGAGATCCTGCGCACCTTCTCCGTGCCCGTGATCTTCGTCACCGCCTATCCGCAGCGCTTGCTGACGGGGACGCGCCCCGAGCCGACTTTCCTCATCGCCAAGCCGTTCCACCACGACACCGTCAGGGCGGTGATCAGCCAGGCGCTGTTCTTCGACATCCGCGGCCGCCCCGCCACCCCACGCATGGCGGCGCCGGAGGCCTGAGCCGGCCGCGCCGCTTACTCTGCCGCCGATGCGACAGGCGTCGTGCCCGGCGCTGTGCGGCGCCCGTCGGGGCAGGGCGATTAACCCCGCACCCGATCTTTCTTGATCGGCTGCGCGTTGCGCCTACCATTCCATCGCAGCCAGCGCCGCCTCGTCCGGTGCCGCCGGCCTCGACCCCGAAAGCGCCGCGCCCATGGCCGCCAAGAAAAGCCTGTCCCTGTATCGCGCCAAGCGCGATTTCGCGCGCACCAGCGAGCCCAAGGGCGACGAGGCGCCCGCCGCTGCCGAGCAGCCGCGCTTCGTGGTGCAGAAGCACGCGGCGACGCGCCTTCACTACGACCTGCGGCTGGAGATCGGCGGCGTGCTCAAGTCCTGGGCCGTGACCAAGGGCCCCTCGCTCGACCCGCGCGACAAGCGGCTCGCCGTCGAGGTGGAGGATCACCCGCTGGCCTACGGCGACTTCGAGGGCACCATTCCGAAAGGCCAGTACGGCGGCGGCACCGTGATGTTGTGGGACCGCGGCTTCTGGCTGCCCGAGGAGGCCGGCGACCCCGCCGCCGCCCTTGCCAGGGGCGAGCTCAAGCTCACCCTCGTCGGCGCCAAGCTCAAGGGCAGCTGGGTTCTGGTGCGCATGCGCCGCGACCGGCGCGGCGGCAAGCACACCAACTGGCTCCTGATCAAGCACGGCGACGGCGAGGCCGGCAGGGCGATCACGCCGCAGGCCGACGACCGCTCCGTCGCCTCCGGCCGCACGATGGCCCAGATCGCCGCCGGCAAGGGCCGCGCTCCGCGCCCCTTCATCATGGCCAGCGCGCCGAGGCTCGACCCGGACGCGGTCTGGAGCTCGCGGCCGCGCGAGGAGGCGCGCAGCCCGCCGACGGCGCGGGGCCAGCGGGCACGCGCAGCCGCCGGGCAATCGCCCATGCCGGATTTCGTGCCGCCGCAGCTCTGCGCGACCCTCTCGCGCCCGCCATCGGGCGCGGGCTGGGTGCACGAGATCAAGCTCGACGGCTACCGCATCCAGCTGCGCGTGGCGGGCCACCACGCTGCCCTGCGCACGCGCACGGGCCTCGACTGGACGGGCAAGTTTGCAGATCTCGCCGCCGCCGCCGCGCGGCTGCCCGACTGCATCCTCGACGGCGAGGTCGTGGCGCTGGATGCCGCCGGCGCGCCCGACTTCGCAGCTCTCCAGGTCGCCCTCTCCGAGGGTCGCTCGCAGGATCTCGTCTACATCGCCTTCGATCTCCTGTTCGCGCGCGGCGAGGACCTGCGCACCCTACCCCTCCTCGAGCGCAAGCAGCGCCTTCGCACGCTGCTCGCCGACTCGGGTCTCTCGCACGCCCCTCTGGTGCGCTACCTCGATCATCTGACCGAGCCGGGCGACGCGGTCCTCGCCGCCGCCACCCGCATGCACCTCGAGGGCATCGTCTCCAAGAAGGCCGCGAGCCCCTATCGCTCCGGCCGCGGCGAGGCCTGGGCCAAGATCAAGTCGCGTCCCGGGCACGAGGTCGTCATCGGCGGCTGGAACGGATCGGCGCGCAACCTGCGCTCGCTTCTCGTCGGCGTCTACGACGGCGCCGGGCTCGTCTACGTCGGCCGCGTCGGCACCGGCTTCAACGGCGCGAACGCGCCGGCACTGCTTGCGGCGCTCAAGGCCAGCGCCGCCGCGTCGAGCCCCTTCGTCGGTGCGTCCGCCCCGCGCAAGGGCGCCGATACCAACTGGGTGGCGCCGCGCCTCGTGTGCGAGATCGAGTTCGCCGGCTGGACGGGTGCCGGGATGGTCCGCCAGGCCGCATTCAAGGCCCTGCGGAAGGACAAGCCCGCGCGCGAGGTCACGGCGGAGCGCCCGGTGGCGCCATCGGCCGCGACGCTCGACATGCCACGTCCGGCGGCCGCCGGCGGCGGCCGGCGCCGCGGCAATCCGGGCCACGGCAACGAGGTCGCGGGTGTCGCCATCTCCAATCCCGACAAGCCGATGTGGCCGGCGGCATTGGGCTCGCCGGCGGTCACCAAGCTCGCCCTCGCGCGCTATTTCGAGGCCGTCGGTCCCTGGATGATCGCCCATCTGCAGGGCCGGCCCTGCTCCATCGTGCGGGCCCCCGACGGCATCGAGGGCGAGCATTGGTTCCAGCGGCACGCCGGCCCCGGCCTCACCGAGCGCATCGCCCGCGTCGCCGTATCGGGCGAGGAGAAGCCCTACCTGCGTATCGACAGCGTCGAGGGTCTCATCGCCGTTGCCCAGATCGGCGGCCTTGAGCTGCATCCGTGGAACTGCGCGCCGGGCAAGCCCGACGTCCCCGGCCGCCTCGTGCTCGACCTCGATCCCGCCGACGACGTTCCGTTCACGGCCGTGATCGAGGCGGCGCGCGAGCTGCGCGCGCGTCTGACCCGCATCGGCCTCGAGTCCTTCTGCAAGACGACGGGCGGCAAGGGGCTCCACGTGGTGACGCCGGTCTCGGTGCGCCCGGCCGACCGTCTGGGCTGGACGGAGGCCAAGCTGTTCGCGGAGGCGCTCTGCACCGGCATGGCCGCCGACAGCCCCGACCGCTACCTCGTCAACATGGCCAAGACGAAGCGCCAGGGCCGCATCTATCTCGACTACCTGCGCAACGACCGCACGGCCACGGCCGTTGCCCCCCTCTCGCCGCGGGCAAGGCCCGGCGCCACGGTCTCCATGCCGCTCACCTGGTCGCAAGTCCGCGACGGCCTCGACCCCGGGCGCTTCACGGTGCACACGGTCCCGTCCCTGCTGGCGCGGTCGCGGGCCTGGGCCGGCTATGACGCCGCCGTTCGCCCGCTTATCGATGCCGTGCGGGCGCTGGCCTCACGGCGCTGATCCGTCGAAGAGGCGGGCATAGATCTCGGGCCTGAAACCGACCGTCAGCCGACCGCCCGACACCAGCACCGGCCGCTTGATCATCGACGGCTGCGCCAGCATCAGCCGGATGGCCTTGGCCTGGTCGAGGCTCGCCTTCTCGGGCTCCGGCAGCTTGCGGAACGTCGTGCCGGCGCGGTTGATGAGCGTCTCCCAGCCCACCTCGCGCACCCAGCCCTCCAGCGTTGCCCGGTCGATTCCCGCCGTCTTGAAGTCGTGGAATGCGTAGGCGGCGTGGCGGGCATCGAGCCAGGCGCGCGCCTTGCGCACCGTGTCGCACGTCTTGATGCCGTAGAGTGTGGACGGCGCTGCTTTCGGCGTCATGGGGCGTTCTCCGATGCCGGCCCGCTCAATTTGAGACCATGGCTGGCGCACAATGGCAGGCGCCGCAAGCACGGGTTAACCACGCGAGCCGAGTTATTGCGCAGTTTCCACATGCTTTACAGCCATGTGAGAGCGTCGCTGGCATCTGAGTCTGCTCAGATGCCGCCGCGGGAGGAGCTGCATGCGCAAGCCGAAGGTGCTGGTCGTCGACGACGATCCCATCACCCGCGCCATGGTGGCAAAGAAGCTGCGCACGCTTGCCGAGGTTGTCGAGGCCGAGAACGGACACGATGCCCTTCACAGGCTCGAGGCCTGCCCGGCCGACCTTGCCATCGTCGATCTGGCGATGCCCATCATCAACGGCATCGAGCTGATCGGCCGCATGCGCAACAACGCGCGGCTCAGGCACATCCCGATCATCGTCCTGACCGCCAACCAGACACGCGATGGCCTCGAGGAGGCGCTGCGGGCCGGGGCGACCTCGTTTCTCCTGAAGCCGTTGGACTGGGGCATCTTCGGCGAGCACATCCGCCGCGTGCTGGAGCTCGCCCAGCACATGTCGCTGCGCGACAACCTGACCGGCCTGCCTAGCCGCGAGCTGTTGCGGACAAGCATCGAGCACCAGCTCAACGAGCGGGAGAGCGGATCCACCGTCGCCGTCTGCGTGGTCGACCTCGACAACTTCAAGCAGGTCAACGACACGCTGGGCCATGGCACCGGCGACCGTCTGCTGATGCTCGTCGCAGAGCGCCTGAAGGGCGCCGTCCGCTCCTCGGACACGATCGCACGCATCGGCGGCGACGTGTTCGCCATCGTGCAGATGGGCCTGAAGGGCCCGGAGGGCGCCGAGGCGCTCGCGCGCCGCCTGATGGAGTGCGCCGCCGCCCCCTACGAGATCGACGGTCACGCCATCAATATGAACTTCAAGATGGGCATCGCCACCGCCGGGTCCGAGGCTCTCTCCGGCTCCGATCTCATCCGGCACGCCGACCTGGCGCTCCACGAGAGCAAGCGCGAAGGTCATTGCCGCTACCGCTTCTACGAGAGCGACATGGACGCGCGACTGCTCGCGCGCAACCAGCTGGCGCGCGACCTTCGCCGGGCCGTGCAGCGCGGCGAGTTCGAGCTGCACTACCAGCCCCTGGTCTCGCTCGAGAGCGGCATGGTCAGCGGCTTCGAATCGCTCATTCGCTGGCGCCACCCCGAGCGCGGGCTGCTGCAGCCGGGCGCCTTCATCGGCTTTTCCGAGGAGATCGGCCTCATCGTGCCGATCAGCGACTGGGTGATCCGGGAGTCGTGCCGGGAGGCGAGCCGCTGGCCGGGCGATCTCACCGTCGCCGTCAACATCTCGCCCGCCCACGTCAGGGACGGCGGACTGCTTGCGAGCGTTGGCGCCGCCCTTGCCGAATCCGGGCTCGCCCCCTGTCGCCTCGAGCTCGAGATCACCGAGACCAGCGTCCTGCAGAACACCGATGCCAACCTCGCCACGCTGCGCACGCTGCGCGATCTGGGCGTGCGCATCGCCATGGACGACTTCGGCACCGGCTACTCGTCGCTGAGCTACCTGCAGCGCTTCCCCTTCGACAAGATCAAGATCGACCGCTCCTTCGTCGCCGACATCGGCGAGAACCGGAGCGCGCTCAACATCGTGCGCCTGGCCACCGCGCTCGCCGAGGAGCTTGGCATCGCGTCCCTTGCCGAGGGTGTCGAGACCGCGGCCCAGCTGGAGGCCATCGCGGCCGCCGGCTGCAAGGAGGTGCAGGGCTACTACTTCAGCAAGCCGGTGCCCGCCTCGCACGTGCCCGCGCTATTGCGCGAGTGGCCGCACCACCCGCGCCCGCAGACTGCCGTCGGCACCTGCAACGGCAAGGCCGTCGCCGCTCACTCCCACTCGATGGTGCCTGGCGGCTTGCTGGTGACGTCGTAGACGACGCGGTTGATGCCGCGCACCTCGTTGATGATGCGCGTCGCCGCGCGCCCCAGCACCTCGTGCGGGAACGGGAAGTAGTCGGCCGTCATGCCGTCCGTCGAGGTGACGGCGCGCAATGCGCATACGTTGTCGTAGGTGCGCCCGTCGCCCATGACGCCGACCGTGCGCACCGGCAGCAGCACCGCGAACGCCTGCCAGATCTGGTCGTAGAGGCCGGCCTTGCGGATCTCATCGAGATACACCGCGTCGGCCTTGCGCAGGATGTCGAGCTTCTCCTCCGTCACGTCGGACAGGATGCGGATGGCGAGCCCCGGCCCGGGAAACGGATGCCGGCCGATGAAGTGCTCCGGCAGCCCCATCTCGCGGCCCAGCGCCCGCACCTCGTCCTTGAACAGCTCCCTGAGCGGCTCCACGAGCTTCAGGTTCATGCGCTCCGGCAGGCCGCCGACGTTGTGGTGCGACTTGATGGTCACGGACGGTCCGCCGGTGAACGACACGCTCTCGATCACGTCGGGATAGAGCGTCCCCTGCGCCAGGAACTGCGCACCGCCGATCTTGCGCGCCTCCTCCTCGAACACGTCGATGAAGAGGGCGCCGATGGTCTTGCGCTTGGCCTCGGGGTCGGTCTTGCCGGCGAGCGATGCAAGGAAGCGCTCGCGCGCATCGACGTGCACCAGCGGGATGTTGAAATGACCGCGGAACAGGCTCACCACCTCCGCGCCCTCGTTGAGCCGCATCAGGCCGTGGTCGACGAAGATGCAGGTGAGCTGGTCGCCGACCGCCTCGTGGATCAGCTTCGCCGCCACCGCGCTGTCGACGCCGCCGGACAGCCCGCAGATGACGCGGCCGCGCCCCACTTGGGCGCGGATCTTGTCGATCTCGGCCGTGCGGAAGTGCGCCATGCTCCAGTCGCCGGCGAGCCCCGCGATGCGGTGCACGAAGTTGCCGATCAGCGCCGCCCCGCGCGGCGTGTGCGCCACCTCCGGGTGGAACTGCACCGCGTAGAGCTTGCGCGCCTCGTCCGCAATGGCCGCGAACGGGGCCCCCTTCGACACGCCGACGACCTTGAACCCGGCGGGGAGCTGCGTGACGCGGTCGCCGTGGCTCATCCACACCGTGTCGCGCTCGCCCTTCTTCCAGACGCCGGCAAAGAGCGCGCAGTCGTCCGTCACCTCGATCTCGGCGCGGCCGAACTCGCGGTGGTGGCCGCCCTCGACGCTGCCGCCCATCTGCGCCACCATGGCCTGCTCGCCGTAGCAGATGCCGAGCACCGGCAGCTTGGCGTCGAATACCCAGTCCGGCGCCCTGGGCGTGCCGAACTCGGTGACGCTCGCCGGTCCTCCCGACAGGATCACCGCGCGCGGCTTCAAGCGCTCGAGCGCGCTCTCGGCCTTGTTGAACGGCACGATCTCCGAGTACACGCCCTGCTCGCGCACCCGCCGGGCGATCAGCTGCGTCACCTGGCTGCCGAAGTCGATGATGAGGACGGTATCGGTCGCGGTCGTGGTCATGGGGAAGGGCCCGCTGGAATCGGTCGGTTGCGCATGCAGCCCCGGTAGATCACCGGCCGCCCGCAGGGTCAAGCCGAGGCCGGCCTTGCGCCGAAAGCCCTGCAAAAACAGATGCCGGCGCCCCTCGCGAGGCGCCGGCCCATTGCGTCGTCGCGCGGCTGCCGCTCAGAGCGAGCACATGCTGGCGGCGCTCGACAGGTCGTGGTTGGCGGGCGTGTCCTCGACGTTGAGCGCCTTCACCACGCCGTCCTCGACCACCATCGAGTAGCGCTTGGAGCGCACGCCCATGATGCGCGCGCTCATGTCGAGGTCGAGGCCGACCTTCTTGGCGAACTCGGCGTTGCCGTCGGCCAGCATCATGATCTTGCCGTCGGCGCCGTTGTCGCGGCCCCACTGCGACAGCACCAGGATGTCGTTGGTGGACGTGCAGGCGACGAGGTCGAAGCCCTGCGCCTTCAGCTTGTCGTAGTTGGCGACGTAGCCGGGCAGGTGCTGCTTGCTGCAGACGTTGGTGTAGGCACCGGGAACCGCGAACAGCGCCACCTTCTTCCCTGCGAAGATCTCGGCCGTCTTGGCGGGCTTGGGCGCCCCGTCCTGTCCCACAGTCATGAATGTCGTATCGGGCAGGCGATCGCCGACCTTGATCGTCATAGGCTTGGTCCTTGTGATTTGTGCAAAGCTGGAAGGCCGCGAGGAGGATCCTCGACGCTACGCGCGCCAATCTAGGCCGGCAGAAGGCGCAAGCCAAGCCGTGGGCAAGACGATCGGTGCGGTCACGGCACCGCCCACCGCGCCTCCGTGGCGCCTTCGGCTCCCACCAGCGTCAGAGTAATCGGCCGCCCCTTCAGGTCCTTGGCCGTATCGGCCGAGAGCCTGGACTCGAACCGCTGCGCGCCATCGGGCGTGGGCCCGAGCCGTTTCGTCATCGGCACATAGATGCCGTCGGATGCCTCGATGAACACGTCCGCCCCTGCCGCATCGCCGGGAAAGCGGGCGTCGATGACGAGCCTCGGCTCGGCTCCCGCAAGCAGCGCCTCGACCTTCACCAGCGCCGGCGCCTTGCCGTCGGCGGCCTCCACGGGCTTCGGCACGCTGGCGAGCGCCGCGGCGACACCGTCGGGAAGCGCGCCGGTGCCGGCCGCCGGCACCTCGAGGGCAAGCGTGGCCTGCGCCGGCACGCAAATCTCCTTGCAGATCCCGATCTCGAGCTCGAGCTTCATGGCGATCGGCTTGGCGCCGTCCTTCGCCACGGCCTCCACCGGGAACACCACCGACCCCTTGTAGCCGATGGTCTCGGCCGCGGGCTCGATCAGGCGGTGGGGCGCGGGATACAACACCTCGATCCGCGCCGCGTTGTCCGAGCCCTGCCAGTCGAACTGCGGCGGGACGCCGGCATCGCCTGGCATGCGCCAGTAGGTCTTCCAGCCGGGCGCCAGCTGCACCTCGACGGCGGCCTTGACCTTGCCGCTGCCTGCCGCGACGAGGCGTACGCGGGTGCCCTCGTGCAGCGTGGCCCAGGCGGTGGCTTGGCCGGCACCGTCCGCGGCACGCCCGGCTGTGGCCCCGCAGGCCAGGAGGCATACCGCCATCAGATCTCGATACAATCGCACTGTTGCTTGCTTGCGCATTGTCGCTCGCTTGAGGTGGGGCGCTCGCTCGAGATGCAGCCCCGGTCTGTGCCTGGGCCGGCGGCAGGCCGGGGCGCCTTCTCGATAGGCTTGGGACGCAAAGGTTGGCAAATCAAGTCCTGCAACGAGGTCGTGATCGGCCCCGCCCCTCTTCCAGCCGCCTTCATTAGCCGCTAGTCTCGCCTCTATGCCAGTATCGAGACGACGCAAGCGTATGATGGGCAGCGACGGTTACCTCGAGGGCCAGTTGCTGGTCGCGATGCCGTTGATGTCGGACAAGCGCTTCGCGAAGTCCGTGATCTACATGCTCGCCCATTCCAACGAGGGCGCCATGGGCCTGATCATCAATCAGCAGGCGCCCAACATCAGCTTTCCGGAGCTGATGAAGCAGTTGAGCCTCGCCCCCCAGCCGGACGAGGAGGAGGCCTTCGACGGCAGCGAGATCCGCGTGCACCTGGGCGGGCCGGTGGATACCCAGCGCGGCTTCGTGTTGCACACGCCCGACTACTGCTCGCAGGATTCGACCCTCACCATCGACGCAAGCGTCTCCCTCACCGCCACCGTCGACATCCTGAAGGCGATGGCCGGCGGCCGCGGCCCCGACCGCGCCATCCTGGCGCTCGGCTACTCCGGCTGGTCGGCAGGCCAGCTCGAGAGTGAGATCCACGCCAACGGCTGGCTGCATTGCCCGGCCGACCCGGATATCGTCTTCCATCCCGAGCTCGAGACCAAGTACGAGCGCGCCATGTCGCGCATCGGCATCGACCCCTCCCACCTCGTGAGCCAGGCGGGCCACGCCTGAGGCGCGCCTCGCGTACGCGCGGCGCTCGCGATTGCGCAGCCCGGAGCTCCACGATCCCGTGCTTGATCAGCAGGCGTCTTGGCCGTGGCGCCGGGCTCAGCCCTTGCCGTCCGCCGTGCGCGGCAGCGGCGGCAGCGGATCGAGGTCTGGCGGCGGCGGCGGGTTCGACCGGCGCCCGGCCAGCTTGGCAAGGCTCTCCGCCACGCCGCTCGGCAGCGTCTGATAGTCGCCGGCGTCGGCGGTGCGCGCCGCTGGCGCCGCCGGAGGCGCGGAGGGCGGCGGAGGCGGCGGCGCGGCAGGCCGCTGCGGCTGCGCCGAGGGCTGCGCCTGGGCCATGACGCGGGCGGCCGTCGTCACCGGCGGCGGCGCCGACGGTCCAGGTGCAGGAAACAGCGACGACGCCGGCAAGGTCTCCATCGGCGGTGCCGGGCGCTGCTGCGACCGCACCGGCTGCGGCGGAGGCGGCGGTTGCATCCCCTGCCGCGGCGGGCCGGGGGGCTCGCCGCCCACCACGGGCCACGCCGAGAACGGCGTGACCTTCGCGGCCTCCGGCGGCGACGCCGGCAGGCTCATGCCGTTCGGCGCCTGGCCCTGCGCCAGCGGCGGCGGCACGTAGCTCGGTTGCGGCCCGGGCACGGGCCCGGGCCTTTGCTGCTCGCGCGGCTCCGGCTGCCGCATGGGCACGTGCTGCTGGGGCGGCGGCGCCGGCATTCCCGGCGGCGGCATGGAAACACGCTGCAGATGAGGCTGCGGCTGCGGCATCGGTCCCGCCGGTCGCGCTCCCGGGGGCTGCATCTGCATCGGCCCGCCGGGCATGCCGACGGGCGGTCCAGCGCCGTTGCCGTTGACATAGGCCGGCCGCGGCGCCGGTTGCGGCGCGGGACCCGGCGGCGGCGCCGCGGCCGGCGGGGCAATCTCCTCGTCCTCGACCGTCTCGTCCGCCTCGCTCTGGCGCAGACGCTTGCGCAGCAGGCTCTTCTTGATGCGCCGCTCGGCCTTGCGGGCGACGCGCAGCAGCTGCATCACGTCACGCTCGCTCATGGGCTCGCTGTAGTAGAAGCCCTGCCCGTACTCGCAGCCGATCGAGCGCAGGAAGCCCACGTCCTCCTCGGTCTCCACGCCTTCGGCCACGACCTTCTTGCCGAGCTCGTGCGACAGCGCCACGATCGAGCGCAGGATGGTGGAGCCGGCGCCGTCCGGCCCGCTCGCCGCCAGGAACGAGCGGTCGAGCTTGATCGTGTCGAACGTGAACTGGTTGAGGTAGGACAGCGACGAGTACCCGGTGCCGAAATCGTCGAGGGCGATGCCGGCACCCGCGTCGGCGAGCTGCCGCAGCACCGTCGTCGCCTTCTCGGGGTTCTCCATGGCAAGCGACTCGGTGATCTCGAGCCGGAGCGAGCCCTTGGGCAGCACCGCGCGGGCCAGGATGTGGCGCACCTCGTTGACGAGGTCGGGCTTGAACAGCTGCCGGCTCGACACGTTGACGCTGACGAACACGGGATTGTCCGGCCTGGACAGCTCCGACTGCCACTTGGCCGCCTCCTGCACCGCCTGCTCGAGCACGAACGAGCCGAGCTTCTCGATCAGCTCGCTCTCCTCCGCGATCGGGATGAAGTCCGACGGGTTCAGCGTCCCGAGCTGCGGGTGGTCCCAGCGCACCAGCGCCTCGAAGCCGGCCAGCGTCTCGGTCGGCAGGTAGAAGATCGGCTGGTAGTGGAGCTTGAGCTGGCGCTTCTCGATGGCGCGCCGCAGGTCCTGCTCGAGCTCCGGCCTGCCGCCCTTCTCGCCCTTCATCTCGTTGGAGAAGATCTCGATCCGGTCGGTGCCGCCGCGCTTGGCCCGGTACATGGCGATCTCGGCCTCGCGCAGCAGCTCGGCCGGGTCGTCGTCGGGGCCGTCGTAGATCGAGATGCCGATGGACGCCGTCAACACCACGTCCTGCCCCGCGATGTTGATCGGCGCGCGCAGCGACCGCCGCACCGCCTCCGCCAGCATGGCGAGCTCGCGGGGATCCGACTGGTTGAGCAGCAGCAGCGCGAACTGGTCGCCGCCGACGCGGGCGAGCGTGTCCTGCGGTCCGAGGTTGCGGGACAGCCGCCGGGCCACGGTCAGCAGCAGGCTGTCGCCGACGACGAGCCCGAAGGCGGCGTTGGCGTTCTTGAAGCGGTCGATGTCGACGAACAGCAGGGCCGGCCGCACCAGCGGCTCCAGCGTCGCGCGCTTGGCGGCGATGCCGAGCCGGTCGAGGAACAGCTCGCGGTTGGGCAAGCCGGTCAGGCTGTCGTTCACGGCGTCCTGCATCAGGCGCTCCTGCGCCCGCTTGGCGTCCGTGATGTCGCGCATCAGCCCGATGCAGCGCAGGTTGCGGTGGTCGCTGGTGGGCACGCTCGCCGCCTCCAGCTCGAACCAGTGGTAGGAGTTGTCGGCGTGCCTGAGGCGGAACTCGATCCGGATCTCGCCGCCCGAGCGCTCCTTGATCGAGCCCAGCAGCAGCTTGAAGCGCTCCCGGTCGGCCGGGTGCATGTGCTTGCCGAAGTCGTCGATCTTGGTCGACAGCCGTCCGGGCTCGAGGCCCAGGATGCTCTCCACGATCGGGCTGACGCTGATCTCGTCGCGGCGGGCGAGCCACTCCCAGACCGCGGCACCCGCGCCCTCGATGGCGAGCGAGCGGACTTGGTTCTCTCCCGGCTGCGTGCCGTAGAGCGGCTCGATCGAGCGAAACGCGTACTGCGTGACCGTGAAGCCGATCAGCACCACGATCATGACGAGCCCGGCCGTCAGGCCGAAGGTCATCACGTCGCCGCCGAGCCGGCCGGTGTAGACCAGCGCCGCCCCGAACAGCCATACGAGCAGCAGCGTCCATGTCGGGATCAGCGACAGGGCGCGATCCTGGCCGGCGAGCGCCAGCAGCAGCGTCAGCGCCGCGCCGCCGCCGGCGATGGCGACGGTCGACAGGCGGGCGAAGGTCGCCGCCAGCCGCGGGTCGAGGAAGGCCACCGCGATCAGCGACAGCTGCGCGAAGATCCACAGACCGATCAGCATGCGCAGGAAGCTGTTCCAGGAGCTCAGGCGCAGGAACGTCGTGGTGAACACGAGCAGGCACGCCGCCATCGCCGCCTCGGCCGCCGCGCGATACTGCGCGTTCTCCTCCGGCTTGATGTTGAACAGCTTGTGCCAGAAGCCGAAGTCCACGCACAGGTAGGCGAGCACGGCCCACGTGAACACGGCCGCCGCCGGGAAGATGGCCTTGTGGTTGGCGGCAAACACCGCCGTCAGGAAGATCGCGAGCAGGCCGGTGATGCCGAGCATGATGCCGTTGAACAGCTGCCGGTCGCGGCTCTTCTGCTCGTACTCGATCGACTTCCACAAGGCGAGCCGGGTGAAGTGCTCCGACGACATCTCGGCGACGAACGTCACCGTCTGGCCCGGCTCCAGCGTCAGCCGGAACACGTCGGCGCGGTCGTTCTTGATCCGCTCCGGGACGAAGCCGACCGACGGTGTCACCGCCTCGATGCGGCGCGCGTCGAGGTCGGGCCACACGATGCCCGAGCCGACGGTATTGTAGCGGTCTGCCGCGAGCCAGCGCTCGAGCGGCTTGTCGGTGATGTTGGTCAGCGCGAACACGAACCAGCTCGGATTGGTGCCCGCGGTCTGCGCCCGCACCGACATGCGCCCCGTGACGCCGTCGGCGCCGGGCGCCGTCTCGATCTGCAGCGTGTCGCCCTTGCCGTCGTGGGCCTCGCCGAGCGTGGTGATCTCCACGCGATCGAGGTCGTTGTTGACCTGGATGGCCTTCAGCGCGTGCGCGGGCGCCGCCTGCACCAGGACGAGCAGGAGGGCGAGCAGCGCAAGCCAGCCACGGGCGCGCCCCGCGCCCATCGGCGCGAGCCTCCCGCAGCCCGCATTTGCCTCCCCCTGCACTCGCTCTAATCCTTTAAGGATCGTCGGAAAGTCGCGCGTAGAGGTCGTGGTCCTGCCACACGCCATCGATCATCAGGAACTTGCGGGCGCTGCCCTCGCGCCTGAACCCCGTCTTCTCCAGAACCCGTGCACTTGCAGCATTGCCCGGCATGCAGGCAGCTTCAAGGCGATGCAACCCTAACGTGCCGAATGCGTGCCCTGCCAGCACCTGCACCGCATCGGTCATGTAGCCTCGGCTCGTGTGCGGCAATCCGATCCAATAGCCCACGGCCGCCGACTGCGACACCCCCCGGCGCACGTTGCTCAGTGTCACGCTGCCAAGCAACGTCCCTTCCGCTTTGTGCACGATAAAAAAGGCATATCCCAGATCCTCGCGTGATTCGCGCTGATATTGCCGGATGCGCCGGCGGTAGGCCGAGCGGGACAGCTCGTCGCGCGCCCAGGCGGGCTCCCAGACGGCCAGGTGCTGGCGGCTCAACGCCCGGAGCTGGGCCCAGGCCGTATAGTCCGCCATGGCCGGCGGGCGCAGCAGGACGCTGGCCCCGCGCAGCTCGCTGTCGCCATCAAGGCCGAACGATCTCAAGAAGGCCATGGGCTCTCCCGGATCTGCGCGCGGAGGATGCGGTGCCAGTCGCAGGCCTGCTGCCGCCGGGCTCGCTCGCGCCTGCCTGCTGCCGGGCCTCTGCCATCTCGCTCCCCTACGCGGCCTGCCGGGCGGCCTGCAGCGCGTAGGCCTCGCCGCTCTGGCCAGTGCCGACCACGGCCACCGACGCCATGCCGGCAACCAGCTGCTCGGCGAAGGCCCGGACGGCCTCGGCATCCACGGCCTCGATGTTCTCGACGAGCTCCGGCGTGTCGATCAGGCGGCCGAACAGAAGCAACTGGCGTGCCATCTGCTCAGCCCTCGCCCCCGAGCTCTCCAGGCCCATCAGCAGCCCCGCCTTGATCTGCGCCTTGGAGCGCTGCACCTCGGCCTCCGACGGGCGCGATGCCGCCGCCTTGGCGAACTCGCCGCCCACGACGTCGATCAGCTCGCCGAGCGCGTCGTGCCCGGTCGCCGCGTGAATGCCGAACATGCCCGTGTCGGCCAGCGCCCACATGCTCGAGTAGATGGCGTAGCACAGCCCACGCTTCTCCCGCACCTCCTGGAACAGGCGGGACGACATGCCGCCGCCAAACAGGCCCGAGAAGACCTGGCCGGTATAGTAGCCGGGCGTGCGGTAGGAAGGCCCGGCAAAGCCCATCACCAGGTGGCTCTGCTCGAAGGTCTTGTCGGTCGTGCGCGGACCGCCGACGTAGCGGGCGGGCTCGTAGCGCCCCTCCGCGCCGCCGGGAAGATCGCCGATCAGGGCGCCCGCCTGGCGCACGATCGCCTCGTGGCTGACATTGCCCGCCGCCGACAGCACCATGCGGCCGGCGACGTAGTGCTGCCCCAGGAAGCCGCGCAGGTCCTGCGCGCTGAAGCTCGTCACGCTCTCGGCCGTGCCGAGAATCGGGCGGCCGATGGACTGCATCGGGAAGGCCGCATCCTGCACCAGCTCGTAGGCGATCTCCTCCGGACTGTCGCGCGTGCCGGCGATCTCCTGCAGGATCACCTCGCGCTCCCGCTCGAGCTCCTCCTCCGCGTAGCGCGGGGCCTGCAGGATGTCGGCGAGGATGTCGAGCGCCAGCGGCACGTCCGCCTTCAGCACGCGCGCGTAGTAGGCCGTCGTCTCGAGGCTGGTGGCCGCGTTGAGCTCACCGCCTACCGCCTCGATCTCCTCGGCGATGGCCATCGCCGAGCGCTTTTGGGTGCCCTTGAACGCCATGTGCTCCAGCAGATGCGAGATCCCGTGCTGGCCCGGCGTCTCGTGCCGGGCCCCTGCCGCCACCCAGATCCCGAGCGACACCGTCTCCACGTGCGGCATGTGATGCGTCACGACCTTGAGGCCGTTGGGCAGGGTGCTGATGTTGGTGAGCTTGTCCGTCATGATCCCCTCGTCAGCCCCGCGCTGCGCCCGAGCGCGCGCTCACGAACCGCTTCACCGCGGCCAGATCGTTGGCCAGCACCTCGAACCGCTCAGGCTCGGTGAGGAGCGTGCCGAGGCGCGGCGGCAGGGCCGGCCGCTCGCCCGCGATCGCCTCCACGGCGTCGGGGAACTTTGCCGGATGCGCCGTCGCCAGCACCACGCGCGGAACCACGCCTCTCGGCAGCACCTTCTCCGCCGCCACCACGCCGCACGCCGTGTGCGGGTCGAGCAGGTAGCCGCTGTCCCTGCGCACGCGCCGGATGGTCGCCGCCACCTCGGCCTCGCTGGCGCTGGCCGCCGCGAAGTCGGCCGTCATGCGCGCCTGCACCGCCTCGCCGAGACGGAACTCGCCCGACTGCTGCAGCTCGCCCATGCGCCCGCGCACCCAGGCCGCGTCCCGGCCCGAGGCCTCGAACAGATAGCGCTCGAAATTGGAGGAGATCTGGATGTCCATCGACGGCGAGGTGGTCGCGGCCACGCCCTGCACCTGGTAGCTGCCGTGCGCGTGCGCGCGCCGCAGGATGTCGTTGTCGTTGGTGGCAATCGCCAGCGTCTCGACCGGCAGGCCCATCTGTCGTGCGGCGTAGCCGGCAAAGATGTCGCCGAAGTTGCCGGTCGGCACCGCGAACGAGACCTTCCGGTGCGGGCTCCCCAGCGCTGCGCCGGCCACCAGATAGTACGTGATCTGCGCCACGATGCGCGCCCAGTTGATCGAGTTGACGCCGGCGAGCCGCACCCGGTCGCGGAAGCCGTGATCGTTGAACATGCCCTTCACCAGCGCCTGGCAGTCGTCGAACGTGCCGTCGATGGCGAGCGCGTGCACGTTGTCCTCGCGCGCCGTCGTCATCATGCGGCGCTGCACGTCCGACACGCGTCCGTTGGGGAACAGGATGATGCAGTCGACCCGCCGCGAGCCGCGGAAGGCCTCGATGGCGGCCCCTCCCGTATCGCCCGAGGTGGCCCCGACGATGGTGGCCCGCTCCCCGCGCGCGGCCAGCACCCGGTCCATGAGCCGCGCCAGCAGCTGCATGGCCACGTCCTTGAAGGCGAGCGTGGGCCCGTGGAACAGCTCCAGGATCCAAAGGTTGCGGTCGATCTCGACGAGCGGCGTCGTGGCCGGATGGCCGAAGCGGCCGTAGGCCGCCTGCGCCAGCTCCAGGATCTCAGGGGTGCCGAGCCCCGGACCGCCGGCGTAGCGCGCCACCGTGTCGGCGGCGACCTCGGCAAAGGACTTGCCCGGCATGGCCGCGAGCGCGGCGCTCGAGAGGCCGGGCCAGGCCTTGGGCACGTAGAGGCCGCCGTCGCGGGCCAGCCCCGCCAGCAGCGCGTCCTCGAAGCCGAGCTCAGGGGCCTCGCCGCGCGTCGAGATGTAGGTGGTTGCCGACAATGGGGTGGGGCCTTGCTTGCCTGGGGTGGAGTGGTGCGTTCGACGGAAGTCTACAGTAGGGGCCGGGCGCCCGCGTAACAAGGGTCGAGGCGAACGCGCGCGGTGTCACCATTGCGCCGAAGGCGGCGGTGTTTTTGTTTTAATTACAGTTGATTATGCGGCATCTCCGCGGAGCCGGCCGCGCGCGAACACGACGAAAACGCCCACCAGCGTCAGCGCCAGGCCGAACCACGTCACGGCGTACTCCAGGTGCCGGTTGGGGATGATGAGGCGGGTGACGCCGCCCTTGGGCAGCCCACCCGGCGGCGTCTGCGACGCGTCCGCCTCCACCACCACCGGCAGCACGGTCGTACCAGCGGCGAGCGCCGAGGCCGTGAGGCCGCCGACATCTGCCCAGTACCAGATGTTGCGATCCGCATCGTTGCCGGGCGTGAAGGCGCCGGCCCGCGGCTCGCGCAACAGCCCCGTCACCGTCACCAGGCCGTCGACCTGCCCCTCCTTGCGCGTCTCCGGCGCCCTGCGGGCGTCTGGAACGGAGCCGCGATTGACCCACACCACCACGCCCGCAGGGGTCGCAAGCGGCGTCAGCACCTGCCAGCCGAGGCCCGATTGCTGCGGCGCGTAGAGATAGCGCTCCTTGTCGTGGAGGTACCGGCCGCGCACGCTCACGTGCGTGTACTCGAGGTCGGGCTCGGCGTGGGTCGCCGTCAGCAGCCCCACGAGATCGACCGGCGGCGCCGTCGCCCGGGTGGCGATGCGCGCGATGATCGCTTCCTTCCAGGCCTTGCGCTGGAGCTGCCAGGCGCCGAGGCCGACCAGCACGGCGAGGGCGATCAGCGCGGCCAGGCTCGGCCACAGCAAACGCGCGGCGGTCAGGCGGTTGAGCATGCGGAACGGCTTCGCGGGCGCTTGTGTGCGGTCATTTGGTGAGCGTGAGCCGCCCCTCCTCCGCCTTGTGCTTGAACTGCAGGGCGATCAGCGTCGCCTTCAGCACCCTGAGCAGGAAGAAGGCGAGCACCGGCGTCAGCACGCCCCACGCCAGCACGTGCACCCATACCGGCGGGCCGATCCGGAACTCGAGCAACAGCGCTCCGGCCAGGATGACGAAGCCCAGGATGAAGATCGCGAACACGGCCGGCCCGTCGCCGGGGTCGGCGGCCGCGAAGCTCTGTCCGCAGGCCCCGCAACTGTCCCTGAGGATGAGGCCGGAGCGGAACAGCGGGCCGTTGCCGCACTTGGGGCAGCTGGCCGTCAGACCGGCGATGAACGGCGACACCGCGGGCGCCCGCTCGCCGGTCCCTGCCTCGTCGTCCCGTTGCATGCTGCCTCCGCTTGGCGCTTTCCGCTTTCCCTAAACACAGAGGGGCGGCTTTCGCAGGCCGCCCCCCGGATCGATGCGCTCCCTCACCGGCTTCAGTGCGGCGCCGGCGTGCCCGCGAACCAGACGTAGATGCACAGGAACAGGAACAGCCAGACCACGTCGACGAAGTGCCAGTACCAGGCCGCCGCCTCGAACCCGAAGTGCTGCTTGGGCGTGAAGTGGCCAGCGAGCGCCCGCAGCAGGCAGACCAGGAGGAACACCGTGCCGATGATCACGTGCGCGCCGTGGAACCCGGTCGCCATGAAGAACACGCCGCCGTACATGTTGCCGGAGAAGTTGAAGCCCGCGTGCATGTACTCGTAGGCCTGGCACAGCGTGAAGACGATGCCGAGCACGACGGTCAGGGTTAGACCCCAAACGAGGCCCTTGCGGTCGTTCTCCAGCAGCGCATGGTGGGCCCAAGTCACCGTCGTGCCCGAAGTCAGCAGGATCAGCGTGTTGACGAGCGGCAGCCCCCACGGATCAAAGGTCCCGTGGAACGCATCGCTCGGCTTCGGCGGCCAGTGCCCGCCCGTGATGGTGTTGCGGTCGACCGTGCCGAGGATCTCCCTGCCGGCCTCGACCACGCCGTTGTTGGTGACGTTGAGGGGGTGCACGCCGGCCGGGAACAGGGCGGCGTCGAAGAAGGCCCAGAACCAGGCGACGAAGAACATCACCTCCGAGGCGATGAACAGCAGCATGCCGTAGCGAAGGTGCAGCTGCACGACGGGGGTGTGGTCGCCGGCATGGGCCTCGCGGATGACGTCGCGCCACCACATGAACATGGTGAACAGGATCAGCGCGATGCCGATATAGAACAGCGTCGGCCCCTTGAGGCCGAACAGTCCGGCGCCGCCGCCCGTCGACCGCATCCAGACGATGAGGCCGATGGCCCAGACGAAGGCCGCGAGCGATCCCAGCGCCGGCCACGGGCTCGGATTGACGAGATGGTAGTCATGATGCTTGGCGTGCGTATCGGCCATCTTGTGAAGCTCCTGCTCCTCGGTCCCTGGTGCCGGTCCAGCCGGCTGATTTGATTTGCGTCCGTCCTAGCCCGTCTTGCCGTCCCGCTTCTGGGCGAGGCCGGGCTTCGGCACCACCGGATAGAAGGTGTAGGACAGCGTGATGTGCGTGGTCCCGCGCGCGTCCTTGTCGTTCACGATCGCCGGATCGATGAAGAAGCTGACGGGCATCTCGATGGACTGGCCGGGCTCCAGCGTCTGCTCGGTGAAGCAGAAGCACTGCAGCTTGTTGAAGAAGGGCGCCGACTGCTCGGGGAACACGTTGAACGTCGCCGTGCCCGTGATCGGGTGATCCGAGGTGTTGCTGGCGCGGTAGAAGACGAGCGTGGTCTCGCCGAGCTTCACGTCGATGGTGCGCTGCACGGGCTCGAAGCTCCAACCCATGCCCGGAGCCAGATTGGCATCGAAGCGGATGTTGATGGTGCGCTCGAGCACGGTGTCGGAGGGCTTGCTCGCGATGCGCGGCGTACCGTCGAAGCCGGTCGCCTCGCAGAACATGCGGTAGAGCGGCACGGCGGCGTAGGCTGCCCCCACCATCGCCACCACGAGCGCCCCGCACCAGATCGCCGTGCGGCGATGGCGGCTGGCGAGCGCTGCGTTGTGACCGTCCCGGCTCATTTGCGATCCTGCGTTCCCATTCCTGCGTACGTTTCGTCCCGGCTCGTCGTCCGTCATGGCACCCCGCTCCCGCTAGAGGGGCCGGTTGAAGACGTTGCCTCCGAGCCGCACGATGGTGGCGACATAGAACATGGCCACCATCGCCGCGAGCACCAGCGCAATGGCGATGGACCGCATCCTCCGCCGGCGCTCGAACTCCTTCTGTCCATCTTCCTCCGTCACACGCTCCATCACGCTCCGAGGAGGCGGTGCGCCGCGTGCTCGGCGAGCAGCGCGGCAAACAGCGCGAACAGATACAGGATCGAGAACGCGAACAGCCGCTTGGCAGCGCGGTCGCCCTCGCGTCCCTCCTGCCCCCGCCAGACGGCGAGGGCCAGCGCCAGGAACACGGCTCCGAACACGACGGAGACGAAGGCGTAGAAGGTGCCTCCAAGGCCGATCAGCGCCGGCGCCACCCCAATGGGCACCAGCAGCATCGAGTAGACCAGGATCTGCCGCCGCGTCTCCTCGGGGCCTGCCACCACCGGCAGCATCGGCACTCCGACGCGCTCGTAGTCGCGGGCCCGGTACAGCGCCAGCGCCCAGAAGTGCGGCGGGGTCCACATGAAGATGATCAGGAACAGCAGCACGCTCTCGAGGCTGACCGAGCCCGTCACGGCGGCCCATCCGATCATCGGCGGAAAGGCGCCGGCCGCCCCGCCGATCACGATGTTCTGCGGCGTCCGCCGCTTCAGCCACATGGTGTACACGACGATGTAGAAGGCGATCGTCAGCGCCAGCAGCGCGCCGGCCGTCCAGTCGACGAGAAGCCCCAGCGTGCCGACGGCGCCGAACGCCAGCACCATGCCGAAGGCCAACGCCTCGTCGGGCGTGATGCGCCCGCGCGGGATGGGGCGCGCAGCGGTGCGCTGCATGCGTCCGTCGATGTCGGCGTCGTACCACATGTTCAGCGCGCCCGAGGCGCCGGCGCCCACGGCGATGCAGGTGAGCGCAATGACGCCGAGCGCGGGATGCAGCGAGCCCGGCGCCACGACCATGCCGACGAGGGCGGTGAACACCACGAGCGACATCACCCGAGGCTTCATCAGCGCGAAGTAGTCGCCGATGCTGCCGCCGGCCATCTGCTGGGCGCGCAGGGGCGTGGTTTCCAGTCCCAGCTCGGCCATCTGACGCTCAGCCCTTCCTTGCTACGTTGCAGAGATCGGACACGCCGGCCGATGCCGGCGCGGCGTGCCGAAGGCTTCGGCTAGTGGTGCGCGCCGGTGTCCTTGAGAACCGGCAGCGTCTCGTAGGAGTGGAAGGCCGGCGGCGAGGTCAGCGTCCATTCCAACGTCGTCGCGCCTTCGCCCCACGGGTTGTTGGCGGCCTTCACCTTGGCGATGAAGTAGGCATAGACCATGCTTGCCAGGAACAGCAGGGTCGCCACCGCCGTGATATAGGAGCCGACCGAAGACCACCAGTTCCAGTAGGCGAACGCATCCGGGTAGTCGACGTAGCGCCGCGGCATGCCGGCAAGGCCGAGGAAGTGCTGCGGGAAGAACAGGATGTTGGCGCCGATGAAGGTCAGCCAGAAGTGCAGCTTGCCCATGGCCTCGCTGTACATGTAGCCGCTCATCTTCGGGAACCAGTAGTAC
Source organism: Hyphomicrobiaceae bacterium (assembly GCA_033764875.1). Taxonomy (GTDB): domain Bacteria; phylum Pseudomonadota; class Alphaproteobacteria; order Rhizobiales; family Hyphomicrobiaceae; genus AWTP1-13. Next base: position 259 of record JANRIO010000106.1, on the reverse strand, counting down.
CAGCCCGCGAAGATGGCGAACACGGCGCCGAGCGACAGCACGTAGTGGAAGTGCGCGACGACGTAGTAGGTGTCGTGGAAGGCGCGGTCGACGCCGGCGTTGGCCAGCATCACGCCCGTCGGCACCGCGATCACCCTCGTCGCGAACACGCAGTAGCGCTGCGTGTTGAGCGACAGGCCCACCGTGTACATGTGGTGTTCCCAGACGATGAAGCCGACCACGCCGATCGCGACCATGGCGTAGGCCATGCCGAGATAGC
>JANRIO010000099.1:0-53230 GCA_033764875.1 Hyphomicrobiaceae bacterium | reverse complement strand
CCGCCGACGATCGGTGGCAGGAGCTTCTCATGCTGCGGAGCAACGGCGGCATAGTGCGCCGCATCATCGGGACCGATGACGACGAGGACGCGATCGATCGCCGCATGGCCGAGGAAGAGCTGAAGGGAACGCCCGAGGACGGTGCCCCCGCCGATGCGGCGGTACTGCTTCGGCAATCCGCCGCCGGCCCTAACCCCTTGACCTGCCGCAACGATCAGCGCTGCGCTGGTTCGTCCTTGCATCCGCGTGGCAATGCCTTCAAACCGTCGTCGTCCGGGCGTTCTAGCATACGAGAACGACGGTGCGCGAAAGGCTTGCACCGCCCGGCCTTTTGACTAAGATATGAGCAAACAACGGTTTGCCTATTCCGTATGCACCCTAGTTCCCGCGTTCGCTCTCTGAGCGAACCCTTAGAGATCGGGCCGGTGACCGTCCCGAACCGGGTCTTCATGGCGCCGCTCTCGGGCATCTCCGACCGGCCGTTCCGTGCGCTCGCGTCGCGCTTCGGTGCCGGCCTGGTGGTGTCGGAGATGGTGGCGGGGGAGCAGCTCGTCGACGGCGACCGGGAAGCCTCGATGCGGGCGGAGCGGGCGGGCGAGGGGCCGCACGTCATCCAGCTCGCCGGTCGCGAGCCCCGCTGGATGGCCGAAGGCGCGCGGGCCGCGACCGACGCCGGCGCCGACATCATCGACATCAACATGGGCTGCCCGGCGAAGAAGGTGACGAACGGCTATTCCGGCTCGGCCCTGATGCGCGACCTCGACCACGCGCTCCGCCTGATCGAGGCAACGGTCGAAGCGACGACCTTGCCGGTGACGCTGAAGATGCGTCTCGGCTGGGACGGCGCCTCGATCAACGCGCCGGAGCTTGCCGCCCGCGCCGAAGATGCGGGCGTCCGCCTCGTCACCGTCCACGGCCGCACCCGCTGCCAGTTCTATGACGGCACGGCCGACTGGGCGGCGATCCGCGCGGTCAAGGAGAGGGTGGCGATCCCGGTCATCGCCAACGGCGACCTTGCCTCTGAGAACGACCTCGAGGCGATGCTCGCGCGCTCCGGCGCCGACGGGGTCATGGTCGGGCGCGCCGCCTGCGGCCGGCCGTGGCTCGCGGGCGCCCTCGCCCGCTTCGCCGCGACCGGCGAGGCGCCGGAGGCACCGTCGGGCCGCGACCTCGCCGACCTCGTCGCCGCCCATTACGAGGCGATGATCGCGTGGTACGGCCCGATCCTCGGCAACCGCATGGCGCGGAAGCACCTCGCCTGGTACGCCGACGCCCTCGACGCGCCGCCTGAGGCCGCCCTCCGGCGCGCGCTGGTGACGGAGGCACGCCCGGCCGAGGTGCTCCGCCTCATCGCCGTCGCCTTCGACGCCCCGGCACGGAGGCTCGCCGCATGAGCATGACCATGGCAGCGCCGGCCCGCAGCCGGAACGCCGAAGGCACCGCGGTCGCGCTCCTCGATGCGCTGCCGCATCCGGTCCTCCTGGTCGACGCCGGCGGCGTCATCCGCGAGGCGAACACGGCCGCCCAGGCCTTCTTCCAGGCCTCGATCAACACGCTCCGCCGCCACCCGCTCGCCTATTTCGTCCCGTTCGGCAGCCCGCTCCTGTCGCTGGTCGACCAGGTGCGCGAGCGGCTGGCGCCGGTCAACGAATACCGCGTCGATATCGGCACGCCGCGGAACGGCGGCGAGCGCATCGTCGACATCTACGCCTCGCCGGTGCTCGAAGGGCAGGGGAGCGTCGTCCTCGTCCTCCAGGAGCGCTCGATGGCCGACAAGATCGACCGCCAGCTCACCCACCGCGGCGCCGCCCGCTCGGTGACCGGGCTCGCGGCGATGCTCGCCCACGAGATCAAGAACCCGCTCTCCGGCATCCGTGGCGCCGCCCAGCTCCTCGAATCGGCGGTGACCGACGGCGACCGGGCGCTGACGCGGCTGATCTGCGACGAGGCCGACCGCATCGTCAAGCTGGTCGACCGCATGGAGGTGTTCTCCGACGAGCGGCCGATCGAGCGCGCGCCGGTCAACATCCACGTCGTCCTCGACCATGTCCGGCGGCTCGCCGCCTCGGGCTTCGCCCGCTCGATCCGCATCCTCGACGAGTACGACCCGTCGCTGCCGCCGGTCTACGGCAACCGCGACCAGCTCATCCAGGTCTTCCTCAACCTCGTCAAGAACGCCGCCGAGGCGATCGGCGATGCGCCGGACGGCGAGATCCTGCTCACCACCGCCTTCAAGCCGGGCTTCCGTCTGTCGGTGCCGGGGAGCCCGAACAAGGTGACGCTGCCGCTCGAGTTCTGCGTCCGCGACAACGGCCCGGGCGTGCCCCCCGACATGATCCCGCACCTCTTCGACCCGTTCGTCACCACCAAGGCCAACGGCACCGGCCTTGGTCTCGCCTTGGTCGCCAAGATCATCGGCGACCACGGCGGCGTCATCGAATGCGAGTCGCAGCCGCGGCGAACCATCTTCCGAGTGCTGATGCCGGCATTCCCGGGACCGGCCGCCCCAACCAAGGACGACTGAAATGCCTCTGGGAAATATCCTCGTCGCCGACGATGATGCCGCCATCCGCACGGTCCTCAACCAGGCCCTGTCGCGCGCCGGCTACGCGGTCCGTCTCACCTCGAACGCGGCGACGCTCTGGCGCTGGGTGAGCGAGGGCGAGGGCGACCTCGTCATCACCGACGTGGTGATGCCGGACGAGAACGCCTTCGACCTCCTGCCGCGCATCAAGCGGCTCCGGCCGGAGCTGCCGATCGTCGTCATGAGCGCCCAGAACACCTTCATGACCGCGATCCGGGCATCGGAGCGCGGCGCCTATGAGTACCTGCCGAAGCCGTTCGACCTGAAGGAGCTGATCGCCATCGTCGGCCGGGCGCTGTCCGAGCCGAAGATGCGGCGGACCGAGCCGGCTCCGAACGAGCCCGGCGACAACATCCCGCTCGTCGGCCGCTCGCCGGCGATGCAGGACATCTACCGCGTGCTCGCCCGGCTGATGCAGACCGACTTGACCGTGATGATCGCCGGCGAATCCGGCACCGGCAAGGAGCTCGTCGCCCGCGCCCTCCACGACTACGGCAAGCGGCGGACCGGGCCGTTCGTCGCCATCAACATGGCGGCGATCCCGCGCGACCTGATCGAGGCCGAGCTCTTCGGCCACGAGAAGGGCGCCTTCACCGGCGCTCAGGCGCGGAGCGCCGGCCGCTTCGAGCAGGCGGAAGGCGGCACCCTCTTCCTCGACGAGATCGGCGACATGCCGATGGAGGCGCAGACCCGGCTCCTCCGCGTCCTCCAGCAGGGCGAATACACCACCGTCGGCGGCCGCACTCCGATCAAGACGGACGTGCGCATCATCGCCGCCACCAACAAGGACCTCCGCATCCTCATCAACCAGGGCCTCTTCCGCGAAGACCTGTTCTTCCGCTTGAACGTCGTGCCGATCCGGCTGCCGGCGCTCCGCGAGCGGAGCGAGGACATCCCCGACCTCGTCCGCCACTTCTTCGCGCTGGTCGAGAAGGAGGGGCTGCCGGCGAAGCGGATCGAGCCGGCGGCGGTCGAGCGGCTCAAGAAGTACCGCTGGCCGGGGAACGTGCGCGAGCTCGAGAACCTCATCCGCCGGCTCGCCGCGCTCTACCCGCAGGAGACCATCACCGAGAACATCATCGAGGCCGAGCTCGACCAGCCGGCGATCGCCGTCGGCCCGAGCGAAGGCGACGGCGACGACACTCTCTCCGGGTCGGTCGAGCGGCATCTCGCGAGCTATTTCCAGAGCTACGGCGACAACCTGCCGCCGCCCGGCCTCTACCACCGCATCCTCCGCGAGGTGGAGAACCCGCTGATCAGCGCCGCGCTCGCCTCGACCCGCGGCAATCAGATCAAGGCGGCGGAGCTCCTCGGGGTCAACCGCAACACGCTGCGCAAGAAGATCCGCGATCTCGACATCCAGGTGATCCGCAGCGCCCGCTGACAAGCGAAGCGCCGCGGATGTGTTGTTTTTCGATCACATTATTGTTGCAATTTGGTCAGAGGCTGCCCTGATCCGATCCGGCAGGCGGCTTGCCAAGGCCGGCCGGATGAGTGATTCCGGGGTGCCATGACGGTCGACACGCCTTCGATTCTGAGCGCACCGCTGCGCCGCCGCACCTTCGAGTTCTCGAAGTTCGTGCGCACGGCCGGCTACGTCGCCGTGGCGATCGCGCTTGCGGTCTCCTGCGCCACCTTCTTCGTGCTGATGGGGCTGACGCCGGTGGCGCCGACGCAAGGGGTGGTCCTGACGGTCTTGACCGTCAACGGCCTCCTCGTCGCCTTCCTGATCTTCGTCATCGGCTGGGAGATCGGCACGCTGGTCTCCGCCCGTCGGCGGGGACGGGCGGCGGCGCGGCTCCATATCCGCATCGTCGCCCTCTTCAGCGTCGTCGCGGCAACGCCGGCGATCCTCGTCGCCGTCGTCGCCAGCATCACCCTCGACCGCGGCCTCGACAACTGGTTCTCGACCCGCATCCGCGCCATCGTCGAGACCTCGGCGACCATCGCCCAGGCCTATATGGACAGCCAGGCCGCCGCCTTCGACCGCGACATCCGTGCGATCCAGGCCGAGGTCGAGCGCGCCCGGCCGCTCCTCGTCGACGACCCCGACCGCTTCCAGACCTTCCTCACCGACGTCGCCGACTCGCGCGGCCTGCCGGGCGTGTTCCTGGTCAAGGGCGACGGCTCGGTCATCGCCCAGGCCCGCATCGGCTCGCAGGGCAGCTTTCCCCCGCCGCCGCCGTCGGCGCTGACCGAGGCCGCCGCACAGCCGGCCGAGCCGGCGCTGATCGCCCCCGGCTCGACCAACATGATCGGCGGCGTCGCCAAGCTCGCCGGCTACGACGACGTCTTCCTCTATGCGCTCCGCGCCATCGACCCGAAGGTGCTGCGCTACCTGCAGATGACGACCGACGGCGTCAACGAGTACAGCGCCCTCGAGGCGACCCGCTTCGGCATCCAGCTCGCCTTCGGCATCCTCTATCTCGGCGTCTCGCTGGTCGTGCTGCTCTCGGCGATCTGGCTCGGCCTCGGCTTCGCCAACCGGCTGGTGACGCCGATCCGCCGCCTGATCGACGCGGCGAAGCAGGTGTCGCAGGGCAACCTCTCGGTCCACGTGCCGGCCCGCCGCTCGGAGGGCGACCTCGGGTCGCTCAGCGAGACCTTCAACACCATGACCAGCCAGCTCCGCAACCAGCGGGCCGAGCTCCTTGCCGCGAGCGAGCAGATCGACAGCCGGCGCCGCTTCACCGAGGCGGTCCTCTCCGGCGTCACCGCCGGCGTCATCGGCATCGACCCCGAGGGGCGCATCCGCATCGCCAACCGCACGGCGCTCAAACTCCTCGGCCTCAAGGAAGCGTCCGCCGAAGAGCTGCCGGTGACCGAGCTCCTGCCCGAGCTCGAAAGTGTCGTCGCCGCCGCCTTCCGCGACGGCCGGCCGGAGCACAGCGACCAGGTGACGCTTGCCCGCGGCGGCCGCGAGCGCATCATCAACGTCCGCGTCACCACCGAGGACGCCGAGGGCGAGGCCCGCGGCTACGTCATCACCCTCGACGACATCACCGACCTCGTCGCCGCCCAGCGGAGCTCGGCCTGGGCCGACGTCGCCCGCCGCATCGCCCACGAGATCAAGAACCCGCTGACGCCGATCCAGCTCTCGGCCGAGCGGCTCCGGCGGAAGTTCGGCAAGGCGATCACCGAGGACCGTCCGATCTTCGACCAGTGCACCGACACCATCATCCGCCAGGTCGGCGACATCGGCCGCATGGTCGACGAGTTCTCGTCCTTCGCCCGCATGCCGAAGCCGGCCTTCGAGACCCGCAACCTGTCCGATTCGATCCGCGAGGCGGTGTTCCTGATCGAGGTGGCGCATCCGGAGATCGACTTCACCGTCAACCTGCCGGAAGAGCCGCTTCTCGGCCGCTTCGACGCCCGCCTGATGGGCCAGGCGCTCGCCAACATCGTCAAGAACGGCACCGAGGCGATTGCCGCCGTTCCGGCCGAGGAGCGGGGCCGCGGCCGGATCGTCGTCACCGGGCGCAGCGAGGGCGGCGAGATCGTCGTCGACGTCATGGACAACGGCATCGGCTTCCCGGCCGAGCACCGCCACCGGCTGCTCGAGCCCTACATGACGACGCGCGAGAAGGGGACCGGCCTCGGCCTTGCGATCGTCACAAAGATCATCGAAGACCACCGCGGCCGCGTCGAGCTCCTCGACGCGAGCGACGTCGAGGCGGGCGCCCGGGGAGCCCTGTTCCGGATCATCCTGCCGCGCCTTGGGGAAGCGCATCGACCGGCAGCCGCGCCGGGCGCGGCGGTCCCTGCGCAGTGAAAACGGTGAAGCACCGCCATGGCGTCTGATATCCTCATCGTCGACGACGAAGCCGACATCCGGGAGATCGTCTCCGGCATCCTCTCCGACGAGGGCCACAGCACCCGCATGGCTGCCGATGCCGATACGGCGCTCGGCGAGATCGCCAAGCGACGGCCGTCGCTCGTCTTCCTCGACATCTGGCTGCAGGGGAGCCGGATCGACGGGCTCGCCCTCCTCGACGCGATCAAGGGCGAGCATCCCGACCTGCCGGTGGTGATGATCTCCGGCCACGGCAACATCGAGACCGCGGTCTCGGCCATCCGCCGCGGAGCCTACGACTACATCGAGAAGCCGTTCAAGGCCGACCGGCTGGTCCTGGTCGCCGAGCGGGCGCTCGAGACCTCGATGCTCCGCCGCGAGGTGATTGCGCTGCGCGAGCGCGCCGGCGAGGCGGACGAGCTGATCGGCGCCTCGCACGCGATCAACCACCTCCGCCAGGCGCTCGAGAAGATCGCGCCGACCAACAGCCGGGTGATGATCTCCGGCCCCTCCGGCTCGGGCAAGGAGACGGTGGCGCGCGCCATCCACCGGCTGTCCGCCCGCTCGGCCGGGCCGTTCGTGGTGATCAACGCCGCCGCGATCACGCCCGACAGCATGGAACGCGAGCTGTTCGGCATGGAACCGCAGAACGGCACCGCCCGCAAGGTCGGGGCGCTCGAGGAGGCGCACGGCGGCACGCTCTACCTCGACGAGGTCGGCGACATGCCGCGCGAGACCCAGAACAAGATCCTCCGCGTCCTCGTCGACCAGTCGTTCCAGCGCGTCGGCGGCGTCACCAGGGTCAACGTCGACGTCCGCGTCGTCTCCTCGACCGCCCGCGACCTCGAGCGCGAGGTCACGGAGGGGACCTTCCGCGAGGACCTGTTCCACCGCCTCGCCGTCGTGCCGCTCCGCGTGCCGGCGCTCGCCGAGCGGCGCGAGGACATCCCCGACTTGATCCGCCATTTTGTCGAGCAGATCTCGAAGGCGACCGGCCTGCCGCCGCGCCAGATCGGCGCCGACGCCATGGCCGTGCTCCAGGCCCACGACTGGCCCGGCAATCTCCGCCAGTTGCGCAACAACGTGGAACGGCTATTGATCCTGGCGCGGGGCGACGCCGCCGAGGCGATCACCGCCGACATGCTGCCGGCCGAGATCGGCGAGACGCTGCCGACGACGCCCGGCCGGGCAGGGGGAGAGCACCTGATGTCACTGCCGCTCCGCGACGCCCGCGAGATCTTCGAGCGCGAGTACCTGACCGCCCAGGTCAACCGCTTCGGCGGCAACATCTCGCGCACCGCCGAGTTCGTGGGCATGGAGCGCTCGGCCCTGCATCGCAAGCTGCGCGCGCTGGGTGTCTCCTCGCAGGAGCGCGGCCCCGACCCGCGCCCGGCCTGAGACAGCAACCGATCGCATCCGAGCGCAGGGGAAACAGACAGCGATGACGCGCGTGGTCTACGTCAATGGACACTATGAGCCGTATGCCGAGGCCGGCGTGCATGCGGAGGACCGCGGCTTCCAGTTCGGCGATGCCGTCTACGAGGTGGTCGAGGTCAAGGACGGGCACCTCGTCGACGAGCCCCGGCACATGGGCCGGCTCGAGCGCTCGCTCAAGGAGCTGCGCATTCCCGAGCCCATGACGCTGAAGGCCTGGTCGCGCGTGCTGCGCGAGACCGTGCGCCGCAATCGCGTGCGCGACGGCCTCGTCTACCTCCAGGTCTCGCGTGGCGCGCGGCCGCGCGACTTCCTGTTCCCGGGCCCGGGCGTGCGCCCGACCGTCGTCTGCCTGGCGCGCAGCACGCAGCGTGGCCGGATCGACGCGCAGGCCGAGGCCGGCATCGGTGTCATCACGCGCCCCGACAACCGCTGGGGCCGCTGCGACATCAAGACGGTGATGCTGCTGCCGGCCGCCATGGCCAAGGAGGCGGCGAAGGCGGAGGGCGCCAAGGAGGCGTGGTTCGTCGACGCGGACGGCTACATCACGGAAGGGGCCTCCTCGAACGCCTGGATCGTCGACAAGGACGGGCGCCTCGTCACGCGCAAGGCGGATGCGGACATCCTGCCCGGCATCACGCGCATGGCCGTGCTCGACCTGATCGCGAAGGAAGGGTTGGAGCTCGTCGTGCGCCCGTTCACGGTTGCCGAGGCCAAGGCCGCGCGCGAGGCCTTCGTCACCTCGGCCACCAACCACGTGATGCCGGTGGTCAGGATCGACGGCGCCTCCGTGGGCAACGGCGCGCCCGGTCTGCTCACCATGAAACTGCGCGCGAGCTACTATTCTGCGACTGAAATTTCATCGGACTGACAACTTTTTAGGCGAATACCAATTCGTTCACCATGCGCCTATGAATTTCACTTGTGCACCTGCACACCTTTTTGCAAGCTAGCGGAACCGGGGCGGCATTTCCGACCGCTCCCGGACATCGACAAGAACGGACAACAACAATGGCCGAACGCGCCCAAAGTCTGCAGGACACATTCCTCAATCATGTGCGGCGGAACAAAACGCCACTCACGATATTCCTGATCAACGGCGTCAAGCTGCAGGGTATCGTCACCTGGTTCGATAATTTTTGCGTGCTTCTGCGCCGCGACGGCCATTCGCAGCTCGTGTATAAGCACGCCATCTCCACGATCATGCCGGGCCAGCCCGTGCACCTCATGGAGAACGATCCGGCAGAGGCGCCTTAGATCCCACAAGCCCCGGCAGGGTTTGCCATCGGCGAAGAGAGCCAACAGCCGCCGCGTCCGCGGCGTCGCCAGCCCATCGAGCGCCATCGGCCGCCGACTCGCGTCGCCGTTCTGGTGCCGGATCGGCGTGCGCGCGACGCTCAAGCTTCTGGTGCGAACGCGGGAGGCGCGCTCGCCCGCCGCGCCATCAAGGACCGGCTGCAGGAGGCGGTGGGGCTCGCCCTCGCCATCGACCTGGAGGTGGTGGTGGCCGACATCGTGCCGCTGCCGGCACCCAGGCCCGGCACGCTGTTCGGCTCCGGCAAGGTCGAGGAGATCGCCGGGCTCGTGAAGGCGAACGACATCGGCCTCGTCATCGTCGATCACGCCGTCTCGCCGATCCAGCAGCGCAACCTGGAGAAGGCCTGGGCCTGCAAGGTGCTCGATCGCACGGGCCTGATCCTGGAGATCTTCGGCCGCCGCGCCGCCACGCGCGAGGGCCGTCTGCAGGTCGAGCTGGCGCATCTCACCTACCAGAAGGGCCGCCTCGTGCGGACCTGGACGCATCTGGAGCGCCAGCGCGGCGGCTACGGCTTTCTGGGCGGCCCCGGCGAGGCCCAGATCGAGCTCGACCGGCGCATGCTCGAGGAGCGCATCGAGAAGATCCAGAAGGAGCTCGCCCGCGTGGTGAAGACGCGCGCCCTGCACCGGGCCGGGCGTCGCCGCGTGCCGTTTCCGGTGGTTGCCATCGTCGGCTACACCAATGCGGGCAAGTCGACCCTGTTCAATCGGCTCACGGGCGCGAGCGTCCTTGCCAAGGACCAGGTGTTCGCCACGCTCGACCCCACCATGCGCGAGATCAAGCTGCCGTCCGGGCGCCGGGTGATCCTGTCCGACACCGTCGGCTTCATCTCGGATCTTCCCACAGCCCTCGTTGCCGCCTTCCGCGCCACGCTCGAGGAGGTGGTGGCAGCCGACCTCATCCTGCACGTCCGCGACATCGCCCATCCCGAGACGGAGGCGCAGCAGCGGGATGTGGAGGGCGTGCTGGGCGAGCTCGGGATCGACGCCGAGGCGGCCGCGACGCCGCTGCTCGAGGTCTGGAACAAGGCGGACCTGCTGTCGCGCGAGGCGTTGCTGGAGGTCCGGCGTGCGCAAGCGCGCTCGACGCGCGGCGAGATCTTGGTCTCGGCCCTGGAGGGCGACGGCCTCGACGACCTCCTGCGCGCCATCGATGCCCGCCTAGGCGGCAGCGACGAGGTGCTGCTGATCGATGTGCCGCCGCGCGAGGGCAGGCTGCTCAGCTGGCTTCACGACAACAGCGAGGTGCTCGACCGCCGTGCCGACGACGAGGGCGTCCTCACCCTCAAGGTGCGCATCGACCCGACGCTGCGCGGCAAGCTCGACGGGCTGCTGCAGCGAGCGGCCATTGTGGCGCGCAAGCCGCCCGCGCGCCGTCCGCGGCGGCGGGCCGCTGAGTAGGGGAGGCTATCGGCCGCGGCCGATGCGCAGCGTCAGCGACGGCAGGACGCCGTATTGCTTCCGGTAGTAGCGGGCGAAATGCCCGGCGTTGCTGAAGCCGCAGGCGGCCGCCACCGCCGCCACCGAGGTGTCGCTGCGCGGATCGAGCAGCATGCCATGCGCCCGCTCCAGGCGTTTGCGGCGCAGGAAGATGATCGGCGTGTAGTCGCGCTCGCTCTGGAATGCCTTGAACAGGCTGCGGACGCTGCAGCCGGCCTCGCGCGCCACGGCCTCGATCGACAGGGGCTGATCCCAGTTGGCCTCGATGAAGGCTTCCGCCCGCTGCACCTTAGACCGCGGAATCTGGCCCAGCGGCTCGCTCAGCAGCCGGGAGAAGTTGTGCGGCACCTCGGTGACGAGGGCCACCTGGATGGTCTGCACCAGCTCGCGCTCGAAAATGGCGGGGGCGATGCCCGTCGGCTGGTCGAGGTGCTGGGTCAGGATCTCGACCAGCCGCCGCGTGCTCCCCAGCATGTCCTGCACCCCCGGCGCGGCGACGTCGAACTCGATGCGGCCTCGCACGCCTCGGCCCGCCAGCTGCTCAAGCACCCGGCAGAGGCCTTCCTGTTGGATGCGCAGGACAAGCTGCCGGATACCGCTGTGCAGCCGCGAGCGGACGGGAAGGTCGGAGCCGATGATCAGGTTCGTGCCCGCATGCAGGTGCCCCTCGCCGGCGGGGCTGTGGTGCTGGGCCGTTCCGTGAAGCCCGAAATACACGCGCACCAGATCGCTTTCGGGAAACTCCACGTCGACGTCCGCATCGCACGAGGCGAAGGCAAGGCTGAAGGTGGCATCGCTGTTCCAGTGGCTTGCGCCGGCGGCGAAGTCCGGTCCGGTCGACCTGACCTCGAACTGGCGGGCGCCGAACGCGCTGCGCAGCACAGCCTCCATCTGACCCGGATTGGTCGTCTCGATGAGGTGATGGCGCCGCAGGAGATGATCCATCTGTTCCCGCCTTGCAGATTCGTATGCATGCTGATTATGCCGCGTGCAGGCCGCCTGGCAACGCTACGCTTGAGCTTCACCTCGCCGCAGCCTTGCGACGCAGCCTGCGCCGCTTGCGGCGCGCAAGAGCCATGCCCTTGCCCGGCGGGATCATTGTTAGGATATTAGTCTGTCGATGTAATTTGACGTTTCCGTGCGCGGCTGGACCGACGCCGGTCAGCTTCCGGCCTTCTACAACCTCAGGTGATCGGAGTGCCGCGCTCACGCGCCTTGGCTTCGGTCCAGAGGCGATCCATCTCGTCCAGGTCGGACTGCTCCGGGGTCCGCCCGGTGAGGGCCAGCGCCGCCTCGATGTGGGAGAAGCGGCGCACGAACTTCTCGTTGGCCTTGCGCAGCGCCGTCTCGGGGTCGACCTTCAGGTGGCGGGCGACGTTGGCCATGACGAACATCAGGTCGCCCAGCTCTTCCGCGATCGCCGCGTCCTCCCCGATCCGCCCGGCGGCGATGGCGTCCTCCAACTCGCCCATCTCCTCCCGCGCCTTGGCGAGGACGGGGCCCAGCGACGGCCAGTCGAAGCCGACCCGGGCGGCCTTGGCCTGCAGCTTCACCGCCCGCGTCAGCGCGGGAAGCGCCAGGGGCACGTCCGCCAGCACCTGCGATCCCGGCGCAGGCGGGGCGGCCCCGCTCGCGGCCCGCTCGGCCCTCTCGGCGGCCTTGAGCCGCTCCCAGAAGCCCGGCGCAGCGCCGGCGGCGCGCTCCTCGGCCGAGCCGAACACGTGCGGGTGCCGGCGGATCATCTTCTGCGTGATGGCGGCTGCAACCTGGGCGAAATCGAAGGCGCCGGCCTCCTCCGCGATGCGCGCGTGATAGACCACCTGCAGCAGGAGATCGCCGAGCTCGTCCTTGAGGGCGCCCATGTCGCGCTGGGCGATGGCCTCGGCCACCTCGTAGGCCTCCTCGATGGTGTAGGGCGCGATGGTCTCGAAGGTCTGCTCGAGATCCCAGGGGCAGCCGCTGCCGGGCGTCCGCAGCGCCGCCATCACCTCGAGCAGCCTCGTCAGATTGTCACGCGCGGCATCCGTCATCGGCAGATCCTGGACCTCGTTTGCGGGCGGGCGGAGTATGCTAAGGGCTACCCGGGCGGGATATAGCACGGGTGCCCCGCGATCCCTTACGAGACGCTTGCCATGCTGCGCATAACCCCGACGCTGGAGATCGACGAGGCGCTGATCAGCGAGAGCTTCGTGCGCGCCTCGGGCCCCGGCGGCCAGAACGTCAACAAGGTGGCGACCGCCGTCGAGCTGCGCTTCGACGTGGGTCGCGCCACCACCCTGCCGCAGGCCGTGCTGGCGCGGCTCGCCAGGCTGGCGGGCCGCCGGCTGAGCGCGGACGGGATCCTCGTCATCAGCTCCGACCGCTTCCGCAGCCAGGCCCGCAACCGGGAGGATGCGCGCGAGAAGCTTCTGGAGCTGCTGCGCGCCGCGGCCCACAGCCCCCGCGTGCGCAAGCCGACGCGGCCGACGTATGGGTCAAAGCAGCGCCGCCTCGAGGGCAAGGCACGCCGCTCGGGGCTCAAGGCGCAGCGGCGCACCCGGCCGAGCCTCGATTGACCGCGCCGCCCGCGTCAGGCATCGAGCGTACCGTCGCTCTCGAAGGGGAAGCCCTCGGCCGCCCACCCTGTGATGCCGCCGAGCATGATCTTCACCGGCCGGCCGAGCCCGGACAGTCGCAGCGCCGCCTTGTCGGCACCGTTGCAGTGGGGTCCCGCGCAATACACGACGAACAGCGTGTCGTGCGACCACTCCATCATGCGCTCGGAGGTGATCTCGGCATGCGGCAGCGACAGGGCGCCCGGCACGTGCCCGCGGGCGTAGGCGCTGGCCGACCGCACGTCGAGCAGCACGAAGTCGATGCGGCCCTGCCGATGGCTCGCATGCACGTCCGCGCAATCCGTCTCGAACGCGAGCTTTGCCGCGAAGTGACGCTCGGCATCCGAAGGGTGCGCGGCCGGCACGACGGCTACGGGGCTGGGCGTAGGCATGGCGTCACCTCCACTGTCCGCTGGGACCATGGCGCTCTTAGCGCACAACCCGGAGCGAGGCGACTGCGTTCTGTGCCAACGCCTGCGTGCGTCAGAACTTGTAGTTGAGGCCGAAGCGGACGACCTGCGTCGACAGGTTGATGTGCGTCGGGTCGACGTCGAGGCTGCCGGCGGGCGCCGTCAGGTCCTTGAAATTGTAGTCGAGGTACTCGAGCCTGACCGTCAGATTGGGGCTCAGCATGTGCTCCACGCCGCCGCCCGCGACCCAGCCCGACTGCGTCGTGGAGAAATCGCTGCCGAAGGCAACGCCGGCGCCGTCGCGGCTCGACAGCGTGGCGTCGGCCCAGGCGATGCCGCCCGTGCCGTAGAGAAGGGTGCGGTTGCCGTTGAAGGCGAGGCCCAGGCGGCCGCGCACCGAGCCCAGCCAGTCGAGGTCGTGCCGGCACGTGTAGCCGCCGCACCCGTCCGCGCCGTTGATCCAGGTGCCCGAGAGATCGCCCTCGATGCCGTACACCACCCGTCCCCACTGCACGTTGTATCCGATCTGGCCGCCCAGGACCGCCCCCGAGCCCGGGTTGCCCAGCGAGGTCGCGAAGAAATCCCAGTCGGCGCTCGAGAAGCCGAAGCCGCCGTGGATGCCGAGATAGAGCCCGGTCCAGGATACGGGTGCTGCATAGGGCGCGTCCCGCTCCCCGCGCGTGCGCTCTGCGCCCCCGAGATCGGCGGCCTGTGCGATGCCAGGAGCCAGCAGCGCGGCGGCGAGGCCGGCGACGATCGTGCGCGTGGAGCCCATGCGTGCCCTCTTCCTCTGTTGTCGTTCGTCGGCGGACGTGAGTGGCGCGTGCGCGCCGGCAGGCGCGGATCAGGGAGGTGGCGAAGCTGCGGGGGCGCTCCGCCACCTCCGAGGGAAAGGCGTGACAGGCTTCTTCACGCCCTCCGAAAAGCCAAGCGCCTGCGGCGTCCAGCTGTCGCGCGATGGGCGCCGGCATCTCTTCCGGATGCTGCCGCCGCCATCGCGCCACGCGTCAACCTAGTGCGGGCGAGATGGCGTCAGGCTGGCCGGCAGGTGGCGAACTCGCGGCGGCCGGGACACAACTCCGAAACACGGGGAAACATCGTGATGCGGGCCTTCTTTTTTCCTCTTCAAGAGCTTAACGCTTGGTGCCTGGCACCACTCCTGCTATGAGGCTCGCGCCCGCAACGATCCGAGAGGCAAACACGATGCGGCTTACCTATCATGTGCTCGATGTCTTCACGGACACGCGCTTTGCCGGCAATCCGCTCGCCGTCGTGCTTGACGCGGACGCGCTCTCAGCCGACCGCATGCAGGCCATCGCGCGCGAGTTCAACCTGCCCGAGACGGTGTTCGTGATGAAGGCGCAGGCGCGCGCCCACACCGCGCGGCTGCGCATCTTCACCCCCGCGGCCGAGCTGCCCTTCGCCGGCCACCCGACCGTCGGTGCGGCCGTGCTGCTGGCGGAGCTGCGCAACCCTGCGCCGAGCAACGACAACGGCGGCGAGCAGGACAGCCTGCTGGTGCTGGAGGAGGGCATCGGTCTGGTGCGCGTCGGCGTGCGCGTGCGCCCGGGGCAGGCCGCGTTCGCCGAGTTCGCGGCGCCGAAGCTTCCCTCCGACAGCGGCTCGACGCTGAGCAACGAGCGGCTCGCCGCCATGCTGGGCCTGATCCCGACCGAGATCGGCTTCGAGAACCACAAGCCGTCGCGCTTCATGGCCGGCAACACCTTCATGTTCGTGCCGGTGGCCTCCCTGGATGCGATCGCCCGGGCGCGCGTCGTGGAGGCGAGCTGGGACGCGGCCTTCGCCGGCCAGAACCTCGTCGGCGCCTACGTCTACTGCCGCCAGACCGTGCATGCAGCCTCGGCCTTCCACGCGCGCATGTTCGCGCCCGCCATGGGCATCCCCGAGGATCCCGCGACCGGCTCGGCGGCCGTCAACTTCGCCGGGGTCGTGCAGCGCTTCGACCAGTGCCCGGACGGGCATCACAGGCGCGTCATCGAGCAGGGTTTCGAGATGGGCCGGCCGAGCTTCATCACCCTGTCGTTCACGGTCGAGGGCGGCGCCCTCGCGAGCGTCAGGATCGGCGGCCAGGCGGTGCGGGTGGCGGAGGGCTTGCTCGAGGCGTAGCGCGGGGGCACGCCTGCAAGACGGGTGGCGCTGCGGCCGAATTCGTGCTAGCAGCGCCCTCATCCACGACTGTGCCCATGGAGACGACCTTCCTCACGTTCCGTCATCCGCTCCCTTCGAGGCTCGTCCGTCCGCACCGCGGCCGAATGCGGTGATCCTTAGCGCGGCCGGCAGGGCCGCGCCTCCGCCACCCTCGATTGCGAACGCCAATGACGAAAGGTCCTGCCATGAGCGGGCAGAAGAAGTTCTACATCACGACTGCGATCTCCTATCCCAATGGCGTGCCCCACATCGGGCATGCCTACGAGGCGATCGCTACGGACGCCATCGCGCGTTTCGAGCGGCTCGACGGCCGCGACGTGTTCTTTCTCACCGGCACCGACGAGCACGGCCTGAAGATGGCGCAGACGGCGGCCAAGGAAGGCCTGACGCCGCGCGCGCTGGCCGACCGCAACGCGGCGCGCTTCGTCGAGATGGCGCAGGTGCTGGGCCTCTCCAACGACGACTTCATCCGCACCACGGAAGCCCGCCACTACGAGGCGTGTGCGGAGCTGTGGCGGCGCATGGAGGCGGCCGGCGACATCTTCAAGAAGAAGTACGGCGGCTGGTACTCGGTGCGCCAGGAGGCCTACTTCAAGGAGAGCGAGACCGAGATCCGGGAAGGCCAACGGGTCGAGACGCCCAACGGCACCGAGGTCGAGTGGCGGGAGGAGGAGACCTTCTTCTTCAGGCTCTCCGCCTACCAGGATCGGCTGCTCGCCCACTACGAGGCGAACCCGGATTTCATCCTGCCGCCCGAGCGGCGCAACGAGATCGTGTCGTTCGTCAACAGCGGGCTTGAGGATCTCTCCATCTCGCGCTCGACGCTCGACTGGGGCATCCCCGTGCCGGGGGCGCCTGACCACGTCATGTACGTGTGGGTCGATGCGCTCAACAACTACGTCACCGCAACCGGCATTCTGAATGCCGGCGAGCAGCCGCGCGCGCACTACTGGCCCTGCGACGTGCACGTCATCGGCAAGGACATCATCCGCTTCCACGCCGTCTACTGGCCGGCCTTCCTGATGAGCGCCGGCGTGCCGCTGCCCAGGCGCGTCTTCGGGCACGGCTTCGTGCTCAACAAGGGCGAGAAGATGTCAAAGTCGGTCGGCAACGTGGTCGACCCGTTCGACCTCGTCCGCGCCTACGGCCGCGACCAGGTGCGCTACTTCTTCCTGCGCGAGGTGATGTGGGGGCAGGACGGCAACTACTCGCCCGAGGCCATCGCCAACCGCATCAACGCGGATCTCGCCAACAACCTCGGCAATCTTGCCCAGCGCTCGCTGTCGATGATCTACAAGAACTGCGACGGCAAGATCCCCGCGCCCGGCTCCTTCACGGCCGAGGACGAGGCGCTGCTGGCCGCGACCGATGCGCTGCACGCGGCGGCGCGTGCGCACATGGACCGGCAGGCGATCACCCGCTACCTCGACGCGGTGTGGGCCGTGATCGCCGACGCCAACGGCTACTTCGCGGCACAGGAGCCGTGGGCCAAGAAGAAGACCGATCCCCAGCGCATGGAGACCATCCTCTATGTGACGGCCGAGGTCGTGCGCCAGTTCGCCATCCTGGCGCAGCCGGCGATGCCGGAGCTGGCGCGCAAGCTGCTCGACCTGCTGGTGCTGCCGCCTGAGGCCCGCCGCTTCACCTCGCTGGGCGCCGCCGGCCGCCTCGTTCCGGGCACGCCGATCCCGGAGCCCGCCGGCGTCTTCCCCCGCTACGTCGATCCGGAGGAGGCGGCCAAGCCTGCACCGCCCCCGAGGAAGGGCAAGGGGAAGTGACACAGGCTGGGCCGTGCCGCGCTCGCACTGGGCGCGGCCCCCACGCGACACGGAAGGACATCGCGCGGCAGTCCCAGAGGGGCTTTCCCTTGCGGCCGAGACCTTTGCACGTGAAGCGGAACTGGAATCGGCACTGCGCCGGTTCGCAGGACAAGGCCACGCCGGGTGTGCGCAAATTCACCACACGCCGCAACGGGTGCATCATCTATTGTTGCGTCGAAGAGGCGCGCTCGGAGATCGTTGCCTCTGACGATACAACACGAATTGCAGCGGCGTTCGCCGCAGGACATTTGAGCCCAAACGCCCCGAAAGCAGCCCGGACCTGAAGCCCTCGATGCTCATCGACCACCATTGCCATCTGGACTTCCCCGACTTCGCCGAGGAGCGCGACGCCATCGTCGCCCGCGCGGTCGCAGCTGGCGTCGCCGGCATGGTGACGATCTCGACGCGCATCCGCCGCTTCGACGAGATCCGCGCCATCGCGGAGGCCTACCCGAACGTGTTCTGCTCGGTCGGCACGCATCCCCACAACGCGCACGAGGAGCTCGACATCCCCGTGGCCGAGATCGTGGCGCTGGCGCAGCACCCCAAGGTCGTCGCCATCGGCGAGGCCGGTCTCGACTACTTCTACGACAAGAGCCCGCGCGCGGCGCAGGCGGAAGGCTTCCGCAAGCACATCGCGGCGGCGCAGGCGACGGGGCTGCCCCTCGTCATCCACGCCCGCGAGGCCGACGGCGACACCGGCGACATCCTGGAGCAGGAGATGGCGCGCGCGCCCTTCAAGGCGGTGCTCCACTGCTTCACGGGCGGGCTGGAGCTGGCGCAGCGGGCGGTTGCGCTCGGCCTCTACGTCTCCTTCTCCGGCATCCTCACGTTCAAGAAGTCGGAGGCCCTGCGCGCGGTGGCGGCCGCCGTTCCGCTCGACCGCCTGTTGGTGGAGACCGACGCCCCCTACCTGGCGCCGGCCAAGCATCGGGGCAAACGCAACGAGCCGGCCTACGTGGTGCTGACCGCGCAGGAGCTTGCCCGCGTCAAAGGGGTGAGCGAGATTGAGATCGCCCGCATCACCACGGACAACTTCTTCCGCCTCTACGACAAGACGCCCCGCCAGGCCTTCTCCGCATGACCGTCAAGATCACCCTCCTCGGCACCGGCTCCTCCGTCGGCGTGCCGCGCGTGGGGCCCGTCTGGGGCGCCTGCGACCCCAAGGAGCCGCGCAACCGCCGCCGGCGCTGCGCGCTTCTGGTCGACCAGCGGGGCAGGGGCGGGCACACCCAGATCCTCATCGACACGCCCGCCGACATCCGCGAGCAGATGCTCGACGCCAACGTCGGCCGCCTCGATGCGGTGCTCTACACGCACGACCATGCCGACCACACCCACGGCATCGACGACCTGCGCGCCGTCTTCTTCGCCATGAAGGCGCGCATCCCCATCTATGCCGACAAGGCCACCAAGGAGACGCTGGAGCGCCGCTTCGACTACTGCTTCCGGCAGCCGCCCGGCTCCTCCTATCCGGCCATCCTCAAGGGGCACGAGGTCGAGCCTGGCAAGAGCTTCGCCATCGGCGGTCCCGGCGGGCTCATCGAGTTCGTGCCGATCCTGCAGGAGCACGGCGACACCACCTCGCTCGGCTTCCGCTTCGGCAATGTCGCCTACTCGCCCGATGTCGGCGGCCTGCCGCAGGCCTCCCTGCCGCTGCTGGAGGGGCTCGACCTGTGGATCGTCGATGCCCTGCGCCCGCAGCCGCATCCCTCGCACTTCAGTCTGGCCCAGACGCTGCGCTGGGTCGAGCGCCTGCAGGTGAAGCGGGCGGTGCTCACCCACATGACCATCGACCTCGACTACGAGACCCTGCGCCGCGAGCTGCCGCCCAACGTCGAGCCCGGCTACGACGGCATGACCATCGAGATCGGCTGAGGGGGCGCGGCGCCAGCGGCGGCGCGTAGGGACCATCGCTGGGTCGGAGGACGCTCGCCTGTTGAGGGTGTTTCCGGTGCCGGCACCACGGCCGCTTAGGCCAGCACGTCCCGGTTGATGACGTTCTCGACGATCGGTGCGCCGTCGAAGACGCTGAGCACGTTCTTTGTCGCCGCGATCGCCATGCGGTCCATCGCCTCCTTCGTGACGCCGGCCATGTGCGGTGCGCACAGCACGTTGGGGAGTTTGAGCAGCGGGTTGGCGGGCTCGGGTGGCTCCTTGTCGAACACGTCGAGGCCGGCACCGGCCAGTTTCTTGGCAGTCAGCGCGGCATGCAAGGCGTCCTCGTCCACGATGCCACCGCGCGCCGTATTGACGAGAAACGCCGAAGGCTTCATGCGCGCAAGCCTGGCAGCGTTGATGAGCCCGACCGTCTGCGGCGTCTTCGGGCAGTGAAGGGTCACGAAGTCGGCTTGTGCGAGCGCCGCGTCCAGATCTTGCGCCGGCATGCAGCCGGCAGCCTTTATGGTCTCGGCTGGGACATATGGATCGTACACGGCGACCTTCATCTCCATGGCGAGCGCCCGCTTGGCGGTGCGCGTGCCGATGCGGCCGAAACCCACGATCAGGAGCTGCTTGTCCAGAAGGTCGCTCGGCACAAAGACCCAGCGATCCAGCCAGCGGTTTTCCTTCACCGCCCTGTCAAGATCGCTCCAGCGCTTGGCCAGGCTGATCATCATGAACATGGCGCACTCGGCCACCGAGGCCGAATTGGCCGTGCCCGCAATCATGAGCGGCACACGCGCCTTGCTCAGGGCCGGCACGTCGATGGCGTCGTAGCCCACTCCAATGCGCGCGACCACCTGCATGTGGCGGGCGGCCTCGAGCTCCGGCTCCCCGAAGGGCGTCACCCCCAGGACCGCGGCATGGGCGCCGGTCTCGGCCATCGCCGCCCGGAAGTCGGCCGAGGACACCATGTTGTCGAACGGGATCGCGCGCACATCCGGTCGCGCATTGAGGATTGCCCAACCCTCCTGGGACATCGTCTTCGGCGCGTACACGATCTTCAGATTGCTCGCCATCTGGTTTCCTCACCCCCGGTCTCGCGCGGTCATGCTCGATGGATTTTCGCATTGCGCGCAGAGGGCTGCCATCTTCCCCATGAGCGAATGCGGGCAAATGTGAACTGCGCAATGATCGGATATGGAGCGCCGAGGGGGAGGCGCATTCGCCCAATGCCGGCAATCAGTTCGCATGTTGTTGCCCTCGCGGAAGTGCCCGATTTGGAGCGCGTATCCGGAGGAGGCGAAGCGTCACGAATTTCACGCACGCAGCCGTGCCCACCGGTAAGCTCAATGTCTGCGGGATTGCCGTCGTGGCGCGCTAAAGGCAGGTGCGAGACGTTCAACAGCCTGCTAGCGCAATGCGCCGGCCTTGACGTCGAACACGCGGCCGTTGTCGGTGCACGCGGGCGTCGCGAAGTGCACGAAGGCCTCGGTGATATCCTCGGGCGCGCGCAGGGTCTTGGGGTCCTCGCCCGGGAAGGCCTTGGCCCGCATGCGCGTGCGAACGGCACCGGGGCTGACGGTGTTGACGCGCACGCTGGTGTTGGCGACCTCCTCGGCGTAGCAGCCGACGAGCGCTTCCAGTGCGGCCTTGGAGGCGGCGTACGGCCCCCAGTAGGCGGGCGTGCTGTCGGCGGCGCCCGACGTCACCATCACGACGCGGCCTGCGTCCGACCGGCGCAGCAGCGGGTCGAGGGTGCGCAGCAGGCGGAAGTTGGCGTTGACGTTGACATCCATCACCTCGCTCCAGGCATCCGCCGAGATGTGCCCGAGCGGCGACAGGGGCCCGAGCACGCCGGCGTTGCCGACGAAGATGTCGAGCCGGTCCCAGCGCTGGTAGAGCGTGGGCCCCAGGGCGTCGATGCGGTCCATCTTGCGCAAATCGAGGGTGAGCAGGCTCGCCTCGCCGCCGAGCGCGCGGATCTCGTCGTCGACCTCCTCCAGCGCCCCCGAGGTGCGCCCGACCAGGATCAGGTGCGCGCCTTCCCGCGCGAAGGCGAGGGCGACGGCGCGGCCGATGCCGCGGGTGGCGCCGGTGACGAGGGCGAGGCGGCCCTTGAGGCGGGCCCCGGCCAGGGGGCTGGTGGCGGGTGTCGTATCGGTCATGGCGCGAGGGGTAGCCCCTGGCGGCACGCCCTGCAAGCGCCTTTGCGGGGGGCTACGGCGGCCCAGGGACGCTCGAGCGTGGTCGTTGACGACAGGAAAGTCCTGCCACCGGCGCCCGCGCCCCGCTACTCCTTCTTGGCCTTGTCCATGATCTCCTTGCCGGCCTTGAGGGCGTCGTCATAGGCCTTCTTGGCGGCCTCCTTGCCCTTCTCCATGTAGGGCTTGGCCGCTTCCGCCGCGCGCTCGGCGGCCTGCTTGGCCTGGTCGGCGGTCTCCTTCATGGCCTCGCCGGCCTTCTCGGTGTAGGGCTTGGCCTTCTGGCGCGCCTCATCGGACAGCTCGAGCAGCTTCTCCGTGCTGATGGCGGACAGCTCGCGCGTCCGCTTCAGGAGACGCCGGAACATGCTCTCCTGCGGCAGCAGCGAGGCCGGCTTGATGGCGGCGACGGTGCGCATCATGTCCTCGTGGTCCCGGCGCGCCGGCTCCGGCTTGACGAGGTCGGGCGCGCCTGTGAACACGACCAGCGGCGTACATGCCGTGACCACCTTGCGCCCGCTCTTGATCCAGTCCGCGTTCTCGACCTGCGTCTCCTGGGCGAAGTAGATCTTCCGGCCGCCGGCCTCCTGGCGCAGGATCTCCCGGTCGATCACCGGCACGATGTGGCCGCCGAGCTTGCGGATCAGGGCAAAGCGCGCGTTGTCGGGATCGGGGAATTGGACGAACAGGCTCACGGTGTCGTCCGAGGCGAGCGCCTGCTGCAGCGCTTCGTCCGTGCTGGTCGCGTTCGAGACGCTCCGCGCCTTGGCGAGCCCTTGGCTGTCGACCGAGCGCAGGAAGTTGAAGGTGCTGGCGGAGCCGGAATCGGCCGGCGGCAGGATGAAGCGCAGCCGCTCGGCGTTGCTGGCGATATCGCCGTAGGTGGCGAGGCTCTTGTTGCGCGTGACGGCGAACACGCACTCGCGCACATCGTCCTGGCGCACCAGGCTGAGCGCGGCGCCGGCCTTCAGCCGCTGCGTCTCGATGACGTAGGCGTCGAGCTGAGCGTAGCCGAGCTGTCGCGGATCGCCGAGCACGCGCTCGATGTTCTCGCGCGTGCCGGCCGAGGTGACGCAAGGGTAGTCGAGCTGCGCCACCTTGAGCTCGCGCGACAGCGCCGGGCAGAAGCTGGCATGGTAGGCGCCGCTCTCGCCGCCGGTGTTGATCTGGGTGCCGGCGCGCGCCGCGACGTCGGCCAGTCCGAGGCTCGCGGCCGCGAGCACGGCTGTGCGGATCAGGTGGCGGGAAGGGGCGGGGCTCATGGCCAGGGTCTCCTCAGGCATTGGCGGCGCTGTGCCGCTTGCATTTGCCTAGCTGGAGATGGTGGCAGCTTTGGGCGGCGCAAAGCCTCTCGCCACACGCAATTTGTCACCTGGCCGGCGCCATGCCCGGCCGCCAGAAATACGATCGCCCCGGCGGGGGACTGCCGGGGCGATCCATCTGGGGCGTGCGGGAAGCCCCATCTTGAGGTCCTGGTGCAGAAGAAGGGCGCTTCGCACCTGACCTGCGCCGGAGTTCGGCCACCGGGAGGAAGACCGGTCCTGCCATCCACGGGCGCACGGGTGTTATAGGGCATCAGGAACGAAAGCGGAACATCCAATCTGCAGGCGCGCAGGATTTTGTTCGGGCCTGTGGAGAAAAACGTCACCGAGATGCGTAGCTGCAACTTGGGGACATTGCCGGCCGGGCCACCCGTCCGAACACCAGCTTGCTGCAAGGCGGCTGTCGTCTAATCGTATTCGTCGCAGATTTCTGATCTAAACCATTGGGGGAACGCGGGAACGAGCAATGCTGACCGGCGTGGCGCGGGCTTTCAGCGACGATATCGCCGTCGATCTCGGGACGGCGAACACGATCGTCTACGTTGCCGGCCGTGGCGTCATCATCGACGAGCCCTCGGTCGTCGCCGTCCAGACCGTCGACGGGTCACGCGCCATCCTCGCCGTCGGCATGCAGGCCAAGGCGTTACTCGGGCGCACACCCGAGCCCATCGAGCTGGTGCGCCCCTTGCGCGACGGCGTCATCGCCGATTTCCTCGCCGTCGAGGAGATGCTGCGCCAGTTCCTCTTGGGGGCCAAGCGCGCCTTCGGC
Organism: Hyphomicrobiaceae bacterium; assembly: GCA_033764875.1. Taxonomy (GTDB): domain Bacteria; phylum Pseudomonadota; class Alphaproteobacteria; order Rhizobiales; family Hyphomicrobiaceae; genus AWTP1-13. The sequence goes on along the minus strand of JANRIO010000099.1, from coordinate 29,493 downwards.
TTCCTGCGGCCCCGCATTCTCGTCTGCGTGCCTTCCGGCGCCACGCCGCTCGAGCGCAAGGCGGTCCGCGACGCCACCTTGCAGATGAGGGCGAGCCAGGTGCTGATGGTCGAGGAGCCCGTTGCCGCCGCGCTCGGCGCCGGGCTGCCCATCGAGCGCGCGCACGCCTTCATGGTCGTCGACATCGGCGGCGGCACCACCGACATCGCGGTGATGCGCGAGGGGCGCATCGTCGCCACGCGCTCGATTCGGATTGCCGGCAACGCCATGGACGAGGCCATCATGCGCCATGTGCGCGCGCGGCACCGCCTCGTCATCGGCGAGCGCAATGCCGAGTACATCAAGATGGAGGCGGGCCGTGCTGGCCCCGGCATCGAGACCGGCGAGGAGGTCGACGTCCTGATCAAGGGCCGCGAGATCGGCAGCGGCCGCCTCAAGAGCGTGACCCTCGGCGCCCAGGACGTGGCCGAGGCGTTGGCCGATCCCGTGGCACGGCTCGGCGACTTCGTGGAGCGGGCGCTCGAGGATCTGCCGCGGCGGATCGTGCTCGAGGTCGCCAACGTCGGCATCGTTCTGACGGGCGGCGGGGCGCTGCTCGCCGGGCTCGACGCCGTGCTGTCCGAGCGCCTGGGCATGCGGGTGGCGGTCGCCGCTGATCCCTTGCACTGTGTCATTCGCGGCACGGCCATCCTGCTCGACGGGCTCGACCGGCACCGCGATCTCCTGCTGAAGACCTGAGCCGCCGCGCCTTGCCTCGGTTTTGCCCAGACCCGGAGGTTTTCTGCCGCTCGGCAAGCGCCCGCGCCCTGGGGCGGGGGCGCCGCCACATCCTGCGCCCGACGAGACGCCCGAGAGGACGAGCATGACGACGACGCGAGCCGCGCTGGGTCTCACTGCAGTGCTCATGCTGGCCGGCACCGGCATTGCCGCTGCCGCGCCCGAGTGCAAGGAGGAGTTCGTCGGCCGCTTCAAGGCGATCGATCCCAGCAGCCCCAAGGACAGCGAGCGGACGGCCATCGACGGGGCCATCGCCCATTGGCGCCAGCAGGTGCGCCACGCCTATGGCTGGCCCTACCGCTATTGGACCTCGGCGCGCAACCGCAAGGTCAGGTGCACGGGCACGGCCGGCGGCCGCGCCTGCGCGGTCTCGGCCCGGCCCTGCCGGCGCGAGACCTGATCGCGGCCCTCAGGCGTTGCCGCGGTCCTCGCGCCAGACGCCGATCTTCTCCTGCACCGGCCGGTCGGAGAAGCTGAACAGCACTGCCTCTCCGTCCACGCTCTCGTGCTCCGCGTGGTGCCAGCTCGGGACAACGAACACGTCCTTTGCCTTCCACTCGAAGGTCTGGCTGCCGACGCGCGTGCGACCCCGGCCCTCTGCCGCGCAGAACACCGTCGCATCGGTGGCGCGATAGCGCTGCGTGCGGAAGCCCTTCGGCAGCAGCTGGATGTAGGTGCCCATCGTCGGCATGGCGTGGTCGCCGGTGGCCGGATTGGTGTAGCGCAGCTTGACGCCGTGGCAGGGGTCGAGCTCGCTGTCGATGGCGAGCCTGGCGAGCGCCTCGCGCGTGCGCGCGTAGGGGTAGTTGAAGACGGGCGAGGTGGGGCCCGCGCCTTTCCAGTCGACGGGCAGCAGGTTGCTGCCGTAGCGGGCCTCGGCGTAGCCCGCGGGCTTGCCGATCGGCTGCACGTCCTCGGCAAGGCGCTCCACGAACGAGGCGTCGAGGAACTGGATCAGCGGAATGTCGAGCCCGTCGAGCCAGAACATCGGCGCGTCCGTGTCGTTGCCGTGGTCGTGCCAGGCCATGTAGGGCGTGATGATGAAGTCGCCGGGATGCATGATGGTGCGCTCGCCTTCGACCGACGTGTACGCCCCCTTGCCCTCGAGGATGAAGCGCAGCGCCGACTGCGAATGGCGATGGGCGGGTGCCACCTCGTGCGGCACCACCAGCTGCACGCCGGCGTAGAGCGAGGTGGTGATCTTGGATTGGCCGCGCAGGCCCGGGTTCTCCAGGATCAGCACGCGCCGCTCGGCCTCCTTGGCCGTGATCAGGCTGCCCGCCTGCAGCATGGCCGACCGGATATCGTCGAAGCTCCAGTAGGCCGGCACGCACGGGCTCTTCGGCTCCGGCGTGATCAAGGCCCCCATCACCGTCCACAGGGCCGTCATGTTCTTCTTGTCGATCGCCGCGTAGAACGCGCGCCGCTCTGGCGTCTCGACCGGGGCGTGATCCATGCCTGTTGCCTCCCTGTGGCTGCATCCGCCGACGCAGCACCATTCCTCTGGCTGTTGCCGGCGACTTTACGGCGACCGCATGGGGATGGTCCACCCCGCGGGCACCGGCCCGTCTATTGGCAATAGCTCGACTGCTTGCGCGGATGCAGGTCGAGGTGGAAGTGCTCCCGGTGGGCCTCGTTCGCCTCCGGGCCGAGCACGGTGCCGAACATCGAGCACGCGCCCTGGTGCAGGTGCCGCAGGAACTGCGCCTCCTTCGCCATGGCCTCGGGCGGGGCGGGCCCCTTGGCGGGCTGCGGGGCCGGCGCCGCGTGGGCTGCGCCGCGCTGCGGCCGCGGCGCCTGCGCGGGAGGCGGAGGAGCGCCTGCCGCGGGAGCTTGCACCTCCGGCGCGTCCGGCACGGGGCGGCCCTGGTCTCTCCGTGTCGGCCCCCAGTGCTTGCCGACGTCGACGATGCGCCCGTCGCTGAGCGTGAAGCTCGTCACGTCGAGGGCATTGGCGAGCGCGTGCTCGCTGATCTTGCCGCTTGGCAGCGTGTCGCCGTTGCGGCCGCGGCAGACGTAGCCCGAGGTGCCGTTCATGCGCACGACGCTGGCGCCGAAGGCCTCGCGCGCCGCCGGCTGCAGCACCTTCTCGACCCAGCCGCCGATCCTGGCCACCATGGCGCAGTTGAGGACGGCCGGCGGCGACAGCTCCACCGCCTGCGCGCCGGCGCCCACGCGCTTGAGGGACACCGGCGCCGGCGTGCCGCACTTGTCCTGCCGGATCGGGGCCAGCGTCTCGACGCTGGCGGCGACCGGACCGAGGATCTGCACGCAGGTCTTGAGCGCCGTCTGCACCTCCGCCTCGCTCCACTGCTCGGGCCCAGCTGCCGGTGGCTGCGAGGTGCCGGCGGCAGCCGGCGGGGCGCTCCCCTGTGCCGGCGGCGTGGCGGGGGATGGCTCGACGGCACGCTTGCCCGCCTTGAACAGGCCGGCGCGCTGCTGCGCGATGGCGGCCTCGACGGCGGCGCGCTCGGCTGCGGTGGGCGAGGCCTCCGGCTGCGCGGTCGGGGCCGCGAGCGGGCGCGTGCGCACCATCTCGATGGGGCCCTCGGCGCGCGATGTCCGCACCGCTGCCGCCGGAGAGGCAGAGGGGAGGGCGGCGCGCGGCGCCGGCTCGGACCGCGGGCCCCAGCGCTGGGCCACGTAGGGAAGGCCCGGCAGACAGGCGACCGCCATGGCCATGGCAAGCGTCAGGCTGCGCGAGGCGCGTGCGAGGCCCTGATGCCCGCGCCGCTGCGCGAGCGCCTTTGACCCCACGATTGCGATCCTCGCCCTGGCGGCATCCATTGTGCTCTGCGGCCTCGCTTTTGCTCCTCAATGCCGGTAACCCGCGAGAGCTTGATCGGATGCTGTGGTGGAACTGTGAACGCGCCGCTCACGCCTCGCCGAGGAACTCCGCGCGCACCGCTTGCGTGTGCGCCCCGAGCGCCGGGAGGTCTCCGAATTCAACGGGTTCCTCGCCCGCGAAACGCGCCGGCGGCGCCGGCAGCGTGATCGGTCCGGCCACCGAGCCGACCGTCACCGTGCGCAGGTGCGGGTGGCGCAGCACGGCATGCGTGTCGTTGACGCGGGCAAAGGCGATGTCGGCGGCGTCGAGCTCGGCCTCGAGCGCGACGACAGGCATGGCCTTGAAGGCGGCCGCGACGATGCCGTCCATCTCGGCGCGATTGGCGATCCGCGCCGGGTTGGTCGCGAACCGGACATCCTCGATCATGTCGGGTCGTGCCAGCACGCGCCGGCACAGGGAGGCCCACTCGCGCTCGTTCTGCACCGAGATCAGGATGGGAATGCCGTCCGCGCTCGCGAATACGCCGTAGGGCGCAACGGTCGGGTGCACGAGGCCGCGCCGCCGGGGCGCCTCGCCGTGCTCGGTGAACAGCAGCGGCACCGCCATCCACTCCATCATGCTGTCGAACATGGAGACGCGGATGTCGGCCCCCTGACCCGTGACGCCGCGCCGGATCAGCGCCTCGAGGATCGCCTCGTAGGCGTGCAGCCCCGTGCCGATGTCGACGAGCGACACGCCGATGCGGGCCGGCGCCTCGGGCCCGCCGGTGATGGAGGCGAGCCCGCTCTCGGCCTGGATCAGCAGGTCGTAGGCCTTTCGGTTTCGGAAGGGGCCGTCCTCGCCGTAGCCCGAGATCGAGCAGCAGATGAGGCGCGGGTGCCGCGCCCTGAGGCTCGCGATGCCGAGGCCGAGCTTGTCCAGGGCCCCTGGCTTCAGGTTCTGCAGGAACACGTCGGCGCGCGCCAGCAGGGCCTCGACGAGGCGGCGGTCGTCGGGTTTGGTCAGGTCCGCCACCACCGACTGCTTGCCCCGGTTCAGCCAGACGTAGTGCGTGCACTCGCCCTTCACGACGTGGTCGTAGGCGCGCGCGAAGTCTCCCTCCGGCCGCTCGATCTTGATCACCCTGGCGCCGGCATCCGCAAGCCGGCGGGCCGCCATCGGAGCGGCGACGGCCTGATCCATCGACACCACGAGCACGCCTTCGAGCGGTCTTTGCATGAGGGCCTCTCCGTTCCTGGCCAGACGCCGCGCAAGGCGCCATCCTGGGCCCCGCGCGGGACCTAACAAGCAAGCTTTCGCCATGTCCCGCAAGCGCGCACGCTGCGCCAGCCCCCAGGAGGAGGAAACATGCCCGTTCGCACCGAGAAAGCCGGTCACGTGTGGACCGTTGTCCTGAGCCGTCCGCAGCAGCGCAACGCCGTCGACCGCGTGCACGCCGAGGCGCTCTTCGAGGCCTTTCTCGCCTTCGATCGCGACGCCGACGCCCGCGTCGCCGTGTTCTGGGGCGAGGGCGGCGCCTTCTGCGCCGGCTGGGACCTCAAGTCGGCGGCCGACCTCGATCCCAGCGATCCCGTCGGCGACATCGCCGTGCCGGCCGATCCCGACGCGCCGCTGCCGCGCGGGCCCATGGGGCCGACGCGGCTCGAGCTTGCAAAGCCTGTCATCGCCGCCGTCGAGGGGCCGGCGGTGGCCGGCGGCATGGAGCTGGCGTTGTGGGCGGATTGCCGCGTGCTTGCCGAGGACGCCTACTTCGGCGTCTACTGCCGGCGCTGGGGCGTGCCGCTGATCGACGGCGGCACCGTGCGCCTGCCGCGCCTCGTCGGCATAGGCCGCGCGCTCGACATCATCATGACGGGGCGCCAGGTGCCGGCGGAGGAGGCCTACCGCATCGGCCTTGCCGAGCGTCTCGTGCCGCCGGGCAGGGCGCGAGAGAGCGCCGAGGCGATGGCGGCCGAGATCGCCCGCTTTCCGCAGGGCTGCATGCGTGCCGACCGCCGCTCGGCCTATGCCGCCTGGGGAGCGAGCGTCCGCGAGGGTCTCGCGCGCGAGTGGGATATCAGCAGCCCCCTGCTGCGCAGCGAGGGGATTGCCGGCGCGGGCCGCTTCGCGGCGGGCAAGGGCCGCGGCGGCGACTTCGGCGAGATCTGAAGGGCGCACCGGGCGCGAGTGTCGTCTTGCAACTATGCGAAAAACGCACAATACTCCCCGCGTACGTTCTGACTTGGGGGAATGATGCGTTGGTTCCCGTTGCTAGCGAAGCGCGCCCCGTCCCCGGACGAGCCCAGCGCCGCGCCGGAGCCCGCGGGCCGCGGCGCGCCCTACTCGCCTCAATACGAGATCATCGTCGGCCAGGGCCATGATCACCCCACACCCTTCTTCAGCGCCCCGGCGCTCGTCTGGCACGTCGGCGTGTGGCCGAAGAAGCGGCACGACCCGCACGACAATCCGCCGGTAGCGCCGGACCCCGCCGCACCCACGCTGGCACGTGAACCGATTGCCGACCGCCGGAAGCAGACCGAGGCCCAGTGGAGCATCCGCAACAGGGCCGAGACCTCGCGCCGGCGCCACCTCGCCTGGGTGAGGGAGATCGACACCCTCCTTGCGCGCATGCAGCAGCATCGCCGGCCCACGCCCCATGCCCAGCCGCCCAAGCAGTTCATGAGAGGGGACGGCAGCGCGCCCGATGCCGGCTCGGTGGTTTTCACGATGTGGTGGCGGCCGCCGGGCTCGGGGGCCAACCCCGATCCAGGCGCCATCCGCGTGAAGGTCCACTGCAACCTGACGCCCGACTACGTCACCTACTCGCTTTACATGGACGTCGCCACGCTGTGGGGCGGCCTCGGCGACGCACCGACCGTCCCCGCCAACCCGCGCCGCGATGCTGTCCGGCAGGCGGTCGCGGACATTCGCCGCGTGTGCCATCCCCGCAACGGCCCGCAGGCGGCGCAGGGCGCGCCGCGCCGCTACGCTCAGGTGCATCAGGACGACCTGTCGGCCGCGGATGACGCGACGCTGCTCGCCGCGCGCAATCTGCTCTACGTGGATCTTTGGGAGCTGTTCAGCACCGAGACGAGGGCCTGCCTCGACGACTTCGCCGGAACCTGCGGCGAGGTGTTCGCCAACTTCCGCGGCGTCGTGCTGGGGGTTCCCGATCTCGGCCCCCATGAGCCTGCCCAGCAACGCTTTCCGCGCTTCAGCGAGGATCCCCGCTTCAACCGGGATGGGGGGCAAGCCAACGCCGTCGTCGACGCCTACTGGCCGTTCGTGCGCCGCATCGTGCCCAACGCCGATTTCCGCGAGTTCGTGGCCTGCGGGTTGCTCGGCTGGCGCGCGCTCTACGTGACGGCACTGGGCTCGCCGGCGCAGTACGACGAGAACGAGGAGCGCCCGCCGACGCTAGGCGAGAAGAGCGAAGCCGATATCCGCGCTGACGCTGGCCGCCCCGAGCGCGACTCCTGTGTTCGCATCCGCTACGGCAGCGACGAGCTCAATCATCCCGTGCGCTACCTGATGCTGACCAAGGAGGCGCTCAACCCGCGCCAGCTCGGGCGCTTCGTCGAGCGCATCAACGCGCTGGGCACGCTGCGCCTCTACGCCCTGAAGGACTGGAGCCGGATCGGGGAGGCGGATGCGACGATCCGCATCCTCGGCCAGGAGCTCGACGAGATCACGCGCAAATGGAGCGACATGCGCAACCTGCTCGAGCGCTACCCGAGCATGGGCCATTTCCAGAAGCTCGCGCGCAGGATCGGTCGCTATCGGCGCAGGGAATGGAGGCGCAGATATCTCACCCCGTGGCGTGCGCCGCGTGCGGAGCCTCCACCGGACGAGATGAAGCTCGAAGCCTATCTCAGGACCGTCGACGTGCCCGGCCGATTCCGTTGGCTCATCATCCAAGCCAAGACGCTGCTGGTCGGCCTTGGCTCGCTTGAGATTTTCCGCTTCGTCGCCCGCGAGAACGCCAGCCGCGTCATCGACATCAAGTACGGCGTCCTCTCGGAGATCTCGCGCGAGCTGGAGACGAGCCTCATCGAGATCGGGGCGGAGCTCGACCGGCAAGGGATCGACGTCGCCGGCGGCCTGCACTTCCGGGTCAACCGCTCGGGCGTGCACGTGCAGGAGTTCTACAATCTGCTCAAGCTCCTGCAGATCGGCAACATCCAGACCTGGACGTCCTACCAGCAGTTCGTCGATCGCGGCCTGGAGCCTGCCTTCGCCTACATCCGCAGCGTCGGCACGCGCATCCACGCCCTGCGCGAGCGCCTGATCGCCGTGCTCGAGACCATCGAGACCAGCGCGCTGGTCGGTCAATCCTCGGCCACGCGGCACAACACGGGCGAGCTCAGGCGCATCATGAGCTACCTGCTGATCTTCATGGGCATCTATCTGGCGTATCAGAACTGGGACGGGCTGCTGCGGAAGTGGACCTGGGTCCAGAGCTATCTCGACCAGAGCGCGGTGGTGCACGCCATCGAAGCCTTCCTCGACCGGCTGCGGAGGTGAGCGGAGCCATGTCCTCGCCAAGCAAGGAGCAACCGATGGCCGTCGAGCAGCCCACCGGCGCCGCGCCGGCCGCATCCGCCCGGGTGTCCACGGCCGCAAAACACGTCCTGCGCCGCCGCGAGACCATCAAGGTCTACCAGCGCACGAACCTCATCTACTGGTGGCCGGTGTGGATGTGGGGCTACGTTTGCGCCGCGCTGACCTTCCTGCAGGGCATGGGGATCAGCGAGTTCGTCACCGCCAGCGGCCGCCCGGTCCTGTTCCACCCGGCATCCTGGGTCGGCTGGTCCTTCATCCTCGTGCTGCTTGGCGTCGTCTACGTCACCAACGTGCGCGCGCGCGGCATCTACTCCTTCGTGCTCATCGGCGCCATCGCACTCCTGGCCCTGCTGCTGCCCTATGCCCCCGGCGTGGGCACCCTGGGCGACGGGCTGTCGCTCCTGCGCATCCACCTCAACCTGGCGTTCTACGTCCTGTTCTCGTCGCTGGTGCTGATCTTGTGGTTGGCGAGCCTCGTCGTCATCGACCGGCTGACCTGGGTCAAGTTCACGCCGGGCCAGGTGGTGGAGGAGCATCTCCTGGGCCAGGCCGTGGCGCACGTCTACTCGAGCGAAGGCCTCGTCGTCCGGCGCCTGCCGGACGACTTCTTCCGCCACAAGCTGCTGGGCCTGCGCTGGCTGGGCTGGGGCACGGGCGACTTTCTGATCCGGCCCACGCACGGAGAATCGCTCGAGCTGCACAACGTCTGGAACGCCAATGCCAAGCAGATCGTCATCGAGCGTCTGATCTCGACCAAGATGACGGATACGGAGCACCCCACCTAGCCAACCGGGCACGCCGCGCGGGACGGTCGCCCCGAAATGCCGAAGGCCGCGGATGCCGCGGCCTTAGCATGCGTCAGCAGGCCCGCCTCAGCAGGGATGCGAGGGGCGTCAGTGGCGCGTGCCGATGCTGGGCTCGTGCGCCTCGCCCAGGCCCGGGATGGCCTGCGGGCTCACGACCGGAAGGCCGATCCGGCGCAGGGGCTCGCTGGCTCCCCACAGCCGCTCGAAGGAGACCGTGGCGCAGCCGGCGGCCTCGCCGCAATCCTCGATGAAGCTCTCGAAGGCATCGCACTTGGCGGGGTCCCGCCGCATGCAGTCGCCGATCCAGCACGTCTCGGGCCCGACGACGAGCTGCTCGTGCGCTTCGATCAGGCGCGGCCGGCGCGCCCAGCGGACGTCGCACGACAGCGCGCCCAGATCCTTCTCCCACGTCTCGGGCAGCTGCTCGCCCTCCACGTGCGCGAGCACGAGCCGCAGCGACAGTCCCGCCGCGCTGATCTCCGCGCCCAGACCCAGCAGCGCCCTGACCACAGGGCTCTCGACCGAGCGCGCCACGACCATCACCACGCCGTACGTGGCGCTGCGCCCCTGGCCGGCGAGCGCAAGATGCTTGCGCACGAAATCCTTGAGCTTCTGCTCCTTCTCGTCGTGGCGTGTGACGCTGACGCGAAGAGGAGGCCGAAGGCGCATGGGATTTTCTCGCTCGTTGTCTCGAGGCCCGGGATCAGGGGGCTCGCGCAGTCCAGGTAAGCCCGAGTATTTGGCTGCATTAGGGTTAAATAATGATTGAGCCGGGCGGCTCCCCAGCCCGTCGGGAGGCGGGAAATTTCCGCTGCGCGTCGGAAGGCTTACGCGTGAGGACGCGGGCGGGCCGCGCCCTCCCGTTGCCGCCTCCAATGCGGCGCTGCCAGGGCGGCGCGAAAGCCACGGCCGCAGATGCAACTCGTCCGTCCCTGGATCATCCGGCCAGGCGCAGCAGGCCCGCCTCAGAGATCCTTGCGCAGCACGAGGCGGAACGAGCGGGGCTCCGTGGGATGGAAGTGAACATCGTCGACCGCGCCGGCCTCTCCGGCAAGCCGCGAGGCGTAGGAGTAGTCGATCTGGCTCGAGCGCTCGTTGAGGATATTGAAGGCGTCGAGCCGCACCGTCAGGCCGTCCGCGAAGGCGTATCCGAGCCGTGCCGAGACGGGCGCGCGGGCACCCGAGCGCACGCTGTTGTCCTCGACCAGCGGCCGCGGGCCGAAGTAGCGCACCTTCGCCCCGCCGAACCAGCCGCCCCACAGGTTCGCGAAGCTGACGCCCGCGCTCACGACGCCTTCGGTGGCGCCGGGGATGTGACGCCCGGGTGCGCCCGGATCGTCTGTCGTGAAGCGCGCACGGGTAGAGGCCGCCTCCAGGTCGAGCATCAGCCACGAGGTGAGCGGCGTACGCAGCGTGTACTCGACGCCGATGCGGCGGCTGGGGCGGGAGGCTTGCGTGGTGCCAGCGTCGCCGACGAACACGATCTCGGACTCGAAATCGAGGACGAAGGCCGAGAGCGTGCTCATCGCGCCCGGCCTGGGACTCGTGCGCACGCCGATCTCGGCCCCCTTGGAGCGCACCAGGAACGGCGCACGGTCGACGGGCGAGCCCGACGCCGGGTCGACCGTCGTCGCGGTGCCGCGGGCGTCGTTGCTGTGAAAGCCGGTGCCGGCGTTGAGGTAGATCTCGGTCCTGGACCACGGGCCGAGCACCAGGCCGAGCTTCGGGCTGACCAGGCCCTGTGCATCCGCCCCGGAGTTGGCGGCAAGGGTGCTGGCGACGTTGGCCTGGTAGAGGTCCGCCCGGGCGCCCACCGTGGTGCGCAGCCATGGCGACCAGCGCAGGGCATGCGCGCCGTAGACGCCGATGGAGAGCTCCTCCACCCGGTCGTCGCGCACCGTCGACAGCACCGTCCGCTCCGCCGTCTTGAACAGCCCGACGCCGATGCTGTCGTAGCGCGCCTGCGAGCCGAGGGTGATCTCAGACCGCATGCCGCCGAGGCTGCCGAGGTAGGTTCTCGAGGCGGCCCCACCCAGGATGACGCGCGTGTCGACCTGCTTGAACTGGTCGCCCCTGACGGGATCGTCGAGGACATACGTGAAGTTGTTGTAGAGGGCGAGGTCGCTCTTGATGGCGTAGACGTTGACCCGGGTGGCGCTGGCCTTGTCCGTCTGTGCCCACCGACCCGAGACGGAGTAGCGGCTGGACGCGCCGCCGTCCGTGGGATCGAGCGTGCCATAGCGGCCGACGAGGCCCTGGTCGACGGCGCGCTGCGGGATCTGGTCGGTCGCGTACCACTGGCCCGAGTAGGCCATGGCGGTGAGTGCGAAGCCGTCGTCGCGGCTGCCGTTGGCATAGCGGAACAAGCCGTTCAGCTTGCGCAGGTCGTCCGGCCTGTCCCACGGGCCGTCGAAGCGCACGATCTCGCCGGCGACGATCAGGTTGGCGGTGTTGCCGACCGGCGTGGAGGCGGCCGCGACCGCGCGCCGGTGCCCGAAGCTGCCGAGCTCGATCTGCGCGAAGTGGCCCGCGAGCCTGTCCGGCGCGTCGAGGTGGATCGCCCCCGCCGAGGCGAAATCGCCCTCGGAGGCGTAGTAGGGCCCCTTGCGGTAGGCGAGCCCCAGCAGCAGCTCCGGGATGATGAAGCTGGTGTCGGCGTAGCCCTGCCCGTGCCCGTGCGTGCGCATGTTGACCGGCATGCCGTCGAAGGTGAGGGCGAGGTCCGTGCCGTGGTCGAGGTTGAAGCCGCGCAGGAAGTACTGGTTGGCCTTGCCCTCGCCGCTGTGCTGGGTCACGACCAGGCCCGGCACCGCCTCCAGCACCTCGCCCGTCCGGAAGAGCGGCTGCGCAAGCAGCGCCTTGGGACCCACGAAGCCCTGAGCGGCGGATTGCGCGATGCCCGGATCGTTGGCCGGCGGCGCGAGCGTCTCCACCGCGGCCGTCGCCGGCACGCCGGGGGCGGAGCCTTGCGCCGGGCGCGGCACGGCAGGGGCCTTCCTGGCGGCCGGGGTCGCCGGCGGCGGCGCAGTGACCGTGATCGGCGGCAGGTCTTGCGGTGCTTGTGGCCGGGCCGCCGTCGGCGCCAGACACGCCAGCAACACGAGGCTGGGCCGGACGTTGAGCATGATACGCATCCCGGTAAAGTCCCCCCCAGGAGACGCGCCGCGCGGTAAGATGTCTACGGGATAACATCATACGCAATTGAGAGCGCATCGGAGAGGCAGGAATGCAACGCATCACCATCACCATCGATGCGCAGCTCGCGCAGGACTTGGACAAGCTCGTTGACGCGCGCGGCTATCAGAACCGCTCGGAGGCCATGCGCGATCTCGTGCGCGCCGGCATCGTGCACACCAATACCGCGGGCTCCTCCAAGGACTGCGTGGCGAGCCTGAGCTACGTCTACGACCCGGCCACGCGCGAGCTGCCCAAGCGCCTGGCGCGCGCCTTCCAGGAGCAGCACAGCCTCTACGTCGCGACCACGCGCGTCGCCCTCGACCACGAGAGCATGATGGAGGTGTGCGTCTTGAAGGGCCCGACGGCCGACGTTCAGGCCTTCGCCGAGAAGCTCATCGCCGAGCGCGGCATTCGCCACGGCCGTCTGGCGCTGCTGCCCGCATCGATCGAGGTGTCCAAGCATTCCCACGGCCACGGGCACGCCCATCCCCACGAGCACGTCAAGGTGTGAGGGCCCCGGGAGCGGATACAGGTGCCGGAGGGCCACCTTCACGTGCCCTGCAAGTTGCCGACCTCGGCGCCTCGTCCGCGGGCGAGTGCCAGCACAAAGCGGCGTCCGATCGGCGCGGCAGGGAGTGTCAGGCCCTCACGTGATGGCGGCCAGGCGCGTGTCGAGCGACAGCACCAGGCACCAGTGCGGCTCGAAATCGGCGCCGAGCGGCCAGACGTTGTCCGGGAACGCCTGGAGGAGTGCCGCCTCGTAGCGCTTGAACCAGTCCGCGCGGCACAGCACGAGCTTGGTCGCGGCGACGATCGTCTCCCGGTCGATGATACACAGCACGGTCATCTCGGGGTGCGCGGTGAGATACTCGTGCACCGTGACCATCAGCGTCGGGTAGCCCGGGTGCAGCATGTCGTCGAGCACGATGATGCCCTCCGGCGCGATCACGCCCGTCGCCAGCTCGAGATCGCGCGACAGCGCGTGCCGCGAGTGCTCGCCGTCGACGTGCACGAGGCGCGGGCGCCGGCCGCCCAGCTTCTCCAGCAGCTCCTCGCAACGCATCGTGCGGCTGTCCGTCTTCCACGTGATGCGCCGCTCGGGTGCGATGCCGTGCTTGGCGCAGTTGGCCTCGAAACGCTCTTGCACCTGCGGGTTGGGCCAGTCGAAGAGGTCGATGCCGAGCGCCGTCTCGCCTTCCTTCAGGGCATGCGCCAGCGCGATGAAAAAGCGGCCCTCGAAGGAGCCGATCTCGGCGATGGGGCCGGCCACCCCCATCTCCGACTGCAGCCGCAGCAGGCCCGCGCACACGGCGGCGGCAAAGCGCGAGGACATGCCGGGAACGCTGTCGTAGCCCTCGCGCAGGTAGCGGTCGACGGCCGGAATGCCGGAGGCCACCTCGGCGCTGGTGGTCAGTTTGCCTGTGCTGCTCGACATGCCGTCATCGCTCGAAAAGGGGTGGGAGGCGGGCCCAATGCCATGCCCGAGGCTTGCGGCGGAGGCAAGGCGCTGTCGCCCCGCGCCACCTAGCGCATTGAGACGCATGCCGCGAGCGACTAAGGAAGGCGCTCCAGCCCCCGCCAACCGGCACGAGATCGCTCCCGCTCCATGCGCATCGAATACCACCGCACGCTTCTGGCCGACCGCGTCCGCAACGCCGCGTTCCACGCCGCCCTCAAGTCCGTGATCACGCCGGGCAAGACCGTCGTCGCCGACATCGGCACCGGCACCGGGTTCCTGGGCTTTCTCGCCGCCCAGCTCGGCGCCGCCCGGGTCGACATGTACGACGAGGGCGACATCGCCGACGTCGCGCGCAAGCTCCTGCGCCACAACCGCCTCAAGGCCTGCCGCATCGCCCAGGTGCACTCCACCGCCGTCGCCGAGCCCGACAAGGTTGACGTCGTCGTCTCCGAGACGCTCGGCAACTATCCCCTCGAGGAGAACATCGTGGGCACGCTCAACGATGCGCGCGAGCGCTTTCTCAAGCCCGGCGGCGTCATCATCCCGGCTGGCATCGAGCAGTTCGTGGCCCCCGTCGTCGCGCCGCGCCTCTACGAGGAGCTGACGGTCTGGGACGAGGTCGGCTATGGGCTCGACTTCGCGCCCGCGAAAGCCATGAGCCTGAACAACATCTACGTGCGCACGCTCAGCCCCTCGGACCTGCTCGACGATGGGCGCTCGGCGCGCAAGTGGGATCAGATGCGCTTTGCCGCGCGCACCAAGTCGACGCGCAGCGGCGAGGCAAGCTGGGTGGTAGAGACCCCGGCCTCGATCTATGGACTGGCGCTGTGGTGGCGGGCCGAGCTGGTCCAGGACCTCTGGCTGGGCACCGGGCCGTCCGACCCGCGCACGCACTGGGAGCAGCTCTACCTGCCGGCCCTGAAGCCGATCGGCCTGCGCATGGGCGAGCGGCTGACGGCGCGCATCAGATCGACCACGAGTCCGGAGAAGGGCACCAACGTCACCTGGCAGCTCGCGGTGAGCGACGCCAAGGGCAGGGAGATCGAGCGCCAGTCGCTCGACCTGGAGAAGGGCTATCTGCCTTAGGCCCCCGCCGGTCTTACGAGGTGCGATCGGCGACGAAGCGGGCGGTCTCGCGCAGCACGTCGGCCGCCGCGCCGAAAGGCGCCAGCGCCGCGATGGCGTCGTCCCGCAGCGCTGTGAGGCGCGCTTTGGCGGCCTCTGTGCCCAGCGCCGCCACCATCGTCGCCTTGCGCGCGTCTTTGCCAGTCGCCTTGCCGACGACGGCGGCGTCGCCTTCTACATCGAGGAGATCGTCTGCGATCTGGAAGGCGGCGCCCAGCGCCTCCCCGAAGGCCGCCAGCGCCACCCTCTGCTCCACCTCTGCCGTGCCGAGCACCGCGCCCGCCTCGCACGCGACCCGCAACAGCGCGCCGGTCTTCATCCGCTGCAGCCGCGACACGTGGGCGAGGTCGGGGGAGGGTGGATCGGACAGCTTGTCGAACGCGAGGTCGAGGGCCTGGCCGCCGACCATACCGGCGGCACCCGCCGCCCGCGCCATCAGCACCGTCAGCGCGGCGCGCACGCCGGCGTCGGGATGCGTGGCTTCGTCCGCCAACGTCTCGAAGGCGAGCGTCAGCAGCGCGTCGCCGGCCAGGATCGCCGTCCACTCGTCCCAGGCCTTGTGCACCGTCGGCTTGCCGCGGCGCAGGTCGTCGTTGTCCATGGCCGGCAGGTCGTCGTGCACAAGGGAATAGCAGTGGATCAGCTCAAGCGCTGCCGCCGGGCCCCGGGAGAGCTCGTGCGTGACGCCAAAAAGCCCTGAAGTTTCAATAACCAAGAAAGGCCGCAGTCTCTTCCCCCCGGCCAGGGCGGCATGCTTCATGGCTGCGACAAGCCGGCCCGGCGCGCCCCTGGCGGCCTCGGCGTTCAACAGGCGTGCGAGTTCCGCCTCAACAATGTCCGCACTCTGGTGCAGACGTTGGCCGAAAGGCATGCTTTCCTCGCATGGTGGAACGTCGGGTTGAAACGCGGTCGCAGCAACTCGGGCGCTGCCGCCGCGGGGCTGCCTTTATTTAGAGGTCGGGTGCCGGCGGCGGAAGCCCAGGAACGGACATGGACGAGACGACGGACAGCAAGGACCGGGATGAGTTCGAGGCGCCCCTGGTGGCGTCCGCGCCCGTGCGTCCTGTGCTGGCGGCCGATGCCGGCCCTGTCGCGCGACCCGCGGCGGCCTCCCCCGAGCGCGACATGCAACTCGGAATTCCCAGGCCGACGGGGGGCGAGCCTGCTCCCTCTCGCGAGGAGGCGGTGCTGGCGTTGCCGAGGGCGGAGCTCGGGCAAACGCCGGTGGAGGAGGCGCGCGACCCCGGCCCGCCGAGCGCGCGCATCCCGACCATTGCCGCCCTGGCGCCGGCCCAGCCTCCCGCGCGCGACGCCGCGCCGCCTCGAGAGGCCGAGGCTGCAACCGATCCCGCACCGGCGGTGCCCGCCGCAGCGCCCGCGCCGACGCCGGCGGCGCCCGCCTCGGGCGACAGCGGCGGCTCGGCGCGCATCATTCCCTTCGTGCCGCGCGGCGGGCCCTTGCGCGAGGCGCCTTCGGCGGCGATGCCGCTGCCCGCACGCCAGCCCTTCGCGCGCCAGCCGATCCCCTACTTCATCTCGCCGGCCGATGGCGGACCGGTGGCCGCCCCCACACCCGCGGTGCCGCCGCCGCCCTCGGGCTTCCGCCGGCCCGCGGAGTGGGCCCGCCAGCCTGGCGCCGCACCGACCCCGGCCGGGGCCGTGCCCGATGCGCTCGCGTCTGCCGCGGCAGCGCCGGCCGAGCCAGCGGCGCAGGCCGCCACGCCCGCCTTCGACTGGCGCCTGCGCTTTGATGCCCGCCGGCTCGTGAAGCGGATCTTTCAGGCGCTGGGCATCCTCGTCCTCGCCTATGCAACGCTGGTGGTCACCCTGGTTGCGGCCTACCGCTGGAGCAACCCGCCGGCGTCGGCGCTGATGCTCGGCCAGCGCCTGGGCGGCACCGACATCCACCAGATCTGGACCCCGATCGAGCGCATCTCGCCCAACCTGCAGCTCGCCGTGGTGCTGTCCGAGGACGCCCGTTTCTGCGCCCACCACGGCGTCGATTGGGGCGAGCTCAGGGAGGCCATCGAGCAGTCGCTCGACGGCGCTGGCGCCCGCGGCGGCAGCACCATCTCCATGCAGACGGTCAAGAACCTGTTCCTGTGGCCGTCCAAGAGCTATGTGCGCAAGGCGGTCGAGATTCCGCTGGCCATGGGCGCCGAGATGGCTTGGCCCAAGGCGCGCATGCTCGAGATCTACCTCAACATCGCCGAGTGGGGCCCCGGCGTATTCGGCGCCGAGGCCGCCGCCCGCTATCACTTCGGCAAATCCGCGTCCGCGCTCACCGCCCGTGAGGCGAGCCTACTTGCGGTGTCCCTGCCCAACCCCTTCGACCGGCAGGCGGGAAACCCTGGGCCGGGCACGCAGCGGCTGGCCGACGTGCTGCAGTCGCGCATGCGGCGGGCTCCGCAAGTGGCGGCATGCGGCAAACCGGGCCGCCCCGCCCGCCTGGGGGTCGCCGATAGCCGCTGGCAATGACGCGCATTTAGGGCTATAAGCCCGCCCCGACAGGCGCCGCGGCCGCATCGGCCCCGGCGCCCCAGCCAGCTCCAGCGCACGATTTTTCCCCGCGCCACACAGCGGTTACTCGAGAAAGACCACGTATCATGGCAGTCCCACGCAAGAAGACGTCCCCGATGAAGCGCGGCCATCGCCGCTCGGCCGATGCGCTCAAGGCGCCGGCCTACGTCGAGGACAAGGAGTCGGGCGATCTGCGCCGGCCCCACCATATCGACCTCAAGAGCGGCAAGTACCGCGGTCGGCAGATCCTCGATGCGAAGGACGAGATGTGAGATCGTGCTAAGGTAGAGCCCTGACTGAGCTTTGCCTTCAAGCGGTCGCGCGCCTGGGCTAGCATAGCATCGGAGCTGGTCTGGCTGTGCCGGGCCCTCCTTACGGACCGACAGAGAAGGTAACAGCTGTCATGTCGTTGCGTGCCCTTCCCCTCATCGCCCTTCCGCTGATCCTCTACAACGTGTTGCTGCTGTTCGCGGGTGCGGCGCCGGAGGAGTTCTTCCGCACGCCGCTGCTCACCTTCAGGATGATCAAGGGCGCCACCTGGGCCTTCACCCGCGGCGATCTGATCATCCTGGTAACGTTCCTGGCGCTGTTCATCGAGCTCATCAAGGCGACCTGGACCGGCACGGCCTCCCTCGTCGACCACGGCCTGTCGATGGTCGTGTTCATCGTCACGTTGATCGAGTTCCTGGTGGTCAACGGTGCCGCCACGAGCGTGTTCTTCTTCGTCATGGTGGCCGCCGTGATCGACGTGGTCGCGGGCTTCACCATCGGCATCCGGGTGGCCCGCCGCGACCTTTCGATTGGCGCCGATCACTGAGCGGGCGCGCCGCTGACGTGGCTCGGGATACTGACAGCCGGACATGAAAACGCCGGCGTCCCACGGACGCCGGCGACGTACTAGCGGCGGAGCTCGGGCGCGGGCCGGCTCTATTCTTTCGCCGTCGAAAGCTTGTCGAGGCGGGCCTGCACATTGGCCAGCTGCGCCTTGAGCTCTGCGATTTCATCGGTCGAGGCAGAGCTTATTTGCTCGCGGGTGCCCTCGGCCGTGGCCTCCTTGCCCTCGCCGGCGCCCGCCTCGGGCTTGCCCAGCGGGTTGAACATGCTCATGGCCTGCTCGAACATCGCGAGGTTCTTGCGGGCCTGCTCCTGGTAGAGCTCGAACGCGCCATGGGGCGTGAAGGCCCCGGCGAACTGGCTGCGGAAACGCTCCTGCTCCCGGGCCAGCGACTCCAGGCTGATTTGCAGGTAGCTCGGCACCAGCTTCTCGATGGAGGCGCCGTAGAAGCGGATGAGCTGGCGCAGGAACGGCACGGGCAGCAACGTCTGCGTGCCCACGCGGCCTTCCTGGTCGACAATGATTTGCGTGAGCACGGAGTGGGTTAGATCGTCGCCGCTCTTGGCATCGAAGACCACGAAATCGCGCTCGCCCTTGACCATTGCGGCAAGGTCGTCGAGCGTCACGTAGGTGCTGGTCTCGGTATTGTAGAGGCGTCGGTTCGCGTATTTCTTGATGACGACCGGCTCTTTCTTATCCGTGGCGGTAGTGGATTTGTTGAGCATGGGGATCGCCGCTGTTGGCCAGGACCCGTCGCAGGGTCCGGGGTGATCTGACGGTGCCGTTTTTTCGAGCAAAGACTAACATGGCGCTGCACAATGTCGCTAGCCGTTTTTGCAATTTCCGCGCGATCTCGCCCCGGACTTCGCCAAAATAAGGGGGATTCGCGCGCGTAGCGCATTGCAGATGCGAGAGGCCGCTTGCTATGCTTGCGCGCCGCAAATCCCATATCTGCATAAGAAGCCGGCGTGGAGCGCGGTACGCTGCCTGGATCGAGCGCAACGGGACCGCCGCCCCGTGCCCAGGATCTCGCAAGGCAAGCCCCGCAAGGCAACCAGGAGTTCGAGGACATGGACAAAGAGAAGACCATCGTCATTGCCAGTGCCGCCCGTACGCCCGTCGGCGCCTTCAACGGGTCGCTGTCGTCGCTGCCGGCCCACGAGCTCGGCAAGGTCGCGATCAAGGCGGCCATCTCGCGCGCCAACATCGAGCCCGGCGACGTGGACGAGGTCATCATGGGGCAGATTCTGGCGGCCGGTGCCGGCCAGAACCCGGCCCGGCAGGCCTCGATCGGCGCCGGCATTCCGGTCGCTTCGCCGGCCTGGGGCATGAACCAGCTCTGCGGCTCGGGCCTGCGCGCGGTGGCGCTCGGCGCCCAGCAGATCCTGGACGGCTCCTCCAAGGTCGTCATCGCCGGCGGCCAGGAGAGCATGAGCCAGGCCCCCCACGTCGCCCACCTGCGCGACGGCACCAAGATGGGCGACGTCAAGTTCGTCGACACCATGATCAAGGACGGCCTGTGGGACGCCTTCAACGGCTACCACATGGGCAACACGGCCGAGAACGTCGCGCGCCAGTGGCAGATCACGCGCGAGGAGCAGGACAAGTTCGCCGCCGCCTCCCAGAACAAGGCCGAGGCCGCCAAGAAGGCCGGCAAGTTCAAGGATGAGATCGCCCCCGTCACCATCAAGACCCGCAAGGGCGATGTGGTGGTCGCCGAGGACGAGTACATCAAGGAGGGCGTCACCGTCGACAGCATCGCCAAGCTGAAGCCCGCCTTCGACAAGGAAGGCACGGTGACGGCCGCCAACGCCTCCGGCATCAACGACGGCGCGGCGGCCGTCGTGCTCATGTCGCTGGCCGAGGCCGAGCGTCGCGGCATCAAGCCGATGGCGCGCATCGTCTCCTGGGCGCATGCGGGCGTCGACCCCTCGATCATGGGCACGGGGCCGATCCCGGCCTCCAAGAAGGCGCTGGAGAAGGCCGGTTGGAGCGTCACGGACCTCGACCTGATCGAGGCCAACGAGGCCTTCGCGGCACAGGCCTGCGCCGTCAACAAGGGGCTGGGCTGGGACACCGACAAGGTCAACGTCAACGGCGGCGCCATCGCCATCGGCCACCCCATCGGCGCCTCGGGCGCGCGCGTTCTGAACACGCTGCTGTTCGAGATGCAGCGTCGCAATGCCAAGCGCGGCCTCGCCACGCTGTGCATCGGCGGCGGCATGGGTGTCGCCATGTGCGTGCAGCGCGACTGACGCCGGACGGAAGAAGCGTTCGACCCGGGGTCGAAGGGCTCGCGGTGTGAACGCAGCCGCACACCAACATCCGCCGATCTCGGAAAATCCGCTGGTCGGCGGACCGGCACGCGCGATAGAGTTCTAGATCCTTGGCTGCCACGCTGCGGCCAAGGACTTTTTTTACCCCGAGGCGCGCGGGGGGCTGATCGAGATCAAGGCTATCCCACGGCGCCGTGTCATTGACTGCGCCGGGTGCGGCGGCCCGCCGCCGCCCGCAAACGCTGGCTGGGAGGCTCCTTAGGCTATGGGACGTGTAGCAGTTGTCACCGGTGGCACCCGCGGGATCGGCCACGCCATTTCGATCGCTTTGCAGAGGAAGGGCTATCGGGTCGCTGCCAGCTATCACGGCAACGACGAGGCCGCCCGCCAGTTCCAGGCCGAGACCGGCATTCCCGTCTACAAGTTCGACGCCGGCGACTGGGCCCAGTGCGAGAGGTCGGTCGCCCAGATCGCCCGCGACGTCGGCCCCATCGAGATCCTCGTCAACAACGCCGGCATCACGCGCGACGGCATGCTGCACCGCATGAGCAAGGACAATTGGGACGCGGTGATCCGCACCAATCTCGACAGCGTCTTCAACATGACCCGGCTGGTGATCGACGGCATGCGCGCGCGCAATTTCGGCCGCATCATCTCCATCTCCTCCATCAACGGCCGCAAGGGCCAGATGGGGCAGGCCAACTACTCGGCGGCCAAGGCCGGCCTGCTCGGCTTCACCAAGGCCGTGGCGCAGGAGGGGGCTGCCAAGGGCATCACCGTCAACGTCATCGCCCCGGGCTACATCGCCACCGAGATGGTGCGCGCCGTTCCCAAGGACGTGCTCGAGAGCAAGATCCTGCCGCAGATCCCGGTCGGGCGCCTGGGCGAGGCCGAGGAGATCGCGCGCTGCGTGACGTTCCTGGCCGCGGACGACGCCGGCTTCATCACCGGCGCCTGCCTCGACGCCAACGGCGGCCAGTACATGGCCTGATGCACGCCCTGCGGCGTCGCATGCGAAAGGGCCGGCGCCCGGGGGCGGCCGGCCCTTGACGTTCGGGCAAAGTGCGCAGCGATCAGATGCGCGAGCGCACGATCCGGGGCATCTCCTCGCCGGTGGCCATGGCGGCCGGCTCCGGCACCGGGGCCTGCGGATGCGCCGTGCGCTGTGGCGGCGACGCCGAGACCCCCGCCGCGAACCAGGCATCGATCAGATCGAGTTCGTCCGCCGACAGGTTGAGCCCCTGGCCGCGGCAGCGCGCCACGACGAAGTTGCGGAAGCGGCCCGCGAACAGGTTTGCCGAGGCGCCCTGCTCGAACCAGGGATCGGCCTCGCTCACCACCTCGAGGATGAAGCGGACGTCGTCCTTGCCGATGTCGAGGTTGAGATCTCGGGCGCGGGCCACGACGTTGGTCAGCGTCTGCGCGCCGATCAGGTCGTTGTTGCTGATCTCTGCCGCCATCACCTCGAACAGCATGCGGTACTCCGGCGGCGCCAGCGGTGGCGCCTGGCACGCCTCCTGGATCCGCTGGATCGAGCGCTGGATGGGCGTCAGCCCCGGGCTCTGCTGCGCCGCCTGAGGCGGGGCGGGGGCCGCGCTCGCCGGCATCATCGGCTGGCCCGCGCGGGCGCTGCTCTGCTGGCTCGCCGCCGGCGGCAGCGCGGCTTGCTCGTTGACGGGCGCGGCCTGTAGCGGCAGCGGCGGCGCAGCCGGCATGCCGACCATGGCCTGGGCGGGCGCCGGCATGCCGCCGGCCGCCGGCAGCGGCGGTGCGGGCGGTTGCGCGCGCGGCAGCTCCTGCGGCAGCGGCGGCATCTGCGCCTCGCGGACGGGGAGGGACGGCGCTGCGGGCACCGGGGCAAGCGCCCGCGGCTCGCCGTGGCGGCGCGGCTCGTAGGCGATGTAGGGCGGCTCTGCCGTCAGTTTCAGGTCCTCGGGCAGCCCCTTGCTCACCAGGTCGCGGAAGCTTCCCGAGCCGGCCCAGCCGGAGCCGATGGTCTTGTCGTGGCCGAGCACGCGCACGGCGCGCTCCGCCAGCGCCTCGAGCGGCAGCGGCGTGACCGAGCCGCGGATGGCACCGGCGACCTCGGACAGGATCTCGCGGCGGATGTCGTCGAGCCGCGCCGTCGGCGTGTGGGTGATGGCCGGCTGCTCGGGTGCGCCCTCGCCGATCTGACCACCGAGAATGAGGTTGATGAGGTCCGCCTCGCGCACCTCGCCGTCGCTGATCGCGGTGTAGGGGGCGGCCGTGTAGTCGTTGGCGAAGATCACCGTGCGCCGGGCATGCGCGCGCAGGCGATGCAGCACGGGCGTGAAGTCGGCATCGCCCGACAGGATGATGAACTCGTCGAAGTACGTGTCGTGCGTGAGGTAGTCGCGCACGTCCATGACCATGCGGATGTCGGACGAGTTCTTGAGCTGGGCCGTCAGCGGCGGGCAGTCGACGACCTCGAACCCGGCGCGCAGGAAGTGGTGGCGCACGAAGGGGAAGGAGTTCATGTCCGTCGAGTTGTCGTGCTGATTGCGCCGCGGCACGGGGTTTCCGTAGCAGCGGTTCATCACGATGCGGCGCTTGGAGTTGTCGAAGGGGGCGTTGGTCGAGGTGATCAGGCGCCCGTTCTCGATCTCGCGCAGCCACAGCACCGCGTCCTTCGCGAAACGCTTCGCGGCTTCCTCGCTCTTGCGCTTCAGCGATAGGTAGATGTTGTCGTAGTCGACAAACACCGCGCTAAGGCACGGTCCCCCCGGCTGCCTCTGCATTCAATCCCCCAGATGCACCACTTCGTGTCCGAGTTGTTGACGAGTCGGAGAGCATCTGCAAGCTTGCGTACGACCGTCGACCGCCTCATCAACAAGAACATTGTGACAGCGGCGAATTCGGCCGTTTTTCCGACATCTTGAGTGGCTTCGCCGCATGCGCTCTGAATCGCGCCGATGCGCATGGCACGGGTACGCCTAGTCAGACCCCTGCGGCACGAAGCCGTCCGGCGCCATCTCGAAGCGCTCGAAAAGGAAGGCGGGGGCCACCGTGCATCCCACCAGCGTGAAGGCCCCCAGGCTGCGCGCCTGCTGCCAGGCCTGCGCCGGCACGACCGCCTGGGGCCGCATCCCCGACCTGAGATCGGCGCCGAGCACGCTGCGGCGCGTCCCCGCCGCGTCTGCGATCGACAACTCGAGCGGGGCGCCGGCGTACCAGTGCCAGACCTCTGCCGCATCGACGCGATGCCACCGCGACACCTCGCCGGCGCGCAGCAGGAAATAGATGGCGGTCGAGGCCGCGCGCCCGCCGGCATCGCACAGCGCATCCCGGAACGTCTCGCGGAACGCGCCGCCTTCTGGATGCGGCGCGAGGCCGAGGAGCGCAACGACCTCCTCGGCAGTGAGGTCAGAGCCGTCCACCGTGATCGCCTCAGCCGCGGTTCTTGCGCTCGCGCACCTCGCCGAAGATCTCCCATTCCGGCCGGCCCTTCATGCCGAGCCGTTCCTGGATCTCGGGGCTCGACGGGCGCAGGAAGGGGTTCGTCGCGAGCTCGAGCCCGATCGTCGTCGGCAGCGTCGGCTTGCCGGCCGCGCGCAGGGCGTCGACCTCCTTGGCGCGCCGCTGCAACTCCTGGTTCCCCGGCTCGATGCCCAGGGCAAAGCGTGCGTTGGACTGCGTGTACTCGTGCCCGCAGTAGATGGCGGTGTCGGCCGGCAGCCGCATCAGCTTGGCGAGCGACGTCCACATCATCTTCATGTCGCCCTCGATCACGCGGCCGCAGCCGATGGCAAAGAGCGTGTCGCCGACGAACGCGACCTTGGCCTCGGGCAGGTAATAAGTGATGTGGCCTGCGGTGTGCCCGGGCGTCTCCAGCACCTCCACCCGGAAGCTGCCGAAGTTGAAGCCGTCGCCTTCGCCCACCATCTTGTCGATGCCGGGAATGCGCTGGGCCTCGCCCTTGGGACCGATGATGGTGCAGCCCGTCTCCGCCTTGAGGGGCAGGTTCCCGTCCGTGTGGTCGGCATGATGATGGGTCGTGAGGATATGGGTGAGCGTCCAGCCGGTGCGGGCGAGCGCGTCCTTGACGGCCTTCGTCTCGGGGGCGTCGATGGAGGCCGTGAGGTTGTGCTCCGGGTCGTGGATGAGCACGCCGAAGTTGTCGGAAAGACAGGGAAACTGAAAGATTTCCAGCTTGGGCATCGTGGCGCAGCCTCGTGGGTTCGACGGGTGGAGGGGGCCGGCTCGCCGGGCCCTTCGGCGAGCCTAGATCAATTCCCCGGCCGGCAGAAGCGCGCACGTGCTGAAGCGCGCTCTTGCCCGTTGCCCCGGGTTCGCGCATGGATGGGCTTTGCCGTGACAGTCCGTGCCCTTGCGCCGGACCTGGACCGTTGCGGGTTGGCGGAGGAGCCGTTGCGGGCCCGACACGACTGTGATGACCGAGAGATCCGTTGCATCGCTTGCGGCTGGGTGGAGACGCGGACTGCTCCGTCTGCATCGCCCTAGCTTTATGGTTTTTCTAGCGTCCTTCAGATCGCGAGTTCCTTCGTCGCGAGCCGGAGAGTGAGACGAATTGCGCGATCAGGACACTAGATGCATCTCGATATCCACACCTTGCGGGATTTCTACCAGCGGCCTCTCGGCGGCATCGTGCGCCGCATGCTCGGCGGCCGCATTCGCGCCCGCTGGCGCAACGTCAGGTCCTGCAGCATCATCGGCCTCGGCTATGCCACGCCCTATCTCGGCACCTTCCGGGAGGAGGCGGGCTGCATCGGCGCCCTGATGCCGGCGACGCAGGGCGCCATGGTCTGGCCGTCGCAGGGGGCGTGCCGCACCGTGATGGTCGAGGAGGCGACGCTGCCGCTGGCCGATGCCTCGGTCGATCGCCTGCTCTGCGTGCATTGCCTCGAGATGTCGGAGAACGCGGGCGCGCTGCTGCGCGAGATGTGGCGGGTGCTGACGCCGGAGGGGCGCATCCTCGTCGTCGTGCCCAACCGCCGCGGCATCTGGGCCCGCTTCGACACGACGCCGTTCGGCTTCGGCCGCCCCTACAGCCTGGGGCAGCTCGAGGCGCTCTTGAAGCAATCGCTGTTCACACCCGTCGACCAGGCGAGCGCGCTGCACATGCCGCCGATGCATCAGGAATGGCTGCTGCGCTGGGCCACCGCCTTCGAGCGCCTGGGCGGGCGCCTGTGGCCGGCCTTCTCCGGCGTGCAGATCGTGGAGGCGCGCAAGGAGCTGATGGGCGCCATGCCGCGCGGCCAGGTGGCCCGCGCGCGGCGCAAGCTCGTCACGCTGCCCGCACCCATGCGGCGCACCGGCATGCCGAGCGCGGAGCGGGAGGACGCCTGACGCCTCAGGCGCGCACGAATTCGTCGGCGTGGTAGCCTTGCAGGTAGAGCAGGGCGGTGAGGTCGCCGTGGCGCACGGAGGCCTGGGCCTCGGCCGCCACGATCGGCTTGGCGCGGAAGGCGACGCCGAGCCCTGCGGCCTTGATCATGGCGAGGTCGTTGGCGCCGTCGCCGGTGGCCAGCGCGTCGGCCGCCGCGATGCCGAGCTGCCGGGCCAGGCGCTGCAGGGCGTCGAGCTTGGCCTCGCGCCCGAGGATGGGCGCTGCAACCGTGCCCGTCAGCTTGCCGCCCGCGATCTCGAGCGTGTTGGCCTGCTGCGTGTCGAAGCCGAGACGGGCGGCGATGCGCTCGGTGTAGAAGCTGAAGCCGCCCGAGACGAGGGCGCAGTAGGCGCCGTGCGCCTTGAGCGTCGCGACCAGCACGGCAGCGCCCGGCATCAGGCTCACGCGCCGGTCGTAGATCTCCTGCAGCACGCCGGCGTCGAGCCCCGCCAGCAGGCCGACGCGCTCCTTCAGGGCCGCCTCGAAGTCGAGCTCCCCGCGCATGGCCCGCTCGGTGATCGCCGCAATCCGCGGCCTGATGCCGGCGTACTCGGCCAGCTCGTCGAGGCACTCCTGCACGATGATGGTCGATTCCATATCCGCCACGAGCAGCTTCTTGCGGCGATCCGCGCCGCCGAGCGCCAGCACGTTGACGTCGACCGGGGCCGGGCCGAGGGCCGCGGCAATGCGCGCCTTGAGCGTCGGCAAAGGCAGCGCCGCGCCCGCCTGCACGTGGGCTTCCCAGGCCTCGCCCGGACTGAGCCAGCGGGCCTCCGCAATGGCGTCGCCCCCGAGCGCTGCCACCGCGGCGGCCACATGGCTCTCGCCGAGGCGGTTCTCCCCCGGCGCGGCGGTCAGCACCAGCAAGCAGGCTTTGGCGTCGGACATCGTCGGGCCCTCGGGCGGCGAGGCTGCCTCCCGGCGCCCCTTCAGGCTGGCTCGCTAGCAAGTTGGCCGCTCAGGCGCAACACGCGCGACCGTGGGCGCCGGTCATCCTGCCCGCTCGGGCCTCAGGCCGTCTTGGCACGCGCGATGGCCTCGCTGATCAGCTGCTTGGCGGCGTCCGCGTCGCCCCAGCCCTTGGTGCGCACCCATTTGCCGGGCTCGAGATCCTTGTAGTGCTCGAAGAAGTGCTGGATCTGCTCGATCGTGATCTTCGGCATGTCGGTGTAGTTGAACACCTTCTCGTAGCGCTTGGTCAGCTTCGGCGTCGGCACCGCGATGATCTTCTCGTCGCCGCCGCCGTCGTCCTCCATCATCAGCACGCCGATGGGGCGGACGTTGATATAGGCCCCCGGCACGATCGGGCGCGTGTTGGCCACCAGCACGTCGATCGGATCGCCGTCGTCCGACAGGGTGTGCGGCACGAAGCCGTAGTTGCCGGGATAGCGCATCGGCGTGTGCAGGAAGCGGTCGACGAACAGCGTTCCGGCCGCCTTGTCCATCTCGTACTTGATGGGCTCGCCGCCGATCTGCACCTCGATGATGACGTTGACGTCCTCGGGAGGGGTGTTGCCGACGGGGATGGCATCGATGCGCATGGGAGCTCCTTGCAGGCGCTGCAGGCGAGTTGCCGGCCAGTATGGCTTTGGCTGCGGCCGTGTACTAGCATCGGGGCTCTCGCAACGGGAGGCTTCGGTGATGCTCGGATTGTCGCTGTCGGCGTTCACGACCCTGCATGTCATCGTCAGCCTGATCGGCATCGCGGCAGGCATTGCCCTGTTACCGGGCATCCTGAAGGGGGAGCGGCCGGGATGGCTCACCCACCTGTTCCTCGGCACGACCGCGCTGACCAGCATCACCGGCTTCATGTTTCCCTTCACCACGCTGCTGCCGTCGCACGTGGTGGGGCTGCTCTCGCTCGCGGTGCTGGTGGTGGCGGTCTCGGCCCTCTACGGCTTCCGGCTGTCTGGCCCCTGGCGCTGGATCTACGCCGCCGGCGCCATGGCAGCCCTCTACTTCAACGTCTTCGTGGGCGTTGCCCAGTCCTTCCAGAAGCTCGGGCCCCTGCACGCCCTGGCGCCCACCCAGTCCGAGCCGCCCTTCCTCGTGGCGCAACTGGTCGTGCTCGGCATCTTCCTCGTGCTCGGCACCCTGGCCGTGCGCCGCTTCCATCCCGCCCCCGCCTGACCGGGCGGGGCACCGACCGCGCCCGGACCAGCAACCGTGCCCGAGCGTCCGCCCCAGACCGTGATCCTGATCGCAGGCCCCACCGCGAGCGGCAAGTCGGGCCTGGCGCTTGCCATTGCGCGCGCCCACGGCGGCATGATCATCAACGCCGACAGCATGCAGGTCTACCGCGAGCTGCGCATCATCACGGCGCGGCCCACGCCCGAGGAGGAGCGCGAGATCCCGCACGCCTTGTACGGCTTCGTGCCGGCGGCCGAGGCCTATTCCGTCGGGCGCTACGTGGAGGATGCCGGGCGTGCCGTCGCCGAGGCGCGCGCGCGGGGGCTGCGGCCGATCATCGTCGGCGGCACCGGCCTCTACTTCAAGGCCCTGCTCGAAGGCCTGTCGCCGATCCCGCCCGTCGACGCCGGCATCCGCGAGCGCTGGCGTCTCGCGGCGGAGCGTGAGGGCGCGCGCGCCCTGCACGCGAGGCTCGCCGGCATCGATCCCGCGACCGCCCGCCGTCTGATGCCGACCGACAAGCAGCGCATCGTGCGCGCGCTCGAGGTGGCCGAGAGCACCGGCCGACCCTTGAGCGCCTGGCAGCGCCAGCCCGGCCGGCCGCTGCTCGCCGAGGGCGAGACGACGCGGCTGCTCGTGGTGGCCGAGCGCGAGGCGCTGATGCAACGCATCGATCGGCGCTTCGACGCCATGCTGGCCGCCGGCGTGCTCGAGGAGATCCGCGCGTTCGCAAGCCTCGGCCTCTCCGAGGAGCTCCCCAGCGTGCGCGCCCACGGCGTGCGGCCGCTTCTGGCCCATCTCGCCGGCAGGCTCAGCCTCGAGGCCGCCGCCGAGGGCTCCAAGGCCGAGACGCGGCAATACGCCAAGCGCCAGGTCACGTGGCACAGGCGAAACATGAGTTCGTGGAAAGCAATAGACACGCAACAAATGGAAAGTTTATCCAGCAAGAACGCGATGTTTATTGATTGACCGCTGCGAAGGCCCACCTTATGGTGCCGCGCAAAACGGGGCCCTCGGGCGGCCCCGCAAGGCATTGGAGAGGCCGATGGCACAGAAGATGACGGGCGCCGAGATGGTCATGAAGGCGCTGGCCGACCAGGGCGTGGAGTACCTCTTCGGCTATCCCGGCGGTGCCGTGCTGCCGATCTACGACGAGCTGTTCCAGCAGGAGAAGGTGAAGCACATCCTGGTGCGCCAGGAAGGTGGCGCCGTGCACATGGCCGAGGGCTACGCGCGCTCTACCGGCAAGGTCGGCGTCGTGCTCGTCACCTCGGGGCCGGGCGCCACCAATGCCGTCACCGGCCTGACCGACGCGCTGATGGATTCCATTCCCGTCGTGTGCATCACCGGCCAGGTGCCGACGCACCTCATCGGCAACGACGCCTTCCAGGAGTGCGACACGGTCGGCATCACGCGGCCGTGCACCAAGCACAACTGGCTGGTGAAGAGCGTCGACGACCTGTCGCGCATCCTGCACGAGGCCTTCTACGTCGCCCGCTCCGGCAGGCCCGGCCCCGTCGTCGTCGACATCCCCAAGGACGTGCAGTTCGCCACCGGCACCTACACCGGCCCCAAGGACGTCAAGCACAAGACCTACCAGCCGCGCGTCAAGGGCGACATGGCGGCGATCGCCCGCGCCGTCGAGCTGATGAGCCACGCCAAGAAGCCCGTGCTCTACACCGGCGGCGGC